>NZ_FZNQ01000027.1 GCF_900188065.1 Halorubrum vacuolatum
AATCTAAGGTTGACAGGCTCTTAATTCACCATCACAACCCCGGTGATACAGTCGCGTCCGATCTGTATCACGACCCAATGCTGACTACACCCTCTGTATCTCGCACGGTGTTCTTGACAGGTGTCGCTAAGATCATCGCCCTCGCCGGTATGTGATTTCCCTGTACTGACCACTGAGAGACTACTGGTAGTTTTGCGGTGTTGTGACCGCATAGTCGGAGGGGGACAACACGAGGCACGGCGTTCCATATTCGAGAACTACTAGTAGATCATACTGAGCCGAAGATCGGTGGAAGACGGAAAGATCTCGGGTTGTGTAGCAGCTACGGGTGGAGATCGTGTTCGACTATTGAATATGGATCGTATCTACAACACTCGTCAGTCTGTACTCGTGAGCGATTTCGGGCGCGAATCGGTCATTGTCTACTGTGGTAAAGGTATGCTGTGTCAACGACAAATATTAAACAAGCTTTGTCGAACTCGATATCAACTCTCTCCATTTCACTGGAAAATATTTATAGATTTACACATAGAATGGAGAAGATATGCGTCGGTGCTCTTACGATGGCCAACATCAACATACGAGACGGAGACTACTGAAAACAACTGCCGCCGGAAGCGCTGGTATTCTGCTATTCGGTGCGGGTGCTGGTCCTATATCGGCCAGTGATAGAGATGAGTCAGGTTCGGACACAGCGATCCACCATGAGATCATCGTTGATTGGCATTCTGAAGAGCGAGATAGAATATCTCTTGAGGTAACGCTTGAATTTAGTGGGACCGATACTGTGGCTCTCCGTAATCGTGAACAGGTCACCATTGAGAGCAGTAACGGGTTTGAAGAAACACAGGGTGGTTATCAGACCGATACGTCCGGGGAGACGCTTGTCGCGTCGGTACCGACACAACCAGCTGAGTTTATTCAGACAATATATGGCGGAGACGATTGGGCGTTCATAGCACCCGAGCGGGTGGTCAACGTTTTTTCACACCGTCCTGCAACACTTGATTATTCACTTGACATCTCTATCGCAGACGGGACTGAAGGAATCGCGCATGGACATCATGTGTTACTCGGTTCGTATGAAACATACAGCAAGGAAGCCAGCGAAGAAGAAATTAGCCTGATCGTCCCGGATGCGGCTGACCTCTCATCGCCAGCCGAGGATATCCTTGATGCGCTTGTAAACGCTAGCGACCGCGTCGATATCGGTGGAGAGAGTGAGCGTGTGTACAAATTCGCTGTACCGGAAGGAATCACCGTTGGCGGATCATCGGATGGGTCGAATACGAGCGCATGGACCCGAACCGATTTCGAAATAGATAGCGCACAAAGTGTCTGGGATCATGAATATATTCACACGAGGCAGGAGTATCAGGGAATTAAAAACCGTATTTTGCCCGATGAAACAGAATGGATTTTCGAGGGCAAAGCGGATCACTACGGTATTCTGCTCCCGTATGAAGATGGTCGAGTCTCCTTCTCTGAGCTACGGAGGGCATATGAACGTGGGCTTGAGCGACACGAGGATGCCGTTTTGAAACAGAAAGAGACGTGGGAAGAAGAGCGAAGAGCGAACTACGAAGTTGGAGCACTTGTTCTCGGTCGACTTGATTTGGAGATACGTCGAGCAACCGACGGAGAGCGTTCTATTGACGATTTGTTCAGACAGTTCAACGAATATAACTCAGATGCAGAACTTACCCACGACCAGCTTCTGGAGCTCATAGAAGAGACCAGCACTACGGAGGTTGCGGATTTGGCGGACCAATATATGTCGACGACCCAGCGACCCGAAATGTGGGATCAAGATACCCATGAGCAGTACTTCGAATCGCCGACGCGTGAGGAGGCTCAAGAGGAGTCTGACGATGAAGATGCTGAGGCTGCACCATCGGAGTCAAATGATGACGCTGGAGATGACGACGGAGTCGACCCATCCGATTCAGAAGATGAGGAAGCATCCCCACCCGAAGAAGAGACTGTTGACGACACGAGCGACGATGTGCCGGGGATGGGCGTGGTCGCAGCACTCGCTGGACTTGGGAGTGCCGTCGCATATGGACTCATCTCTGCAGATGAGCCTGATGGTGACGACACCGAATAGTTCCAATTACTTGCCATCGAACACTAGGTCGATCTCAACGGACTACTGGTAGTTACGTGGTGTTGTGACCGCATAGTCCGAGGGGGACAACACGAGCCACGGCGTTCCATATTCAATAACTACTAGTAGATCGCACAGACCTGAATATCGGCAGAAGACGGTTAGATACCGGGGCGTGCAGCAGCTATCGGTAGGGATCGTGTTCGGCTACTGGACAAGATTGTATCTACAGCGCCTGTCGGTCTGTACTCGTGAGCGATCTCGGGCGCGAATCGCTCATCGGTTGAGGTGACAAATTCCCATTATGAAAGCTCGGACGTGCAAGATACAGTGCGCATATCTTGCACAGCAGTTCAGTCTACTTGAGGCAGTGTTGGAGTTATTATGTCACCTGCTGTCGGACGTATTTTAGAAGTCTGCTGCAGATACGGATCGGGCGGCTCACCCTGTGAATACTTCTACAAACCCGCCGATAACATGCTGATGGCTGGATGTATATTAGGCTGAGTGACAATGTATGTCCAGACTTTTATATCCCTAGTCATAAGATATACTATAATGGCTACGAGTGAAGATTCCCACACTCCCCTTGAGACCGCTGTCATTGCCCTAACAGTGGTTTTGGGAATACTTGCTGCCGCAATGGGATGGGGGAGTGCGCTACTCGTAATACTCCTTGTTGGATTCTTAGTGTTTCTACCGATGGCTTCGCGAATTTCCAACGATTCTGACAATAGATATCTGGAGGCAATTGAGCAATGGCTGGACGTAACCGAAGGTACTGAAGAGATGGAGGATGAAAGCAAATCTTCTGAATCAACGCCGGTTGAAACGCTGCGGGAACGGTATGCTCGCGGTGAAATCGATGAAGGTGAATTTACTCGTCGTGTGGAACGACTGATTGCAACTGAAGAGATCCCAGAGTACGCAATTCAGGATAGTGGTGAATCGACATCGGTTGAAACCCTCCGAGAGCAGTATGCCTGCGGTGAAATCGATGAAGGTGAATTTGACCGCGGAGTGAGACAACTGATTGCAACTGAAGAGCTTACAGAGTATCCAGTTCAGGATACTGGTTCCACTCAAAAGGATACTGGAGGTACGGCCAACGCACATGAGACTGTTACTAATGAAACCAAGAGAAATCAGAGTGTAATATCGGAAGACAAACACAGGGTCGAAACAGAAACATCCTGAGCCCGAATGAAAGAAGCCTCTGTGTTGCATCCATGCTCTGTATCTCGCACGGTGTTCTTGACAGATGTCGGTAAGATTGTCGCTCTCGCCAGTAGGTGAGTTCTTTGTACTGACCGATTCGTGAGTGCCCTGTACTGACCGATTCGGGAGGCATGCCAACTGTTTTATAACACCCTGTCTGGACATCCTGAAATGGCGCGGGGATCCCCGCGCCACCCGCGGTCGAGAAGAGAACGCAAACGTTGGACATATATCTTTCACTGGCCGTACGAGGAGTTCGTGAATATGATTCGACGAGCTGCGTGGACGGCCCCCGCGGTGCGTCGGGCCGTCCCCGCGAACCGACCACCCGACGACCGGTTCCACAGGTAGTCACTGGCTTAGGACGCTGCCTTGTGAGTGGCTACGCTGTCGCGTCGGCGGCTGACCGCCGCCGACAGCGACGACTCTCTCTTCGATAATCGCTCCTCGACCGTTGCTTACGACTCATTACGACAGAACAAGTGGCTCAGGTTAAGCAAACTGGCGATGCTTTGTGAGTACCGAACCTTTTTGATCGGTTGAGACGTACGTTTGGTACGATTTGAGCAACCCTTCTCGTCAACTCATCGCGCTCTCGGGAGTAAATGTACTACCGTTGTTCGGTTTTGTGTTTCTCGACTGGTCCGTCTCGATTTTCTTGGGCGTACTCGTGTTGGATATGTGGACGAC
The DNA here is from genome assembly GCF_900188065.1 of Halorubrum vacuolatum. Lineage (GTDB taxonomy): Archaea > Halobacteriota > Halobacteria > Halobacteriales > Haloferacaceae > Halorubrum > Halorubrum vacuolatum. Next base: position 4,016 of record NZ_FZNQ01000027.1, read on the forward strand.
AGCAGTTTGGGCGTGGTGGAAACTCCCGTTTGCGAGGAAGCGCCCGCTGGTGCTGGCTATGTTGGAGAGCCCGATACTTGGGGCGCTGGCGGCCAAACGAGGGGGAGTTTCACTCTCCCGGTTCTTGCCACCGGTGTACCCGCGGAATCTGGCGCTACTTCTGCCAGCAGTCTTCATTACTGGCCTCTTGATTCTGCTTTCGATGGTCATGTTTGTGCTCCCCGATCCAGTAATTACCGCTGAAACAGTCGGGTGGATGCTTGTTGGTGGTGTAGTTGTGTTCGTTGTTCGAGGTGTTGAGGCGATACGTGAGTATTTTCATGCAGAGAACTATCGAAACCACTCTGCACGGACGGTTCTGCTTGAGCCGTTCCAACAACTGGTCGCAACTGCTGGGTTGGTGTTTCTCGCGTTCATTGGAATTGTACTCTTTGGTGACAGTGAGCAGCCATTTTTCAGTGAGACATTGTTTGTCAGTATTATCTTTGTTGGAAAGTACGCAGCTGATCTTCGCGCTTGGCAACTACAACACGACTCAGAGCGGAAAGGATGGTTTAGACGGCTATTCGATCCTGAAATTGAGGTTGAGCCTGAGCCGGTGACGATCCCATCCGGCGAGCCGGACCTAGTCGTTCGCCCGTCACAAGCTGGGGTGTGTCTTGACGCACTCGTACAAGGATGTCGGTATCTCGTGAACGCGTGGCTTCCACTGTCAGTACTCCTTTTTGGACTCCTCATAAGCCGATTTTTAGTCGTACTCGGAATTATCGGCCTTGTTGTGTTCGTCCTTTTCAGGATAAGTGTGTATTATCTGCGGTATGGGCCCGTTGAGTACCGGTGTTATGATGATATCATCGTCGTATATGGACGGCTGCTTGAGACACCACAAGCTCGTCTTGAGGCGTCGGCTGTGACCGGTATGAAAACAAGACAGGGACTGCCCGGACGAGTGTTTGGGACGACTACAGTCGTATTTGCGACGGATTGGGAACCACCGTCAATACCGACAAATAAGCTGCTGCCGGAACCGGAAGACTACCCGACCATCGGCCCGAATGTAAATCGCCCCCTGAGCGTCACGCAGATTGCTGATCTTGACCCATTCGCCAATAAATTCATATTATCGTGGGCGGAAAATAACTTGGAGTGATTGACCCCACATTTCAAATTCTGTCTTTGTTGAAATCCTCTAGAACTGATACGAGGTCGATGTTAAATACAGCGCGCGGATCTTGCGGACTGAAAATCGGTTCAAAAGAGAGTGGTCGGTTAGTACCTGCTTTTTGCTCACGAGCCGAGCCGCATATACTGGCGTTGGCGGAAGTGTCCGCCAGACTCATTCGACCACCAGAAGCGTACCGCACCGACCATCATAATGAGGGCGGGAGCTTGTGGCAGCCTCCAGCTCCAACCCGAATTTTTAGGTTGTCGATTACCCACGGCGACGTATGGGACCCGCACTCGACTCCCTCCACGGAATCCGTCGAATAGCCCATCGAACGCCTGCCACGCTCGCGGCGGTTGGAGTCCTCGGGATGATCGCACTCGTCGCGTCGGCTGTCACCAGCGTGGCTCCCATTCTCGGTTGGCTACTGGGGATCCCTGTGTTAGCCTTCGGTCTCGGAGCTGCGTATGCGGTCACCGACCACGGCCTGTTCACCGGGGCGCTGTCGACGGAAGTCGGTGTCGACCTCGTCCGAGAGCGCTGGCTCTCGCTGCTCGGCGCGTATGCGCTGCTCGTCGTCCTATGGCTCACTGCGTTGGTTGTGCTGTTCGCACTCATACTCGTGCTCGTCATCGCGGGAGCGCTCGTGTCAAGCGCCGTTGATCTGCCCGAGATCGCTACTGTCGTCCCATTCGGTCTTCTTTTGATCATGTTCGGCGGCGTCTACTTCTGCTCTGCGATGGTCACACAGTTCCTGTTTCCCGCTGTGGCCATCAACGGAGACCCCGCGGTTGACGCTGTGAAGAGTGCCATCCGTGTCGTCCGGGACGCACCAGCGTCCGTTGCCGGGTTCACCGTGATCCGAGTCGCGCTGGAATACGGGCTCATCGTAGTCGGGCTCGCCGTGATAGTTGCGGTGGGGGCTCTTGACCCTCTCATAACCGACGTACTTGCGGGGGCTGCCGATCCGGGCTTCCTCGTTGAGGCAGTCGACATTGTCGGGGTCCTCGCCGTCCTCACGGTCCTACTCAGCAGTGTCGCCATCGGACAGGCTCTCCGGATTACCTACACGACCGCGTTCTTCACTGGCGAGATCCGCGGGTGAGCACCGTGATAACACAACCTACGTTCTCTATCCGGAATCCAACTTGGCTCTTTCCTAACTGAGCGAAACAATGATCAGATAAGCGATATTGTTACTGATTGGCGTGTAAGATGTACAGCGCGAGTCTTGCACGGACGGGCATACTCAGATCGGAGTATCCGAATCAGTCAGTACAGTCGGGTTAGCTACCGTACTCCTGAGCGAACCGTTCAGCTACGCGAGGCGGAACAACAACGAGGGTAGGTGCGTAACCTGAGCGATGCCGGAGGGCAAGAATAACGATATCGCCGATCTGGATGGCCCTCATCCCAATAACGTCTTTAAGAGATGTTTGTCGGTCATCGTTACTAAATCCGCGGAGTAGGTTTCGAGCGCTGGCACTCCCACCTTCAGTGAGCAAGCGTCGGTTGTATACGACAAGCGCCTCCGATTCAATATCAAGATGACCTCTGTTTGGTATACTCCACCAGAGAAGATAACAGAAGGGAATACTTATGACGACAAATAAATATACGATGTCGGGTCGGAACTCAAATAAAAAAATGGTACTGAGATATCCGAAAAGTCCGACCGTGGCTGCTCCGACATATCGCCGAGGAGGAGCGTGGTCAAAGATCGTCCGTTCGGGATGAGCCGAGTCGTAAAAATAATACAGAGCTATTACTCTCTTGATTCCCGACCCGGCTACCGCCCGCAATACTAAATAAAAGAGTAGGATGGGAACGACGATTCCTAGTACAAGAAATCCCACGAGCACGGGTGTTGCTCTTTCGGTTGCGTATCGGGCAGCAAGAGCGAGAAACAGGCTCGTTCCCGCAAACAGGATGGTACCCCCAACAAGCCCGAATTGGACAGCAAGTAGAGCCTCAACTACCCGTGACGTACTAGGATTGACATCCCATTCTATTTCAGATTGCGCCACACTGACCGGTTGGGCTGAGCGCAGTTAAATCAGGATACGTTACTCAGTACTAACTTCAACGGTCTATTGCATGCTCATGAGCGTGGTTTGTTTGTCTCACCCTGTGGTCAATATAGGTAAGCAACGGACCGCCCATGCTGCATACACGCTCTGTATCTTGCACGACGCTCGAAACCTGTCACCACTTGAGGATTTCAACAGAGCCACCTTAGGACAGCCGCCAGCAAAAAAACGTATTCTGATAGCGGTATGGGTCATATTGGAAAGGCGATCCATCAGATGACGTGGGGCAACTCAGCACTGCTGCAATAGTTTGGAAGTGAATGAGTATGTTATTGTACATGCATCAATCAATTTCCCATTATTTTTAAGTGATTAAAATAAACTGCAATCGAGCAGGGGTGGTCCATCGAGGGCCCGGTGGTTGGACACCGCGCCCCCTGTGCTGCCGCTATGACAGCAAACAACGCTACGCGCCCCACATCAATTAATACTGACGGGGCCCCGGTACTGATAGGACAGACAACAGAGATAGGCCACAACGCTACTGAGTCGCCGTTGAGACCGACTCAACAAAAGCTATTTTTCACTATAGACATCGGTCAGAGCGATGCTGATCCTTCACCACTCGATGAGACGACAAACCCAGCACAGCGACGCTGGCTCAGAGATAATCTGGTTAAGTGGCTCCGGTTTGGTTGCGAGAGAGTAGTGCAGATAGGGGGGCAAACGGCATGTCACCCGGCCAGCAAATATAACCGCCAATTGGACATATTTGATCGACCCTCACATGGTTACCACAGCACCGGGTCGTGTGTTGATCCTCAGCGGTCTGGAGGCTGTCTAATTCACGAGCTATTCGAGCGTGAACGCATGTCGCTACAGTTGGTGACTCAGCGACCGACCCGACGGCATCTTTGTGAACTGGTTCTCGCCTGCCCACGACCGGCAGAGATCGGGCTACTCACTGAGGCAGTAGGCTATCTTGACTCCCATGATGTGTCTGTGCCGTGTCTTGGTGGTGTAGAGGCCCATTTTGTCAACCCGTTATATGATGACATAGAGACCTTGCGCCATTACCAGCGGAAAGGATCAACAGTGGAGATGATCCAGAAAGACGGACGGTGGCGTGGAAAGGTCCGTGAGCGATATATTGCGGCGTTACGAGACTGTTTAGCGATTAGCGATGAATTAGCTCCGGCAATATATCCGGGTGATACAGATGAGTAAGAGGTCAGGAGACAATGTACAGAATGCTGTAGGTACCCCTCCTGCGCGAACATCCAATCTATGCAACCTGTTGGGCCCTCCACGGCGGCGCTATGCAATCGAAATAATCATCGAAAAAGATGAGGAGATCACAGTCAGAGAACTCGCTCGACGCATCACTGCAATCGAACAGGATATCCCTATTGAACACGCGAGAGGGGACCCATATCGCAATGTCTACACCTCTCTCATCCAGACTCATCTGGATCATATGGCCAAGGCAGGTGTTGTCCAATATGATTCGGACCGCAAGGTAATTACTGCAGGTGAGTCGCTTGAGGATGCGTGGGTGTTGTTACAGGCAATTCAGGAGGCTCAGGCAGAAATACTTTAGATCATATTATTCTGTCGCAATTTGCAGATCAATCGGCGATTGAGTAAGTAGTCGTAACACGTCTGTTGAGGTGGGTATGAGCCAGCACTACCAACCCACGAATGAGGCGATATCGACAGATGATACCGACGCGCAACCATCAGCAGACACATCGGATATAACAGACAAACAAAAAGAGTACAGATACCGGTGCCCGATCTGCGAGACAATTTATGAGAACGAAATTACTGCTCGCGTGCACATCACACGCTCTGATGATGAAGCTCATAAAAACACTAATGGACTGATGCCTGAGGCCGAGGTTGAGGTGCTATCTCAAGATGGTGACCTTCTCGATACTGTATCGAGACAGCCAGACGAGATTGATCTGGAATGTCTGACGGTGGACCAACTCCCGGACGACTTCCCTGAGCACCATCGGCATATTATCAGAATAGCAACGACCAATCCGTACAAATCTTATTCAGAGCTTGAGGAGATCATCTCTAGTGAGTTTTCGACGTTGGATCTTGATGTGCCATCTTATAGTACGATACATAGAGTCGTTCGAGATTACTACCATCCGCAAGCAGAGCGGACTAGTGAGAAAACAGAATCTCTAGATGAACTAACGGCCAAGCAGCAGGCGATTATTATCGCTCGTGCGCTGCTACCAGATGCAACAAAGTCGCAGATCGCGAGCAAGGTAGGGTCTGCATCCTCTTATCCAGCACAGGTGTTCGAGCGGGCTCCCGACATCGTCCAGCGATTTGAGCGAAGTAGTGACGATGAGATCAACGACATAATAAAATCTGAGCTGACACCGGAAAGTATTGATGAGCTCATAAGTCGCGGACTCGTCGATGATCTGCCTATCGAATTCGATAGTACTTCTGTAGCGACAGAGGAGGCAGATAGCGACAATGACAGCGATGCTGGGCAACAGAGTCTCTGGGGATCGCCAGTTGACAATCAAACAGGTCTCCGTGCAGTCCCTGAGCCTGAAGCCAACCTTAGTGCGATGCACGAAAACCAAGAGAAGGTAGACTCGGTTCAGGACCCCGATTCTAAGGTGTCTGTGTCAGAGTCTACAGACACACTGCCTGATGAGGATACCCCATATGCCATTGTTGCTGACCTGCATCGAGAAGTGAGCTTCCTTGAGGAAGTCTTTGAGCGCATGGAACCGGACCACAACGTTGAGTTTGCTGAGGCGGTCATAAAAACAGTCGCAGGACGGTGTGAGTCAATCCTCAAACAGGGTGATGCCTAATGATCGTGGCTCTTGACATCGATCAAGGCGTTGCGGTTTCCGTCGATGAGGTCACGCATCGGCAAGAAGGGCATTATAATCGACGTGATCGGTATCGGTGCCTGTTCTGTGGTGAGACCATCGAATTCCATAGAACAAATAATACCAATGATTGTTTTCACCATCACGATCATGCGGGGCCGTGCGTTGCTGATGGTAACACTTCAATACCCCATCGCTTCGCTCAGGAGTTGGTTGCCAAACGGATTTATAATCTGCTCCCAGCCAACTCTGGTCTGGACGACATCGAGCTAGAACGACGTGTTGGCGATGCGTCTGATTTTGTGGTGGTAGACTTGTTATCCGAGTCAGCGGGTATTGCAATTGAGATCGTATATAAAAATTTGGATATTAGTCTCAAACGTCGGTTAGAGACGCTATTTAAGGAAGGATATGCAGTCATGGTGATGGTGGTTACGACTTCACAACTTAGCCCAGACCGACTTGAGCACCATCTCAACCAAGTTGGAGCAGTTGATGTTGGAAGGGTCGATCTAACGGCCTTGCAAATGACTCTTGGCTCGTTGATGCGGCCCGACACAATAGATATCGATGCACCCATCTGGGACGCTCTACCAGAATATCTATCATAAACAGATCAATGACCGGTTGATCAAATATACTAGTGGCGTATAGTCGATGATGTCTTGCAATCCCAGTAACAGTCGAAGTAAAACTAGAAACGAGCCTTTTGGTTCACTTACGGGGGAAGCGCTATGACGGAACAGAATCACCCCTTACCACCCGGTATTGGGGATTCAGATGACGACGAACTTGGCGCAGCAATATACGCTCGTACGTCATCTGCAAGTCAGCGATTTGGCTATTCGATAGACGAGCAGATCAGCCGCTGCTGGGATCGCTGTGAGATGCGTAATTGGACGGTAAGATACGTGTTCGCAGACGAGGCCGAATCCGGACGCGATACTGACCGTCCGGAGTTTCAGAGTTTGCTTGGTACAGCCGCTCAAGATGTTATAGATGTTGTGGTTTTCTGGAAATTAGATCGGTTTTGCCGATCACTAACAGATCTTGTCCGAACTAAAGAGCAGCTTGACCAGTGGGACGTGGCCCTACAGAGCGTAACCGAATATATAGATACTACAACCCCTGTAGGCCGGTTTAACTTTCGAAACTTAGCATCTGCTGCTGAGCTGGAAACCGATCTGACGAGCCAACGAGTCAAGATGGGCATGTATGGCATGGCTAAACATCATAAATGGCCAAACAATCAACCACCATTGGGTTATGATATGCTGGATAACGATCAGCTCAAAATTAATGACACGGAGGCCTCTCTCGTCCGACGGATCTACCAGCTGTATATCCGAGAGAGATCGATGCCACAGGTCGCATTTATACTAAACAAAGAAGGTATCACTACGCCTGCTGGAAACGATTGGAAGACCCAATCAATCCAAAAAATATTGAGCAACGAACTGTACATCGGCCAGTACTGCGTAGCCGGGTACGAGGATTATGTCAATGAGTACCGAATTATTAGTGACGACTTGTTTGATAAAGTGACTGATATCCGACACCGGTTTAAGCCGGAACCAATGGATAAGGAGCGTAAAATAAGTAAATCTGAGCGGATCCTTTCGGAATATCGAAAGAAAACGGGGCTTGATGAATGACGGGAAAGGAAACCCGTGCCGTTGAGTGCCCCGGATGTGGATCAAGCGATCTCAGCAAGCCTGATGATATTTCTGCCAAAATCTGTGATGTTTGTGGATTGGTGTGTGATGATGCGGAGTGGATAACTGCCACGCCGGAGCCTCCAACACATGACGAGGGGGAAGCTAAAGAGGATAACAAAAATTGGGAAGAAGACATCACTGTTGCAGATGCGTCGGACCAGCAGTTAGTCCAGATCTTATCGGTTCTAGACACCGCCGCCAACGGTCTCACAATAAGTGATGAGATACGTGCTAGATCAGCTGATGTCGTGATCGAATCATGGAACCAGCACCTCATGCACGGTCGTCAAATAAACACTGTCGTGGCGGCTACGATTTATCTCACTTGCCGCGAAGCTGGCCAACCGCGGCCAAGCCATGCAATTGCAGACCTGACTGATACGGACAAACAGCAGATATTCGATACAGCTCAGGTCATACAAGGCACAATAGACTTTGATTTTTCTGTGGTGGGGGCGAGTGAATACATTGGGTATCTAGCGGATGAGCTATCTGTCTCGGATGCGACCGCCGTGAGAGCCAGTGAAAAACTCACGAACACAAATTCAATTGGTGGCGAGCCTGCCGCCGTCGCCGCTGCTGCACTGTATGTAGCGAGCCATGCAACGAGCGACCAATTCACTCTTTCAGAAGCCGGCAACGCCGCAGGTGTTACCAAAGAGACAGTCTGGAGACACACAACAAAGATCGATCAACGAAAACAAAACACTCAGTTATCCTGAGACTGTTCCTTGTCTGTCTCCCCCTCTTTGTCCACCTCATTATCGTCACCATCGCCACCTTTCATAATGTGCTCATCCAAGCAGTGGCTAAGTAATATACGCTCATCAAGCGACAGTTCTTCCGGCCCAATTATATATCGATAGATCCAGTCTAAGCCTTTGTGTTCAAATTTCGTCTTCGATACTACTTTTCCATACTCCGTGAGACTCCACGCTGGACTTGTTTCTGAGGGGTGCTCTTCCACTAGTGGGGCCTCAGTTATCATTTCACGATGCGTTCCATCATCAACCAAATGCAGTCCTGCAGTTATCGCGTCTGTTCGTACATCAAGCTTGTCTCCGAGATTCTTTGATGTCTCTGATATTTTACCTTCCTCCATACTCCACACTTCCTTGATAACTTCTGAGATCGAATCAAGTTCTTTTTTTTGCGCATCGATCTGCTCGATGTCGTGTGCAACTGTTTCAGCGAATTCGTTAATTTCTATCAGTGGCAACTTTTCTTCAATATCCCTGATGATACGACGTACATTGTTCTTGTATGCCTCTGTCAGGCCGTGATCTACTGTTGTGTGATACTCGACTTCTTGCAGAATCACGGGGTTCGGCCTGTACCCCGCAGCTTCCACCTCTCCTTTTATTTCAGAGTACGGCGATCCACTATTTGACTTGTCTTCTAAATATGTCATATTTTTAGCGTTCTTCTCTCTCGACTTATGCATTTGCTCAATCGACGTAATTAATTCGGCCATCTCTGATTTTTCTTCTGCGATTTCACGATGTGATCTTCCGATAAGGGCGATAATGAATCCCCAGATCACTTCGTTTTTCGCGCTTTCCTCTGTCATAAGTACGTCAACAATACTACCAAATTCAAACCCGAACTTCGCAGGCTGTGAGTTATTAGAGGGACTGAGTCGAGTATCTCCGGTTGCTAGATGAGTCTGAGGGGTCTGGAGTGACTCTCTCCAGAGGTCTTCTGGGGTGTCAAATTCGGTCTCGTAATATCCGACATCTCTCTTTTTAGCGTCAGACATAAGTCTTGCAAGTGGTATTTCACGACTCGGTTCGTCTCCTGAGAGGACCATAGATATTGTTTCTCCAATATCGGTCTCATAGATAACAGTCAATACATCAGCAGCCTCAGATACTACATCAGTGTCACTCCTCAATGCTATATAATTAAATGTGTATGAAGCTGATGCCTTCCCTGATTTTTGTTTTGGTCCTGTAAGTTCTATTGACTGGCTTTTTTCTTTGTGTTCTTCTTCCTCATCATTCTCTTTTTGTTCTTCTTCTTTTTCAGCGATAATCTCCTCAATATCCGTATCCTGAATAATCTCTAAGACATCAGCGCGCGACTCAACAAATTCAGTATCTGAATTTTCTACGATCTCATTCAAAACCGTTTCAATTGATATTCCCTTGCTTTTCTTCCCGCTTCGTAGTTCGTTGTGGAGGACCGCAAATTTGCTTAATTTCTCTTTTCGCTTGATAGGGCCAGTGTCCCACAGCTCGCGTTGCATATATGGGCTAGTAGCAAGCAGCGCTGTATCGTACATCAAATGGTGGATCCGCTCAGCGAGCAAGTCTCGCTTTTTCAGCAGTGCGTTGTTTTTTTGATGGTATCCAGATCTATTGAGTAGTACTTTTCGCTGATCTTTAGAGAGCACGTATCGAGAGTCAGCAAGATGATCTTCAGGGATCAATCGGGGTGGGATCCTTGATGGAGGCTTATCGGGTACTGGATCGGTAAATATGGTAGGCCCGAGCTTCGGGTGTTGTTCGAATAGGTCACCATGAGTTCGCCTATCGGTCCACACGATATCTAATCGGTTTTTTCGATGATAATATATCTTTTGCCTATATCGGGATCCTCGCGTCCCCGAGGGTAGTGTCATCCCCCTCGCTCCTAGCGGGATGTCTAAAAATGACAACGCCGAACTTGAATCGTCAGAAAATAACCGTGGTTCTTTACCCGCGAATAGTCTACATCAGGCTACTCATTTAAGTCCTGTATATGCACCCCATAATAAAGGGACCAGCATTCGGGGTATGCTTCTGTTGAGTGGGTCTCTTATATATGCTGTATATATACTAAGTGGTACTCTTATAAACTGGCCTTTGTCTGGTGCATCTAAATTGATCAGCCCTGTAAGCCCACTTCTTCTAATTCTTGGGTTGGGCCTATCCTTTGATGATGTCCATGAGCGTATTGATGCGATAATAAAGTACACAAGAGTTTCAACAAAAGCTCAGGAAAAAGGAACGAGTATCGAAGATCAAGATGAAAAAATATCTGAAGAAGAACGTTTTGATGTTGAACATGTTGTACGTATTGGTTATCGCTGGGAATCCGGTAAAACGATGCGCCGCGATACGATTAATCAGATTATCCAAGAAGTGGAAGGAAGCGACAGGACCTACTGCCTAATGCTTCGTGATATTGACCGCTTAACTCGAGCCGATCCACTTGAAGCCGCAGCATTCCTCTGGAAAATGAAGCGGGAAGGAGTGATACTGTATGTCGATGGTCAGGGCTACTTTGATATGGTAGATCCTACGCAGCAATTAATGCTCTTCCTAGAAGTCGTACAAGCACGCAGAGAATACGACAACATCACGAAAGGCAGGGAAAGCGGCCAGCGTAAGAAGCTTGAAAAAAACGAATGGCCCGGACGACCCTCATATGGATTTACCAAAACTGACGGTGATGAACTCGAAATCATCGAAGAACAAAAACCGATCATTCTACGAATTGTGGACATCGTACTTAATGGCGACGAGCGAGCGGAGATACCGCCGGGGAATATGAAACGAGCACATCGTCAGGTAGAAAAAGAATATGATTCAGATTTGACTCCGTCGTACCATCAGGTCCGGAGCCTCCTCCGTGATCCGAAATACACAGGGAGACTTATCCACAAGGGCGAGAAAGTTGGTGAATGCCCCACAATAATCCCCCAAACAAAATTTGATGACTTACAAGATGTGCTCGGTGAACGCACCCACACAAGAGATAAAAACGATCTAGACCACGGAATAATAAAATTAGTTGATCGATTCGGCGTTGATTCCGCTCTTGACAAAATCGGGGATGTAATCAAAGGGAAATGCCCGAAGTGTGGTGGCGACGTGCGACCATGGGGATCTGATACTGTTCACGGTCATCAGGTTAAAAAATACATATGTGAACACAATCCCAGTCTGCGTCAAAGTGATGATGGAGACGATGATGAAGAGGCCGACAGAATAAGTGACGAAAATAACGGTAAAGATAAAAAAGATAACAAACATGAGCATGGTGGTGAAACGGAGCAGCCCACGTGTGGCTTTGAGGGGCCACTAATGAGTGCAAACCTCATCGAGAAGTGGGAATCATCAGTGCCGCTCTCTTGTCCTGCTTGCCAGCATCCTCTTAATGACAAAGGATGGAAAATTACACATACGCAAATCGGAGGTATCGAACAGTATTGTGATCACTGTGGGCTCAAAACCACACTTACTGTCTCTGACAACAGATTCAAAAGAGCACGGGACATCCCCGAAACGTTCAGTCTGTTTAAAAACGATTCAGAGGAAGATTCTCCCGATGAACAGGATGATCAAAATGAGCAGGCCGAAACACATACTCAGGGCCAATCCCGTTTGCTGAACGACTTTACATAATCGTACATCTATCCGGTGTATCTTTGAGTTACTAGACACCGCAAATATGTCTCATGCCGGGACAGTGGCTGATACACAATTCACTGTTTTCTAAACTTCCCTGTTGAAATCCTCAGCAAGTGACATCAGTCAGTTGAGTTACAAGCATACAACGCAGCGTGGGTCACACTTCCCGTTTCGACCGGGAGGATAGATAATAACACACCGCTTTTCTTTGTTGTCGGTTACCACTACCTTTTTCATAATATTCGAGGTTTACTCAAATGAACGAAACTGTTCGCATACATCACGTACTCGGCACTGTCTCACGGAAGTTCACGAAGCCGCCCGCCTCATCGGTACTAACAGAACTGAGCGACACCTAATGCTATTTAAATAACGGGATGATTGATACTAATCCATCGTGACTGATACAAAATTAGGTCTGGGACTACAAACGCCCGAATCAACCCCAATTAGTTCGCTTTTGGGAAGTATCGACTCCAAAGAATCTGAGGATTTCAGAGCCGGCTTCGCGTATGCTACTACAGGAGGCGTAGAGCGCGTTAAAAACGGGTTAGCAAATTCTCTAGATTCAACCCCCTCAAAGTGGCTTGTATCCTTTGATTATGGACATACTCAGCCAGAAGCGGTTCGGTTACTTCAGGATATAGGAGATGTTAGGGTAGTTGGAGCAGAATCGCTAAGGAGACGAGATAGTCTTAACGCCAATCCGCGATTTCATCCTAAGTTTGTATGGATACAGGACCCAGAGAGTCATCATCTGATGATGGGGTCCTCAAATCTAACCGAGTCCGGGATGACGAGAAATTGGGAAGCTACCGTCTTCTTACGCTCTATAGACCCGAGTCATTTGGCAATTGAACAGATCTCTTCATGGTGGGAAGAGACGTGGGGTGAGAGCCACCCCGTCACTGACGAGCTTCTAGATTGGTATGAGGATATTCGGGAGTCCTCCGATGTAAGCCCTGATACTACATCTGAGGAGTATGATGACTGGGAGGAAACCAACCATCCCCGTAACGCCTCGATAGTATGGGCACGGCTGGGGTATACACAGGGTGGATCCAAGAATCAGATGGACATCCCTACGCAGTTCGGCGAGTTTTTCCTAGAAGACGGTGACAGGTGGAAAGTGGATTCAGAGTACTATATTACATTCCGATTTGAGGGCGAGAAAGTAGACAGAAAAATAAAGTACCACGACGGCAGCAAACAGACCAGAATTTACCTTCCGACTGAAACTGGCGGGACCCGTCTGGCGGAAATGTTCAACTCAAATAAATTTGATAAAACTAGTCTCCGATACTACTTCGCAGTCTTCCGGCGCGTTGGAGAATATGACTATCGATTGAGGATCTTACCACCTGAGAAAGTTTCTGAAATTCAAACGGAAATCAACTCTGCTCAGGAACGAGATCAGGTAGTGGAGACAGACGAAGAAACAAATCGGCTTGTTGGCTGGGTATGAGTAAAAGAGTAGTTTCCCATACCGTGCTGTGAAACGGATTGCTATGTCGGCTTCCGGTAGTTCCGGCGAGATATGGTCGCGGTAAGGAATACTACCAGCTAAGGTGTAATCTGATAAAACACACGTTTAACAATTCTGGCGTAGAACACGCGCTTATGTCATCGATCACGTCGGATTTCATTTCCTCGGTTATTGAGGCATACAACAGTTTCTACCGGGAAATTAACGGTGGTACTAGAAATGAGTTAGACCTCACTCCTCGGTTTGCTCGACTGCTGTTCTGTAACGAGACTTTGGGATGGGACGAGTCAGACTACGCCCAAGAAGATGATCTGAACGACATACGATTTTACGATGAGGAGCAGAATCCAGTCATTATTGTGGAGGCAAAGCGACGTGACCGAGATGTTGAGGAAGGAATTGAGCAAGCGTTTCGCTACGCATCAAACAGTCCATATGTAGATTATTTCATTGCGACTAACTTTGACAGACTACTACTCTATCGTCGCTGTGATGTGGATACCGCAGACGAAGTCCGGCACGGCGTCGGCGGTGAACTTTTAACCAGTATCAATTTTGAGCGGATCCGTAACGTAGAGTCGGGGGAAGCGTTGAGTGAGGATATTCCGCAAGAGGAATTGGATGCGATTAGCCACCTAAACCACCTGAAAAAAGCAGATGTAGTGAACGCAGGTCGGTACGACAATTTCACATTTTCTGATCGTCAGAGTGTCTCAACCGATGAAGGGTTCGATAATCTGCTTAATAGTCTGACGACGGCTTTAGACGACTATTGGATGCCGTACACGCTCAGAGCATTCGATGAGTTTGAGTCCCGGTATGATGAGTACCAAGAACAGGCCAGCAACTTAGAACAGCAGATTGAGACGTTAGAAGAGCAGGGGCACGACGATGATACCGAAATAGCTGAGTTGGAGTCACAACTTGCTGAACTTCGGGACGATTATGAGCAGTACCGAGCATTTTATTCTGACTACGAAACATGGGTACGGCTCTCCAACCGACAAGAGAACTCGGACGATGAGAATCGTCGTGTTTTCTGCCGAGAAAGTATCTACGTCCAGATTAATAAGATCCTTCTAATTCGTATCGCTGAGGACAAGGATCTGGTTGAGGAAATGATTAGTGATGGAGGGGTCGTGGATTATTTCTCGTTCTGGAATGACTTCTCAAGGTATGTTGATCGGAATTATGTTGATCTATTTGATGTTGCTTCGGAAGAGTTGAGTGAGATCTACGATCGGCTGTACTCACGGCAGATTTTCGACTGGGAGCTGGATTCCGACGATGAGGACTTGGATACTGTAATAAAGAAAACATTCTGGCATCTGAATCACTTCGACTTTGGGAGTGTGGATCGAGACGTTCTCGGGCACTTATACGAACAGCATCTTCCTCCCGAAGAGAGGAAAGAATTAGGCGAGTTCTACACGCCGACAAGCGTTGTTGATCTTATACTTGACCGTGTAGGGTACACCCCTGATAATCCAATCGATCAGCCTGAACACGACTTACTCGATCCAGCCTGTGGTTCAGGGACGTTTCTGGTTAGGGCAGCGGGTCGACTTCTTGAGCGCTTAGATAACCGAAACGTACCCCCAGAAGAGGCAGTAGAGATTATGCAGGAGCGACTCTGGGGGTTCGATCTGAATCCCTTCGCGTGCCACATCACAGAGATGAACCTTCTATTCCAGATAATCGACCTTTACAAAGAAGTAAAAGACGAAAATCCGGACTATTCACTGAATCGGTTCCACGTTTATCAGACGGACTCTCTGCGACGGCAAACACAAACCTCGATGACAGCCACGTTCAGTGATGCTCTCTTGCGAAGCTATGAGCGTGAGCGCCGTGAAGCAGACAGAGCAAAAACACGGGAGAACTATGGCTACATCGTCATGAACCCGCCATATGTTCGTATCCAGAACATCCAAAACGGGCCAGCAAAAGAGGATTATAACGACTACTATTCAGCGTATCACAACTACGATCTATATCTTTTGTTCATTGAGAAGGCATCTGAATGGCTCCGAGAGGGAGGCAAACTAGGTATCATCACTTCTAACCAATTCCTTGATAGTAGATATGGGGAGCGGGCGCGAGAACTCATTCCTCAACGTTATCGTATCGGTGAGATGGTGAATATTGGTGATGTCGACGTATTCGCTCACGCAACAACTTATCCAATAATTATGATTCTGACAGGGCTGAACCGAGATGGTATTCGGTCCGCCGACGACTTTGTTGTTGATGACTATCGGTTCTCTTACGTCTCTGTTGGTGAGTCAATGGAAGATTGGATCGAATCGGATGACATCTCAGGGTGGGATTCCGTGAGCAGTACACCTGAGCGTGGAGAAGAACAAAATCACCGCGTTATTGATCTTCTCGCCCTCGCGTTGCCAGCGGAGTGGGGAGGCGAAGTTCCAGATATTCCAACTTTAGTAGAAGACGAAGGGATACCAGTTCCCGACAGCATCACATGGGATGACCAACCCCCGATTCAGTCTTACCCTGTAGAATCTGTTGCTGTATCCAACTCCGACTGGCAATTTGCTCCGGCTGACGAGCAGGAAGTGCTGAACTGGATGGAAGATCACGGCTCAGAGCTACGGTCTTATGGGCACAAGAATAAGATCGAGCGCGGCCTTCGGACCGGAAAGAATCCTGTATTCATTGTCGATCAGGAAACAATCGACGAGTACGACATAGAAAATGAGCTTATTCATCCGATACTCGGTGGTCGCCAAGTAAAGCGCTGGGAGGACTTGTGGGATGGAGACTACGTGGTTTACACGCCACCGGGGACAGACATTGACGACTATCCCAATACGAAGGAGTATTACAACGACGGGGAAAACCGAGACGAGCTTGAAGACCGCTACTGCGTTAGAGAGCAGAACGAAGACTACTGGGCACTTGACAAACCGAAAGATCCATCACTATTTGAGCAAACAAAAATCGTCACACCAGACATCGCCTACTATAACAACTATTGGGTGGATGACGGTGGAGAGTTCTACTGTCTCGACACGACCTATTATATTGCCCCCAACAACGAGGATCTCGCATGGTTCATTACGGGCGTGTTAAATAGTGACTTAGCCCAGTTCTACATTCGTCGGAATGCGGCAACGTATCGTGGAAACTATCTTCGGTACAAATCAGAGTACGTAGGCGACATCCCTATACCCGATCCAGAAAGCGAGAATGTTGAGGACGAGTTAGTAGAGAGCATCGCCACAACAGCACGTCAGATGCAAGATCTTATCAGTGAATATCGGCGTGCGGAAACACTACTCGCCAATTCGTCCGAGCTGCTGGATGCCGCCTCCGTTGACAAAGTTGACATTACACGGACAGCATATATTACACGCATCCCGGATAGTGATGAAGCCAATGACACCGACATACAACCATCTCGTGAGGGCTCGTCTGTCCGTCTGAACGTACATCAGTCGGTAGATCTGGACGATGCGGACACAGCGAAATCTTTCATTGACCTGCTGGACGCGCTCAACGTAACATCTCTCTCAGACCTATTTGATGCCGACTATCCGCGGACCCGAGATGGTATGGAGAGGGTTCTGGATGTAGCCCGCGATTCTACTGAGACAACTGATGAGGCCGGAGAGCGCTTGAAGACCGTGGAAGACAGTCTACACGACGATGTGTATGAGGTGTTTAAGTTGAGTAGTGATCACAAGGAGCTTGTCGAGGATCGCGTACTCGTTCCTGAGAATCCGCTCAAATCGAAGGTCAGATAGAATCTGCCACCCCTAGAAAGTAGATTTATGTACCAGTAGATCTGTTGAGATCGCTAAGTATTGATAGGACTGGTATACAATATACAGAGGTTAGCTCAAATGCAAAAAATAATATGAGTAAGTTCGTCATTACCTACCCTATTCTATCTCCTACCCCAAACGTTCTACTCACTGAGAAGCACGTTTTCAGTACCATCTCAGCATCCTCTTTCAGCATATCATATATCGTTAGAGCCTTTGTTTCCGGGTTCTCACGGATATGTTCCATTTTTCTGCCTGAGAAGGTGGTTCCGTCTATCGGACCTCGGTAATGTACAATCGGGTTTCGACGTTGATGCAACTCGTTTAGCGCAACGCCCTCCACATCATCAGACGCTAAAATGTCGTTCTCGTCAAGAAATTCAACAGCATCATGGTAGCCGGGTCTATCATCTTCAGCGAACTTGCCCGCACTATATGCAAGACCGCAAATAGACTGTTCTATAAAAGATTGACCAAGCACTATTGCACCAGAAAATACCCCGTGAATATAACATAATTGGGCATCTTCAAAGGTAATCAACGCTTCTTGACCACCGAATATTGTCATCCCCGTTGAGAACTGTGGTCGTTGGTCAGAAATCCACTTAGCCCTCTCAATCATTCCACCACGCTCTGATTCAATAAGTCCGTTTACGTATTACTCTGCGTCCATAGTCCAATAATTTCGCTACGCCAACAAGAAGTCACTGGGAGATACGCGCGTTTAATTTAGCACACGGTTCTTATCAAATTTGAAAATTTCTCGTCCGAACTCTTGTGAGAGCCCAGTAGTGCGGGCTGGTCGGTGCGGGCTCCTCATAGCTGAGAATATCGGCTTTGTCACGAAGTGATCTCAACATATCCTTGCGCACCGGTTGGCGGGGATTCTCCGCGGTGTAGTTCGGGAGGAGCTCTACGAGGTTCATAGTCTGAATTGGGTAGTCGGGAGGGTCGTTGATCGGAGTTCGATGGAATCATAGTATTCGGAGGATTTGGCGGCTTACAGCACGGTAAACACCGTGTTGTTGATGTAGCTTGCCTGTAAGCCGAATTTTTGCGGGCTTCCCGGAGTTGTTTGCGGGTGAGGTCATAGTTGAAGTCAACCTCGGTCTCTTCCGTTAATATGCCCCAAATTCTCACTGCCAGATCCGTATCTGTATCGGTGCGAGAATCATGAAGACAGTTCAATCACATCCCAGAAACATTAACTACACCTGATGAATCTTACTCGATGATGAGCGGTACAGAAGCAGAGATTATTATAAAAGGTGAAGTCCACACTTCCAAGGCCGACCTCAACGAGGAACGCGAAATTCTTGTCGAAGGCGTAGACTACCTAATTCTTGAAGGCCAAGCCGAGGAAGCCGATTACAGCCTCACACAGCAATGGTACGGCTGGATAATGCTCATCTTCCAATACCTATTCGCCCGCCAAGTATACGCCGACAAAACCATTCTCAAAGACCTCGCAGATGCGCAAGAAGCCGACATCAAGTACACACGTGAAACCGATCTCGACGTCCTCCACAATTCACACCTACTCGTACAGATCCTCGCCGTCGTCCTCTTCTTCGTCCTTCTCAACTACTCACTCTACGTCGGAATGGACGGCAGAGTCTTGCAGGGCGCTGGCTGGCTGTTCGTCAGCTCGCTACTGCCACTCCTTACCCTCCGCATCCACGAGTCTCGAAGGTCAGAAGGTGGCCGAGACGAGATGATCGCCCAACAGATCACCGAGGCTTCCCGAGAAGGAGGCCGAGTCGTCGCCGTCGTTGGTGACGAACACGCGAAGAACATCCCTGACTACCTTCCCGACAACTTACCCGAACCCGATGTGAGGCCTCCTCAATACCCGTTCCTGTCACTCCCGTCGTTTAAGGAACTTTTCTATCCCGGATTCGTGTTTTTCAGCGTCCTCTACGTCTTCTACACCGCTCTCCTGATTTACGTTCAAATACTCCACATCCCGTTCGCCTAATCTCCGACCGGGTCATCCGAGAGATGTCACGACCCGCACCGCGAACCCCGCTGACACCAACAGGAAGCCAATCCCAGCATCAGCCACGCACCGAGACACCAACGACACCCGGCGCTGATACGGCGTAGGATCCTTCCTGTCATCTGGCACAGCAGCCGTATTCGTCAACTGGTTCACGTACAGTCTGAAAGGAGTCCACGCCAACACGACAGCTCCAACCCCGACCAACGCCAATCCATACGTGGGAAGACCGGCGGCCGCAAACCACAACACAAGCAACACACCAAGCAGGAACACACTGTTTCGAACCAGACTCTCCTTTACCGCGGTGAAGAACCGTTGCTTCAACACCGTCGACTGTCGCCCGAGGAAGTGGATGGAAACTCGGAGTTTGTAGAGCGTATTGTTGTGATACCTATCCCAGTCGACATCCATACACCGGAATTGGCTGTCATACAGTATAAGCTTCTGTCCGCTAGATCTGTTTCGAGTGATCCGTTGACAACGAGAAAATCAGACGAACGTTTTTGTAACTTCACTCGGTACAACTCCGTATGTGACGGCTCTGGAAACTTCTCGGCTATTCTCGTTTTCGTCCTAACTTTGCACTCTTCTGGCGGAGATTGTTGATACAACTCAGCCGAACTCGATGTGAGTGCTGAACCCCACGGAGATAGGCTTACAGGACGTTTCTCGAACCGAAGACAAATCCGTCATACCGCAGGAAGGCGGACCATCAACAATCTTCTATACATGAGCGCACTGGTTGTGATATTGGTCGTGATTATTGCGATAATCTCCGCTACTCGGACACACACAAGCTCGAAATAGCATTTTTTGCATATACACAGACAGGCGACTCTGTTTAAATCCTCAGTAAGCGATAGATTGTGACTGGGGTGCGGTCAATACTGGGAGTATCCTTATCGGTCGGCACTTCCGGAACGTAGGTATGTACCCTATCAGGGAGAGTGACTCAAAGCAATATTTAATTTGAAAACATTCTCCCGGTATACTGACTCAATTTGACGATAGTTAGGATGTAGATAGTCATCAATCGGGTCTGGATACTTTTCATATGGCTGTATGAGGTCTCCGCGCATGTACTGGACGTGCTCACGTTCGAGACCAGCCTCTAATCGCCAGTAGGTGGAGAACCAATGGCGTCCGAAATGGCTTGTAATTGCATCGTGCTCCGCTGTTTCGGCGTACTTCGGGTGAAACTCCTCTTTCCATACTCGATTGACAGGCTTGGGGCCTATTTTCCCAAAGCTTCTACGGGAGAGAAACACCCACGGTTCGTCCACTTGTGGTCGAGTCAATAGATGGCGTATCAATAACCATCGCAGCTCATCATCGATAGGTAGCAGGCGTGGATTGGTCGATTTGTTGCCGTCGCGGTCGTGCGGTACATACACCACGTCACTGTGACCACTTAGCGCATGGTGTGTACCCAACTCAGGATACTGTCCTTGCAATTCGTGGTGGCTAATATGGACTTCAGATAGACGAAGATTCCCGACTTCTCCCGCGCGCAACCCTTCTTTGAGCTGTGTACCGATGATGGCTCTGCTGCGGATGTTGTTTATTTTTGCAAATTCGGATTGCAGAGTTGAGAGGGGCAGATCTGGGTAGTTTCTAGTCTCATCCTCGCCTAGGCTAACTTCCTCTCTCGCTATCTCGAACGGATTCCACCCCTTCGGGTGCGGCATGATCTGTTTGCTTTGCCAGTATTCGTAAGCTTGGGCGAGTCTTGAGAGCTTTCCAAGGATTGTCCTACGGCTATTTTGATGCACATCGCGCCGCCATTCGATGTATCGCTTTACGTGTGCAGTTGACGGACAGGCTGGATGGCGATCATCCGTAGTTGTGCGGATGTAGTCCTTCCATTCGCGATATGTCCGATGGTAGTGCTCGTAGGTGTCAGGATCACCAATCGAGTCTCTGTTTTTCAAGGATTTCTGAATGAAGAACTCAAATGGATCTGGTAGGTTTTTGAATTGATCGCTATACTGTTCGAGTGGATCTGGGTCCCGATTAAATGCCGTCGCGTATGCCTCGGACACGTCATCGAAAGCGTCGGTTCCGGAGTGGGTTTGGTTGTCACTCACGGGGCCTCACCTCCGGTCGCACATCAACACGGTAGTCCCACAGGTATCGCGTTGTTTCGTAATTAATGGCTGCTATCAAGCAGGGATTGTAGAGATGTGGATGCTGGTAACTCTGCTTGAGGTAATCGTAGAACTGGTAGATACGGACAAAGTACTGCTCATAACACGTCCGCCTATTCCGATTCCCATTCATTAGCTCCTGCGACCATGTGTCCACATCTAATGGAGTCGCTAACGCATGGTGACGTCCCCTAGCATCCATATGTGCTAACCACGACTTGCCCGCTTTTTTAGCAGTATCACGGATATGGTTTGAGTCAAACTTCGCGAATAACACCTCACTGCAGTAGTCATTCCATGTCTCTTTATTCTGATAGCTATCAGCGTATGTCTCCAACCGATAACGCACAGGAATATCGCTGTAACTCTGATACACCCCGCTAAACTCCTCCGGCTTGGTACCTTTTGGTCGAGTCATTGGATCTTATCAGGGGCACTCTGTGACATTTCACTTCTCTCGTCAGCATTGATGGGGTAGTACCCGCTATCTCGACGTTCGATGAGGCTTCCCTCAAGTGCATCCAGATGACCGGCCACACGACCGGGTACTGTATCTGCTACGTGCTGAATGATCACGGGCGTTTGAACACCCGGATTCTCCGTGACGAAAGATGCAATCTCTGACTGAGATGTTTGCTCTAGTTGCCGCTCTAGGTCTTTTATCCGGTCACGTTGACGCTCAACCTGACGGCTAAGTGTCGCACGCTGCTGTAAGAGTTCCCTCAGCGTGTCTGACGAGCTATCTTCCATATTGATGTTTTTCCGACCAGATTCCACCATTCGAATGATGTACTGGCTAATGCTCATGTTGAGTTCTTCTGCATGCTCGCCCCACGCGTTGTAGATCTCCTTCGGCGGATAGGCGTGCGCCGTCGTTTTATCGTTGCTAATTTCTGGCATGATTATCTGATTATGTCTTCAGTAGCAAAATCAATCACCGGTTGATCGAGCTGTGCTCGGTCGATGGTGGTTCAATGTTTCCGGCTGGCGCATCAGCTGATATGGTGAGACTGGCCGTATCAGGATCAATACGATACCAGATCTCGTGTGACTGTTGTGGATCCACGCCTAGGGCGACCAGATCCTCTGCACTGAGGTAGAGGCAGACTCCGATAGATTCTCCGTCGACAACGTTGATCCGAGCTGCTCGTACAGTCTCAGCTGACAGATGCCGCTGATCCTCAGACATAATGCATCCACCTCGCTACCTTCTGCAAGAGTCGAGGAGGGTCACCGGCTGATACGCTAATGCCTTGCCTCTGTTCCCGTCGAATAGTCTGTAGATTGTCTGCTGGTGCTTCGTTGGCGTACCTTGATGGGTGTGATATCATCAAGATAGGCTACCACCATGACCTACACCGGCGATCTTCGTCCCCCGGGTATTAGCCAAAAATTTTAATATCCCTCAATAACGCCGAAGTCGGCTAAGACGGTGAATCTATAGATATTTGAGATTTGAGGCTCTGTTGGAATCCTCAAACAGTGATAGGTTTCGGGCGTCGTGCGAGATACAGAGCGTATATTCAGCAGCCCGCTCGAATTTGGGGCAGGGATTATTTTAAACACGATACAAATTGCGAACCAGATTGATGTGACATGAAATGAGTTCGGAATTTGAACCTGCCGACGAACCTTACGACATCGGGGACATCGTTCATATTCATCCGTCAGAACCCGAGTACGAGCATAAATTCGGGTGTGAAATAATCGAAGTTGATAACAATAGCAAACCGACTGCACCCCTCGAAAACCACTCATACACTCTGTATTCATATGGTGTCGAGCGCGAATTAGAATCGAAGTTTCCTCACAGCCAGCTTATTCCGTCACCACGTGGATACCCGAATATCAACGATCTACTCGGTGAAAAATCAATTAATGGGGAGGAGCTTCTTGGGAAATTCAAACGCCACGATCTCCAACTCATTAACAAGTACCTCAGTTCAGTGAATGTTAGTTCAGACCCGACGCTGGATTGGCTAAACGAAATAAGGAAGGGTGATGAAGATCGAGTTAATTCAGTATTCGCTGAGCTATATCTTCTGTATTACCTACGGGAAGTGTACGGCGCGAATCAGGTATCAATGAACGCGGCACTTTCCGACCGTGGTACATCGAAGGACTTCGACCTTCGGCTCACCACTGACGATCAAGACATCTGGATTGAGGTTACGAAACCCGACCATGCTTCACTTTTAGAAAGGGGATTCGGGTTCGGAATGAGAACACGAACGACGAACTCGATTGATAGGAAATTGAAAAACAAGTTCGGGCCTGCTCGTGACGCGGTTAACGACGACGTGGTATTGGTGCTGGCGGTGTATCAGGAAGAAAAAATAACACAAGGCTTCGAGATCGGGAGATGGCTTGAGGAAGAATACTACGATGTTGGCGATTTCTTAGACGGGTGGCTAACGTTCACCTATTGTGGTAATCCGGACTTCGAGTACCACCCGTTCACTGAGAATGGTGCGTGTTGCAACGACGTGTTCAAAGAGTTGAACGGAGTTGAGGAGCCTCAGTGAGACTCATTTTCGGCTTCTCAAGAGTTTCTGATATGGGTTTGCTCCGTGACTGGAGAATTTCAACAGCGTCAAATACGTCGGAACCACACGATCTTAGGCTCACGTTTGCGACGCCGCTGGTACGCCGTCATAGTTGAGGGAACAACGGAAGTGAGGGTCTGCTCACGAGTAATTCCCTCTTCTTGGCAAAGTTGTTATCATCTCATGGCCATTCTGGTAGGGTAATGCAACGTCGAGAGGTTTTGTTTGTGGCTTCGGGAACCTTGGCAATTGCCGGATGTATTGACGATGAAACGGAACCCGAACCCGATACAGAACCGGAAGAGGAAACAGAAGAGGAGCCGGAAGAGGAAACAGAAGAGGAGCCGGAAGAGGAAACAGAAGAGGAGCCGGAAGAGGAAACAGAAGAGGAGCCGGAAGAGGAAACAGAAGAACCAGCTCCAGCCGAATTTGAAGTGATTGATCTGTCGGTGGAGCCGTCCCAGACCGGCCCCGGTGAATCAGTCACGGTGACGGCAACCGTAGAAAACAAAGGTGAGACAGAGGGGACAGAAGAGCTTCAATTCGTGATTGATGGGGAAGCAGTAGATGGAGAAACCATCGGTGACACCACGTTTGAAGAAATAACTGAGGGGGAAACGGTGACTGAACAGGTGACTGTCCCGCCTGAAGAATCTTCTACTGTCTCCATATCTATCACCCGAGAATTAGTGGGAACATTTGGTGTGTCGGTAGCTGATCTCTCTGCGAATTTTGAGGTCGTCCGTGATTGGAATGAGATTGGTGACTCGTATGAGGGTGCTGGTGGATTGACGGTGACTCTTGAGAGCTTTGAGGTGAATGAAAAGACCGGGAGCTACGAATATGCAATCGATTACACGTTAGAAAACGAAACAGACAGTTCGATAGATGAGGGCGCTTTTCAGCTGTATCCCACTGACCCGGACAACGATCCGCTTCAACAGTTTGGTGGCTTCGATGAGTTATTCCCGAACGACTCTGTCTCACGAAGTTATACCTTTGAAGAAGAGAAGGACATAGAGCATCCGTCTTTAGTTAAGCCTCACACCTCGGTTGTGTAGCGGTAGCGAGCGTCTCTTGTAAGATTGGTCGTTGCTTGTGGATCTTCTGAGCGTCT
>NZ_FZNQ01000058.1 GCF_900188065.1 Halorubrum vacuolatum
CAAGGATATCGATCTCCATACCAAGCTCGATTTCCTCGGCTTCATCCTTCTAAACCAGTGATATCGGTAGATAAGATCGCTATTCAACGCAGCAGTTTGAACGTCATTGAAATCTCAGCTGGGAGCAGTGTGAATACTCGCCCGCTACACGATATCCAGATCGCGACCGATTTCCTCGTATACCCGAAGTGCTTCGTCGAGATCTGCTTGTGAAAGTCCCACGTTGATTTGATTCCGAATTCGTGCCTCACCTTTTGGAACCATCGGATGAACGATTGCCAGTGCAAAAATCCCGGTATCAAAGAGGCGTTCGGAAAGCTCTTTAGCCGTCTTACTGTTCCCAATCATCGCCGGAACGATTGGTGTCTCGCTGTTTCCAATATCGTACCCAATCGATTGAAGTTCCTCCGCGAAGTAGCCGCGTTTCTCCCAGAGTCTGCGCACTCGCTCTGGTTCGGAATCGATGATTTCGAGCGCCTTCTTGTTCGCTGCAGCGACGGCGGGTGGATAGCCAGCACTGAGAAGCCATGTACGAGAGGTGTTATACGCGTAATCTATGACGTGTTGGTCCCCAGCTAGCATACCGCCGAATCCACCACATGCTTTCGAGAAACTACCCATCTGAAAGTCGACGTCGTCCTCGAGTCCGAACTCGGCAGTGATCCCGTGACCATCACCGAGGACGCCTTCTCCGTGACAGTCATCAACGTAGGTCATTGCACCGTACTCGTCTGCGAGCGACTGGATTTCGTCGAGTTTTGCTACGTCGCCGTCCATCGAGAACACACCATCGGTGACGACGATACACCTGTTGTACTCCTCATGGACTTCCCGAAGCGTATTCTCTAAGTCGCCCATATCCGAGTGGTCGTATATCTCCACGTCAGCGGGGGATAGCCTGATTCCATCGATGATGCTCCCGTGGTTGAGGGCATCCGATACGAACACATCTCCCCCTTCGAGCAGTTGCGGCAACAGACCTGCGTTGACAGCAAACCCCGTCTGATAGGACAGGCCGGCTTCGGTCCCTTTGAAATCGGCGATCGCCTCATGCAATTCATCCTGTAGCTCGGTATATCCGGCAATCGACCAGTCCGAGCCGGCACCGACACCGAAAGACTCGATTGCATCCTGGGTGGCATCTCGAAGACGTTGATCGTTCGCGAGATCGAGGTAATTGTTCGACGCCAACATTATCACCTCCTGTCCCTCGACAATCGGCCTAGCCTGCGATGCGGTTTCTAGTTGGTTCAGGGGCCACGTTTCGCCCTGCTCCCGTAGACTCTCGTACTTTTCCTCCAGATAGCCGGTTTTCTCGTTCGTCATTAGTAATCACTGACGTTTGTCGATGATCCCGATCACTCAATGTACAGTACCGAGTTCTGGTACCCGAATCTTCTGCTCTATTGAAAATGGAAGACGGAAACGCGATCACGCCGTAATGAGTTTAGGAAAACGAGGTCGAGAAGACGGTAATGGGAGTCGCCTTGCTCG
>NZ_FZNQ01000003.1 GCF_900188065.1 Halorubrum vacuolatum
TTGTTGTACACAGACAGGACTTCCTCATTCCTTCCGAAAGATGCCTCGATAAGCCGCCGCTATCACGCGGTTTCTCGCTTAACTAAAGACGGATGGGACATAGAGTTCAGCACGTTGGCTTACCACCCGGATCAGTTTTTCAGCCAGTCTCCCCCGTCTGATGCGCTGGTTTGGCCCGTAGAATATTAATCAATTGGCTCTGTTCAAATCCTCAATTGGTGATAGGTCTCTCGCATCGTGCTGTATATAGAGCCAACATGCAGCACAGGCGGTTCGTTGCTTCCGACAATCAGAGCCGTTTCTTCGATGATTTGCCTCTTGGAGCATCCAATAGAGAGTAGCAATCACCCGGAGCAATGCAGATTATCGCAAGAACATATCGGTCCCGAAAAGCTCTTTAGTCAGAAAGACACCGGCAATATTGGTTTTATTGACGCCATGCTCGGGGGTGTCAACCTTAGAATACAGTAATTTTACCGTAATATGGACTAGACGTATATCCATGCCTCCTGAAGGATATACGAGCGTCACGATTTCAGACGAGACAGCTGCCAAACTCACCGAAATTGTGGTTGGTCAGGATCTGGAAAGCATCGCTGAAGCAATCGACTATGCAGGTGATGTTGCACGAGATCCAGAAACACTCTCAGAGGCCGAATTAGCACGTCTTCTCCATCGAAAACTCGCAGACTAAGCGAGGTTACGGTAGACCTACCGTAATTCACTCTGCTAAGGTTGACACCCTTCCATCAGCATATCAAGGATATAACCCACGCTCTTGTTCGCTGTTTAACTGAGTACGATCCCTCGTTGGTGAAGCGTTCGACCCCACCGCTTGTTCGCCGGGCCACCATCCGCAGCGACCTTTCAGAGGACTCCTCATCTCAGGCAGAGGTATCTGACCAGTCGATGTTGAACGTTATTCACGCTGCCGACTCCCACGCAGCCGCTCGTGAGGAGGCAGGCTCTTGGTTCCCATCGTGGACAGTGGAGGACCACTAGTCGGCGTAGCCTCCGAGAGTCTCGCGGATAGTTTCGCGAAAAGTCGCAAGGTCATCTTCATTCCGGATCACAATGTCTGCCCGCTCCAGAGCCTCTTCCAGCCCATAATTAAATGCTCGGCGGTCCCGGGCGGCGAGTCCCCTTCGTGATTTAATGTCGTCGCTCCGCCCCCGTGACCTGATTCGCTCGAATCTGGTCTCGAAGTCTGCCGCAATATGGATCGTCACGAACTCGTCGCCGAGCGCAGACTCAAACAGTTGTACCTCCTCCCAACTTCGGATGCCATCTATGAACACTCCGTCGCTCGCTGCAATATTGAAATCATCAAGGCAGAGTCGGGCGACGGCACCCCTACCATGCTCTTCCCGGAGGTCAGCCGAGACCTTGGCTAAGTTGTCTTCAGTCACCGACAGACCTCGCCGCTCAATCTCTCGTCGAACGACATCGCCCATCGAGATCCGTCTTAGACCCATCTCTTCGGCCACGCCCGCTGCTTCGGTTTTCCCGCTCCCCGGAAGGCCGACAGCGGCAACAACGGTCATATTGACTGTTATTACCTAGATATACAAATATCTGCACGGCGATAGGGAAGCGTCTCAATTTCGCTCTTGATGAAATGAAGCCTGCTAAGTCCCCAGCGTGTGGAGTAAGAATGGGTGGTAAAGCCTGATGATACACAAGCGTCTCCGAACGCTTGCTCTTGATTGGTCTACGTGCCAAAGAAGCCGTATCATGGGACGCCGCCCTCTGTCTGACAGGCGGCGGCAGCGAGCCCGAATAGGTGTATTTCCGCACCATGCGCTCCCACTCCAGAGGTCACCATGTATTACCTCGGGACCTTCACAAGGACGAATCACACATCGCTGATTACTGCGCCAACTGTTCTGTTGAATCCGCAGAAGGCGGCGAAATAGCATCGCTCTGAAGGAGGAAGCGAAGCGGAAGAAGTGGATGTGCCTAAACTACTCTTCCGCTTCGTTAAGCAAGCGGTGTCGCTGGCTCAAAAGCGCTGTGCTGCCAGTCCAACGGCGGTGAGTGATCCGACTGGCAACAGATTTCCGGGTGGAAGCATGTGACGCTGCACTTTTTGCGGGTTCACATGGACGCGACGTACCGCGAGATCGTCGATTAGGCGAGTGAGATGGATCGCGTTCGTGGTCTATTACAGCTCGCTCGAACGGCATTTCCCGCACCCTCAACGCTGTACCGGTCGTTTGAGAGGGTGCCCATGTCCGTGTGGCGCGGATTCCTTCGGGAGTCCGCGAAACAGTGCGATCCGGGGTCGCACGGAGCTATCAATACCACGTTCTTCGACCGCGAAGCGGCATCGAGACACTACCAACACCGCTCGGATCGCCACATACGCACGCTCAAAACGACGGCGCTGGTCGATACAGACTCGTGTGCCGTCCTCGACATCCACTGCTCGGCACACTGGCCTCACGACACCCAGACTGGCCGTCAAGTCGCCCTTCGCAACACCTAGAAAATAGAAAGTATAGCCGGCGACAAAGGCTATGACGACCAATCTCTCCGGGACGCCCTCCAGTCAGAGGGCGTCCGACCCTTGCTGCGCCACCGGCTGTTCGCGCACTACGATCACGCACACAACGCCCGGTTGGACAGCAAATTATACGGCCAGCGGTGGATGGCCGAGACTGCGTTTTCGGCCATCAAGCGTCGGTTCGGCCCCGCTGTCCTCCCTCGCGCTTGGTACCGCGAGTTCCGCGAACTCGTGTTGACCGCCGCAGTTTACAACCTCGAACAAACTCTCAAACAGTGATCCCCACGCCGTCATCGGATTCAACAAAGCAGAGCCAACCGATCAGAACGCAGTAGTAAAAGCGAGCTGTATATCCACAGCAGCAAGAACGGCCAATCTCGGGCTAGTATAGCTCAGAGCTGTCGCTGACAGCTTAGAGTGATAAGCCGTGGGGTAACCCGGTCAGCCTGCGGTCGTCGCCCACTCGTATGTCTCAGGAACCCCTACACCGTTGGCCTCAAAGTACCAGCGCCGCTCAAGCTCTCCCTCCAGTTCCTTCCGAGTCCAGTCGCAACTTGTTGAACGTGAGCTCCTCGGGCAGGTCGCGCCCGCCCCATTGTGGGCGGGCGGCGACCGCCCATCTCAACACGAGCCAGAGGTTCTCTAATAGTGCCACAACCAGCATGATTGTAAACCGCACGACGGGTTCACGTGTCGTCGTGATCCCTCGTGCTTCCCGGAGCAGTGATAGGTCGTTTCAATGCCTGAGCGCTTCCAGTAGAGCCGTACGACTTGCTTCGGTGACCGATCAGAAACACCACAAGTCACGTATCCACGAACCATCTCACCGTGCTTTTTTCGGCCACCATTCTGGTAAGAGACGACGACAGCGAGCGGGAAGCGGAATTCCCGTTCGCGGTCTTTGTACATGCGATAGGTCGTCATGTAGGACTTATGCACGTCGAGTTTCTCCTTCAGCGGCTCACCTTTTCGGATGCCTTGTTTTGCCGCCAATTGACGACAGTCTCAGCCACCTCATCTCCGATATTCCGTCAGATTAAGTGGGAAATGGACGCCGTCTGGCGATATGGCATCGCTCAGACGGCTTGCATGGATGTGTCGAAACCTTGCCAAACAGCATGTTGACGATCCAGATGTACCCGCCGCGCCGGATGGCGCGGACGGGTACGCCCAATGGACCCAGATCGCGTTGATTCTGTTCCGTGTCGAATTGGAAAAGAGCCTCCGGGAGACGGAAGATTACCTCAATGAGATGCCCGGTGTCCTTGCCGTATTTGACCTCGATGAGGCACCTCACTACAGCTCATTCTGCCGGTGGGAAAACGAGTATCGAATGCGTGAACTCCGCCGCCTGCTCCGCGCTTAATGAGCGCGACGCGATCTGAAAGTTAGCTCAGAATTCGCAGTTTAGGAGCCCTCTACGGCGACATTTCAAGCGGAGTCTCAACGCAGAACGTGGTTTATATGGTGGTGGACAAAACGTCCCTTAGAGAGCTTTTACTGCTTGTCTTCGACACCCAACTTTTTATCCGAAAGTTGTATCAAAAATACTACTATCTCATAGAGACGGCCTCAGATCGCCGTGCACCTAGTGCACGCTTCTCTTAGTCCGTCATATCTAACAATCGAATTAGTTTTCAAACCTTCTCTGAGCCATTATTCTGCGGAGCAGGCGGGCTGGAGTGGTGAAGCCGCAATCGACGCCAGTGGCTTCCAACGCGATCAGACCAGCTACCACTACCGTGATCGCGCGAACTGCTCGCTCCAGTCGATGAAGACCACGATCCTGATCGATGTGAACTCACTGGCGATCAGAGACGTCCATTTCACGACGCAGAAGGCGTGGGACGGACATATTGGGATGCAGGTCTTCCGCCGGAACGCGGAAGACCTGCGGGTTTTGTCTGCCGACGCGAATTACTCATGGAGCGACCTCCGCGAGGAGTGTCGCTCCAACTCGACGCGACCGTTGATCAAACACAGAGAGCAGACACCGCTACAGAAGGCTCACAACGCCCGGATGACCGAGGATTACAACCAGCGGTGGATGAGTGAAACGGGCTTCTCGCAGTTGAAGGAAGACGACGGCGAGAAGCTGCGCTCCCGGAGCTGGCACGGCCAGTTCCGGGAGCTGACACGGAAGTGCATCATCCATAACCTAACGCAGGCGGCGAGTTAGGGCTCGCTGCCTGCTCTCCTTCTCCGGACGTATCCGGGAGAGGAATCGCCGTCGTCACCGGAACAACGAACCAAGATACCATAGTTCTGACCCTTTGATGAACACTGCTGGCGACAGCTACTGCAACTTCTGAATCCGAGAACAGGGTTCTGACACCGTGAAAGTGTGAATAATCTACCCCACCCCGGCGCTGTCTTGCGTTCAACAAGGCATTTTCGGAACGTGGAGGACCGTTGCGACAATTTCACCGGAGGAGCGGACGACACGTTCGTTGTAGAATCCGCTGTCCGCAAGCAGCATTTCGACCTCGAATGAATAGTTCTCGACGCGGTCGAGGCTGCAATCGACCGCGTCGGTACGAACGTATGTTATAGCCATCGTCACGGACGTGCCGTTGGAGACGACGTACGCCGTACAGTAGCGATGGTAAGTGGTGGTGCTCTCTAGGTGCCATCGAGCAGAGTTCGCCTTCATCCATGTAATGGACGCCGTGATAGGAGTTAATGATGGAGTCGGTAGAGCCGATTCTCGACCGGTCAGGGTCGAGAACCGATGGATACCCGCAGTGGGCCCGAGTACGGCCTATGAGAACTGGTGATAAATTATTTCTCCCCGGAAACTAATGTCTTTATATGAGGGTGTTAAACGATGTTGGGGAATATGGTATGCACGAGTATATGTCAGAGATTGCACATTCTGGAGAGGATGTTGTGGTGCCGATGGGTGAGGACGATTGTTCTGTCGTGAAAATAGATGGCACATACCTAATCCAAAGTTGTGACGCAATAAGTTCAAAGCCATTAACTTCAAAATATGGGAAACGGAATCCGAAAGGTGTTGCAAACTATCTAGTCCAAGCCAATTTGAGCGACATACTATCAAGTGGCGCTATACCCCAAGGAATACACACACTTTTTGAATTCCCTAGCTCTTATAGTTATGACAAGTACAAAGAATTTGTCAAAGGATTTTCTGAAATTACAAATCACTATAATATATCATGGTTAGGTGGTGACTTAAAAGAAACAGAAGGTACGCGTTTGGCTGCTATGATTCAAGGTACAGTCTCAAATAAAGAGCAGATCCGTACGAGAGCAGGCGCAGAGGTTGGTGACGTGATTATTGTAACAAGAAATATTGGGACAATAAATGCTGCCACCTTTTTTATTGATAAATATGACAGCATATCAAAAAAAGATGAGGAGTATCTTTACGAAAAAACCAAGATGCCAGAAGCGCCATACGAGGAATCTATATATATGACAAAAAACAATATTGGTAATGGAGGGCTTGATATCACGGACGGATTGGGAATGGATTTGAAAAAATTAGCTGATAAAAGTGATGTTGGTCTTAGGATTAAAGAAAGCAAGATACCAATGGACGATCAAGTTGTGAAAATAATTAATCAATATACTGAGTATCATCCATCAGCTTTCGCATTCACTTTAGGAGGCGATTGGCAAAGTGTGGTAACTATGTCGCCTGACGATTGGAATGAAATCAAGGATCCAGTGAACAATGTTGGAAAAGCAACTAAGATTGGTAGAGTTATTGAGAAGTCTAGAGGTCTAGAGTATATCACTGATGAGGGGGCTCGCACCACTCTCCCGACAGGTGGAAAAGAGATTTTCACAGGATCTACAAGTTTTTCTTCAAAAACAGAAGAATTGCTGAATAAATACCAACAGACCACAAAAAAGGCTTGAATTATGAGTACAGAGAAATGTGAATTTTGTGGTATAGTGTCAGGAATTGAAGAGTTATACCAAACTAATCCACATATTGAAAATAAATATGATCCACCATACTATTCACGGTATTGGGTTGCGTGGCCTGATCCTGCACCCCTGACCAAAGGGCATATTCTTTTGGTACCATATCAACACGAACTAAGTATTGCTAGACTCAGTAGACATCAAAAAGAAGATTTAGTAAGAACGTCTACACTACTATCCGACTCATTACAAGAGTATTTTGATGAACAAAAGAATACCCTCTATTTTGAACACGGGTCCACAAAAATTGACGAAGAGACGGGCTGTATCGTACATCCACATTTTCATCTTATATTTGCTGAGGATGACATATTAGATAGTGTCGACAGTACTATATGGAACTCTTACAATAGCCTCATGACTGCTTGGGATAAACTGAATACAGGTTACTATCTATTTGGAAGGTTAGATGGGAACCGTACATATGGTGCTGGAATTGAAGAGTCAGGGGAATTAAGATGCAAAATGTTCCTTAGGCAATTCTTTGCCAACAAGTTATCAAAACGGGAGTTATATAACTATCACCGATATTCTGAAGGAATGGAGTCCGACGACTTATGTTCCTCAGTACCGATGTATGATCGTATTTTACGGAGCTTTCGTAATCCATAATATGGGATTAAATATCTCTATGATTATTAGCAAAGTATAAATTATGGCTCAAAATGGACCAACACTCGTTGAATATATTGGATCTCATAATGCAAAGAGAATAGTTGACTTAATCCAATTCTTTGGATTGGCTTCGCTCACTGTTGTATTTGGTACAAATATAACTACTAGATATGCATATCCAATTTTATTTATACTTTTCATATCCGCGGTGGCAGATTTTATTGGTTACAGATCCCGCAGCAGAAACTGGTTATCGCAAAGAATCGAAGCACGACTTTTGGCACTCAACCGAGTACTTGAGTACCCTGAAGGGTCTCATGTACGTTTCACTTACCATCGTGTCCTTCCACGACATATTCGAGAAAAGAAATTCATTATGGATACTGACATTATATGTAATGGGAATGAACAAAGGGGTGGAGGGGGGAGGCTATTTGACCTTGATAAAGGTGTAATTGGGGAGGCTTACAGAACGCGAGAACCAGTTGTCTATAATTGTTATAGTCGGGAAGATTGCATTGACAAGCTCACGGAAGGTCAAAATTTTGATCGTAAAGAGGCGAAAGAACACGCCTACAAACGTTCATATCTAGCATTTCCAATCGTTGACCCATCGAGATCATCAGAGGTAGTTCACGGGGTGGTGTATTTTGATTCACAGTTACCCGATACTTTTCCTCAGGATGAAAGCGAACACAAACTCGTCAATATTCGGGAGAGAGATCGATCCATGGTAGACGGGTTCGCTGTGAGAGCTGAAGACATTTTGAGTTCATCAAATAGTTCGGTTAAATTATATCTACAAGAATTAGAGCAAGAAACATCCAATACGGAGTACCTTTCCAAAGGTTGTACAATAAGAGTGTCATGGGGAGAGGTTCTACCTACAAATGCTGATGCAGTAATTTCTGAATCAAATGTCGAAATAGAGGATGGAACTGTGATTATTGACTCAGAGGTGATTTTAGGTGGAATAAGAGGTAAAAATGTCGATCAAAATACCAAAAAAATTATATCTACGTGCAGGGATATCAAAGCCGATGTGATTTCATCCCCTTCTTGGTGAACGGCACTCAAAAATTCCAGTATCAGCCTTAGCTTTTAATTGCTGATCGTTTTCGAATTGTATTGTGAGTTTCCGTCGTACATCTCTTAGATCCTCCTCCGAACAGTAAGTCTTTGACCTACTCTTGTGTAGCACGTTGTTGATTTCAGAAAGTCGCTTTGAGGGTGTGTTTAGGTGCTCCTTGTCCGGGTTTGTAATAAAGATGCCTTGTTTTGCCGCCAATTGACGACAGTCTCAGCCACCTCATCTCCGATATTCCGTCAGATTAAGTGGGAAATGGACGCCGTCTGGCGATATGGCATCGCTCAGACGGCTTGCATGGATGTGTCGAAACCTTGCCAAACAGCATGTTGACGATCCAGATGTACCCGCCGCGCCGGATGGCGCGGACGGGTATGCCCAATGGACCCAGATCGCGTTGATTCTGTTCCGTGTCGAATTGGAAAAGAGCCTCCGAGAGACGGAAGATTACCTCAACGAGATGCCCGGTGTCCTTGCCGTATTTGACCTCGACGAGGCACCGCATTACAGCTCATTCTGCAGGTGGGAAAACGAGTATCGAATGCGTGAACTCCGCCGCCTGCTCCGCCGAAGCGCGGAGCAGGCGGGCTGGAGTGGTGAAGCCGCAATCGACGCCAGTGGTTTCCAACGCGATCAGACCAGTTACCACTACCGTGATCGCGCGAACTACTCGCTCCAGTCGATGAAGACCACGATCTTGATCGATGTGAACTCACTAGCGATCAAGGACGTTCATTTTACGACGCAGAAGGCGTGGGACGGCCATATTGGGATGCAGGTCTTCCGCCGGAACGCGGAAGACCTGCGGGTCCTGTCTGCCGACGCGAATTACTCATGGAGCGACCTCCGCGAGGAGTGTCGCTCCAACTCGACGCGACCGTTGATCAAACACAGAGAGCAGACCCCGCTACAGAAGGCTCATAACGCCCGGATGAACGAGGATTACAACCAGCGGTGGATGAGTGAAACGGGCTTCTCGCAATTGAAGGAAGACGACGGCGAGAAGCTACGCTCCCGGAGCTGGCACGGCCAGTTCCGGGAGCTGATACGGAAGTGCATCATCCATAACCTAACGCAGGCGGCGAGTTAAGGGCTCGCCGCCTGCTCCCCTTCTCCGGACGTATCCGGGAGAGGCATCGCCGTCGTCACCGGAACAACGAACCAAGATGCCATAGTTCTGACCCTTTGATGAACACTGCTAGCGACAGCTACTGCAACTTCTGAATCCGAGAACAGGGTTCTGGCACCGTGAAAGTGTGAATAATCTACCCCACCCCGACGCTGTCTTGCGTTCAACAAGGCAAGATAGAACCAAGCACGTCTCAATCACACTCGCTGGTCGACTATGTCTTGCTCGAACGACGTCTGCCTAAGAAAGCATTATTCTCATTCATGCGGACCTGAAGGGTGTCAATCTTAGTAGAGAGAATCACAGTAAAATTATTGTAACCACGCTCAGTCTGCGATTTTTCGATGGAGAAGACGTGCTAATTCAGCCTCTGCGAGTGTTTCTGGGTCTCGTGCAGCATCAGCTGCATGGTCGATCGCTTCAGCAATGCTTTCCAGATCTTGGTTAACCACAAATTCGGTCAGTTTGACAGCTGTCTCGTCTAAAATCGTGACGCCCGTCTATGCTTCAGGAGGCATGGACACATCTGGTCTATATTACCGTTAAATTGCTGTACTCTAAGGTTGACACCTCTAGAATACGGAACATTAAACTCAGTATTCATCGTTGAGTTGTACCTATCAGAATACAAAAAAGAAACTAATCGAAATGTACATCGGTCATACGGTGACCACATCCAGTTGAATGAGCAGCGAACAACAATCTCGGAACCGAACGGATCGAACCACCTCATCGATGAACCGGATTTTGGATGAAGAGTTGCTCGCAGAGATCCAGCGCCTCCATGACGAACTCGGGCACGTCCCAAAAGTCGTCGAAATGGAAGAATACGGTGCTTATTCGTACGGTGTGTACTACAAGCGTTTCGGCGGATGGGAAGCGTCGATTTCGAAAGCCGGCTTCAAAACGGATCAAATTCCCCGTAAAACGGGCTGGATTCCTGAGAAAGAGTTGCTCGCAGAGATCCAGCGACTTCATAATAAGCTTGATCGTGTACCGAAAACTCTCGATATGATCGAACACGGTGAGTACAGTGACGTTACGTACCGGAACCGGTTCGGATCATGGGACGAAGCGATTACGCAGGCTGGGTTCGATCCGGCGGATATCCCACGCGTATCGCGAATTCCCGACGAAGAACTCCTTGCAGACCTACGTGATCTCGCTGAGGAAATTGATCGCATTCCAAGGCAAATAGATATGTTCACATACGGGACGCATGCGCCAAACACGTATCGCGTGCGCTTCGGTTCGTGGCCTGATGCGCTTGAGAAAGCAGGGATCAAATGAGTTGAGTTGCATCCGGATCACCCCTCAAGATCGGTCCCATATCTCTGAGGGAAGGCGCTGTTGAAACCCTATTCTTTAGACAGATTCTCATCTGAATCAACCGGTCGATGAGAGATGCGTATTGAGTGCTTCAGGCACGGGTGAGTGGCTGTACAAATGCGTCCAAGCAAACGAGTAGTGTGAGTACGAAGAAGTGAGCGGTCACGAGTGAATGTCTGGTCCGAACGTTCAACATGACAGACGGAGATTGGAAGTTATGAGACGGCCATTTGTGTTCTGCTGTGTTGTCATCATGCTACTCCTTGCGGGGTGTGCTGGCCTCCCCGGTGATGACGGAGTCTCAACTGACGACGTTCTCGTTGATGACCAAGCCGATCACGACGACGTTGCGGATTCTGATGACGACACTGGAGATGACAGCGACACCGACGATCAAACAGACGAGCGTGAGACACCAGCCACGGCCGATGGCGACCTCGAGATCCACCACATCGATGTCGGGCAAGCCGATGCGACGCTGCTCATCACGCCCACGGGCGAGACCATCCTGATCGATACCGGTG
Source organism: Halorubrum vacuolatum (assembly GCF_900188065.1). Taxonomy (GTDB): domain Archaea; phylum Halobacteriota; class Halobacteria; order Halobacteriales; family Haloferacaceae; genus Halorubrum; species Halorubrum vacuolatum. Next base: position 11,148 of record NZ_FZNQ01000003.1, read on the forward strand.
ACTTCCGTCAGCGGGGAGCAGGCGTCATCGAATATCTCGAAGATCAAAAAATTGACCGGATCGACCACCTCGTCGCGACGCATGCACACGCCGACCACATTGGCGGGCACGACGCTGTGATCGAGTGGGCGGAGACTGAGGGCGACGGCATTGGCGCTGCCTATGACTCCGGGGTGCCGCATACCACTCGGACTTACGAGCGATATCTCGATGCGGTAGAGGAATACGACGTCGATCTTTTTACCGTCGAGGAAGGCGACGAATTGCCGATCGATGGCGATCTCAACGCGCTCGTCGTGAATCCACCAGCTGGTGACTCCGGGAGCAATTTACACTACAACAGCGTCTCGCTCGTGTTCGAGTTTGGCGAGTTCACCTATCTGACGACCGGCGACGCCGAGCGCGACGCCGAAGAACGGATGGTCGACGAGTGGACTGGCGAACTTGACGCCGATATGTATCAGGCAGGCCATCACGGCTCGCGCACGTCGTCAACGCCGGCGTTCCTTGACGTCGTGACGCCGGAGATGGTGATCATCTCGAGTGCGTACGAGTCACAGTATGGGCATCCACACGACGAGGTGCTCGATTCGTTCGCCGACCGCGAGGTCGAGACCTACTGGACAGGCGTTCACGGCGACGTTGTGGTGACTGCCAACGGTACGGGCTCTATCGACATCGCGAGCACAGAGGCGTTCTCCACGGACGCCGCCGACCTCCGGGCAGAAAAGCCAAGCGACGACGACCAGCAGTCGATCGAGCAGCCAGCAATCGGGAACGCACTACTCGGACACTCTACTGACTACACGCCACAGCAGGAGGCGAGCACCGGATGAGCACCTATACCGCGGTCGTCGACCGCATCGTTGACGGCGAAACCGCTGTGCTCCTACTCGAGGAGGTCGACGAGCACGATACGCAACTCGACCTGCCGGTAGAGAGGCTCCCGGCGAACGCACAGCGTGATGGAGCCGTCCTGACCGTTACACTCGTCGACGGGACGGTGACGTCGATACAACACGAGCAGGCGAAAACCCAGAAACGTCGAGAGGCCGCACAAAAGCGATTAGATCGGCTCTCAATGCCACTCCGTGAGCGAGATCAAGAGAATGCGGACGACGCCGCGGAACATGACTCTTGATCGACCACGCTCGTCAAGCACGGATTTGTTCCTCCGGATAAAGCGTGGATATTATGAACCAGATAAGGAAGGAAGTAAAGTATCTTGCCGGAGAGGTCGACGCTTCAACGCTTGAGGCAGCTGACTTCGCAGAGTAAGGTATCTGTGCTGCGGGTCACCGCTTTCGCTCCCAACATTCAATATATACAGATCCGACGCCTACTTGATAGCTTCTGTCGATAGCGTTAATGACTCAACCCACAAACCGTTCGTTATTTAAATTTGACTAATTAGATGGCACAGAATAGTGTAAAACGTCACATAAATTATAAGTGGGCGTATGACATGGTTTTTTTATGGGACTTTTCGATAACAACGATGACGCCCCGTTGGAAAACGCTGACCTAGATTGCCAACCACAGAACGAATTCGTAAGTAAGAGCGAAGTAAAAAAAATAGACGAATACTTGGACCCCGGAGAGAAGGTACATTTCTTAGCCGTGAGTGCCGGAGAGGGATTCGAGATTGATGGCGAAAGTATAGGTGATGTTTCAGCTCAACGAACCGCTGTAACTGATAAACGTATTGTGATCAAAAAGAAAAGGGGCCTATTTGGGCTTGAGTCGCAGAGTATTTGGTATGACAATATCTCTTCGGTTGATTTGAGTTCCGGTCTAGTAAACAAAAGGCTACGCGTGGAGACATCATCAAAAGTATATGGCATTGGAATTGGGGGTCTCGCGGATGATGCTGCTGAGAACATGAGTAATTTCATACGAACCAAGGTGTCACAAGCTAATCAGTCCGGTAGCAACAGCGGAGGTACAAGTGATGATCCACTTGATAAACTCGAACGACTACGTGATTTAAAAGACGAGGGAGTAATTACTGAACAGGAATTAGAGGAAAAGAAATCAGATATTCTGGATCAAATCTAAAAAATAATAAATAATATGAACAGAAACACAGCAATTACCACCAGATAGATAAGCCAGCTCGGAATTTCTGTACTACCCTCTTTTTGTCGAAGCTTACTCGTAAGTTCTGGTGGTAATTTTCCCGTGTATGGGGGAGATTCTGGTGAGATCCCATGTACTACTTCTACACAATCCTCGCAAACAAGATACGCCGATACGTCGGGAAGACGCGTCTCGCTTTCCTCAAGTTCGAATTGAATCTCTTGATCCCAGTTACCTGCATCTGCAAACTCACGACTGACTGTTCCTTCGCCCAGAAGAACTGCGTACCCTTGAGGTTCAATCACATCTTCAGGGACATCATCCATGGCAACTTCCTCACCACAAACATCACAGTAACTAGTTGAATACGATATCTCCTCAGTGATTGCAGTCTCTTTAGGCATGGATCACTCAGGGAAATTGTATACGGCTTTGGCACATGATTTGCATAGATACTGTTGTTCTAATGGGCTCTTTTTTTTGCCCAAGAACCACTTCACGATTACTTTCGGCGTGCGGTAGTTTCTTGCATGAGCTACTGGTGAGGTTTGATCAACGCTAATGTGATTGCCGCCGCCAACAAAAACAGGTGTTCCCCGCGGAAGATTATCTATATTATCTATGTCGTTATCAATGAAGACCTCATCGCTACAATGAACACAGACAGATGTTTCATACTCCACAGTTTTCGATTTTGCGGTTGTTCGCTCGCTCATAGCCGATAACGGGTCATAGATACCTAGCCTTATTGTATTTTCCCTGTAGGCGGTGGTGAAAAAGTCTTCACAAGGAACCGGTGAGACGAATTTGCGTTGTACCTGTCTACTGCATTCACCAGCCATTCCCACCCTAATTTCCGATAATCTTCCCTCCCGGAAAGTGAACCCAATGTGTGCCGCATGAGGCATGCATATATAACTTATATTTTAATAGAGCCGTGAAGGAACCAATCTACTAGTAGTATCTAGATATGGGCGTTCATCAGCGTCGTCTTGCCCACGCCGGTCGGCCCGGAGAACAACACGACGCCGTGGTGTTCATACAGCATCCACAACAGCGTCACCAGCTCCGTCGATATCGCCTCACGCTCGATGAGGTCGACGGGCGTCATGACGTCGCTCGCCTGTTTGCGGATCGAGACGTGGGGGCCATCCTCGGAGATGACCGGAAGCGCGACCGCACAGCGGATCGTCTCTTTTACCCCCTCGAGATCGAGGTTGACCTTCGCGGAGGGACGCGAGGCGTTGAGTTCGGTGCCGTCACGTGCGGCGAGCTGCGTGACCACGTTGATGAAGGCGGTTTCGTTCGCGAACGTGAGGTTCGTCGGCATCCGTCCCACGACCCCCTCCTCGGTCGTCCCGATCAGGTCACGGGGAACGACTTTCACCCGTTCGCCGACGCGGTTGGCTTCGATGTCCTCGAGGTTCGGGTCACGGATCGGGACCGTGAGGATCCCCTCGCCGACGAGGTCGCGGAGGACGTAGTACACGAGGTCATCGAGCCGGTCGCGTGCATACCGTGAGTCGACGGGAGGGACGCCGAGCCCGTGGTCGGCGAGCACCGTCCGGGTACGGACGTAGGTCGCATCGAGCCACGCTCGGGTGTTCCGTGCCGTGAGCTGTCGCGAGAGGAACCGCCGAGCCCGTTCGGTGACGAACGTCTCCCGATCGGTGATGACATCCTCCACCGTCGTCTCCCAGATCCGTTCTTTACACTCCTCGATGAGCGTTTCATCGCCCGGAAGGAGGTCAGGTTCGAGAACGGCGTACTTGAGCGAGAACTGATCGGAACCCAACAGCCGTTCGCGGTGGATGACGACCTCGACGTCGAACCCACCGAACGGCACGGTGTACCGATGGAGCCGCTCGCCAGTTATCCGCTCGACGTATGGCGTCTCGGGGTCAAACCCGGTTTCGACGGGTGCGAACGATTCCGTGTGAACGACGAGTTCCTCAGCGTCGCCGACGTCCGCGACCTCTATCCGGTCGTCGAGCGCGACGGGCGTCAACGGCCCGAGCAGCCGGAGTTCGCTCAGTGCATGGTAATCTATCCGGCGTCTGGCGGCCTCGCTCACCTCGAGGATCCCGTCGAGGACCCGTTCGTATTTCGGCTCGAATCCGGCTTCCGCCCGCTCTATCACCCCGGCGCGCGTCAGCGGACGGCGATGCCGAACGGCCGAGAAGTGGTCCCGTACCGTCTCCAATGCCCGTTCGTCGGCGGGCGAGAGCGGCGGTTCGCGCACGTCGTATTCGAACCGTCCCTCGTCGTATTCGCGTATCGTCGCCACCACCCCGGGTGCGGGTGCGTACTGCGCCCGGACGTCGGGTGCGTACCACGCTTCCGGATCGTCCGGCGGCACCGGCGCCGGCACCCGTCCGTTTCGCTCCGTCGTGTCCTCTCCGATCCGCAACGTCGGTCCCTCCGTCACGTCGATCCTCTCCGATGAACGGGGTTGCCTCCGTTCAGTATATAAGCGTTCGTTCACACAATATTTTAGAAAAAATAAACAAACGTGGATGTCATCGCACCGGTATCCGGTCACGCTCTTTTATATACCGTCACCGACGAGCCGGTATGTCCATGAACTTTTTCGTATATAAAATGAGGACGAGCACGGCCCGGCCGCCGAACGCCGCGGCATTCCACTGCGTGTGGTCCGTTCGACCTTCGGGTCCGCTCGACGGCGACTTCGACCATGCGGAGGGGAAGCGACGCCGCTGGCGGGTCAGGATCGAATAAAAGGGTGCAGGTCAGAGATGCGGGAGCGTCGGGCTCAGTGCGTCGCCGAGTCGAGCACGAGGGTGTCGTCCTCGAGGTAGTGTTCGAGGTGGTGGGTGTGCTCTTCGAGCGTCACGATCTGCTCACGTAGGATCTCGCTCGTCGCGTAGTCGCCGAGCCCCTCCGCGAGTTCGATGTGTTCGCGGTAGCTCTCGATGATGTCGCCCATCATTTCGATGTCGTTCGCGAGCGACGTCCGAATGTCGTAAACGTCCTCGTCCTCGACTTCGACGGTCGCGTTCTCGGCGAGCGTCGTCATGCTCGCGTGGGGAACGCCGCCGAGCGCCTGGAGCCGCTCCGCGAGCTCGTCGGCGGCCGCTTCGACGTCCTCATAGACCTCCTGAAGGAAGACGTGGATATCGAGGAACTCCGCGCCCTCGACGTTCCAGTGATGCTTGTGTAGCTGGTGATAGAGCGCGTACGCGTTCGCGAGGTCGGCGTTCAACGCGTCGATCACCTGTTCGGCCTTCTCCGTCTCCAATCGAAGCCCGTTCTCCTCGACGGTGCCGGCCTGTTGTCGGACCTGTTTCTGGGTGCTCATAGCGTCTATACATACGTTCTCCAGCGGCTTAAAAGCCGGTACGGGTGTGATACGCTCACGCATCAAAACGGTCCGAGGCGTCACGCGCCGTGGGCACGCGCTGTCCCCCTTCAGCGTTGAAGGCCCCGATCGATCCTCGAAAAACAGGACGATCTATTTACATATTGTCGAACGCCGTTTTAGTATCATGTCGCCGTCCGAGGAGGAGGCGGGGAAGCTACTGGATGAACTCGAGGGGAGCGATCTCCTTTCCGAGCGCATTGAACAGGAGATCCGAACCGTCCGTGAGAACGGCACCGATCTCGATGGGCTGAGAACCTTTCTCGAAGAGCGACGAAGCGACGACTGAACCCTCTTCGGTCGCTCCGTCACATCGTGCTTTCGTGGCGAAAAACCGTTCCGAGCACGCGCTACACCACCATAGCCGCTCAGTCGTCGGCCCCGTCGAGCAGCTCCTGAAAACCCTCGTTGACCTCGCCTATCATCGCGGCTTGTTCCTCCACCGCGGCGCTGATGGCGTCGGTTTCGTCGCTGATCTCCTCGGCGTTCGAGGCGGTCTGATCGACCATTGCAGCGACCTCCTCGGTGCTTGCAGCCTGTTCGTCGGTCGCGTGTGCGACCTCCTCGATGCCGATGTTGAGTTCCTCGATCGAATCGCTGATGCCCTCGAACCGCGAGAGCGTCGATTGGACCTCCTCGATACCGTCGTTGACTGATGTTTCGTTCTCCTCAAGCCCCTCGACCGCACGGTTCGTGTCGTCTTGGATCCCGTCAACGAGATTCTCGATATCGGTCACACGCCGCTGTGAGCGTTCGGCGAGCGACTTGATCTCCTCCGCGACGACCGCGAAGCCTTCGCCCGCATCGCCCGCACGCGCGGCCTCGATCGAGGCGTTGAGCGCCAGCAGGTTCGTCTGGTCGGCGATGTCGTTGATCACCGCAACCATCTCGTCGATCTCCGTGACGCGCTCTTCGATCCGGTGAACCCGTGTACTCACTTCGTCCGAGGACTCGTCGATCCGCGACATCGCCGTTCGAGTGTCACGGGCCGCCTCGCGGCCCTCCTTCGCGAGCTGCATGACCTCCTGTCCCTCGCTTGCGACCTCTTCGGCCGATGACGCCACTTCCTCCACGGCAGCGCTCATGTCGGAGACTTCGCTCCGCACCTGTCCCATCCCGTCGGACTGTTCACGGGCGAGCGCCGCGATCTCCTCGGTACGGACCGCGACATCCTCGGATGCCTCTTGGAGTTCGATAAGCGCGTGCGCTGCCTCCTCGACGTCGTTACTGTGGTCCTCTGCGGCGGTATCCAACGTATCCTCGATGGTTTCGGCTGTCGCCATTGTATCTCACACTGACAGTAGACCACACTTAACAGTAGTCACTGAATAAACAACTTGGATAACCAATACTTCACTCGTTGGGGGTTAGTTTCAACACGGATAATGAACCTTCGTCATCGAACTGTCGACGTCGATCCCATCCGTGACGTCTACAAAAAACACGACAAGCACCTCGGGACGCCGGTGTCAATCGGTCGGTGATGCGGTATCGTCGTCGAACTGTGCCGCGAGAACCGCGTTGATTCCGCGGCGGAGCCGCTGTGACACGGCCGTATCGGAGACGTCGAACTGTTCGCTGAGCTGTGAGAGCGATGTCCGTCGGGGAACCTCGAAGTATCCGGTCTCGTAGGCGGTGTGGAGTGTTCGGCGCTGTGCCGGCGTGAGTATGGGTTCTTCGTTCCGGCCCGCTCCATCGATTCGATCCACAGCGGCCGTCGCGCCGGCACGGGTACACTTCTCGACGAACCGATCGATGGCATCGCACTCGTAGGCCCGCACGCGAAACGTCCACTCCTCGGCCGTTCCCAGTCCTTCAAGAACGTCCAATCCGGCATTGACCAGCGAGACGAGGATTGCGTCGGCGTGCCATGGATACGTGACATGTACTAATGCGTAGGCGACGAACTCGTCGATCACCCGAACGTCCGTGACGGCGCTCTCCCTACGACCATCCAGTTCCCCGTGAAACTCATCGAGCCCATCCCGTCGGACGAGCACGTAGGAGATCACGATATTCTCGGAACCAAACATGAACGGGATCCGAACGATCCCTTCAGGTGCGGCCTCGACCAGCATGTTCGTCTCGTCGGCCGGCGTTCGAACGGTGATATCAGCGATGACAGCCATTCTCGTCTCGGTGTTCCTTGACTTTCCGTATCGGCTTCAACCGCGGTTGTCAAGCCCACTTACCATGGCATATTCGCGGATTGAACATATGACACTGTATTACTCTATTTATTCGAGATATCTTGCTTCTTCGATCCCTGTCCTTGCTTCGAGTACGGCTGCCATTTCCGTTTCGTGTGGTCTGCTAGTGTATTGAACACATAGTACAATATTAACTTATGGATTCAAGATACGGTTACCGATAACACCGCTGTCAGACGTCGACAACCGCCGATTTTAATTCATTGAGATGATACCTATCCGATGACCGGTCCCGTGACAACGTTCAACTCCTTGCCGATCAACATCTCGGTCAGAGCGATGACTACCGATCCGAACGTGACGGCCGGTTCACCGACCAGACGCCGGTTCCTCCGTGAAACGGCCATCGTCGGGGGAACGGTGGCGGTAGTCGGCTGTCTCGACGACACACCGGAAGGTACAGCCGACGACGCTGCTGCCGATGACGACGACGGTCCGGATGACCGGGACGGACCATACGCCGTCGAGAGGGTCGCCGAGGGGCTCGATCGGGTGTGGGGGCTCGCGTTCCTTCCGGCGGACGGCCGCCTGCTGGCGACCGAACGCGACGGCGACCTCAGACTGATCGATCCCGGTGATGCGACCAACGACGACGCCGTGGACGGGCCCGACGCCGACGAGGGTCCGCCCGTCGTCTCGGGCACCCCGGACGTGCTCGCGGCCGGGCAAGGTGGCTTGCTGGACGTCACGACCCATCCCGAGTATCCGGACGAACCCTTCGTCTACCTCACCTACGTCGCGGCGAACGCCGACGGTGAGTCGACCACGCACCTCGGCCGCGGGCGGCTCGATCCCGATGCGCCCGCGCTTGCGGGGTTCGAGGCGCTTCACGCCGCGGAGCCGTTCCTCGGCTCCTCACAGCATTTCGGCTCCCGGGTCGTCTTCGGCGCGGACGGGATGGCGTACGTGACCGTGGGGGATCGGGGATCCAAGGACTTCGGTCCCGATCACTACTCACAGGACCCCTCGAACGAGCTCGGCGCGATCCTCCGGCTCGAACCCGACGGGTCGATCCCCGAGGACAACCCCTTCGTCGACGACGCCGACGTCGCCGACTCGATCTACGCCTACGGCCTTCGGAACACCCAGGGGCTCGCCCGTCATCCCGAGACTGACGCGCTCTGGGCGTCCGAACACGGCGAGCGCGACGGCGACTCGATCACGATCGTCGAGCGCGGCGGCAACCACGGGTGGCCGATCGCACACTACGGCTGTGAGTACGGGAGCGACGACCCCGTCGGCGACCGTCCCGACGAACGCGACGACGTCGTCGACCCCGTCTACTACTGGGAGTGTGGTTCGGGTGGCTTCCCGCCCGCCGGGATGACGATCTACGACGGTGACGCCTTCCCCGACTGGGCAGGCGACCTGTTCGTCGGCAACCTCGCGGGGACCTATCTCGGTCACTTCACGATCGATGACCCTGCCGCCGATCGCCCCGTCGTCGAGGAGGTCGATCCGCTGCTCGAAGCGGAGGGATGGCGAGTTCGTGACGTGGCCATCGGTCCCGACGACGGGGCGCTCTACGTCGCGCTCGATGAGACGAACGCGCCGCTCGTCCGCGTGGTTCCCTCCTGACCCGCGTTCAGTTGGCCGGGACCAGATGAACCATACGTTCCCGTCACCATCCTCCCGAAGAATGTCTTCGTCCCCACCCGCGAACCGAGCCGACCCGTGGCGGGCTCGACTCCTCGCCACGCTTCGGGTGCAGTACCCGGACACGCTCGCCGAGCGCGGATTTCGGCTCCTCGATCCTCGAACCGGAGACCCGTACACCGCCGACCGACGTCATCTCGTGGCGACCTGCCGGGCGACCGCGAACTTCGCGCTCGGAGCGCTCGCGTCCGGACCGGACTGGTGCGTCTCGGCGGCCGAACACGGGCTCTCGTTCCTTCAGGACGGACACCGGGGCGAGGAGGGCTACCACCTCGTCGTCACCGCCGACGGCGACCCGGTCGATCGGACGCGTTCGGCGTACGGCCACGCGTTCGTCCTCCTCGCGTGTGCCCGTGCGACCGAGGCAGGTATCGAGGGCGCGAGATCGACTCTCGAAACGACCCATCGGCTCATCGAGGACCGGTTTTTCGACGACCGCGGGATGTTGGGAAGCGACCGCGACGCTGTATGGAACGAGTTGGAGCCGTATCGCGGACAGAACGCCAACATGCACGCCTGTGAGGCGTATCTCGCCGCGTACGAGGCGACCGGCGAGGAGGCATATCTCGACCGCGCCCGGCACCTTGCGCGGACGATCACGGTCGACCTCGCGGCCGCGACGGACGGTCGACTGTGGGAACACTACACCGCCGACTGGGAGCACGATTTCACGTACAACGAGTCGGAGCCGCGCCATCAGTTCCGTCCACCGGGATATCAACCGGGACACCATCTCGAATGGGCGAAACTGCTCGCGCTGCTCGACCGCTACGGCGACGCCCCCGGTCCAGCCGAGGGATGGTACGCCCGGGCGCTCTCGTTGTTCGATCGGGCGGTCGCCGACGGCTGGACCGAGAACGGATTTATATACACCCACGGGCATGACGGGTCGCCGATCGTCTCTGACCAGTACGGATGGGCGCTCGCCGAGGCGATCGGTGCGTCCGGGGCGCTCGCTGAGCGGGCGGCCGCCCGGGATAAAAATGGGACGGCCGACACCGCTTCTCGCCTCCGTCGACTCAACCGTCGATTCACGGTCTGTACGGACCTGTATCGTGGCCCTGCGGGCGTCTGGTATGAGAAACGACTCGCGCCCGAGGCCGGCGGCGACCTCGTCGCACCCGAGCCCCCGGGTGTCGAACCGGACTATCACCCGGTCGGCGCTTTCTATGAGTGCTGGCGATCGGTTCGGGCGATGTCGCCCGAGGCGGGAAGCGATCCACCTCGATAACGACCTCCCGTCGATGGCTTTCTAACCCCGCTCGGTAAACGGGGAACGATGGTCGAGTTACTCCACACGTATATCGAGGATCGCAACCGCATCCAGCCGCACCACGCGAACAACCTGGGAAGCACTCACGGCGGCAACGTCCTCCGTTGGATGGACGAGGCGGGGGCGATGTCGGCGATGCGGTTCGCGGGCAACCCCTGTGTGACCGCCCACATCAACTCGGTCGATTTCGAACGCCCGCTGGACATCGGCAACATTGCGCTCGTCGAGGCGTATGTGTATAAATCGGGCCGAACGAGCGTCAACGTCCGCGTTCGTGCCTACGGCGAGGACCCGCTCACGGGCGAAAGCGAAGTGACGACGGAGTCGCACTTCGTCTTCGTCGCCGTCGATGAGGATCGCCGCCCCGTCGAGGTTCCGGAACTCACCGTGGAGACCGAAAAGGGCGAACGGCTCCGCGAAGAGGCGCTCGCAGCCGAGGAGTAGTTCCTTCGTTCTCTTATCAACTCAGATCTACGGGGCTGCTCCGACGTTTACCGCCGGCTGCGCGCCGCGATACTCGCCACGAGGAGGAGCGACACGATCGCGACGAACGCGACAGCCGGACCGAATCCGGGGATCGAGTCGTCCGTTCCAACCTCCTCTTCGAGTGGCTCGTCGGGAGCGGTCTCCGTTTCTGTGGACTCCTCAGCGTCATCGGATGTCGGCTCCTCGACGTCTTCCTCTGTCGTTGGCTCCTCGTCGGGGGTCGCTTCCTCAACGTCTTCCTCTGTTGGCTCCTCGTCGTCGGTCGCTTCCTCAACGTCTTCCTCTGTTGGCTCCTCGTCGTCGGCTGCTGAGCCGGACGAGCCGGACCCGCTTCCGCTGCCGGAGGATCCAGAACTGCTGCTCGATCCGTCGTCAGCTTCCTGTGCCGTTTCAACGGTGAACCCGGTCTCTGCCGTTTCCACGTTGCCGGCGGTATCGGCAACGGTGACGGTCGCGCCGTAGGACTCGCCCGGTTCGACCGGCATGACGTGTTCCGCACTCGAGGAAGTGATGCTGGTCTCTTCGTGGCCGGTGACGTCCTCACCGTCGATCTCAAGGGTTACCGATCCCACGTCGACGCCGGACCGGTCGTCCTCGTACTCGAACCGAACCGTGGTCTCCTCGGTGTCCGCATCGAGCGTGGAACCGTCCGACGGGGACGCGTCGGTGATCCGCGGTGCGTCCGTGTCGGGCACGAACGCGCCGTACGTCGAGAACCCGGTGACTGAGGCACTCAAGAACGGATCGTTCCCGTCTAACCCGGTCGTTGAGTCAATGATTGGATCAGTCGTCCAGCTTTCACTTGCGTCGTCGTAGTACTGCAACTCGACATCGCCGGCCGACGCGCCGTCAGGAAGTTCGGACTCGTCGATTGCCATCATGATCGACGCGTCGATGTCGTTGAGTTCGCCGTCGAAGGTGCCAGTGAGGAATCCCACACCCAACTGGTCATCTTCAAGATTCGCGTTGGCACGTGTCTCCGACAGCGATGTGAACCGTTCTTTGTCTTTGTCAGCCCCCGCAGCGCCAGTGAATTCGACTTTCGTACTGCTATCTCCAACCTCGAGGACGGGATCATTGAGCGTGAATCCGGGATTCAGGCTAATCGACGTCTCATCGACCACGTCGTTGCCTGCGAGGTCGGTTCCGACGTTCCGCAACGCGTACGTGCGTGGTTTATCGGGCTGCACAGCGAGACGGGTGTCGCCGGGCTGAACGAAGATGCGAGTGTCACCCGGCTGCACCGACGTGGCACCGTTGTCTTCGAGACGTGTGTCGCCGGGCTGAACGAAGATGCGAGTGTCACCCGGCTGCACCGACGTGGCACCGTTGTCTTCGAGACGTGTGTCGCCGGGCTGAACGAAGATGCGAGTGTCACCCGGCTGCACCGACGTGGCACCGTTGTCTTCGAGACGTGTGTCGCCGGGCTGAACGAAGATGCGAGTGTCACCCGGCTGCACCGACGTGGCACCGTTGTCTTCGAGACGGGTGTCGCCGGGCTGAACGAAGATGCGAGTGTCACCCGGCTGCACCGACGTGGCACCGTTCCCACCGGACACGGCGAGCTCGCCGCCCTCATCGACGAAGATACGGGTGTCGCCCGGTTGAACGGCTGTCTCGTCGTTGTCTTCGAGACGAGTGTCACCTGGCTGGACGAAGAGGCGATCACCTTGGCTGGTTCCGATCCGCGTGTCGCCCGGCTGGACAGCGGTCTCATCGATTTCGCGCGATACTTTGAGCTCACCGTCATCGATGAAGATGCGGGTATCTCCGGGCTGGACGAAGATGCGAGTATCGCCCGGTTGGACGGTGTTCTCACCGTCAGTAATTTCGATGTCACCACCCTCGTTGACGAAGATTCGCGTATCACCAGGTTGAACCGAGGTCACGCCGTTTTCATCTCCAACGTTGAGTTTCCCGCCTTCATCGACAAAGATGCGGGTGTCCCCAGGTTGAACCGATGTCTCGTCGTCTCCACCGGCGATGTTGAGTTCGTCATTCTCAGCGAAGATTCGGGTGTCACCCGGTTGAACCGATGTATCACCGTTGTCGTCGAGGCGAGTGTCGCCGGGCTGAACGAAGATACGGGTGTCTCCAGGTTGGACGAAGAGGCGCATATCGCCCGGCTGAACCTGTTCATCGTCGCCGTCACGGGTGTCGCCGGGGTGGACGGCGACCGGGGTGCCGTCGTCCTCGCTTGTAATCTTGAGCTTGTCGTTCTCGGCGAAGATTCGGGTATCGCCTGGTTGAACCGACGTATCGCCATTCTCATCGTCGTCGCGTGTGTCTCCGGGCTGGACAAAGAACCGCGTATCGCCCGGTTGGACGAAGATGCGGGTGTCACCGGGTTGAACCTGTTCGCCCCCGATATCGAGTTCGACAGAGCCGCCGACGAAGTCGCCCAGCAGGGCTTCAACGTCGGCATCGATTTCAGGAACGTTCGCGAGCGGCGTGTCGCTTTCCACCAGCAGGCTCGGGCCGTTCCCGCTGGCGTTCTGTAGCGTCGTCGAAACGGCCGGTGTCTCGCGATCGATTAGCAGGACCTCGTCGGCGTCGCCCGTTGTGACGGCTCCGTTCGTATCGGTGGTGTCCGCAACAATCTCGTACCGTCCATCGTCTTCGATCGCGGCGAGAGTCACCGTTGCCGTCCATGCGTCACCGCCCTGGTGGGTCGCCTCGAATGTGCGCGTGTAGGTCGTCTCGAGCGAGCTAACCGAAACCGCTACGTCCTCCAATTCGACATCGGAGACAACCTCGAGTTCAACGGACACGTCCTCGCTCGCGTAGACGCGGGGCATCCCGGTTACGGGATCGGTGTCTTCGCCATTGCCGATAACGTTGGTGACCGCAACTTCTGGCCTTGGTTGGTCGTCAGCTTCGACGGTCACCTCGACGCTGTCCGTTTCACCTTCGTACGTTGCGGTCACGGTCGCCGTTCCTGAACTCTCAGCTGTAAGAGCAGATCCATCAACCGACACGACCCTGGTATCGCTGCTGTCGAAGGCTGCATCTCCGGTGACGTCTTCGGTTGAATCATCGTCGAACGTCGCCGTCACAGTCACCGGGGTCGTCGATCCCTCGGTAAGGGTTGTCTCTGCGGCATCGAGCGTGACCGATTCCAGCGTGGCTGGCTGCTCGGACACCGAGAGGCTGATCGTATCGGACCCAACGATCGTGTTATTCTTAATTTCGCTCACGGCGACTACCGCATCGGCGCCATCAAATTCAGGCTTTGACGCAACTGCGAAGGTTTCCGTAATCGTATCTTCTGGAGCGAGAACGAGCGGAGATTCTCTGAAATCCACATCCAATGGGTCGACATCTGTAGGGAGTTCGTCTCCGTCTATGACGCCAGCGGCCATGACGGTGATCACAGCGGCTGTGACGTCGCCATCGTTGGTAATCTCAGCAACGACCGTGATTTCCTCGCCGTCTTGGACATCGACCGTACTTTCATTCCCGAGGATATCGACGGTGAATTCGACCTCATCCGGGTCGGGTATCGGTTCAGCAGTGAGGTCAACGTCTTCCACCGCTTCTCCTTCATCTACGGTTACCGTAATCGGTGCTGCGATCAACTCCTCGGTGAAGATGCTGACTTCATAGGTTCCGGGTGGCACGTCGATCGCATACTCGCCGGTCTCGTTCGTGACGGAGCCCAAATCAATCAGTTCGCGGTCGTCCCTGTCCGTCTGCATAACGGTATCCACCGATTCGCTCGGACTACTGACGATCTCGCCGGTTTCCGCGTCAATAACCTGTATCGGAACGCCGGTGATCGGATCCTCATCTCCATCAGTGACGGTACCAGTGATCGTCGCGGGCTCAGGGACGGGTTCGAGAGCAACATCGACGGTCTTGGTTTCGCCGTCGGCCACTTCGACGTCGCTGACGGTCGTCGGCTCTAGTCCGAGGCCCTCGACGGACACCGAGACCTCATAGGTACCGGGAGCGACGTCGACCGCGTACTCGCCCGTTTCGTTCGTGGTTACACTTTTAGAAGACTCACCGATGACCCGCACGAGAGCGCCGGGGACGGGTTCCCCGCTATCGACAGCCGTGACCGTTCCCTCGATCGTTCCGAGCGGTATCGGTTCGAGTTCGACGGAAACGGTTGTCACCGAATCCGAGCTCACTTCGACATTACTGACGCTTTCACTGTCGAGCGCGGGATCCGACGTTGTGATCGTGACGGTGTATGTCCCGGGCGCGACATCGATTGCGTACTCACCGTCGGCATTCGTTTCGGTGCTCGTGCCGGCCACGGACACGCTAGCACCGGAGACTGGCTCACCGTCGGCAGTGATGACGCCGGTGATCGTTCCATCTTCCTCAGGCACATCACCGTCTCCCGGGTCTTCCGCGCCGCTCTGTGGAGCTGTCGCGACCGGCGTGAACTGGATCGGCCCGCTGTCGACCTGGATCGCGTCACCGTCGCCGTCCGCTTCAGCACCTGTTCCGGCATCGACGAACGGCCCGTCGCTTCCAGTCGTGCTTGGGCCGCTCTCGGCACCCCACCAGTTGTCTGTCGCGTCAAGTGTCGAAGTGCCGCCGTCGTATCGGAGGCCGAAACCACTGTTTCCATCGATATCGTTCCCGGTTATCGTGATTTGATTGGCATTTGGACCGACATAGACACCACGGGTGTTAGCCAAAATCTGGTTTCCCGTGACGCCGACACCCTCATCGCCGACGGATTCGATCCGTAGTCCGTCTGTGTTGTCCTCTATCGTATTCGACCCTATCGTGATTAGCCCGTCTGCGTCGACTCTCAGACCAGCAGCATCGTTTAGGATTCCACCATCATCGTGGCCACGTATACTGTTATCTTCAACGATCACATCAGCGACCGTCTCTATCTCAATGCCATGGTCTGCGTTATCGGCGACTGTATTGTTCAGAATGGTAACGATGTCGGCATTACGAGTATATATCCCGAATCTGTCGTTGTTCTTGATTTCATTGTTTTCGATATCGACTGTTGTCGCAGACGTGATTTGGATTCCATCACCCTCGGTAAAACGGTCGTTCCCGTGACTCTGGAGAATCGTGTTGTTCCGGATCGAATCGATATTGGAACTGCCGACGATTCCGTTCCCGTTATTCTCAACGTGGTTGTCGGCGATGACTCCATCCGCGTTGATCCCGGTTCTCTCGTTGTTACGGACCGTGTTGTTCGTCACCGCCTCGGCATCGCTTCCGGAAATCCCGACGTCATCGCCATCCGTGACACGATTCGAGTCGATAACTGTCGCAGTCTCGAATTCAGGCGGTATACCGGCCGAAAAAGCATTTATTCCTCGTTCGGTAGTCTCTTGGACATCATTATGAGAGATGTCTACCGCCCCTGAGTTCCGGACCCATATTCCTCTCTCGGAACTGTTGACTTCGTTCGACTCAATAGTTCCCACCTCGACCTCGTCGAACCGAATCGCGTGGGATGCGTGTCCAGATAGATCACTCATCGCAATCGTGACGTTGGTCGAATCGGCTGCGACGATGCCACCGGCACCGTCGCCCTCACCGGTTGTGTCGACAATCTCTCCGTCGGTGAAAGTCGCGTTTTCAACCCCCTCGAACCAGATACCGGTGTTATATCCGGTAACTGTCGTGCCAGAAATATCGATTGTCGTTTCGCCAAGGACTGCAATCCCGCGGTCACCGCCCGAACCCGCCTCGGTCACGGACATATCAGTAACTGACACATCATCGCTTTCGAAGACAAGCAGACCGATCGGCACTCCCTCACTCTCGATCGCATTAACCGTTACATCGGTAGAACCGACGACAAAGACCTGTCTCGCATCCGATGGGGCTTCGGTCCCGGACTCACCAGTCGCGTAGAACAGCGGCGAGTCGTCTTCGAAAACATTGTTGTCGGCGCCGTGTGCGAAGTGCTCGAGTTCCTCACCGTCGACGAGTATTCCTGCCTCGAATGTGTTGTCAAACAGTTCAACATCGCTCACGCGATCGAGAACGAGGTCTGTGTTGTGGTCGACGTAGGTGTTGTTCTCAATCTCAATTTCGGAAACGTAGGGTGTGAACACGGTGCCGTCCCCGTTCGACTCAAACTGGTTGTCGGTCACGAACACGCCCGACGGGAACTCGTTCTCGGGGTCAGGATCACTAGATCCGCCTCCGCCGCTTCCACCCGGCGTAATGGGGTTGGCGATGGTATCGACGTACAGTCCGATCTCGCCACTGCCAATGATTTCGTTTCCGGATACGGTGGTGTCCTCAGCCGCACGGAAGAAGTCCTCTGCGATGCCGTCAACGGTCGAAGAGCGGTATGCAAGACGGACCCCATGTTCCGCGCTGTCGGTGATTTCGTTGTCTCGGATTTCGATACCGGTCCCGAAATCGACACGGACGCCGTCGACGCCGGCGTTCGAAATCTCGTTGTCGATCAACAGCGCCTCGTTGCGCTGGTCACTAAATGCTCCACCGGTCGACCGCGGGGTGCCCGTACCTTGCCAGAAGTTATCGTAAAACATCACGCCAAACCGGCCGACATCGGTGATCGTGTTGTTTTCGAACGTGCCGCCTCCCGCCGAGCCGACCTGAATGCCGTTCCCATCACCGCCTTCGATGTGGTTTCCGTACGCGTGCAGATCACCAGCAGCTTTAGTGAACCGAATTCCGGCGTCAGTGCTGTCTATAATCTCGTTGTGGCGAATCACCGTGTCGGTCTGGTTCAGCGTCGAAGAGATCCCGACGTCGTTTCGAGCGAGAACGTTGTCTTCGACAGTGGCGCGCGTGGTTGCTTCGAGCCTCACACCCGCGTTGCTCTCGTTGAGTCGGTTGTTCGTGACCGTGACGTCAGTCGTGTCTAGAAACGTTAGATCGGGATCGGTCAGGTCGAATCCACCCCCTCGCTGAACTTCTATTCCTGATGGGCCCGCGTTCGTTACATCGTTGTTTTCGATGACGGTTCCCGACGAAAGCCCGACAAGGAGGATAGAAGCGCTCGAGGTGTCTTCGATGACGTTGCCCTCGATGAGAGCGTTCGCGGAGCCGTTATACGTCTCGGAAGGTCCTGGACTGAATCCGAGTTGGATCGCCGGGCCGTTCTCAACGTTCGTGATGTCGTTTCCACGAATCTCCGCGTTAGAGGCGTCAAACGGCTTATCTCCAAACGTATCGAACCCGTCTTCAGAAACCAGTATTCCCTGACCGACGTCCGTCAGGGTATTGTCCTGAATAACGACATTTTGTGAGTCTATCGCCTGAAGCACATGGCTTGTCTGGCTACGCGGATCTGAAATATCGTTCTCGCGTATCTCAACGTCAATCGTTTCCTCGGCGATGATCGCACCTCGGAGAGTCTGTTCAAGCGTGTTGTCCGTAACCAGTGCCCCATTGACACTCTGGACAAAAATCCCAGTGTATGGCGCGTCTCCCGCCGTGGATTGGCTGTTGTTACTAATCTTGTTCCCGCGAACCTCAATACCTGTTAAGACTCGCTGCTCGTCAACGAACTCATCGCTGCCTTGAACGTGAATCCCGCGGAACCCGTTGTCCTCAGCCGTATTGTCTTCAATCGTCACCGAATTTGCATCTTGGATATAGATTCCAGACATCTCGTTCCCCGTGACGGTGTTCGATTCGACCGATGTACCCGCCGAGAGGTTCCATACGTTGATCCCCTGCCGGGCGTTGTCGCTGGCGTGATTCTCGCTGATCTCACCATCCGGTGAATCAAAGAACCGGATTCCGGGGGCGTCCTCGTCGAGCTCGAACCCGTTTCCGGTGACGGTACTTCCTGTAACAGTCCCATCCCGCGCGTTCTCGAAGAGGATCCCAACACCACCGTTGTTGGTAGCGGTTACGTCATCAACGGTCACATCGGTTGCTCCGTCGACTCGGATTCCATGTCCCGGGAAGTTCTGCACAGTGATCCCAACGACTGAGGCCTCACTCGCCGAGATACTGATTCCCGTTCCATCCGCATCACCCGGTTCAAGTACCGGTGATGCTCCCGGGACTGATTTAAGTGAAACCTGTTTGTCCAACACCACCGATTGCTCGTACGTTCCATTCTCAAGACAGACCGTGTCGCCTACATCTGGGTCCGTGATAGCATCCTGTATCGAGTCACCGGGCGATACAGTAACGTCACACTGTGGGGAATCTATTGCAGCCGTTGTTCCAGCGAACACGCTGAGGCCCAATACGAACAGGAGAATCACGAGACCGACTGTGGCTGTTCCGACAGCTCTGAGCAATCCCGTACGATCACGCGAGCCTACTCGATTACGAACGCGATGATGTTCATGACTGCTCGCTGGGTCTGCGCCCTCACGCACCGCCCTGCCTTCGTCCGCCCTGCCCTGCTCGGCTCCAGTAGTTGAATATCCGTCTCTCATATTGCATTCTCCACTCACGACCCGCGCCGTCAACGGCAAAGAGCCGCTCCGGTGGTCACCGCCGCATGGCGGCGGGACCGACACCCCGTTTGGCAACCGACGACGTCGGTGCCCGAACGGATCTGCCCGTCGGATTGTCCCGATCGGTCCCCCCGGATCGATCGATCCGATCGGTGACGACCGCGGATTCGTTCGCCGAGAGCCTCACGACGCTGGAGACGGCACGATCGTTCCCGTGCAAGAGGCCACCGTTCGCCCCGTCCCGGTCGTGGCTGGTCTCGGTTGTTGATATCTCCCAAGGAAAGGTAATAACGGCTCGCGAACCTCGAACTCACCTACCCACTTACCTTGAAGTAACCTCACGGCTGGCCACGCCGATCGACGCGTAGGCTATCGATCCTCGTCCGGGGGCTCCGGCACGGCCGGCAGCGTGAACGCGACCGTCGTCCCCGATCCCGGCGTCGAGTCGATCGTCAACTCGCCCCCGTGCCGAACGACGATCCGCTCACAGATGGCGAGCCCCATTCCGGTTCCGGCGTCGCGGTCGACGTCGGCGCCCCGAGTGAACGGCTCGGCGGCGTACTGCAGTTCCCTCGGGTCGATCCCGACACCGTCGTCGCGAACGACGATCCGCCACATCGACCCCTCCCGCGTCGCCGACAGCGTGACCGTCGGCGCGGGCCCGGCGTGCTCTACGGCGTTCGCGATCAGGTTCTGCAGGAGCCGTCGAAGCAGGTGTTCGACCCCGTGTACCGTCGGGAGGTCCTCGATCGCCACGGTCGCCTCGCACTCGTCGATCCGGTAACGCAGCGCGTCGAGCACCTCTCCGACGAGCCGATCACAATCGACGGGCTCCGTCGGCTCGTCCTCGATGCCGATCCGCGAGTACGCCAGCAGGTCGGTCACCATCTCGTGACCCCGCCGGCTGTTCGCCCGTGCGACAGAAAGGAGCATTTCGGCTTCCTCATCCAGGTCATCACCGACCTGCCGCTGCAGCGCGCCGAGATAGCGTTCCGTCGTCCGCAACGGCGCTCGAAGGTCGTGTGAGATGACGCCGGTGAACGCCTCCAGATCCTGCTCGCGGCGCTTTTGTACCGTGACGTCGCGGAGCACGATCACCTGCCCGAGATGTCTCCCCCGCCGCCGGAGCGGCCGTGAGCGGACCTCAAGGAACTCGGCATCCCCGCCGGCGGGGAGTTCGACCGTCGTTCGGATCGTTTCCTCGACCTCCATGGCGTCCGTTCGCTCGTCCGTCCGTCCGCCGGTATCCCGAGCGCTCGCGATCTCCTTCCCTCCGTTCGGCGCCGCAGCTCCCGAAATCGCCGTCGCCAGCGGACCCTGCTCTGGCCGGTCTCCGATGGTCGGCGCTTCCTCGCCGAGCAACGAGGAGACCGTCGGATTGGCGTGGACGACGCGCCCACTCGCATCGAGGACGAGGATACCATCCGGCGTGTCGTCGATAACGGCTCGATAGGCGATCGGCCGGAGGTCGAGGACTCGATAGCGGACGGTCGCCACGCCGAGCGCGAGCGAGGAAACGACCGTCGAGATGGGTACGTAGTTCACGGCGTCGACGGTGAACGGCGGCACCGCCGCGGAGGTGAGCGCGCTCGTAGCGATGGGCGTGATGATGGCGACGACGAGGAGGGCGGTCTGTGGGAGGTATGTCCGTCCCCGTCGCACGCCTTCGATCCCGACGAGCGTGAGCGTCACGAGCGCGATCAACGCGGCATAGGTGAAACTCAACGCGACGTGTGCCGGGCCGGTCGTCGTTCGCAGGACGACCAGCCCGTCGACATCGACGACGTGGGTTCCGGCGATGACGATCCCGGATGGGTTCCAAAAGAGCAGCAGCCAGAAGACGACCGGAACGGCGAAGAGCCCGGCGATGAACCGCGGGCGAAGCCATCGCGTCCGACCGGTGTATGCGAGGACGAACAACAGCAACAACGGCCCGACCGAGGAGCTACCGAAATAGAGCAGCCGATACGCGTGAAACTGCACGCCAACGTCGGCGCTGAGCAGCTTCAGCGCCGAGAAGCCGGTCCAGACCGCGATCGCGACGTTCATCGCCGCGAAGGTGAGCAGGACGGAGTCGTCACCCGGCGTGACGGGATGGCCGTCGATCCCCCGTCGATATCGAAGCGCGTAGGCCGCAAGCGCCAACGAAATGGCGGCGGCAAGCAGGATCGGATACGCGTAGATCGTGTGTTGCCACGCGAAGGCTGGTTCCATCTCGATCCTCCCTACTCCTCGCTACGTCCCGCCGTTCGACACGGCGCGCGCGGCAGCGTGACCGTTATCCGTGGGCCATCCCCCTCCCGTTCGACGTGGATGTCGCCGTCGAACGACTCGAAAAGCGTCGCCGCGAGGTACGATCCGACCCGCATCGCCGAGCGCGGCGGGTCCCGGTCGCTCGGACCGTCGCCGGCGGTCGTTGACCTGCCGGCCATCGGTTCGGTTGCGCTGTCGTGATGCGTACCGAATCGGCCATCGATGTCGCCCGTGAACGCCACGGACGCGCTCGTTTCGGTCACTTCGATGGTTGTGTCCACGCGCGGATCGGGTCGGTCGACGCGGTCCACGGCGTCCGAGAGCAGCTGCACGAACGCCGACTCCAACATGGGCGATGCTCGCACCGTGATCGGTTCATCGACGTCGGTATCGGTCGGATCGACAACGACCCTCACGGCGGTTTCCGCGTGGACGCGATCGATCGCGGCATCCAACGCCGCATGGAGGTCGCGCACGGAACCGACCTCGTCGGTCGAGATGACGTCGATCACGTCCGCGGCCGTGTCGGTCAGTTCGGCCGCGCGCTCGGCCGCCTCCAGTAAGGTCTCGACCGCGTCGACCTCCGCCGGCGGGACGGATTCACGGAGGCCGTCGCCCAGTCCGATGACGACGCTCAGTTCGTTTCGGATGTCGCGCCTGACGATCCGGTGTAACAGGTCGAGCCGATGGTTCCGGTCGGCGAGTTCCCGACGGGTGCGGCTTCGTTCCATCGCGTTGCGGAGCGCGCGCAACACTCCTTCCCCGGTAATGTCGTCCTTGTTTAAATAGTCCTGCGCGCCGCGCCGCACGGCCTCGATCCCGACGACGGGTTCGTCCTGTCCGGTGAGGACGACGATGGGGATCGTCGGTGCCCCGTCGAGCATGCGTTCGACGGTCGTGAGCCCGCGGCTGTCGGGCAACATGAGATCCAACAGGACGACGTCCGGCGGCTGTTTCGAGCGAACGCGTCCGATGGCGTCGGCGAGTCGGTCGACGTGATCGATGCTTCTCACCTCGATCATCGGGGTCCCCCCGTCGGTGCGTCGGAGCGACTGTCGTTCGTGTACGAGCCGCTCGACGAACCGTGCGTCGTCGTGGTTGTCCTCCACCAGCAGCAGGTCGACGTCTTCTATCCCCTTGCCGGCGCTTGGACCGTTCGTGGCCTCGCGGTCGGCTCGGTTATCGATGTTCTCGCGGCCTGTTCGGTCGTCGGTCATCGGTGTCCTCGACGGAACGGTATCCCACGCCGATCGCCGAACGATGCGGGTGCCGATCGCCGTCGTCTCGACGGTGGATCTCGTGACCGATCCGTTTTCGGTGGGGAGTCGGTCACGGGGTGTTCGGGAGCGGGTACTGTCATGGAAACGGGTTTATCGACCGTGACGGGGGCTCAAGAGTTATATCTTCGTCCCGCGCAGGAAATGACATGTCCAGGGACGGACCGGATGCGTCGTCGGACCGACGGCCGGCGCTCGATGCGCTGTCGCTGCTCGCCGGAAAGTGGCGTCCGACCGTTCTCATCCTCCTCATCCGGGAGGGTCCACTCGGCTTCAACGACATCCTCGGACGGATCCCCGACGTGTCGGGGAAGGTCCTTTCCGAGACACTCGATACCCTCGTCGACGCCGGACTGATCCGCCGTCGCGTCACGAGCGAGTCCCCCCTCCGCGTCCAGTACACGGCGACCGAGGCGGGTCAGGGTATGGCCCCCGTCTTCGACGCGCTCGACGACTGGGGCCGACGCCATCTCGAACCGGACGACCCGGTCGTGTTGCTCGCGGACGGCGATCGCCGGATCACCGAGATGTACGGAGGATGGATGAGCGACCGCTACACCGTGATCCGCGTTCACGACGCCGACGAATTCGCCGATCACCGTGGAACGGAGCCGACGGTCGTCGTCTTCGACGAGAGATTCCCGGGACTCTCGCTCCCGCGGATGCGGCGGGTCGTCGGATCGACCCCACGAACGATCGCGCTCATCGGTGACCGACCCACCGTCGACCTCCTCGATCTCGACTGTGACGACGTTCTCCGCAAGCCCGTGGTTCGATCGACCCTTCTCGAGGCCGTCGATCGCCAGCTTGCACGTCGAGACGAGCCGTCCGAACGCCGTGAGCATGCGGCGATCGCGGCCCGAATCTCGCTGCTGGAAGCGGTTCATCCGCCGGGGCGCTTGGAGGCGTCCGACGCCTATCTCGATGCATGCGAACGCCTGGACGAGCTCGAATCGCTGCTCGCGGACGACTGATAGCCCCGCTATCCTCGACACCCGCCATCCCCGAACCCTGTGACACGGCGTCGCATCCGGTTCAGGCAGCTTTTCACCTCGAGGGACCCAACGGCCGCCGATGACGCGTTCACCCGAGGAGATCGACCTCGAGTTCGTCCCGCTCGGCCGTACCGGTATCCGAACGAGCGAGCTGCAACTCGGCACGTGGCGCTTCGGTCGCACGACCGAGGCGGGGAATACGGAGATCGATGAGGCGCGGGCACACGAACTCCTCGACGCCTACGAGGCGGCCGGCGGCCGCTATATCGACACCGCCGACGTCTACGGCGGCGGCGCGAGCGAGGAGTGGATCGGCGACTGGCTCGAAGAGCGCGACCGCGAGCGCTACACGATCGCCTCGAAGATCTACTGGCAGATCCGTGATGGCGACCCGAACAGCGTCGGGACGAACCGCAAGAACATCCGCCATCGCGTCGACGCGCTGCTCGATCGGCTCGGGACGGAGTACGTCGACGTGCTCTACATCCATCGCTGGGACGACGAGACGCCGGCACGGGAGCTGATGAAGACGCTGAACGGGCTCGTCGAATCCGGTACGGTCCACTATTTGGGTGCCTCGACGATGCGGCCGAACGCGTGGAAGGTCGCCCGTGCGAACGCCATCGCGCGTGCTGAGGGGTGGGAGCCGTTCACCGTCCTTCAGCCGCGATACAACCTCGTCGACCGCGAGATCGAGGGGGACTACCTCGAGTTCGCCCGTCAGCGGAACCTCGCGCTCTGTCCGTGGAGTCCGCTCGGACAGGGGTTTCTCACCGGGAAGTACGATCGCGCCGAGGACCTGCCAGAGGACTCCCGGGTCGCGGAGTCGAGCCGCTTCCGTGACTCCTACCTCACCGCGGAGAACTTCGACCTGCACGACGTCCTCGACGACGTCGCCGACGAGGTGGACGCCTCGTCCGCCCAGGTCGCGCTCGCGTGGCTCTCCCACCGTGAGGGCGTCACCGCCCCGATCGTCGGCGCGCGAACGGTGGAGCAGCTGACCGAAAACCTCGCGGCGGCGACGCTCGACCTCTCGGACGAACAGGTCGAGCGGCTGACGGCGGCGAAAGCCGGCCCATACGACGGGCTCTGAACACGGGCTCGTCGGTTTATAAAGCACAGGAGAATACCTGACCCTTTGGGGTCAGGATGAATCCGACAATTCCTCCACAATCCACCGTTCGATGACGTCGAGCCCGATATCCGGATCGCCCGCGGGGAAGTGTTTGGATCGGCGCCGTTCGTGATGACGTTCTCCGAGTTTCCCGAGGCGATCGAGATCGCCAACGACGTCCCGTACGGGCTGATCGCTGGCGTCGCGACGACCGTCACTCCGCCGCCCATCGCGCTGCAGCCGACATCGACGCGGGGAGCGTGTGGATCACTCAGTGGTTCGGGGCGGTGCCGGGCACGCCGTTCGGCGGCTACGAACGCTCGGGGATCGGCCGTGAGTGTGCCATCCAGACGATCGACGAACACTCCGGACGAAATCCGTGAGCATGGCACTCGAGGATCCGCCGTACTGACCGACGGAGCCGTTACACTCTCGGAATGATTTATGTCTGCGGCCTCGAGAGGTGGATCTGATTCGAAAACGATGTGCATCCATCACACGCCGACCGATCGACTAGCGATCGACCGAGTAGCGACCGATCGACCAGCGATCGACCGACCGGGTGATTCCACCGCCCTCGGGTGGTGGTGATCGCCGTGGGAGAGCGTACGGACACCGCGGTCGATCGGATGCGTGACCGGATCGCCGCGGATGGGATCGATCACGTCTTTCTCGAGTTTCCGGACATCAACGGCATCTCACGGAGTAAACAGGTTTCCCCGGAGTACTTTCTCGAACATTGGGAGGATGGGTTTACGGTCAACCTCTTGATCCTCGCACAGACGCCTCGAAACGACGTTCCTGAAGGGTCCGGACTCGGCGAGGAGATCGGCTACGGGGATGGGATGCTCCAGCCCGTCCCGGGGACGGTTCGGCCGCTGCCGTGGCGTGATGACGCGGTCCGGGTGCTCTGTGATGTCACGACGGCTGCTGGCGACCCGCTTACGGCGGCCCCTCGAACCGCCTTACAACGGATGATCGACCGTATCGAGGGTCGTGACGATGCCATCGCGTTCACCGTCGGGAGCGAACTCGAGTTCTACCTCCTCGATGCGGTGGACGGGCGGTATGAGCCGGCTACCTCACACAAACACGAGTTCATGTCGTGGGCGACCGAGGAGCTGTCGGCGTACACGAACGACCTCGCGGCGTGGAGCGACACGTATGGGGTTCCGGTTCACTCGATCATGCACGAACACGGGGCCGGCCAGCTCGAGGCGCTGTTCGAGTACGGGGATCCGCTGACGCAGGCGGATCGGACGTTCGATTTCAAACGGCTGGTCAAACAGACCGCCCGGGAGCATGACCGCTGGGCGACGTTCATGGCGAAACCGTTCGGCGACCGTGCCGGCAGCGGCTATCATCTCCACGTCGGCGGCCGATCAGCTGGTCACAATGTGTTCGCAGACGGCGATGGGCTCTCCGCGTTCGGTCGACGGTTCGTGGGCGGGATCCTCGAACACGCCGACGCGCTTGCGGCCCTCGGAACGCCGACGCTCAACGCGTTTAAACGATATAAGCCAAACTCTTTCGCCCCGTCGACGGCCTCCTGGGGATTCGATGATCGAACGGTGGGCGTTCGCATTCCGTCGGGAACGACGCGGGTGGAGAACCGGATCCCGAGCGCGGACGCGAACCCGTATCTGGTGATCGCGAGCACGCTGGCGGCGGGGATCCACGGCGTGGAAGCGGGTATCGAGCCACCCGAGCCGGTCGATTCGGATCCGGATGGGGAACGTCCATCCCTGCCCATCTCACCCGAGCGATCGCTGCGGGCGTTAGCGAACGATGACGTGATCCGTTCGTGGCTCGGCGAGGACGTGATCCGCGTCTACACCGCCTCAAAACGTGCGGAGCTCCAGGCGTTCCGCGATGTCGTCACCGACTGGGAGCGAACCCAGTACGTGCAGAACTTATAACGGGAGACGGGACTTCTTCGTCGTCACCCACTCGCGACGCGTGATACCGGCTCCCGTCGTGTCAGCGGCTCACCCTCGTCGCCGGCGTTTCGACCCATCATGTATTAGCGCGTCGACGCCTACGGTCAGCCGATGATACTCGTCGTCGACCTTGAGATCGACCCGAACTATCGCTATCTAGGCCCGGAGATCGCCCACCATCTCCCCGCCGAGACCACGTATGTCGCGTTCGTGGACGATCCGACCGTGCCGGACGTGGAACAGTACGATGGTGTGGTGCTCAGCGGAAGCACGGCCAGCGTGTATGCGGACGACCACGACGACTGGCTCACCCCCGCCACCGAGATCGTCCGACGCTGTCGTGATGCGCGGGTGCCGCTGCTCGGGGTCTGTTTCGGTCACCAACTGATACACCAGGCGTTCGGTGGAACGGTCGAACGCGACACCCGGCGGGCGCACTTCGTCGAGATGGAATCGGTGGCGGAGGACACGATCCTCGATGGGGTCGATCCGGTGGTCCCCGTCCTCCACGCCGACCTCGTCGTCGACCCGGCCTCGGAGCTGATCACGACGGCGCGAACGTCCTACAACGAGCACTTCTGTAGCCGTCATCGGGACGCGCCGATCTGGACGGTGCAGTTCCACCCCGAATTCACCGAGCGGGTGCGCGATGAGCCGAGCGACTGGTCGAACGGCGAGTTTGACTTTCCTGACGCCAACGCGACGAAAGTGCTCGAGAACTTCGCCGCGTACTGCACCCGGACAACTGCGGCTGACGCACCATCACATAGCTAGGATCCGCCATCATCGGTGACACGTCTCCGCCGATCGTCGTTCCGCCCGTTGAATAATATTCAGTGGAGGGGCCGAGCGACGAACGTTCTCCAGATACCGATCCTGCCCCAAAGAATTATTGAGTTTGACCGCACGTTTCCTGCAATGAGTTCAGGACGAGAGATTACCCCTGATCATGCAACGGCTCTTCGCGAGATGACGCCGCAGAGCGAACGGTTTCACGAACGCGCCCGGCGAATAACGCCGCTTGGGGTCGAATCGAACGTTCGGTCGTTCGATCCCTATCCGTTCTACATCGATCGAGCCTCCGGATCGTACGTCACCGATATCGACGACAATCGATATCTCGATTTCCTCTTGGCGCTCGGTCCCATCGTGCTCGGCCATAACCATCCGGAGGTGCAAGCGGCGGTTAAACAGCAGGTTGACAGGGCGGATCTCACCGCGACCCCTCAGCCGATCGCCATCGAGTTCATGGAGAAGGTCGCGGAGATGACGCCGTCGATCGAACAGGTGCGGCTGGCGAACAGCGGCAGCGAGGCGACGATGCACGCGCTGCGTGTCGCCCGATCCTACACGGGCAAGGACCTGATCGCCAAACCTGAGGGTGGATACGCCGGCGCGCACGACTACGCGCTTATGAGCGTGTACGCCGACGAGGAGGCGCTCGGTCCGAAGGAGCGTCCGAACACCGTCCCGTTCGGGACGGGTATCCCCGATGCGATACGCGACACCGTCGTCGCCATCCCGTTCAATGAC
This sequence comes from Halorubrum vacuolatum, assembly GCF_900188065.1. Lineage (GTDB taxonomy): Archaea > Halobacteriota > Halobacteria > Halobacteriales > Haloferacaceae > Halorubrum > Halorubrum vacuolatum. The sequence continues at coordinate 39,730 of NZ_FZNQ01000003.1, forward strand.
AAGGAGCACACCGAGGCGGTGTTGCGTGAACACGCCGAGGACCTCGCCGCCGTCATTATCGAACCGGTCATGTTCTCGGCCGGCTGTCTCAAGCCCCGCGACGGGTATCACGAGTTCCTTCGTGACCTGACCGAGGAGTTGGGAATCGTGCTCATCTGGGATGAGGTCATGACTGGTTTTCGGCTCGGTCCGGGAAGCGCACAGGGCCGTTTCGGCATCGAGCCCGACATGACGACCTTCGCGAAGGCCGCCGGAGGCGGGTACCAGATCGCCGGCTTCGGCGGGAGTCGTGAGATCATGTCGGAGATCGTTCCGCCCGACTCCGACGACGAGGAGCCGTGGAACACGACGGCGTTCCACGGCGGCACGTACAACGGCCATCCGGTCTCGTGTGCCGCTGGGCTGCGAACGCTCGAGATCCTCTCTTCGGAGGACGTGTACGATCACATCGATCGCATGGGGGAGCTCCTCTTTGAGGGCCTCCAGGAAGTCGCCGACGACGTCGGCGTGCCCGCCACCGTCGAGTACGTCGGATCGATGGGACAGGTGTATATGACCGACGAGGCGCCATACCACTACCGTGATACGTGGGCGGCGAACGTCGATCGGTTCGCCGACTGGTGGCTCGAAGCGGCGGCCGGCGGTGTCCTCTTCGGCAACCCCATGCAGAGCGAGCGATTCTTCACCACCTACACACACACCGAATCGGAGATCGAGGCCGCCCTCGAAGTCGCCGAGGACGCGTTCAAAGCCGTCGACCACGCCTATGAGTGACTCCTCTACCCCGATCTGTATGATGCCACGAAGCAGCCCACACATGGGTGTCCCGATCCCACACATGAGGTGTCCCGATGAGTGACCAGACGCGCGTCGCCATCGTCGGTGGCGGTGTGACCGGGTGTGCGATCGCTCGAGCGTTGGCCCCGGATCACGCCGTCGACGTCTTCGATCAGGGCCAGATCGCCGGCGAAGCGACCGCCCTCGCTGCCGGCGAGATCACCATGCTCTCGAGTTACGACGACCGCCCGGCGATCGGGTGGCACGCGGTCGAGTTCTTCCGTGACTACGACGGGACGGGGACGTTTTCGTTCGCCGAGCGCCCGAGTATCGGGCTGATCACGCCCGACCGTGAGGAGGCGAAACGGCGGTACGCGGCGCGTGCTGCCGACAACGGGTTGCCAGTGGCGTTTCTCGACCGTGAGACGGCGGCAGGGCGCTATCCACGATTCGACTTCTCGGGGTTCGCCGGTGTGGTCGAACACGGGGTATCCGGCTTCGTCGATCCATATACGTTCGCGGTGACGCTTCAGCACGACGCCGAGGCGGACAGCGCGCGCTTCCATACGAACACGCCGGTGACGGACGTTCTCACGGATGGGGGTGCCGTCACTGGCGTCGAGGCGGGCGGGGAACGGTATGATGCGGATCACGTGATCGTTGCCGCCGGCTGGCGCTCCCGTGCGGTGTTGTCCGATCAGGTGAACGTCGAGATTCCGATTCGTCCGTATCGGACGCAGTGTATCGTCCTCGAACCCGAGGAGCCGCTCCCCGATTCGTTCCCCATGGGTTGGTATCCGGGTGAACACGTCTACTTCCGCGCCGAACACAACGGTGACCTTCTCGTCGGTGGCTGGTCCTTCGCCGAGGACGACCCCGAGGGTGCCAGTAGCAACGCCGATGAGGCGTTTAGACGGCACGTCGCCGACCTGCTGCCGACCTTCCTGCAGAACGGTGATCGGGCCGGGTACGTCGACGACTGGGCCGGGATCGATGCCGCAACGCCGGACACACGTCCCATCCTCGATACGCCCGCCGAGGGGCCGGACGGGCTCGTCGTCGCGACCGGGTTCAACGGACGTGGTATCATGACTGCCCCGGTCAGTGCGACGGTCGTTCGTTCGCTGATCACCGACGAGACGGCGCCGTTTTCGACGGACCCGTTCGCGCTCGACCGTTTCGACACGCGGTCCGCTGACTTCGAATTTATCAGCATAAGCGCGAGCGAGTGAATTCAGTGGATCGGTTCCTTTTTCGAATAACGTAGCAAAAAGTATCCGAGGAAGATTATTTGAATAACTATTGCTGGATATGGGAGAACATACACCAACATTCATGCTGATGGGCGCATATGCGTCGGTATGGCCAGTCAACAGCACGAAAAAAACGAGATAGAACGACTCGACCGCGAGTATACGCTCGGCACGTGGACCCGTCAGGCGGACTTCAACCCGACACAGATCGCCGACACGGAGGGGCCGCGGATCGTCACCGCCGACGGCGACTCGATCCTCGATTTTAGCAGCCAGTACGTCTGTACGAGCCTCGGTTATGACGCCGAGCGGATCGCTGACGCGGTGAACGAGCAGATACGAACCGTGCCGTACGTCAATCCCGGCTGGTCGACGGAGCCACGGGCACGGCTCTCGGAGAAACTCGCCGAGATCACTCCGGGCTCGCTGAAAAAAACGTTCTACTCGACGAGTGGGACCGAAGCCAACGAGGTGGCGTTCAAGATCGCCCGATCCTACACGGGAAAACACAAGATCCTCTCGCGGTATCGATCGTATCACGGCGCGACCGCCGCCTCGCTGTCGGCCTCCGGCGATCCACGTCGCGTCGTCCAGGGACCGGAGATACAGCCCGAAGTACCCGGAATGGTGAAGGGACCGGACCCATACGCCTACGGGTCGAGCCTCGATCCCGAACAGAGCCTCGAGTACATCGATGAGATGCTCGGGCTCGAGGGCGACACCGTGGCCGGCGTGCTCGTCGAGCCGCTCGTCGGCTCCAACGGGGTGTTGACGCCGCCGGACGACTATCTCCCCCGGCTCAAAGAGATCGCCCACGATCACGGCGCGTTGTTGATCTGTGACGAGGTAATGACCGGCTTCGGTCGGACCGGCGAGTGGTTCGCCTCGACGCTGTATGAGACCGAACCCGACATCATCACGATGGCGAAGGGGCTCACCGGCTCCTACCAGCCGCTCGCCGCCACGACGGTCACCGAGGAGGTCGCTGAACACTTCGAGGAGCACCTGCTCAATCAGGGCCACACCTTCTCGGGACATCCGACGGCGTGTGCGGCCGGCTTGGCGGCCATCGAGACCTACGAGGAGGAGAACCTGGTCGACCGCGCCAAGGAGATGGGGGCGTACCTCAAAACCGAGCTCGAAGCGCTCGCGGACCGTCATCCGAGCGTCGGGGAGCGCCGTGGTGTCGGGCTCCACCAGGGCATCGAGCTGACCCGCAGCGAGGAGAAACGCGTCCCGTTCGAGCGGCGTGAGGACAAAATGTCTGGAGAACCGACCGTTCTCAACGAGGTCGGTGCCAGCGCGCTGTCGGAGGGCGTCTACTTCTATACGTCGGTGAACACGATCGTCGTCACGCCGCCGCTGACGATCGACGAGGACGATGTCGACGAGGCGATCGCCGCCCTCGACGTCGCACTGGAGATTTCGGACAACGCGATGGAATAGGGGCGCGAATCGGCCGCCGCCACCGCTTCCGATCCAGTTTGTTCAAAACATCTCGACGTACTGTCGTCGTTCCCACTCGGTCGTGACGTCGTAGAACGCGTCGATCTCCTGTCGTTTCTGTCGGACGTACTCCGAGACGAGGGATTCACCGAGGATCCCGGTCAACGCCTCGTCCGCCTCAAGCGCGTCGAGCGCTTGGTGTGGCGTTCGCGGGAGTCGTGGACTCGCGTTCTCGGGATCGCCGCTTACGGGCGCTGGCGGCTCGATCTCCGTTTCGATGCCGTCTATCGCCGCCGCCAGCGTGCTCGCGATCACCAGATACGGGTTCGCGTCCGCGCTCGGGATCCGGTTCTCCACCCGCGTCGTCCCATGTGTCGGCACACGGATCGAGGTCATTCGATTCCCGTATCCCCATGCGATCGACGACGGAGCGAAGGTTCCGGGCTGGTGTCGCTTGAACCCGTTCAGGTTCGGCGTTCCGAGCGCCGTCAGGGCGGGTGCGTGTGCCAACAGCCCGCCGATGGCATGTCTGCCGGTTCGTGACAGGCCATCATCGCCGGCGATGACGACGGCGAGTTGACCTACTTCAGCTGGGGTGCCTACATCGACGACGCTTGGATCGCTCCGTTCGAGGAGGATACCGGCATAACGGTCAACACCGAGACGTACGAGTCGAATGCGGATGCGATCAATCAGATCGACAACTCACCAGAGGGAACCTACGACGTCTGGACGCCATCCGCACCGGGTGCGGATTTCGAACGGGCGTATCGAAACGACCTCCTCGAGCCGATCAACGTGGACAACGTGCCGGCATGGGATGACCACATCTTCGAGGAGGTGAAACTCGATGCGTTTTGGCAGGAGGACGAACTCTATGCGGTGCCGATGACGTTCGGGTTCGATGGGGCGATCTACAACCACGACGAGGTCGGTGATCTCGGTGACACGATCAGCTACGACCTCCTCTGGGACGACGAGTACGAGGGAGATCTGACCACCCGGGACGACGCGGCGACACAGATCTGGACCGCAGCGAAGTACCTCGGACAGGATCCCGATGAACCCGAGGACCTCGATGCGATTCAGGAGGCGTTGTCGGACGACGTCGATCTCGTTTCGACGTACTGGACCTCCTCGGCGGCGTCGATCCAGAACTTCCAGGAGGGTGAAGCGACGCTCGGGACCTCATGGGACGGCGCCTACCATCGGCTCGCCGCCGAGGGTGAACCCGTGACGCTCGCCTTCTGGGAGGAGGGAACCATCGGCTGGATCGATAGCTTCTGTATCGCTCGTGGTTCCGAAAACACCGAGGAAGCCGAACAGTTCATCGACTATATGCTCTCGGAGGTGCCCCGCGAGTGGTTCGAAGGGCCACAGTACATCGTGGTGTCGGACGCCGTCGACTACACCGACGAGGAACTCGAACAGTACGCGCTCGAGGACGCGCTTGCACAGACGGAGTTCCCCGCGTTCAACGACGACGAGACGATCCAAGCGTACGACGAGATCTGGACGGACGTGACGGCGTAATCGGTTTTTATCGTTTATGAGCTCCGATCTACACGTTGACGGCGTCACCAAACACTTTGGGGACGTTCGTGCCGTCGATGACGTCAGCTTCACCGTCGAGGAGGGAACGTTCGTCACCCTGCTTGGCCCCTCGGGCTGTGGCAAGACGACGACGCTTCGCATGATCGCCGGCTATGAGACGCCAACTACGGGGCGCGTTACCCTCGGCGATCGTGACATCACCGATGAGAAACCGTATCAGCGGCCGACCAGCATGGTGTTTCAAAGCTATGCGCTGTTCCCGCACAAAACCGTGGGTGAAAACGTCGGCTTTGGACTCAAGATGCGCGACGTCCCCTCCGAGGAGCGCGACCGACGGGTCGCGGAAATACTCGAACTGGTCGAACTTCCCGGTACGGAGGATCGGGCGATCGACGAACTTTCCGGCGGCCAACAGCAACGGATCGCTCTCGCCCGTTCGCTCGTCATCGAACCGGAGGTGCTGCTCCTGGATGAACCGCTCGGGGCACTCGATCTGAAGCTCAGAAAGAACATGCAGGTCGAGTTGAAAGACCTACAAGAGGAGTTGGGGATCACCTTCGTCTACGTCACCCACGATCAGGAGGAGGCGCTGACGATGAGCGATGAGATCGTCATCCTCAACGATGGCCGGATCGAACAGCGTGGAACCCCGGCGGAAATATACGAGAGCCCACGGACGCGTTTCGTCGCCGAGTTCATCGGCGACACCAATCTACTTGACGGGACGTACGTCGCAACCGACTCGGGTGCTTATCTCGAGTGTGGATCCGTCGAGTTCCCGGTCGAACCGAATCCGGCCGCCGAAAGTGGAGCTACCCTTTCGGTCTCCATCCGCCCCGAGAAAGTCTCTCTCGAGGAGTCGGCTGCGCGAAACGGCGGCTCGACTGAAACCGATATCACGCTCGATGGCGTCGTCGACGATGTCATCTATCAGGGCAACGTCGCCAAAATACACGTTCGGATCGGCGACAGCGAATTGATCTCGGAACGCCACGTCGTGAACAGCACCGACCTTCCGACGCCCGGAAGCGAATGTAGGGTACGCTGGACCAAGGAGCACGCCGATGTCCTCGTCGAGTGAGCTATCCGGCGGCGAGACGACCGCCCCATCCGGATTCCGTGCTCGCGTGCTCACGATGGCCGACAACAGCCGGTTAAAAGGGCTTACGAGCCTCGGACCGATCGTCACGCTGCTTACGGTTTTCTATGCGATCCCGGTGGCGCTTTTGATCGTCTACAGCGTCTTCGTCGACGATCCGTTCGTCACGGCGATCACCTTCGAGCATTTCGCGCGCTTTCTCGACCTCTCGGCGGTGATCTCGTTGCAGATCGGCGACCTCCCGTACGTCCGTCTCCTCGCTCGCTCGTTGGGGATCGCCGTCGTCGTGACGGTGCTCTCGCTCATTATCGCGTATCCGATCACCTACTATCTCGGACAACACGCCCCGGAACGGTGGCAGATGCTGCTCGTTCTGTTGGTCATCATCCCGTTTTGGACCTCCTACCTCATCCGAACGTACGCTTGGATACCGATACTCTCACGGAACGGCTTCATCAACGGGGCGTTGGGGGCCCTCGGGCTCCCGACGGTTCCGCTTTTGAACACCTACTGGGGGAGCATCATCGGGCTCGTCTACGTGTTCGTTCCGTTCGTCATCCTTCCGCTCTACGCGAGCATGCGCAGTCTCGACGCCTCCCTCATTGAGGCGGCACGGGATCTCGGTGCCTCGCGGAGCGCCGTCTTCCGTGAGGTCGTGTTTCCACTCACCTTGCCGGGCGCGCTCGCGGGAGCCGTTTTCGTCTTCATCAAGTGTGCGGCAGCGTATGTCACGCCGGCGCTGTTGGGCGGGACGAGCGGACGGATGTTCGCACAGGTGATAGAGACGCAGTTCGGGACGGCGTTCAACTGGAACTTCGGCGCGGCGCTGTCGGTCATTCTCGTTGCGGTAGTTCTCGGATCGTTATGGATCGCGATGCGGCTGGGGATCGATGTCGGTAAATCACGTGGGCTCGGCGGTGGTGGGTTATGAGCACGGCCGATGGGCTCCAGGAACGACTTGGACTCAATTCCGATGTCAGCCTCGGATTGAAGACCGCGGCGGTGCTGACCTACGTGTTCCTCTACGGGCCGATATTCGTCATCCTCGTGATGTCGTTTGACGCCGGACGGTACGGGCTCCGGTGGGAGTTCTCCCCGGAGTGGTACCTCAATCTGGCCACCCGTGGCGACCTGATCGGATCGTTGTGGTTGAGCCTCCAGATCGGGGTCGTGGTCATGATCGTCTCGACGGTGTTGGCGGTCGTCGCGGCGTTCGGACTCGTGCGGTTCGACTGGCCACGACGCAAAGGCGCGCTTTCGACGTACCTGATCTTCGTTCCGCTCACGTTGCCGATCATCATCTACGGGATCGGCCTCTTCGTGTTTTTCTCCCAACTGGGGCTCGGTCGGGGATTCATCCCGATCGTCATCGGACACGTCATGTATACGTTCCCGTTCGCGACGCTCGTCGTCGCGGCGGGGGTGATCGACCTCGACAGGAGCCTTGAGGAAGCCGCGATGGATCTCGGTGCCGATCCGATCACGACGTTTCGGGAGGTGACGATCCCGGCGCTGATGCCGAATATCGTCGCGGCGGCGCTGTTTTCGTTCACCCTCTCGTTCGATGAGTTCCTCATCTCGTTTTTCGTCAGCGGCGCCGGAAGCATTCCGCTCCCGGTTCGGATCTGGGGAATGGTGCGTGCGGATATCGAACCGGAGGTCTACGCGATTAGCGTCGTCGTGCTCGTGATCTCGATGACGATAGCGGTGATCGCCACGCGACTTCGTCGCTTCTGAGCGACCGTCGCCTCCGGGCTTTTTCTCGGGCTCGCTGACTGGACAGGACGATTCATCGTCGTTGTTCGTCAGTCGGATCGAACGTTCTCACGCATTTCATCGGACATGTTCGCGAGGACCCGTCCGTCCGATTTGATCTCGTCCATGACGAACGTCGAGGAGGTTTCGTTCACCCCATCGATCGCGATCAGCTTCGCGATCACGTCGTTGATCTGATCGCGGTTCTGCGCCCGAAAGATGACGATGAAATCGACATCGCCCATCGTATAATACACGTCCTGCACGCCGGTCGTGGCCGCGATCGCCTCGCCGGTGTCGGCGGCGTACCCTGACTCGTGTGTCACGTACACCTCCGTGATCACGAGCATCTCGAGGCCAAACCGCTGTGGATCCAGATCCGCGGAGATAGCGGTTATCACGCCGTCCTCCTTGAGATTATTGAGTCGATAATGGATCGCCGATTTTGAGAGACCGATCTCCTCGGAGAGATCCGAGAGATTGAGGTCGTGATCCGACTCAAGCCGTTCGAGAATCTGTAAATCGATCTCGTCGAACCGTCGCTCGGTAGAATCTGATTCCATAATGTGGGACGATCCCGAATCAATTTAAAATCTTTGCTAATATCTCTCCGCTCTTTGGATGATGTTCACTACCTCCGGGTGAGGACGTCGAACCTATGATTGCTAATATACTTCAGAAAAACGAACGAATATGTGCACGAAATCCTCCACGCTCGATCATCTTTGAACGATATTCTATTCTCATCTGTTGAACCGAACCGACGCCAATATTTAATATCCACTCGCCGTGATGTGTCGTATGGATCTCTGGGAAGACACGGAAGCGGCTTATCGCGAGCGGACGCCGACTAGCGAGCGGATCTACGGTGAACTCGTCGAGGACATCCCTGCGGGCGTCGCCAGTACGTATCGTGCGTTCGAGCCATACCCGATGATCATCGAGCGGGCGGAGGGTCCGTATCTGTACGACGTCGACGGCAACCGGTACCTCGATTTCGATCTGAACAACGGTGCCGGTATGGTCGGACATAGCCATCCGGCAGTCACCGACGCCATCCGTGACCAACTCGACCACGGAACGCTGTTCACGCACCCACACGAGCTGCTCGGCGAAGCCGCCCGTGAGATCAAAAAACGGTGGGATGTCGCCGACTTGGTTCGGTTCACCAACAGCGGCACGGAGAGCACGATGCACGCGATCCGGGTCGCTCGCGCCTACAGCGGCCGTGACAAACTGCTGAAGATCGAGGGTGCCTACCATGGCGTCCACGATTACGTCCTGCTGAGCAAGGCGGCACCCGAACACAAACTCGGTCATCCAAAACGGCCGGCGACGTACGTCGAGAGTCATGGCGTCCCCGAAGCGATCGAGGACACCGTCGAGGTCGCCCCGTGGAACGATCTCGAGGCCGTCGAGGAGATCATGTCCGAGAACGTCAACGAGATCGGCGCGCTCATCGTCGAACCGATCGTAATGAACGTGGGGATGACCCAACCCCATGCGGAGTTCCTCCAGGGCCTTCGTGAACTCTGTGATGAGTACCAGGTCCCGTACATCTTCGATGAGGTGAAGACGGGCGTGAAGGTGGCGCCGGGTGGCGCCGCGGAGTACTACGACGTCGAACCGGATCTCGTCACGATGGCCAAAAGCATCGGCGGCAACTACCCCGTCGGCGCGTTCGCCGGTCGCGAGGAGATCATGCGCGGCATCGAGCACGGCACGGCACACTACGGAACGTACAACGGAAGCCCGCTCGTGCTTCGTGCCGTCACGACGGTGTTGCGCGACGTCCTGACCGATGACGCCTACGATCACGTAAACGATCTCGGCGAACGGTTGGTCTCGGGATACGAGGAGATCATGGCCGATGTCGGCCTCAACGGGCACGTCGAGTACGTCAACTCACAGGGCACGGTCGTATTCGCGAACGAACGGATCACCAACTACCGTGACTTCGCCCGGCACGTCGACGTCGACTTCCATGAGAACTACTGGTTCGAGATGCTCGACCGCGGCGTCCTCCCGCATCCCCACGACGCCTCCCAGCAGTGGAGCATCAGCGTCCAACACGAACGGGAGCACATCGAGGACCACCTCGACGCGTTCGCGGAGGTCGCCCCCCTCCTCGCCGACCGACAGGAATGACCTCGCCGATGAGCGAACTTCCCAACGTCTACGGCGGCGAGATCCTTCACGTCTCCCTCGATACCGGGACGACGGAGCGAGAGGCGATCGATCCCGAACACGCACGGCTGCTCCTCGGCGGCAACGGGTTCGTCGCCAAACAGGTGTCCGACCACGTCCCGCCGACGAGCGATCCGTTCGATCCGGAGAACGTCCTCGCGCTCTCGGTCGGCCCGATGAACGCCACGCCGTTTCAGAGCACGAGCCGGGGCGTCGTCGGCTTCATCAGCCCGATGACGAACGGCTTTTTCGACAGCACGTTCGGCGGGACGTTCCCCCGGGCACAGAAGACGACCGGCTTCGAGACCATCGTCCTCCATGGCGCCACCGATGAACTCTCGTATGTCCTCGTCGACGAGTCCGGCGCGTCCATCGTCCCGGCTCCCGACCTCGCGGGCTTGGACACCTACCGTACCTGTGAGGTGATCCGCGAGCGCGAAGAGGAGGACGATGACGACGTCCACGTCCTCGCGGCGGGTCCCGCCGGCGAGAACCGCGTCCGATACGCCTGTTTGGTTCATAAAGGACGGGACCGCGAGGGGGTCGCCGGCCGCGGCGGCGCCGGTGCCGTGCTCGGCTCGAAGGGGATCAAGGCGATCGCGATCCGCGAGGGCTCGTTCGAACCACAGCTCGCCGACGAGGACGCCCTCCGTGAGCTCGCGGCGAGCCGAATGGGACCGCTGATGGCGGAGACGGAGATGCTCCAGGAGTACGGCACGAGCGGCCTCGTGAACCCGATAAACGAGATGGGGAAACTCGGTCGCCGGAACAACCGGACCGAGCAGGTCTCACTCGAAACCGCCGACCGGATCAGCGGCGAGACGCTCCGTGAGGAGTACGTCACGGAGCATACGACCTGTGCGAACTGCGCGGTCCGCTGTGGCAAACACGTCACGGTACAGTCGGAAGGGCTCACGGACGCGAAGATCCCGGAGTTCGAGAGCCTCTTCGGGACGGCGACGATGCAGGACGTGTTCGATCCCGAACAGGTGATGGTCGTCAACGATCGTTGTGATCGCCTCGGCATGGACAGCATCAGTTGGGGGGTCACCGTCGCGTTCGCCCGGGAGTGTGCCGAATCGGGCGTGCTCGACACGGCGGATCTCTCGGACGCCGACGCCGACCGCCTACGCTTCGGCGACGCCGAGGGCTTAGTCACGCTTGTGGACGATACGGCCGCCCGGGAGGGTATCGGCGACCGACTCGCTGAGGGATCGTTCCGTATGGCCGAGACGCTCGGCTCCGACGCCGAGGCGTACCTTCACGGCTCGAAGGGCTTGGAGTTCGCCGCCCATTCGCCACGCGGACTGAAGGGAATGAGCATCGGGTACGCCACCTCGACACGCGGCGGCTCCCATCATGATACCCGTCCAACCCTGCAGTACGACGGCGAACATACCGAAACGACGGCGGGCACGCCCGAGTTCGCCGCCCGATCCCAGCACTTCACCGCCCTCGGCGACTCGCTTACACAATGCCGGTTCGTCAGCGAAGGTGGGTGGGGAAAGCGGGTGAACGAACGCTATCGCGACGCCATCGTCGCCGCCACGGGATGGGATCTGACCCGCGAGGCCGTCGAACGGATCGGCGAACGGATCTACAACCTGGAACGCCTGATAAACGTCGAGCGAGGCATCGCCGACCGCGACGCCGACTCGCTTCCTCACCGCGTCACCCACGAACCGATCCCGGACGGTCCTGCTGCCGGGATGCACTGCCCGCCCGAGGAGCTCGATCGGATGCTCTCGGAGTATTATGAATTCCGTGGCTGGAACGACAAGGGGATTCCGACCGACGAGACGCTCGAAGACCTCCGTATTCCTGATTGCCTCGCCGACTGATCGTCCTCTCTCCCTTTCGTCCTTTTATATTCCTTCGACGCCCGCGGCGCACTCGCGGATCAGCCCGTCGACGTTTTCGGGGAGGGTCGGATGATACGCCCGGTCGGGCATCTCGCGCACGTCGAGTTCCATCTCGACGGCGATCTGGAACGTCTTCGCCATGGTGTCGGCGTGATAGTGGAGCCCCTGCCAACCGAGCACCGTCCCGTCCTCGGCGTCGACGACGAGTCGCCCGAGTCCATGCGGGACGTTCTTCGATTTAAATACCCCGTCGGAGTCGGCGGTCCGGGTGGCGACCACCGTCGCGTGGCCGGCCTCCGCCGCTGACCGCGCCGTGTGGCCGACCCGTGCGAACGGATAGACGCCCGCCCCGGAGAAGACGACGTGGTGGTGGACGTTCGTGTACGGCTTCGCCGGTCGGTCGTCGATGTCGCGGAGGATGTTTTCTGCCGCCTGAAAGCCCTGCTCCTTGGCGACGTGGAGGATCGGCTCGCGCTCGTTGACGTCGCCGACGACGAAGGTCCGGTCGTCGTTCGGCGGGCGCATCGTCGCGTCGATCCAGCCCGGTTCGGGCGACAGCGAGGTCTGTTCCAAGCCGAGGTACTCAAGGTTGGGCTTCCGGCCGGTGAACTGAAAGACCGCTTCCGCGTCGACGTGGGTGCCGTCGTCGAGGTGCAGTCGAACCCCATCGTCGGTCCGCTCCAGCGACTCCTCGTACACCTGGGTGCGGATCTCGATGTCGAACTCCTCGCGGTAGATCGAGAGCAACTCGTCGCCGAAGGCGGGATCGGCCTCGTCGAGCGGCCGCTCGTCGTGTTCGATCACCGTGAGGTCGACGCCGGCCTCCGCCAGGTACGGGGCCATCTCCATCCCGACGTACCCGAAGCCCATCACGACGCCCGTCTCGGGGAACTCGGTCGCGTGCAGGGTGTCCTTGCTTTTATATATTCGATCGGTGACCGTGTCGTAGCCCGGCAGGTCCGGGTCGTTCGGGACCGATCCGGTCGCGATCACGACGTAGTCGGCCTCGATGACGGTTCCGCCGTCGCCGCCGATCTCGACGACGTGATCGTCGAGGAACCGTGCGGGCGCGTGGTGGAACTCGATCCCGTCGCGCTCGGCGAGGCTCTCGACCCCATCGCGGCGGTGGCCGGCCCAGCCGCGGGTTCGGTCGTTCTTTTCGGCGACGATCCGTTCGAGGTCGAACTCGTGGGGATCGCCGGTCAACCGGCCGTCATCACGGGCTTCGAACCGATGGGCGGCCGCGGAAAGCAGCTCCTTCGAGGGCATACAGCCTTCGAGGATACAGAGCCCGCCGCCGGGGTCCCCGTTGTCCACGAGGGTGAGGCGGTCGATGGCGTCCCCGACGTGTGGGGCGAGATCCCCGGCGACGGCGGCGCCGGCGCTGCCGTAGGCTCCGATAACGACGACATGCATGGTCGAACTCACGCCCGCCGGCTACTAAGGGTTGCTTACGCCGGCAGGGACGATCGGTTGCTTATATACTCCGCCGCCGGCTTCCCGATGACCAGCGACCTCCCCGATGATCACCGATCGATCCCGCCACCGCCGTCCACGACCGCCTCGACCTCCTCGGGCGTGACGACCGCGAGATCGCCGCCGACGGTTCGTTTCAGCGCGGCCGTCGCCGCGGCCCACTCCAACGCGTCGGCGACGTCCCCACCTCGAAGCCGTTTCGCGAGGAAGCCCGCGACGAAGGCGTCGCCCGTGCCGATCGCATCGACCGTCTCCGCCTCGAAGACCGGCTGTCGGTGGACCTCACCCTCACGGAGGGCGATCGCCCCCTTCTCCCCTCGTGTCACGACGACCGTCTCGAAGTCGAACTCGGCGGCGAGCCCGTGGGCGACCTCGATCGCCTTCCCCTCCCGATCGAGCACCGTGCGGGCGTCACGGTACGGGGCAAAGAGGAGGTCGATCTCCCCGAACAGCTCCTCGTAGGCCTCGCGGGCGGCCTCGGGACTCCAGAGCTTCGAGCGATAGTTCAGATCGAACGAGCGCGACATGCCTGCCTCGCCCGCCGCACGCAACAGCGCCCGCGTCGTCTCGGCGGTCGACTCGGAGAGCGCGGGCGTGATCCCGGTGGTGTGGAACCGCTCGGCGGTCTCGAAGACCCCGGTCGGGAGTTCCGCGGGGGTCACCGTCGTGATCGCGGCGTCCGCCCGGTCGTAGATCACGGACGTTCCCCGTGGCTCACCGCCGTGTTCGAGATAGTACGTCCCGAGCCGGGTCGTCTCCGGGTCCGCCCACGAGACGCCCGTTCGGACGCCGTGGCTCCGGAGTTCGGAGACGATCCGCCGCCCGAGCGGGGAATCCGGGAGCTTCGAGAACCATGCCGCGTCGACGCCGAGGCGTGCCGCGCCGACGGCGACGTTGCTCTCGGCACCGCCGGCGCGCGCCTCGAGTTCACGGGTCGTCTCAAGTCGCTCGCCGTGCGGCGGGGAGAGCCGCAGCATGGTCTCGCCGAACGTTACGAGCGCCGTCATGCCGACCCCCGCCCCGTCGTCGGTTCCCCCGTTATGATCGATTCGGATCGCATACGCTCATCTCTGCGGGGGGATACAAAAGCGCCGGCGATCGGATCCGGCGAGAACGGAACTCACTCCGCCCGCCTGCCCGCATGTCCGGGATAGTCCCGTTCGAAGCGGTCGCCGATCTCGTCGTGATCGATCCGGATCACGACCGGCCGGCCGTGTGGACACGCATACGGGTTCTCACAGCGGTCCAGCCGGTCGAGGAGGTCGACGACGCTGCCCTCCGTCAACGACGTGTTCCCCGTTACTGACGGGTAGCAGGCGAGGTCGGCGAGCAGTTCGTCGACGGCGTCCCGAACCGGCTCGTCGCCGTCGGCGGCGTCGCCGACGAACGCCGAGAGCACGTCCCGGAGCAGCCCCGGGTTCAAGGCCGCGTCGAAGACGGCCGGGACGGCTTCGACGCGCACCGTTCGCTCGTCCTCTCGACTCGCCCGGAAGCCGACCGATTCGAGTTCGGTCGCCAAGTCGGCAAAGAGCGCGGCCTCCCGTGCGGTCAACTCGACTGTCACGGGCGCCGCGAGCGCCTGCGAATCGACGCCGTCGGCGAACGCCGCCCGCAGCCGCTCGTAGTTCACCCGCTCGTCGGCGGCGTGCTGGTCGATCAACACCAGCCCATCGGGGGCTTCGGCGACGACGTAGGTGTCGTGGAGCTGTCCGAGCACCCGGAGCGACGGCAACGAGTCGTAGGTACGCTCGTCGCTCGTCTCCTCGCCCCCGAGGGTCCGCTGACTCGTCGCCGACGGTGCCCTGCGGGGTCCCTCGCGCTCGGGCGGCAATTCGTCGGTCTCGGGACCGCCGGTGACACCCGGCGACGGCCCGCCTGTGTTCTCGCTGGGATCGTCGTTGGATCCCCTTTCGGCGTCATCCTGCCACGTCCGCGGCGAGGGTCGCTCCGTTTCAGTCCGTGTGGCGGACTGTGCCAGATGATCGGTGGCTTCCTCCGAATCGCTCGTGGACGACCCGGTTCCATCGCCGTGGTCGGCTCCGTCGCTTGGGCCACCCCATCCGCCGCCCGGATCGGCCTCTCCGCTCAGGTCGGCTTCTCCGCCGCCCGGATCGGCCTCTCCGCTCAGGTCATCGACCGCCCAGGCGTCCGCGTCGTCCGGTGACAGCTCCCGGGCCGCGGTTGGATCCTCGTCGGCCTCCCGCTCCTCGTCGGCCTCCCCCTCTCGACGCTCGACACTGGCCCGTTCGTGGGCTGTCCCGGCCCCGCCGAGGGTCTCTCCCTCGGGACGCTCGGGCGCGACCGCGGTCTCAGCCGGCGCGGAGCGACCCCGCGGCGCGGTCGACCGGATGAGCCCGTGTTCGAGGAGCGCTTCGGCCGTCGCCGTCTCGACCGCGCGGCGCACGGCCGGCTCGCGATCGAAACGGACCTCCAGCTTTCGCGGGTGGACGTTCACGTCGACGTCGCCGGGGGGAACCTCCACGAAGAGCACGGCGAAGGGGTAGCGGTCGGGCGCGATCTGGCCGCCGTAGGCGTCGATGACCGCCTCGCGGAGGACGTTCGCGGTCACGTACCGGCCGTTGACGTACGTCGTGAGATACTCACGGCTCGCCCGCGTCGTCTCCGGGTGTGAGACGAGTCCTGAGACACGAATGACGGGTTCGTCGCCGTCGCCGGCTCCGATACCAGCCACTTCCGTCCCATCCGGCGTCCACCGCACCTTCCGCATCGACTCCGCGACCTCGCGACCGTAGACGGCGAGCACCGCCGATCGGAGGTCGCCGTTGCCTTCGGTCGCGAACGTCTCGCGGCCGTCGTGTTCGAGCGAGACCGCGACATCGGGATTCGCGAGCGCGTAGCCCGTCACCACCGTGTTCACGTGGTCGAACTCCGTCGCCGTCCGTTTGAGGAACTTCCGGCGGGCCGGCGTATTATAAAAGAGGTCGCTCACCTCGACGGTCGTTCCCTCGGGCGTGCCCGCGGGCCGGACCTCGCCGACCTCGCCGCCTTCGATCGTGACCTCCGCGCCCGTCTCGGCACCACGCGGCCGCGATCTGACGGTCATCCGGGAGACGCCGCCGATGGTGTAGAGCGCCTCGCCGCGGAAGCCCAGCGTCGAGACGCCGCGGTCGAGGTCCTCGATCGTCCCGATCTTCGAGGTCGCGTGTTCGGCGACGGCCGCCTCCAGCTGATCGGCGGCGATCCCCACGCCGTCATCACGGACGCGGATCCCCTCGGTGCCGCCGGCTTCGACTGCGACGGCGACGCGGCTCGCGTCCGCATCGAGGGCGTTCTCGACGAGTTCCTTCACCACGCTCGCGGGACGCTCGACGACCTCTCCGGCGGCGATCTGCTGTATCGTTCGCTCGTCCAACCGTTCGATCTCGGGCGGCTCCATTCGATTCATCCCTCGGCGAGCGCGTACTTGAAGCCGTTGTCGTTCCGGCACGCGCCGCCGGTGACCCATCGATCACGACCCGTCCGCCGTCCGCGGCAACCGGATCGTGACTGCCGTTCCCTCACCCTGTACGGAGTCGACCTCGATGCTCCCGTCGTGCTCCTCGATGATCTTTCGACAGAGCGCGAGGCCCATTCCGGTTCCGGATGACGCCGCCGGGTCGGCTCGATAGAACAGCTCGAAGACGTATTCAAGCGCCGCAGGGTCGATCCCCGGGCCGTCGTCGCTCACCGTCACGACGTGGTCTGTCCCGTCGCGCTCGCCGGCGATCCGGACCGTCGGTGCCGGCTCATCGGCGTGCTCTATGGCGTTCGCGATCAGGTTCTGGAACGCCCGTCGGAGGAGATGTTCGACGCCGTACACGGTGGGAAGATCCGACACGATCACCGTCGCGTTCGCCTCCTCGATGGTGAACCGGAGGCTCTCGCGGGCATCCGCGACGACGCGGTCGAGTCGAACGGGCTCGAACGTCGCCGCGTCGGCCCCGACGTAGGAATACTCGAGGAGGTCCGCGATCATCCGCTGCATCCGCGTCGCGTTGGCGCGAGCGATCTCGATGAGTTCGACCTGCTCCGCGGAAAGCGTCCCCTCGTCCTCGGTCGCCAACCGGGCGAGGTACCGCTCGGTGGTTCGGGCGGGGCCGCGGAGGTCGTGTGAGACGGCCCCGGTGAACGCCGCCAGCTCCGCGTTGCTCCGGATGACGTCCTCGAGCTGTGCGGCCAGCTCCGCTCTAAGGACATGGGTTTCGGTGATGTCGCGAATCGTGACCGTCCGGCCGATGTGGTCCCCACCCAGATCATACAGCGGCGCGATGGTGTACGCCAACACGAGTTCCTTCCCGTCGATCGTTCGATCCGCCTCTCCGTCGACCGTCCGTCCCCGCTCCATACCGTCCGTTCGACCGATCCCCCGGCCGGCTGCCTGCCCCGTCTCGTCGTGTGCCACATACGGTGGAAACACCTCGGCTATCCGTCTCCCGATCGCCGGTGCATCTTCTCCACCGCCCCCGAGAATTTCGGCGGCAGCCGGGTTGTAGTCGACGATCCGGCCGCTTCTGTCGACGACCACCACGCCCTCGGTCAGCGTGTCGACGACGAACTCGCGGGCGACGGGCGTGAGATCCAGCAACCGGTAGCGGTAGATGGCGACCGCGAACAGTGCGCCCGTGCCGACGAAGCTGAACGCCGTCAGGTCAAGCCGCTGTGGCGCATACACGTCCGCATGGAACGCGACGTTCGTGACCATCGCGATGAGCGCGCCGATGAGCAGCAGCCATACCTGCCTGCGGTACACCTGTGGGACCCACGTGAGCAGCTGTGCAAAGAGGACGACGCCCGCGGCCATGAGCGCATAGCCGTAGGCCGCGTGCGCCCAAAACGCCGGCCCGAACGTCTGATCGAGCAGCAACAGCGTGGTCCCCTCGACCGCTTCCAGTCCCCGTGACTCACGGATAAGCCCGTGTGTTTGGTTCGTCCACACGAGCGCGACATAGACGGTTCCGGGTACCGACAGCGCCCCCACGGTGTACCGGGTAACGAGCCGGCCGCGACCGGTGTACTGAAGCGCGAACACGATCCACGCGACGGGAACCGCCGCGGCGGCGATGTGATTGACGTTTGCCCAGAAGATCGCCGTCGCCTCAGTGGTACTCCCGATCTGGAGGGCGTAGGACACCGCCCACAGGATCATCCCGCCGACGAGCGCGAGCAACCCATCGCTTCCGGTGACGTCACGGTTGCGCCAGCTGATGGCGCCGATGATCGCCATCGCGCCCGCCGCGAGAAACAGGAGGAGGACGAAGACGCTGACCTGAAACGTCGCGATGTCGACCGTTCCGACCGTTCCAGCGGCGATCAACTCATGCCCGCCGGTCACCTCGTGGGGTGCAGTCGCTTTCCGGTGCGGATCGAGCGGGTCGATAGCCCTGCTACCGCGTTGAACGTCTTAACTGTCTACGCTTTTCGGTCCGATCAGAGGCGATCCCGAAGGTCGAAGTCGTCGGACCCGTCCTCATCAGCGTCGTCCTCGACGGTCCCATCATCATCCGCTCCATCGTCGCCGGCAGTTTCCTCATCCCCATCGTCCAGTCCTGCCGCAAGTCCGCTTCCGAGGTCGTAGGTGTCCCGGATCGTCCGTGCGAGCACGCCGTCCCGATCGAAGACGACGTGGACGAGGACGAACGGATGGTCCGCTGGCCGCAACACGAACACCTCCCGCGGCCGGTCGTCGTCGAGCCGCTCGTTCACGCGGGCGACGAGCGGCTCGATCGGGATCCTTCCAGCCCGTAGCTCGGCGAAGGTGTCGCCGCCGGGACCGTCCGCGAACAGGTAGAGCGCGCCGTTCGGCTCGCCGTCGGTCGATCGGGTCGTCACCGAGCCGAACGCTTCGCCGTCCGCACGGATCGCGTTCCACGCCTCGACGGCCGCCTCGAAGATCCCTTCGATGTTCCCGGCGAACCGAAAGCGGTCCTCCCTCACCGTCTCGACCTCGGTGAAACGCGCGGTCCCGTCGTCCCACGCCAGCGTCCCATCGATGACGACGCCCGGCGCGAGGGCGTCGATCGTTGCCTCGAGATCGCCGTCGTATCCTTCAGCCGTCACGAAGATCGGGTCGAAAGCGTCCGCGGACTCGGGTGCGTTCGGGTCGATCGGGTCCGGCGGGATCTCGACCAGGACGAACTCCTCGGTCGCCTCGGCGACGTCCGGCCGCGGTCGACGGTCGTGGACACGAAACCGACCGGTCGTCGTCGGTTGCATAGTCGGGGATCGACCCGTAACGGTTTAATTCGGGTGGATCCTCGAGGGGGACGTTCCACCTTTCGTCCCCTCTCGTTTATAAATACCCGCCCGCGGATCCGTGTCGTTATTTGACGGGCGACCGTAGTGCGGCCAAATGGGGATCCTCGAGGACAAATCGAACGCCCGGCTTTTTTATAAATACCTCTCGAAGGTCTACGATCAGGTCAACCGCTTCAACTGGACCGAGGAGATGCGCTCGGAGGCGCTCTCGTGGCTGGAGTTCGGCGAGGACGACAAAGTCCTCGACGTGGGCTGCGGAACCGGATTCGGCACGATGGGGCTGCTCGAACACGCCGACGACGTTCACGGGCTCGATCAGAGCATCCACCAGATGGAGAAGGCGTTCGAGAAGTTCGGCAAACACGACCGCGTACACTTCTATCGTGGCGACGCCGAACGGCTTCCCTTCGCCGATGACACCTTCGATATCGTGTGGTCCTCGGGCTCCATCGAGTACTGGCCCGATCCGGTCGCCGGGCTTTCGGAGATCCGCCGTGTCGCGAAACCCGGGGGGCAGGCGCTCGTCGTCGGCCCGGACTACCCGCACAACCGGGTCCTCCAGCGCGTTGCCGACGCCATCATGCTCTTTTATGACGAGGAGGAGGCCGACCGGATGTTCACCGAGGCGGGCTTCGAGACCTTCGAACACCACATCCAGCGCGCCACGCCGCAGAGCCCACGGGCGATCACGACGGTCGCACAGGTCCCCGAGGAGTAACGGACGGTTCACGGTCCGTTCCCCCCGCTTCTCCGGCGTCGTTCATCCCGGTTTCACGACCGCTTCCGCGTGCGCTACCCTCCGCCCGTCGACGAGCAACTCGATTTCGACCGTCCGTCCCGGCGTGACCCTCGGTGCGTTCGTCTCCGCGACGCCCACCGAGGCGGATTCGCCGGCGACCCAGTCGGGGTCGCTCGCGGCGTTGAACGGTCCCGTCGGCCCCGAACGAAAGCCGATCGCCGAAAAGAACGGCACCGGCGGCTGCCGTGCGAGCGGCTCGTCATCGACCCGGATCCGCACCTCGAGGTCACGGACATCGATCGGGTCGCCCGCCCGGTGTGTCAGGGTTATCCGATCCCTTTCGGCCGTCGCATCGATCGCGACCGTGGTCGGTGATCCGTCCGGAACCGCCGTCGTCGCCCCGAACGCAGCCGTCGCGACCGTGCCGGCGAGGACAGTACCGATGGCGAGGAGGAGCACGACACCGATCGGCGCGATCGCCCGGCTCCCCACGCCGCTCCCGGGCGACGCCGTCGATTCGGTTCGCTCCGTCCGTCCGATCCGGTTCCTCACACGGCCGACTGTGCCGTCATCGGATAAAAAGGGTCATTCGAGCGGCGGTCCCGCGACCCGATCAGGAACCTTCGTCCTCGGTCTCCTCCGGCTGCTGGTCGTCGGTGAGCCGCGGTATCTCGGTCGGCTCGATCCCATTGATCACGGCCACCTGTGGCTCGTCGACGACGGTGATCCGATACGCCTCCGCGGGCGAGAGGGTTCGCACCGTGCCGTCGGCATCGGTCGTCCCGATCGCCTCGCTGTCGCCCCCGCCGATGCTTTTCGTCACCGTGACGCCCTCCACCGGCTCCTCATCGCCGGCGTCGGCGACCGAGACGACGACGGGGCCGCCCGCGTAGCTCCGGTCGACGGTCACGTTGAATCCGTCTCCGACCGTGTTGACGGGTTCGAAGTCGGCGAACTCCGCGAGGTCGATCCGCTGCTGCTCGACGAACACCTGATCGGTTCCCCCGCTGACGAAGGTTCGCAACTCGCCGAACTCGTGGTCGACGGTCACCCGGTGGACCGCGCCCGCGCCGAAGGCGTCCGGCTCACGGAGTGCGGTCGTTTCGGGGTAGCTCTCCGCGGTCACGTTGATCGCCCGATCGCTCGTGATCTCCCCACCGCCGCGGTCCCAGCGGTCGTCACGAATGACCTCGCGTACGTACTGATCGGCGCCCTCGTCGATCATCGCGAGGACGACCGCGTCCTGGCTGGTCTCGACGTGAATCTCGCTTCCGCCCGTCTCGCCGCGGACGGCGTCGAGCGCCTCCTCGCGGACCGGTCCTTCGTAGATCTCCAGCTGGATCTGCAGCTCATCGAGCCGATCCGGCGTGGTTACTCCCTCCGTCTCCGCGGCGAGGTCGTCCAAGGCGTCGAGCCGCTCGTCGTATTCGTCCGCGATCGCCGCGATCCTGATCAGCTCATCGAGCAGCTCCCGGTCGGAGAGCTCGCCGTTCGCGTGCGCGTCGACCGCATCGCTCTGTCTCTCGTGGAGCCGCTCTTCGTCCCGTTCGATCCGGTTCATCTCGGCGAGGATCCGGCGCTGTCGGTCGTCGTCCGTCTCGGCGTTCTCGACGTGCCGTCTCACTACCTCCGTCTTCATCGCGGCATCGACGTCGTTGACGTCCAGTTCCATCGTCGTCCCGAGGTTCGCGTCGTGTAGCGTGCTGCCGCCGGTTACCGTCGCGCCCGGTGGCGTCGCCAGCACCCGGAAGGTGCCTCCGGGTTCAACCTCCTCGAGGCGCTCCAGCGTGACCTCGTCGCTTCCGTTCGTCCGATCGACTGTCTCCTCGCTACCGACGTTCGTCCGATCGACTGTCTCCTCGCTACCGACGTTCGTCTGCCCGACCGCCGCGTCGACGATCGGGTCATCTTCGACGGGTGACTCGGCGACCCCGCCGACCGAGGCGACCACACCGACGCCTCCCGCGATCAGCATCAACAGGGCGACGAGGACGGGGAGGGTTCGCATGATCCAACCTTCTATCGGCATCGCTGAAAAACCCTCCCCCGTTCATGGAAAGCGTTTTGCCCGGGCGCCGAGACGGAACGGTGTATGCGGTGTCCCGCCTTTCACCTCCTCCTCATCGCGTTTCTCGCCGTCGCGCTGGCCGCGGGCGGCGTCGTCGCGAGCGACGCGGCAAGCCCCTCCACGGTGTCATCGGATACGACGACGATGCTCACGACATCCGCTACGACCGATGATCCGGTATTGACCGCCGGGACCGCGGCGTCCCCGACTGTGTCCAGCGATCACGCGCTCGGTGATCCCGATTCAGCTGTGTCCGACGATCACGCGCTCGATGATTCCGCCCCGTCGTCGATCCAATTCGATCCACGAACCGAGACGGAGATGCGGATCGATCTCGACTCGAACCGTGACGCGGAATGGACCGTGATCGTGCGGTACGAACTCACCGACGCCAACGAGACGGCCGCCTTCGAGACCGTCAGCGACCGTTTCCTCGATGGGGACATCGGGCCGAACGAGGCCCGCTTCGAGAACTTCGCGGCCGGTGCGAGCGAGTACACGGAGCGCGAGATGGCGATCGAGGACGCAGAACGCACGGCGACCGTCCACGACGATCCGGACGCGATCGACGAGATGGACGTCTCGGACGACGCGGTCGCCGTCGGTGAACTTCGCTTAACGTTCACGTGGACGGCATTCCTCGAGGAGGACGGCGAAAACCTGGTGCTGGGCGATGCGCTCACGACCCCTACCAACGGGACCTGGGTCCGTTCACTGGAGGACGCACAGTCGATCGAGGTGACTCCCCCGAACGGCTACACCGTCTCCGGGACGCCCGGTGCGACCGTCACGCTCCGTGATAACGCGGTGATCATCGAGGGGCCACGCACGTTCGATGCGGATGACCGGGTCGAGGTGGTCTACTCGCCGACCGGCGTGAGCGGGACCGAGGACACGTCGTGGACACTGATCGTCGGCGGGCTCATCGTCGCGGCCGTGATCATCGCCGGCGGGCTCCTCGGATACCGTCGATACGGCGGCGATGGCGGTGCGGCCCCGCCCGACGGGTCGGTTCCCGCGGACGGCGATTCCGGGGTGGGGACGGACGCGGCGGCCGGGTCGTCGACGGATCCGGCGGCCGGGGATGGAGCCGGTTCCACCGCTGCGGCTGCCGGGGCGGCCGCCGATACGGCTCCGGATCCGGAGGAGGACCTCTCGCTGCTCTCGGATGAGGAACGGGTCGAACGGCTCCTCGACCGCAACGGCGGGCGGATGCGGCAGGCGGCGATCGTTCGCGAGACCGGCTGGTCCGACGCGAAGGTCTCACAACTGCTCTCGCGGATGGCCGACGAGGGGCGTATCGAGAAGCTCCGGCTCGGGCGTGAGAACCTCATCTCCCTTCCGGATGGGACCGACGGGACGGACACCGGGGAGTCCGAGGGGGCCGGCGATACGGGTAGCGGTACCGTCTAACCCCTCGGAAGTAAGCACCTCTCCGGTTCGCTACGGTGACTCCGACGGATCAACACCCAACCACCGACGACCGGTTCCGAAAGCCCTTACATCCCATCCGCCGGAGTGTCGATCATGAAGGTTCTCGTAACCGTCAAGGAGGTCGCGTCGGCCGGTGACGACTTCACGATCGAGGGGACCGGGATCGCCGAGCGCGACCTCGAACACGACCTCAACGAGTGGGACGACTACGCGGTGGAGGCGGCCGTCCAGCTCGCGGAGGCGGGGATCGCGGACGAGGTCGTCGGCGTCACGATCGGCCCGGAACGCGCGGAGGAGACGATCCGCATGGCGCTCGCGAAGGGGGTCGACCGGGCGGTCCGCATCTGGGACGACACGTTCGCGGAGGGATTCGTCGACGTGTCCTCGAAGGTCGACGTCTTCGAGGCGGTCGTCGCCGAGGAGGAGCCGGACCTGGTCCTTTCGGGCGTGCAGGCGGCCGACGACGGCTTCGGGGCAACGGGTGTCGCACTCGCCGAGCGGATCGGCTTCGAACACGCCGCCGTCGTCAACCACCTCGACCTCGATGCCGACGCGGGGGTCGCGCACGTCCACCGCGAGCTGGAGGGCGGCGTCGAGGAGCTGACCGAGGTCGACCTCCCCGCCGTGCTCACGGTCCAGACCGGACTCAACGAGCCCCGCTATGCGAGCCTCCGTGGAATCCGACAGGCCCAGCGGAAGGAGATCGCGGCGACGACCCTCGCGGACCTCGGACTGACCGCCGAGGACGTCGAGAGCGCCCTGACGCTCACCTCGATGTACGAGCCCGAAAGCGAGTCGGACGCGGAGCTCATCGAAGGCGACGCGGGGGAGGCCGCCGCCCGCCTTGCGGCGGTCCTCCGTGAGAAGGGGGTGGGTGCGTCATGAGCGACGTGCTCGCCGTCGCCGAACACCGCCGCGGCGAACTCCGCGATGTCTCCGCCGAGGTCATCACGGCCGGCCGGGAGCTGGCGGACGCGCTCGGCGGCGACCTCCATCTCGCGGTCGTCGCCGGCGACGTCGACGCCTTCGCCGACGAGTTGAACCGGGAGGGCGTCGACGCCATCCACACCGTCGCGGCGGGCGCGGAGTTCGATCACAACGTGTATCAGGCCGCCATCACGGCTATGCTCGACGACACGGACGCCGCGGCCGTGGTGATGCCGAACTCCGTCAACGGCCTCGATTACGCGCCCGCGGTCGCCGAGGAGCACGACCTCCCGCTCGTCACGGACGCGATCGACTTCGAATACGACGACGGGCTGACCGTCACGCGCGAGATGTACGGCTCGAAGGTCGAAACGACCGTCGCCGTCGACGGCGACCGCTACGCGCTCACCATCCGCGAAGGGGAGTGGGAGCCGGCGACGGGGGAGGGCGACGCGGCGGTCGAGTCGGCCGCGATCGACGCCGTCGAGTCCGGCGCTCGTGTGGCCGGCTTCGAGGAGGTCGGTGGCGGCGACGTCGACATCGCCGACGCCGACGTACTTGTCTCCGTCGGACGCGGGATCGAGGACGAGGACAACCTCGAACTCGCCGAGGAGCTCGCGGAGGCGCTCGGGGCGACCCTCTCCGCGTCCCGACCGATCGTCGACAGTGGCTGGCTGCCGAAGAACCGGCAGGTCGGCCAGTCGGGGAAAGTCGTCACCCCGGACGTCTACCTCGCGGTCGGCATCTCCGGGGCGGTCCAGCACGTCACGGGGATGAAGGGCTCCGATACGATCATCGCGATCAACAACGACCCGAACGCGCCGATCTTCGATATCGCCGACTACGGGATCGTGGGCGACCTCTTCGACGTCGTCCCCGCGCTGATCGAGGAGTTCGAGTAGGGACGCGGAGATCTGTTCGGCGTGTCCCGATGATCGATCCATCCCCTTGACTCCACTTCCCCGACCGCCCGTCCACCCGACCGCCGACCTCGACAAAGATCCGGCAATTCGGTCGCCGACGGATGTACCTTTGACCTTCCGCACGCCACGTACACCGGATGACCATCGACGACGACTCGGCCGGCGTCGAACACCTCCTCTCACGACCCATCCGGGGGACGATGGACGGGGAGGGCTATGGCGCGTGGCGTTCCTTCACCGACCCCGATGCGGTCCCGCTCAGCTTCGGCTTCCCGTTCCCCGACTCCTTCCCGCTCGAGGACCTGTCTGAGGCGGTCGAGACGCTCTTTACGGCCGATCCCGACACGGCACTGCAGTACACCGGTCCCGGCTATGCGACGTCGCTTCCCGAAATCATCGCCGGACGCGCCCGCGAGCGAGGGATCGACTGCACGAGCGATCAGGTCCACCTCACCAACGGCGCGACCCACGCGATCGACACGGTCTGTCAGGCGTTCCTCGATCCCGGCGACCTCGTCGTCGTCGAGAGGCCGACGTTCATGGGGGCGCTCCGGCTCCTGCGAAACTATGCCGTCGATATCGAGGGGATCGACGTCGACGCCGACGGCCTCGATGTCGACGCGCTCGCCACGACGCTTGCGGAGCGTCGGGCCGCCGGGGAGGCCCTGCCGAAGCTGTGCTATACGATCCCCAACTTCCAGAACCCGACGGGGGCGACGCTGGCCGCGGAGCGCCGTGAACGGCTCGTCGAACTCGCCGTCGAATACGACTTCGTCGTCCTTGAGGACGACCCGTACGGTCGACTCCGATACGACGGCGAGGAGCCGCCGTCGCTGCGAACGTTCGATCCCGACGGGCGGGTGATCCGCGTCGACACCTTCTCGAAGACGATCGCCCCCGGCGTGCGGACCGGGTGGATCATCGCCGACGAGCCCGTTATCGAACAGCTTCGGCGGGTCGACGCCGGCGGCGAGAACCGGTTCACTCGGGGCGTGATCGCCGCATACTGTGAGGATGGCCGGCTCGAAACCGCCATCGAGGGGCTGTGTGCGGCCTACGAGCCCCGTCGCGACCGGATGCTCGCGGCGCTTTCGGAACACATGCCGCCGGGGACGACGTGGAGCGAGCCGTCCGGGGGCTTCTTCGTCTGGGTGACCTTCCCCGAAGGTATCGATACCGAGGCGATGATCGACGACGCGATCGCGGAGGGCGTTACCTACCTCCCGGGAAGCTCCTTTTATTCGGGCGACCGCGGTCGCCGACACGCCAGGCTCTCGTTCAGCGAGGCGGACCCCGACGCGATCGAGCGCGGTATCGCGGCGCTCTCGCGGGCCGTCCGCGCGGCGATGGATCCGGTTGAAGCGGGCGAGTGAACGGGGTCGTGTCCGTCGCGCTCTCGGGGCGTTTATCACCCTACCGCCCCCTCGATTTCATATGAGCGATCCCGCAGCGCCGGCGGCGGCGAGCGCCACCGGACGGGAGATCTGGATCGAGAAGTACCGGCCACAGCGGCTCTCCGACATCCACGGGCAGGAGGAGATCGTCGAGCGCCTCCAGAGCTATATCGAGCAGGACGACGTGCCGCACCTATTGTTTTCAGGTCCTGCTGGAGTGGGAAAAACGACCGCGTCGACGGCGATCGCCCGCGAGATCTACGGCGAGGATTGGCGCGGAAACTTCTTGGAGCTCAACGCCTCCGATCAGCGCGGGATCGACGTCGTTCGCGATCGGATCAAGGGCTTCGCGCGATCCTCCTTCGGCGGCGAGTTCCGCATCGTCTTTTTGGACGAGGCCGACTCGCTTACCTCGGACGCGCAAGCGGCGCTCCGCCGGACGATGGAGCAGTTCTCCGATAACACCCGCTTTATCCTCTCGTGTAACTACACCTCGAAGATCATCGACCCGATCCAGTCCCGCTGTGCGGTCTTCCGGTTCTCGCCGCTTTCGGACGAGGCCGTCGCCGAGCAGGTCCGCGAGATCGCGGTCGCGGAGGGGATCGAGATCACCGACGACGGCGTCGAGGCGCTCGTCTACGCGGCCGCCGGCGACATGCGCCGGGCGATCAACTCGCTGCAGGCGGCGGCGACCACGGGCGAGGTCGTCGACGAGGAGGCGGTATACGCCATTACGGCCACCGCCCGTCCCGAGGCGATCGAGGGGATGATCACCGACGCGCTCGACGGCGATTTCACGCGGGCGCGGGCGACGCTCGACTCGCTTCTGACCGAGACCGGGATGGCCGGCGGCGACGTGATCGACCAGATCCACCGCTCGGTCTGGGAGTTCGGGCTCTCCGAACGGGAGGCGGTTCGGCTGATGGAGCGGGTCGGCGAGGCGGACTATCGGATCGCGGAGGGGGCGAACGAACAGGTGCAACTGGAGGCGCTTCTCGCCTCGCTCTCGCTGTCGGAGTAGTCCCTCCGATCAGTTTCTCCCCTCCACGACGATCACGCGGAGGTCGTTCACGTTCGTCCCGGTCGGGCCCGTCTCGAGCAGCGCGCCCGCGTCCCGCAGTACTGTGGTCACGTCGTTGCCGTCGAGCGCCGCGCGGGCGGCATCCACGGTGACGGCGGCGTCGTCATCGGCCTCGCCGTCGTCCCCGCCCTCGCAGTCGTTATCGGCCTCGCCGTCATCCCCGTCCCTACGGTCGACGAACGTGCTCGCGTCCACGAGCGCGCCGGCGGCGTCCGTCGGCCCGTCGATCCCGTCGGTGTCGACCGCGGCGACGACGATTCCGGGCGCCTCGATCGCGAGCCCGCAGGCGGTCGCGAACTCCTGATTCGGCCCGCCAACGCCGTGATCGTCGCCGAGCGTGACGGTCGCCTCGCCGCCGGACAGGAGGACGCAGGGCGGTTTGGCGACACCCCCCTCCCGTCGACACTCGGTCGCGATGGCCGCGTGCACCCCTCCCACGTCGCTCGCCTCGCCCTCCACATCGCCCGCGAGCGTGACCGCCCGATAGCCGGCGGCGGTCGCGACGTCGCGTGCGGCACGGATCGCGGTGCGGCCGTTGCCGATCACGTGTACGCCGACGCGATCGAAGATCGGATCCCCCGCTACCGGCGTCTCCGGACGGTCGCCCGCGCCTCCCGCCTGAAGGTGTGTCCCGATCGCCGCGGGCGCATCGATCCCGTATCGGTCCAGCACGTCGAGGGCCTCCGCGTAGGTGGACGGATCGGGGACGGTCGGCCCGCTGCCGATCACGCTCGGATCGTCGCCGACGACGTCGCTCACGACCAGGGTCACGACCGTCGCGGGTGCGGCGGCGCGCGCGAGCCGACCCCCCTTCACATCCGAGCAGTGTTTCCTGACGGCGTTGATCTCGGCGATGGTCGCCCCGGAGGCGATCAGCGCGTTCGTGACGGTGCGCAGGGCGGGTAGCTCGATCCCCGCAGCGGGCGCCGCCAGCAACGCGCTGGCCCCGCCGGTGATCCCGGCGATCACGAGGTCGTCGGGACCGGCCGCACTCGCCATGTCGAGCACGCGCCGGGTGTGATGGACCCCACGTTCGGTCGGGATCGGGTGATCGCCGCGGCACTGTTCGACGATTTGTGTCTCGACGGGTGCATCCGTCACGACGACGCCCGCAGCGAGCCGGTCGCCGAGGACGTCCTCCAGCGCGGCCGCGAGGGTTCCGGCGGCGTTCCCCCCGCCGAGCAGGACGACCCGGTCGTACGCGTCGAGGTCGTAGCTCGCTTCGGTCCCGTCGACGGTCCGCACGGAGAGCCTCCCGTCCGTGACGTCGATCGACTCCTCGACGAGCGCACGCGGATGGGCGGCCTCGATCCCGGCGCTCAGACAGTCGAGCGCGAGCGCGTGTGCCGGCGTCCGTGCGAGTCGGTCGCGGTCCTCGATGGCGACGGTGCCGGCGTCCTTCGGGGCTGATTCGGTCATACCGGCCCTTCGAGCGACCGTCAAAAGAGTTCGTGGGTGCGACGTGAATGCGACGTGAGTCCGACGTGAATGCGACGTGAGTCCGACATGGGGGTCGCGTCGGCCGCCGCCGGATCACAACCGTAGTTGTCTCCCTCGTCGCTCATCGGGTTAATTACACAACCGCTGACGTGAGATGACGGTAGCGTTTTGTGCAATGGGGACGAATCGCGGACGATGGACGGACCGAGTAGCGACGGGCCGCCGGCCCTCCTCGACAGCAAACGGGACGCGACGCGTTATCAGGTGCTCGTGGAGATCGCGGCCCGCCAGCCGGCGGTGAGCCAGCGTGAGATCGCCGACACCATCGGCGTCACCTCCCAGGCGGTGAGCGAGTACGTCCGTGACCTCGTCGAGTCCGGCTATGTCGATACGGGCGGTCGCGGGCGGTATGAGGTGACGAAGGAGGGCGTCGACTGGCTCATCTCCCGCACGGACGCACTGGAGACGTACCTCGATCGGGTGAGCTCGGACGTCCTGGGCAGCGTCGCGGTCGACGCCGCGGTCGCGCTCGCCGACGTTCACGAGGGCGACGAGGTCGGCCTGGTGATGCG
The DNA here is from genome assembly GCF_900188065.1 of Halorubrum vacuolatum. Lineage (GTDB taxonomy): Archaea > Halobacteriota > Halobacteria > Halobacteriales > Haloferacaceae > Halorubrum > Halorubrum vacuolatum. The sequence goes on from NZ_FZNQ01000003.1 coordinate 69,972, forward strand.
CGACGGCGTCCTTCACGCCGATCCGGCTGGCGGGGGCGCCACCGCGGTCGTTATCGCCGACGGGGAGCGCGGGGAGGCCGTCGGCGTCACCGACTTCGAGGGGTTCGTCGACTACGAGACCGGCCGCGTGACCGTTTTGCCGGTTCCCGCGGTCGCCGACGGACCCACTCCGTCGCCCGCGGCGCTCCGTGACCGCGCGCTGCGGGACGGACTGCTCGCCGTCGCCGGCACGGAGGCGTATGCGCTGGTCCGCCGGGCGGAGCTTGACCCGGATATTCGATTTGGGACCGTCGAGGCCGTCGCCGAGGCCGCGCTCCGCGGGCTCGACGTGCTGCTCGTCGCCGTCGGCGACGACGTGCCCCGACACACCGCCCGTCTCCGTGAGCGGAACGTTCCCCATTCGGTGGTGGACACCGCGGACCTCCGATAGGGATCGGTAGCGCGTCGGCTCCGGGGCGCGAATAATATAAAAGGGATCCGTCGTCGGTCAGTGGGAGCCGTGGACGTGCTCGCGGAGCGCATCGATGCCGTCGAAGGCCTCGTTGCAGACCGCACAGATGTCGTGGTGCAGCGGCAGGTGTTGGGTGAGCGCGGCGACCGACTCGAACGTTGCATCGCATGAGGTGCAGCTGTGTGCCATCGTATTAGTAACTCAGCGCGCAAAGTATAAAAACCATTGTTATAAAATGGCTATCTGAGTTCATACAGATTACTAATTCTCTGCCCCTGTATTGTGATCCGCTTCCGGCCTGCTCCCCGTGGTTTTAGATACCTCGCCGCGTGGGTGCAGCTATCCAGATGACTTCCACCGACGTGTCCAACGATGCGGATGCACACGGCGACGAAATATCCCCGAATGCAGCCGAGGACGCGAGCGCGTCGCCCGGCGCGCTCTCGGCGATCGGCAACTCGCCGATGATCGACCTCCCGACGCTCTCCCCACCGGACGGTGCCGCCATCTCGGTTAAATGGGAGGGCGCAAATCCGACCGGGAGTTTAAAAGACCGCATGGCGCTCGCCATGATCGAGGCCGCCCGCGAGCGCGGGGATCTCGCACCCGGCGAGCCGGTCGTTGAGTTCACGGGCGGGAGCACCGGATCGAGCCTCGCGTTCGTCTGTGCGGCGCTCGATCACCCCTTCTCCGTCGTCACCGCCGACTGCGTCGCCGAGGAGAAGGTCGCCTCGATGCGGGCGCTCGGGGCGCGGGTCGAGGTCGTCGAGACGCCGAACGGGACTCCCTACGACGGCCTCTTCGAGGACCTCCGGGCGGCGGCCGAGCGGATCGCCGACGGGACGGGCGCGTACTTTACGAACCAGTTCGAGAACCCCGACCAGCTCGACGGCTACGCGGCGCTCGGCCGGGAGATCCTGGCGGAACGCCCGGACGTCGACGAGTTCGTCATGACCGTCGGCACCGGCGGCTGTGCGATGGGCACCGCACGGGCGTTGCGAGCGGCCGACGCCGACGTTCGTGTCTCCGTCGTCGAGCCGGCAGAATCCCCCGTCCTCACCGACGGGACGACCGGCGAACACAGCGTGCAAGGGACCGCCATCGTCGGGTCGCCGCCACTCGTCGACCCGGCGCTTTATGACCGTGTCCACACGGTCCCCAACCGCGAGGGGATCGACTGCGTCCGTGAGATCGCGACCGAGGAGGGGCTGCTCGTCGGCACGAGTACGGGCATGAACGTCGCGGCCGCCCGGCGGATCGCCGCCGAGCGCGACCCGGACGAGCGCGTCGTCACGATCGCGTGTGATACCGGCTTAAAATACCTCTCGGAGGGGTTGTACGACGGACTGGAGGGCTCGACGTTCTGTCTCTGCTGATCCGCTACGGTCGACCGCCGAGCGACTCCTGTTCGGCTCCATCCCCGCCACGGAGGCGACGCCGTCGCTTGTCGTAGGCCGCCTCCAACTTGGCGTTCGTCGCCCGCGAGACGAGATAACAGTCGGCGTCGCCGGCGTCCGCGGGATGCGCGCTCGCGATCCAGACGTGGCCGTCGCCTGCAGAGAGGGAGTCGGCCCAACGCTCGGCGGCCGCTCGGCTCTCGAAGGCATGCTCGGACCCTTCCTCGAAGACGAGGAGGCCGACCTTCGCGTTGCGCTTTCGCGCCGAGGGCTTGATCGCGACGACGACGCTCACGGTGGTCGTTCCGTCGGCACCGAATAAAAATCCCCGTCGGACGCCCGGCGGGGGTGCCGCCGCCGATCGTGGACCGCTCACCGATCGTGGACCGCTCACCGATCGTGGACCGCTTATAAATACGTGAACCAGTCGTCGTGCTCGTCGGTCCGCCGTTCGACCAGATCGAAGAATGCCCCCTGCAGCTCCTCGGTGACGGACCCACGGCTGCCGGACCCGATCTCGATGTCGTCGACGGTCCGGATCGGGGTCACCTCGGCCGCCGAGCCGGTGAAAAAGAGCTCGTCGGCCGTGTAGAGCTGTCCGCGGGAGATGACCGCCTCGTCGTGGACCGTGTAGCCCCGCTCGCGGGCGAGCGTGATCACGGTGTCGCGGGTGATCCCCTCGAGGATCGACTGGGCCGGGCCGGTGGTGTAGATCTCGCCGTCGTTGACCATGAAGATGTTCTCGCCGGGCCCCTCGGCGACGTTCCCCTCCTTATTTAAGACGATGGCCTCGACGTAGCCGTTTCGACGGGCCTCCTCGCCGGCGAGCAGCGAGTTGACGTACAGCCCCGTCGTCTTCACGTTCGTCGGGATCTGTGAGGAGGCGTGTTTTCGCCAGGAGGAGACCATGACGTCGACGCCGTCCTCGAGCGCCTCCTCGCCGAGGTACGTTCCCCATGGCCAGGCGGCGACGACGAGGTCGGTCGGACAGTCCCCCGGCGAGACGCCGAGGGAATCGTAGCCGTAGTAGGCGATCGGCCGGATGTAACACGAGGTCAGGTCCTGCCGGCGGAGGAGCTCGAGCGTCGCCTCCGTGATCTCCTCACGATCGTGTTCGATATCCATCTCGTACAGCTTCGCGGAGTCGAAGAGCCGGTCGAGGTGTTCCTCCCAGCGGAAGACCGCCGGCCCCTTTTCGGTCTCATAACAGCGAACCCCCTCGAACACCCCGCTGCCGTAGTGGAGGGCGTGTGTGAGAACGTGGGTCGTCGCGTCCTCCCAGTCGAGGAACTCCCCGTTCTTCCAGATCGTGTCGACGTCCATCTCGTCGAATCCCATGCACGAGCGTCGGCGTCCCGTAGCTTAAAACTCACACATCCGTGCGAAAGCGTGTCGCGTGTGCGACGGGTGTTCTCGCGGGGGCCGTGCGTTCGCTAGTTCACGCGAAAACCTCCGTCCGCTACTCCCGAAACGTCAGGGCGTCTCGGAGTTCTCGTGCATGCGCGAGCAGCGCCTCGCGATCCCCGCCGTTTTGCGGCCCTTCATCCCCGGTCACGGTTAGGTGTCCCATCTTTCGCAACGGACGCGCCTCGTCCTTGCCGTACCAGTGCAGGTCGGCGTCGGGCGCGTCGAGGACGGTCTCGACGCCCCGGAGCGTCGCGGGCCTTGGTTCGTCCACGTCGCCGAGGACGTTCGCCGTGACGGCTGGCGTGCGGAGATCCGTCGGACCGAGCGGCCAGCCGAGGACGGCGCGCGCGTGGTTCTCGAACTGGGAGGTTGCTGCCCCCTCGATCGTCCAGTGGCCGGAGTTGTGCGGCCGGGGGGCGATCTCGTTGACGAGGATGTCGCCGTCGGGCGTCTCGAACAGTTCGATCCCGAAGACCCCACGCCCGTCGAGCTGTTCGAGGACGTCGCGGGCGATCGACTCGGCCTCGGCGACGACGGGGTCGGCCGCCCTCGCGGGCGTCATGCTTTCCCGGAGGATCTCCTCGCGGTGGAGCGTCTCGGTGACGGGATAGGTTCGCGTCTCGCCGTTCGCACCTCGGACGCCCATGACGGCGAGTTCGCGCTCGAAGGGGATCAGTCGCTCGGCCATGGCATGACCGCCGACTTCCGCGAGCGCGTCAGCTGCGTCGGTCGGCTCCTCGACCGGGACGTTTCCCCGGCCGTCATACCCTCCCTCGCGGGCTTTGAGCATGACGCCGCCGAACTCCTCGGCGACGCGTTCGAGCCCCTCGGCGGTCGCGACCCCGACGAACTCCGGGACCGGGATCCCGGCCTCGGCGAGCGCCTCCTTCTGGACGAGTTTGTCCTGAATCGTCCTGAGGGTGTCCGGGTCAGGATGAACCGGAATATCGTGCTTTGCGGCCGCCTCCGCGAGCAGATCCGGGTCGGCGAGTTCGATCTCGAAGGTGAGCGCATCGACCCGCTCGGCGAGCGCGTCGATCCCCTCCGGATCGTCGAAGTCAGCGACGATGGTGTCGCGGACGACCGGCGCGGCCGGTGGATCCGGCGTCGGGTCCAAGACGATGAGTTCGACGCCGAGCGGCGACGCCGCCTCCGCGAGCATCCGACCGAGCTGTCCCCCGCCCACGACCCCGAGCGTCGGCCCGGGCAACGTGATCGACATGGACGGCGATACCGGATGTCGGTGCATAAACGTTCCCAACCGGATCGATGGATGATCCAGCGATGCGGATCATCCATCGATGCGGATCATCCCGGCCGCCGGCGGGACGGTTCGACCCGAACCGATGGGGGTGGTCGGATCACCGGCAGCTACATTCGACGCACCCGTGTGGGTGTTCCATGGAGGAGTCGATCGACGAGATCCGTGCGCGAATCGCCGAGGACCCGTACTGCGCCACGCTCGGGATCGAGGTGACGGCGCTCGAACCGGGCTACGCCGAGGCCGAACTGGAGATCACGCCCGCGCTGACGAACTTTCACGGGATCCCCCACGGCGGGGCGATCCACTCGCTCGCGGACGCCGCGTGTGCGGCCGCCGCGAACTCGCGTGGCGAGGAGACGGTCGCGCTGGAGGGGAACATCTCGTATCTCGACGCGGTCGAGGTCGGCACGACGCTTCGGGCGGTCGCCGAGGAGGTCCACACCGGCGGTCGAACGGCGGCCTACGAGGTCGTCGTCGGCGAGGCGGGGGCCGACACGAGCGGCGACGTGGAGAGGGATCACGGGGCCGATGACGGGCGGATCGCGACCGCCCGTATTCGCGCCTACCGGCTTTCGTGAGCCCGTATCTATCCCCGTCGGTCACCATCAGCCGATGCTCGCCGTGTCGGTATGCGTCCGGTCCCAGCCGTCGGTGATCGAGGCGGTCACCCGGGTCGCCTTGGTGTCGGGGACCCACAGGACCGCGGCTGGATAGGTGATCACCTGCGCGGCCATGCCGGACTCGCACTCGACGTGCGCGTCGATGGAAAGCGCTTCGCCGTCGAGGGTCACGTCATCGACGACGAGCCGATGACACCCCGCATCGGGGCCGCCGCCGGCGAGATACAGCAGCCGATCGGCGTCGAAATCGGCGCGGGCGATGAGGTCCGGCGAGTCCGAACGGCCGTCCGGGATCGACCCCTCCGCGTCCAGAAACCGAACGCGTCCGCCGGCATCCTCGTGATCGAACCAGTCCGGGCGCGCCTGAACCGGCGCGAGGGGCTCCGTCTCCCAGCGTGTTACGGTCATGTGTTCATCCCCGGGTCGATGATTCAAAAGCGTTGACCCCGTTGTGGAACGCTCCCGCTCAATCCGGGAGTCCGGCCGGACAGCTCACGCCGTCGCCGGTGCCGCCGTCGTGCTCCTCGCCAAGCAGGGCGGCGACATCGACCAGTCCGGCTCCCTGCTCGGTTTCCTCAAGGCCGAGGTCCTCCGCGGTTTCGAGCAGCGCGACGCGCGTTTCGGCCGCGGATGCCCCGTCGCCGATGGCGTGTGCGGCGGCGCCGGCGACGTGTGGGGCGGCCATCGACGTGCCGTCCAAGGTGTCATAGCCGCCCGGGACGGGCGCGCAGATGTCCGCCCCCGGTGCCGCGATGTCGACACCCGGCCCCCGGCTGGAGAAGCCGGCGATCCCGTCGTCGATGGTCGTCGCGGAGACGCCGAGATACTCGTCGTACGCGGCGGGGTAGCCCACGGAGTCGGCCCGTCCCCGGTTGCCGGCGGCGGCGACGAGCATGACGCCCGCCTCGAGAGCGTACTCGCCGGCGGCCTGCAGCGCGGGCGACTCCTGTGGCGATCCGAGGCTCAGGTTCACCACGTCCCAGCCCTGGTCCGCGGCGTACCGCACCGCCTTTGCGACCGCGGACGTTCGACACCGTCCGAGCCCGCCACACACCTTCAACGCGTGCAGCGTCGCGCCCGGCGCGACGCTCAAGGTCCCGTCGGACCGGCTCGCGCCCGCGGCCGTCCCCGCGACGTGGGTCCCGTGGCCACCGTCGTCGGACCACGGGTGCTCACAGTCGCCACCGCGACACTTCACCCACGCTTTATGTGCGTCCTCGTCCGTCGGCGGGGCGACGGCGTCCTCGAGGTCGGGATGTGTCGCGTCGATGCCGCTGTCGATGATCCCGATGTCGACGCCGTCCGCCCGTCGGCCGTCCTCGATGACCGTCTTCGCGCCGATGCGGGCGGTTCCCCACGGAACCGTCCGCCCGTCGTCTTCGCCCCCGTCATCGTCTTCGCCCCCGTCATCGTCTTCCTCCCCGTCATCGTCTTCGTCCCCGTCATCGCCTCCGTCATCCGACGGATCGGAGGCGGTCTCCAGCCACCGATCGGGCTGTACGAAGGCGACGTCGTCCCTGGAGGTCAACGATTCCACGCGGGCCGAAGAGAAGGTCCCGCGAACGAGCTGCCACGGCGTGTGCGCCCGCAGGTCGATCCGGAGGGGATCGGTGTCCGAGACGGACGAGGCGGCGGTTACGCCGGCGTCGGAGTCGGTCCCGACGATATACGTCGACATGCGCTCGTGAATCACGGCACCCGCGGCGAGCGCGAGCGCGCCGGCACCGGCGCTTTTGAGCAGTTCCCGTCTCGACCAGGACCGATCCGTCATTGACAACGTTACGTGTAGACGAACATAAAACCTTGAGGACGACTCACACGGTCGCCGAACGCCGCCTCGTATATCCGCCGACTACCGAACCGGCTCCCGTTCCAGCTTCGACTCCGCCCCCGACTCGCTCGCTGTCGTACGGTCGTCCTCGGGCGTCCCGTCCTCGGGCGTCGCTTGGTTCCTGCCTGTTATCGTCTCGTTCGTGGGGTCTCCCGTCTTTATCGAGGGTCCGCTCGACCCCTGTTCCTCGAGCGGCGTCGTGAGCCCGTCGCGGAGGTCGGACCCGAGATGTGCACCGAAGCCGCCGGCCGCGGCCGCGAGCGCAAGCGAAATCGCGAGCGATGCCGGGCCGATCGATCCGAGCGCAGCAACCGCGCCCAGCACGCCGGCCCCCGGAACCCCGGCGGCGGCGAGGACGACGAGTTTCGCCGCCACCGCCGCGACGGTCGCCTCGACAAGCGGCCGGCGAGTGAGCGCGAGGCCGAGCAGGAACCCGCCGACGAGGATGCCGAGGAACGTCCCGACGCTCGTGTTCGCGAGGAGGCCGGCACCAGCCCCGCCGCCGACGGTGAGGAGGGCGAACGCGAGGGCGACGGGGGAGAACCGTCCGGTCGCTCGCGATGGCATACGTTATCGATCGGCTCCGGGGGCAATGTATCTTCGGCCGGCCTCAATTCGTGGTCGTGGCGCTCCCTGATCTCCCGTTGGGGGCATCCGACACCTCCGTGAGGTCGTCCCCACGGAGCATTCATGTGTGTCCAGTACTACCATGATATTGATGCCCAAACGAAACTCACTCTGCCCGTTTACCCGCGGCGGCCGGGCACGTGCACGTTCGGGAGCGAAGGCCGGCGCGACGATCGGCGCGAGCATCGGCTCCAGAGCGGGACCGGTTGCCGCCGGGATCGCCTCGGGGTTCGGCGGCGCGACGGGATACATCGCCGGCGCGATGATCGATGACCTGACGCCCGGAGGCGGTCGATTACTTCCCGACGGCGGCCGCGAGTTGGACGCCGTCGCCGACCGGTCGGACGGGGCGGACCACGCCGTTTCGATCCCGGTGACCGAAGCCGACCGGTAACGGGCCGGATCGCCGGCTGACGCCCCCGGGCCAGCGCCCGGAGGTCCCCGATCGCGGACGTCGCGTCCGGTTGGTGCCATTTTATTCGGTGTCGTCGCTTCCGTCCCCGGGGCGTTCGTCGTCGTCGCTTCCGCCGGCTCCGGCCCCGCCCCCGACCGACTTATGAGGCGTGCGGCGGTACCGGGTATAACGAATGTCGATCGATCGCGGAGCCCAGCGATACCAAGATGGTGGGTACCGCTCCCCTGACGGCGGTGGATCGGCCGGATGACCCTCGATAAACTCCGGCCCCTCTCGAACCGGGCAATCACACCCTTCGTCGCCCTCGCGACGCGGCTCGGGCTCTCCGCGAACGTCATCACGATCACCTCCATCGGCACCGCCGCGATGGCGGCCTACGCGCTCGTTCGGGGTGGGACGGACCCGTCGTGGTATCTCGCCGCCTCCGCGTTCGTGCTCTTTACGGGGTTTCTCGACGTGCTCGACGGGGCGGTGGCGCGCTCGACGGGCACCGACTCCGAGTTCGGCGACTTCCTCGATCACGTCCTCGACCGCTACGGCGACGTGCTCGTGCTCGGCGGGCTCGCGGTCGGCACGGGACAGTACCTCCTGGGCATGGCCGCCGTCTCCGGCGTCCTCCTCACCGCCTATCTCGGAACGCAGGGCGACGCGCTCGGGCTCGGCCGGATCTATGGGGGACTGCTCGGCCGGGCCGACATCCTCGTGATCGTCGGGGCGGTGACGGCCGTGGCCGCGTTCAGTAACCCCGTTCTGTACGACCTCACGCTCGTGGAGTGGTCGGTCGTCTTCTTCGCGATCTTCACCCACGTCACTGCCCTCCAGCGGTTCGTCTGGTCGTGGCAGGAGCTTCGCGCGGACGGATGAGGTAGCGGATCCGGGGAGTGAGGAGCCTATTCGGGGATACGAACCGTATGTTCGAGCGTCCCGATCCCCTCGATGTCGACCTCGACTGTGTCGCCGTCGGCGAGCGCGCCGACGCCCTCGGGCGTCCCCGTCGCGATCACGTCACCGGCCTCAAGCGTCAGGTAGGTCGTGATCTCCTCGATCAGCGTCGGCACGTCGAAGATCAATTGTCCGCGGTGGCCGTCCTGTTTCGTCTCCCCGTTCACGCGGAGTTCCACGCTCGCGTCCGCGGGCACCTCGTCGGGGGTGGCCATGACGGGGCCGAGCGGTGCCGCGCCGTCGAACGCCTTCCCGCGCACCCAGTTCTGCTCCTCGTTCTGGTCGTCGCGGTTCGAGACGTCGTTCATGCAGGTGAACCCGGCAACGACGTCCATCGCGTCGGCGGCGTCGACGTTCTTACACTGCTCGCCGATGACGACCGCGAGCTCGGCCTCCCAGTCGATCCGCTCCTTTCCGGCCGGGACGGTCACCGTGTCGCCGTGGCTCGCGAGCGTGTTCGGGGGTTTTAAAAAGAGCAGCGGGCGATCGGGGACCTCGTTGCCGAGTTCGGCGGCGTGATCGGCGTAATTACGCCCGATACAGACGATCTTCGACGGCTCCGTCGGTGCGAGCACGTCGATGGCGTCGTCATCGAGCGCGTACGTCTCGCCGGCGAAGGCGACGGCCTCGGTCTCGGGGTCGTAGGTTCCCTCGCGGACGGCGCCGGCCGGGTCACGGAATCGCACGTGGTGCATAGCGGTGGCTCAGACGGGGCGATAAAAAAGGGTTCCCGACGCGGCGAACGCCACGGCGGCGTCGATATTTAATAGCTCCCGTCGAGAACAACTGCCCGCATCATGGAGCTCACTTGGTACGGCCACTCGACGTGGCACGTCGTCGTCGGCGACACCGAACTGCTGATCGATCCCTTCTTCGACAACCCGAAGACGGAGACGGACCCCGAGGAGCTCGATCCCGACTACCTCCTCTTGACGCACGGCCACACCGACCACATCGCGGACGTCAACCGCTTTGAGGACGCGACGCTCGTCGCGACCCCCGAACTCGTGGGCTACGTGCAGGACACCTTCGGCCACGAGGACGCCGTCGGCGGGATGGGGATGAACATCGGCGGCACCGTCGAGTGCGGCGACGCCTGGGTGACGATGGTCCGGGCGGACCACTCGAACGGTATCGACACCGGCTACGGCACCTCCGCGGGGATGCCCGCCGGCTTCGTGATCGGCGATAAGAAGCCGACGCAGGAGTCCGACCCCGACTGCACGACGTTCTATCACGCCGGCGACACCGCGCTCATGTCGGAGATGGTCGACGTGATCGCGCCCTTCCTCGAGCCCGACGCCGCGGCGCTGCCGATCGGCGACCACTTCACCATGGGACCGGCAGGTGCGGGCATCGCCGCCGACTGGGTCGGCGCGGACGTCGTCTTCCCGATGCACTACGACACGTTCCCGCCCATCGAGGTCGACACCGACGAGTTCGTCCGCGAGGTGAAAGCCGCCGGCGCCCGTGCCGAGGTCGTCGTCCTGGCGGGCGACGAGACGTACACGCTCGATTCCTGATCCCTCCCTCTCACGCTGCTTCTTTCGTTGCTCCCGTGTGATGCGGAGGCACGATAGCAACCTTTAGGCCGTCAGCGACGGACCATTTGAACGTCATGTCGGACATTCAAACCACTACCGTATGTGAGGACGGTTACGCGTGTACGAGTCAGGTCGGCGACTTCGACCTCCAGATCGACGCGACCGACGAGACGGGGCCGAACCCGAACGCGGCGCTCGTCGCCACCTACGCCTCCTGTTTCATCCCGGCGTTCCGCGTCGGCGCGAGCCAGCGCGGCGAGGACGACCTCGGCAAGCTACAGATCGACGCCAGCGCCGACCTCGACGACGATGACGACCTCGCGGCGATCAGCTTCGACCTCCACGTCGAGGCCGACCTCGACGACGAGACCTTCGATGAGATCGTCGAGCGCGCCGAGGGGATCTGCCACGTCCACGCCGCGTTGAAGGCCGACCTGCAGGCCGACGTGAGCGTCCACGGCGGCGCGTTCTAAGGGCGTTCACCCCGTCACGCTCCGCGACCGGCTTCGATCACTCCCACATTTAAACGCGCGCTGTGAGCGATGCCATCCGAGGACACGTTCATCTGTGACGACTGCGGCGAGGCGTTTCCGATCGCGGACGAGGCTGCCGCTGGCGTCTGTGACTGGTGCTGGATGGTTGCCGGCGCCTAGGGTGTGTCTGCCGGATCAGTCGTCGACGACCCGAATCGCCCCTCGATGGCCGAACCAATTGCTCGCCCCGTCGGTACCGGCGGGACCCTGTTCGGTCTCATACGGCGTTCCATGCGGGAGACAGTAGTAGAGGTAGACGCCGGGCTCCTCGAAGGTGTGCTCGTGAGTGGTCAGTTCCTCTTCTTCGCCCGGTACCTCGAACTCGTCCTCGGCGGCATCTCCGGGGTTCTCGTGCGGCGGATCGAAGTATGAAGTGAGGGTGTGTTCGCCCTGCCACTCCCACAGTACCGTCGCCTCCGGCGAGATGTCGACCGCCCAGGGGTCGATGGCGAACGGACCGAGCATCTCGCCGTCGACCTCGAGCGGTGCCGAGAAGTCGATCGAAACCTCGTCCGCACCCGTTTCGTCGACGACCTCGCCGTCCCAGGGGCCGCCCTCCAGTTCGATCTCGTCCTCGGCTATGGCGTCGAGCCTCGTGGGCTCCTCGTCCAACCACTCCTCGATCTCTTCGGTGGCGTCATCGCCGTCGTCACCGTTCGAGTCGAGACAGCCGGCGACTGCGATGCTTCCGCCGACGCCTGCACCGGTTGTTTTAAGGATCGTTCGCCTGTCGACTGATCGCTTTTTGAACGTCATTCGTTTTCACTGACCATTCCGTCATGGTCTCCCATACGATTAGAAGAATGACATATAAAACACCGGGTTATTGTTATTTATACGGATCTAGGACGGCAGATCACTCCTGTACACGGGCGATCGAGCAGGATGACTGTCCGGCGGCTTACCGCTCGCCCGCTGCCTGCGCGTCCACCTGTCGATCACGCATTCGCTCTCGTCGTCGCGCTAACAGTGCGGTCATTCCCTTGCCCGGCCCGCCCTCGATCGGCCAGCCGCGGGTTCGCCACGTCGGTGGTTCGGGCGCGAACTCCGGACACGATCCGGAACACTCTCGAGCGGTCTGACATCGCTTCTTCGCCGTACAGTACGGGAGTAGCCCTCGGCCGGCACGTCGCAACTCGAAGGCGTGACAGTCGGGTCGCATCGTTTCGTGGAACGACCGCCAGCCCTTCCCGTAGGCTCGCTCGGCAATGACGAGTCGCCGGGTGATCGTCTCCGGATCGCGGGTCGCGGGGGCGATGTCGCTCGGATGCCACGCGACGCTCGCGGCATCCTCGTCGATACCTCCCGCAAATTCGGTCGTGAGTACGCCGGCCTCCACGGGCATCGACCGCAACAGCGCCGGTTCGACACGCTCGCCGGTCGCACTCGTCGCGAGCCACACCTCGTCGGCGAGCGCCGTCTCCACGTCGTGGCCGAGTTGGTCCGCGAGCGCGTCGGCCGCGGATCGGTCGAGATCCGGTTTGTTCTCGATCGCGACGATCCGACGAACCCAGTCCGGGTACGGCCGCAGGCGACGACATTCGATCCGGTTCCCGCGTCGGCGTTTCTCGATCAGGCCCCTGCCGGCCGCCCGGTGGACGGCCTGCCGAACGTATCGCCACGGGTAGCCCGGGTCCGGGAGGGCGTCCCGGTACCACGTCCACTCCGGCGGGGCGTGGCGCACGACGTGCAGGAGGTCCGAATCGAGCCCGCGGTCGCCGAACGCCCGCCGGAGGGCGAACGCCTCGGGGTCGACCTCGATCACGACCGTATCCCAGCGGCGGTCGCGGGTACCGAGCTGTCTGGCGACGATGGCGGGCCGTCGACCCTCGCTCGGGTGCCACGCCAGCTCGGCGTATCGGCAGACGAGCAGCTCGTAGCCGAACTCGTGGTCGGGATACACGCCACCCGTTATCGGGCGTCGAATAAAAGGGGTTCGCGCCGATCCATCGGCGCCCGGTTCCGCTTCCCGGGCTCTTAGACGTACTCGCCGGTGGCCTCGTCCTTCAACTCGTCGAGGTACTCGTGTGCCTCCTCGAGGATCTCGCGGGGGCCGTCCTGGGTGATCGTGTTGATCGCCTGATCGTAATCGCGCCACTGCAGGTCGCGATGTTCCTTCGAGATCTCCGCGCTCGCCTCGAACGAGCGGGCGATAAAGAGGTGGACCGTCTTGTGGATGGTCTTTCCGCCCGCCTCGAACACGTAGTCGTACTCCTCGCGGAAGCCGTCGATGAGGCGGAAATCTTCGATTCCAGCCTCCTCGGAGACCTCCCTGATCGCCGTTTGCTGGAGCTCCTCGTCCCCCTCGACCCCGCCTTTGGGGAACTCCCAGTCCCCTGGACGGCTCTTCAGGAGTAAGTACTCCCGTTCGCCGCGGGTGTCGCGGAAGAGGATGGCTCCAGCGCTGACCGCTTCGACCGTCATTGGCCTCAGGTAAGCCACCCCCCCTAAAGAGGGTGTCGGACTCGTCGATTCGTACGGTTCTCGGACGTTCTCGGTGGATCCGCGCGGAAGCGGTCGGCGTGGACCTCGGCGCGGTAGATGCGCTTTTACTCCTCCGGCGTCCATCCCCGGACATCCCCCATGACCTTCGTTACGAAACTCTCGTTCGCCTCCGGCGACCGTGACGTCCTCACGGAGACCGTTCAGGAGCTGAAGCGGACGCTCGAACGAAAGGGCGCGGAGTGCAAGGGCCCACACGCCCCTCCGGCCGAGACCGTCCGTGTCCCGCTGTATAAGAACCTCCGCGCCGGCGACGAGTTCCCGCCGTGGAGCTATCGGGTATATAAACGCACCATGGAGATCCACGGCGCCGATGACGCCGCCCGCGACGTCGTCGCACGCGATTTCCCCGACTCCATTCACGTGGAGGTCGAGATCGACCGGAAGAAGCCGCTCGGACACCGCCGCGAGTGAGCGATTCTTCTCCGACCACCGGCGAACTCGCCCGCCACTCGACCTTTTAAGCACGCCGGCCGCGACCTCCCGGTATGAGCGTTCTCGACGCGGACCGCTATCGCGAGTTCCGCCGCGACCTGCACCGTCACCCTGAGCCCGCCTGGTGTGAGTTCTACACCACCGCCCGCATCGTCGAGGAGCTTCGCGACCGCGAACTTACCGACCTCCACGTCGGCCCGGCGGCGCTCGCCGCCGACGAGCGGCTGAACGTTCCCGACGAGGAAACGCTGGACGACTGGCTCGACCGGGCCCGGGGGGCCGGCGCCGATCCCGACGTCCTCGACCGGCTCGAAGGCGGCTACACCGGCTGTATCGCCGTGATCGAACGCGGGGACGGTCCCGTGATCGGGTTTCGGGTCGACATCGACGCGCTCCCCATCCTCGAAAGCGACGACGCCGAACACGCCCCCGCCGCGGAGGGCTTCCGCTCCGCGAACGAGGGCTACATGCACGCCTGCGGCCACGACGCGCACGCGACGATCGGCCTCGGCGTGATCGATTCGATCCTCGAATCCGACTTCGCGGGCACGCTCAAGGTGTTCTTCCAGCCGAGCGAGGAGCAGGTCTCCGGCGGCAAGCCGATGGCGGAGTCGGGACACCTCGACGACGTCGAGTACCTCTATGCGGTCCACATCGGCCTCGATCACCCGTCGGGCGAGGTCGTCTGCGGCATCGACGGCTTCCTCGCGGTCAGACACTTCCTCGCGGCGTTCGAGGGGGAGCCGGCGCACGCCGGCGCACGGCCCGAGCAGGGACGAAACACCGTGCAGGCGATGGCCGCCGCGATACAGAACCTGTACGCGATCCCCCGGCATGCCGACGGGCAGACCCGGGTGAACGCCGGCCTCGTCGGCGGCGGGACCGCGACCAACATCATCCCCGAGGAGTCGTTCATCGAGGGCGAGGTCCGCGGGGAGTCGACCGAACTGGCCGAGTACATGTCCCGCCACGCCGACCGCGTCCTTCGAGCGTCCGCGGAGATGCACGACTGTACGGTCTCCATCGAAACGCTCGGCGAGGCCCCGAGCGCGACGAGCGACGACGCGCTCGCGGCGATCGTCGGCGACGTCGCCGGCGAACACGACGGCGTCACGAACGTCGTCGACACGGCGGAGTTGGGCGGGTCGGAGGACGCGACCTACCTCATGCAGGCGGTGCAGGACGACGGGGGACTCGCTTGCTACGTCGGCGTCGGTACCGATCACCCGGGCGGGCACCACACGAACACCTTCGATGTCGACGAGGCGGACCTCACGCTCGGGATCGACGTGCTTGCGGAGTCGATCCGCCGCGTCGCGGACACGCGGCCCTGAGCGGCGTTTGCCGTTGGTTCCTCCGGCTTCGTTGAAATCCTCCAGATCTGATACGAACTGCGTGCTGAATACAGGGCGCAATCTCGCATGGGAAAACTTCCTCTCCGAGCAGGCTGGTCTCCAATCTCTAATACTCAAAAAACCAATTAAGCGTCTCCGCAGTTCACAAATACAAATCAGGGGATGGAAATGATTCAGTGATCCCCCGACGTAGTTAAAGAGAGCGCGTGCTGCGCGACGTACTGAACAGCACTTGTTCTAACGCCTGATCAGATGTTGGAGTCCGTGAAGTCAGAGGGACCCAAACGTGCGGACCCAAATGGGAACCAAGCGATTCGGGGTCTTTTCGGAGAGAAGAATATTATGTGTACTTTAGTCGGTCGGCCTACTATGACCTCCAATGCGTGAGCTTATTTTTGAACTCAATTATCAGTCTGGGTGGAACCCTGTAGCCGATACGCTGGTTGAGTATTCGGATGCGACCATTCGGTCCTTATCCTGCCACGTAACTAGCGATAATCTCTGGCGCGTCGATCATATTCTAGGCAGCCCAGACGCATTAAATGCCGTAGAAACCGCGTACAAAACCTCGGATTACTTTCCAGATTGTCTCGTGACCGAAGATTGTGAGGCAACGTCCGAAACACAGGTCCTTGACCGTACAGAAGAGTCACTGGTGATCTACTGCGTGTGGGAACGATCAGATATCTGCACCTCCGTTCCTCACCTTGCATTAGAACACTTCGGTGAAGGGCTGCTCTTCGAGACGCGGCAAGAAGAAAATCGGCACGTGTGGCGGATCATCCTTCCGGGGAATGAACCGATTGGATCGTTTGCCGACGCACTTCGTGCCGAAATTGACGACATCGGAGGAATGGAACTTCTCCGACTCACCGACCACAAACCCGGAGCGGGCGGTTCCGCTACTCAGGCAAGCGATGATCTGTCCACAGAGCAACGGCAAGCACTACATGCAGCCGTCGCTCACGGCTACTACGAGACACCTCGACAGATCGAACTTACCGATCTCGCCAACGAACTGAGCATCCCGCAATCAACACTCTCGTATCGATTACAACGGGCGGAAGCGCACTTAGCGACTAACTTCGTTGCCGCCGACTCGTCGCTTGACTCGCTGAGCACCAATCAGTGAGAGTAATTCTCCACGTGAATTTGGTGCACACCAAATAACGCCTATCCCCGGAGAGGGACTACCGTAATCTAATGGATTCACCGGTAGGACCTGTTGAGTGCGAGACACGCCGGTTCAACGTCCCAGAGATGGATTGCCCCTCGTGTGTAGGGAAGGTCACAAATAGCATCGAGAAACTCGATGGCATCCTCAACATCGATGCGAGACCTACAACTGGAGTACTTGTCGTAGAGTTTCAATCTGACACACTCACCGATGAAGACATCCACGACCGGATCACTGCTGCCGGATACACCGTGGAAATCGGCGATGAGACGACGAGACTGGCCGTCCCAGCGATGGATTGCCCCTCGTGCGCCCAAAAGGTCGAGAAAGCGCTTGAAGACGTTGAAGGGATAACAGAAATCGAATCCCAACCAACGACCGGGCAGGTCACCATCACGCACGACGCTACTATCACCCCGGATGAAATCATCTCCCACATCGCCTCCGCGGGATACAAAGCAACTACCATCGACGAAGAACGCCGGTTTGGAACACCACGAGAGATTTGGAAAAGTCCGCGAGGGGTAGCAACCCTCGTTGGCGGAGTCCTCGTGACGGCGGGGATGATATTGAACTTCGCCGTCCCGACTGCCGACCCGTTCCTCTTCGAACTCGTTGGGCGAACGTTCAACGTATCTCACGTGCTCTTCGTCGTGAGTGCTGCACTCGCCGGAGCACCCATCATTCGTAACGGCTACTACTCGGCACGAAACTGGAGTCTCGATATTCACTTCCTGATGACCGCGGGGATCATCGGTTCAGTGCTTACCCACCACGCGTTCGAAGGGGCGATGCTCGCAGTGCTGTTCAGTACTGCAGAGCTACTCGAACGGTTCTCGATGGACCGTGCTCGTGGGTCACTTCGAGAACTCATGGAGTTGTCTCCGGATACGGCGACAGTTCGTCGTGACGGGCAAGAAGAGACGATTCCGGCGAATCAAGTTACTGTTGGAGAGACGGTCATCGTCCGTCCCGGTGAAAAAATTCCACTGGATGGGATCGTCATCGAGGGGACGAGCGCTGTGAATCAAGCGCCCATCACGGGCGAAAGCGTCCCTGTGGACAAAGCCAAGGGTGAGGAAGTGTACGCTGGGACGATTAACGAGGAGGGGTACCTCGAAATCGAAATAACGAGTGAATCATCGGACTCCACGATTGCGCAGATCATTCGGATGGTCGAAGAGGTACAGAGTGAGAAAACCGAACGGGAGCAGTTCGTCAATCGCCTCGCAAGCGTCTACACCCCTCTTGTCGTCGGGATCGCACTGGTCGTGATGATCGTCCCTCCGCTCGCGTACGGTGCGTCGTGGAACACGTGGTTCCTCCGTGGCTTGGCGTTGATCGTGATCGCCTGTCCGTGTGCGTTCGTTATTTCCACGCCTGTCAGCGTGGTCTCCGGGATCACCAGTGCCGCCCGGAACGGCGTCCTAATCAAAACTGGCCGCGATCTCGAAGCTGCAGGTGACACAGACGTCGTCGCGGTCGACAAAACTGGAACGGTGACCACAGGTGAGCTGTCGGTCACTGATGTGATCCCCTTCGACGATGTAAGCGAAGAGGAGATCTTGCGATGTGCGAGCTCACTTGAACGCCGAAGCGAGCACCCTATTGCCGAAGCGATCATTGATCACGCCGAAACACGCGGTGCCAGTGGTAACGCGATCACAGTCGAGAATTTCGAGGCCCTTACCGGCAAAGGAATTTCTGCTGATCTCGACGGAAACACGCACTTTGTGGGTAAACCTAGTTTGTTCACCGACCTCGGTTTCGAACTGGACGAGACCACCACCGCAACTGACGGTGGTCAGCCCGTTAGTCCAACACTCGATACAAGTGTAGATGAGCGCGAGCGCAATTCCGTGAGTGAAACGATTTCTACTTTCGAGGACGAGGGGAAGTCAGTCGTTCTTGTCGGAAGCAAGGACAGGCTCTACGGTGTTATTGCAATTTCGGATGAGCCACGGGAGAACGCGAATTGGGCGATCTCCAAACTCAAAGAGCAGGGCGTTCACGTTGTCATGCTGACCGGCGACAACACTGGGACAGCCCGGGCCATTGCAAACGAAGTCGGAATCGAAGCGTACCACGCGGAATTGCTACCCGACGAGAAACTAGAGAAGATTCAGCAGCTCGAAGCCGAACACGGGCACGTCGCAATGGTGGGTGATGGAATCAACGATGCACCGGCGCTCGCAACCGCGACTGTTGGAATAGCGATGGGGGCGGCTGGCACCGATACTGCACTCGAAACCGCCGACATCGCGCTGATGAGTGATGATCTCACCCGCCTACCATACCTGCATCATCTCTCTCAGAAGTCGAACAGCGTTATCCGCCAGAATATCTGGTCGAGCCTCGGCGTCAAGGCTGTGTTGGCTATCGGTGCACCCTTTGGCGTTGTAACGGTCATTCACGCGGTCGTGGTCGGTGACATGGGAATGAGTCTGGGCGTGACAGGGAACGCGATGCGGCTATCGAAGGTCAAACCGGACTCGCCGAATACCAGCGAAGAAGATTCATAGCAAGGGTAGCTCTCAACAGTTCCGTGACAGGAAAAGTTGTTCTGGATTCACTAGATCCAGAACACCAATCGTTGTTGCTCACTTCTTCTCACCTCATCTACCCCATACCCGATGCCAACTAGTACGGGTTTGCTGAATACAGCCCTCTATATTCACCACGACAGGAGAAACCTATCAGCACTTGAGGATTTCAACAGAGCCGTTCCTCCCGAATTGTAAATATACTTCGAGCGGATGCCGCTCAGTACTTCGGGTCCGCGCCGGTCGTCTCGTAGATCCGATCCATGATCGAATCGCGTTCGGCCGTCCAGTTGGCCATCGCGGCGGGGCTCGTCGGGTAGCCCTCGTAGTGGGCGAGCAGCTCGTCGGCGAGCGTCTTCGTCCGGTAGAAATCACGGATGGTCCGCCAGTAGCCGAAGCTGCTGATCGCACACTTCACCTTCAAACTGAACGACATCGACGTCGATCCCTCATACAGCGCCTCCGCGAGCTTCTCGCCCGGAAGCGCCGCGAGCAACCCCATCAGGTCGTCGACGTCGACTGCCGTCGAGAGGACGTTATAGACGTCGAGCCCGGCGTAGCGGCCGCCGAAGTGATCCATCACGCGCTCGTTGTACCGCCAGAGGTTCTCCTCGGAGACGTCGCCGTCGCTTACCGCTTTTATCGCCTGCTCGCCGGCATACTTGCCGGCGTAGGCGGCGCCCGCGATGCCGCCGCCGGTCGTCGGGTTGACGTGGCCCGCGGCGTCGCCGACGGCCATGTAGCCGGGCGCGACCGCGGAGTCGTAGGGCCGTCTGGTCGGGAGCGCCGCGCCGAGTTTGTCGCGGACCTCCGCGCCCGCGAACTCCGGCCGGTTTCGGAGGTCGCGTTTGAGCGACTCGACGAGCTTCATCGGCTCCTCGTTCATCTGGAAGCCGAGCCCGGCGTTGATCTCCGTGCTGGTTCGCGGGAAGTACCAGAGGTAGCCGGCGGCCCGTTCCGTCGGTTTGAACACGAGCGCGTCGTCCCACTCGACGGGCTCCGGGACGTCGACGATCTCGCGGTAGGCCGAACAGAACTGCGAGTAGCGGACGTTGGTGTCGAAGGTCGTCCCCTCGAAGTCGGCTTTGTCCTGTAACAGCGAGAGCGAGCCCGCCCCGTCGATCACGATGTCGGCCTTGTATCGTCGAGGTTCGCCGCGGCGGGAGGCTTTGAGCCCGGTCACTCGCCCGTCGTCGTCCTGAATCACGTCGTTGATCACCGTGTCGTAGTGAAACGCCACGCCGGCGTCCTCGGCTCCCGCGATGATCTGCCGGCCGTACTTCCATCGGTCGATGACGGCGAGTTCGCCGGGGACCGGAATTTCGAGCACCGTGTCCTCTTTGGGGATCTCGAAGCGGCCGTGGTCGACGTCGGTGTTGGTGAACGCGGGTTCGAGCCGCGATTTCGGGATCGCCTCCGGGAACGCGTCCGCCCCCTTCAGCGCGTCCCCACAGGCGATGTGGCCGGCCTCCTCGGCGTCCTTGCGTTCGACGACGACGACGTCGAGGCCCTCCCGGGCGATCGTCGCGGCCGCATAACAGCCGGCGGTTCCCGCGCCGGCGACGACGACGTCGTACTCGTGACTGCTCATGTCCCTTCGGTTGCTACCCCGCGGGAAAACTCTTTACTCCCGTTTTCGTTCCCTCCGAGGCGACGAATGCGGGCTCGGTTCGTCTCTTTTAGTACGGCGTCGATGGTGGGTCTGGATCGGACGGGCGACGAATATCCGTCCATCCCTAACGAGGTAGGGACGGCTTCCTTGCCGTCCCCGGCGGAATGTTCGCCCATGACGGGACTCGAACACACTGACGTCGATCGGCTCCACGAGTGGCTCGAAGCAGTCGAGGGGAAGGAGGCGACGATGGCGCTCACCGCCGCGGTCGCCGTCGACCGGGGGGAGACGGTCGAATCGATCGCCGACTGGCAGGGTCGCGAGCCCGAGGCGGTTCGCGCGGATCTGGACGCGATCGACTCCCCGAGCCTCGTCTCCGCGATCGCCGTCCTGGAAGGGGTCGACATCGACGGGATCGCCGAGCTGTCGAGCCTCTCATCTGACACCGTTCGCGACTGGTTCGACTCGCTCTCGGACCGTCCGGTCCCGGAGGCGGCCGACGTCATCTCGCGGTATGCGGGGAGTGCCGCCCGCCCGCTCGTGACGAACGAGCCGTCGACGGTGTATCACCTCTCTTATGACGTGCTCCGGGAACGGGACTGGTCGATCGAGGACCCGGACCTCTTCGAGAAGGCGGCCGCCGCCGATCTCGAACTGCCGGAATTCGGGCGGTTCCTCGTCCAACCCGACGAGTCGATCCTCGAAGCCGCGGAGCGCGGCGGCCGCGACTGGCCCTACGCCTGCCGTGCCGGGGCCTGTTCGAACTGTGCGGTGATCGTGGTCGACGGCGACGTCGCGATGCCGAGCCAGTCGATACTTTCGGACGACCAGATCCGCACGGCGAACGCCCGACTCTCCTGTGTCGGCGTCCCGGTCACCGAGGAGGTCTCCATCGTCACCGGCGTCGGCGACTTGGCGGACTTCGCGGACCTCCGGCTGCCCTCGCCGACCGACGCCTGAGGGGGCGCCGTTCCATCGATGAACGGACGCCGCTGAACAACCGCAAATCTGATGTGTGTCGGCTCAACCACGTCTATACATGGATAGACGGACGTTTTTGGCGGCTGCAGGAACGGGAAGCCTCATCGCAACGGCGGGTTGTGCCGGCGACGACGATGACGGCGACGACTCGCTGAGCGTCGGCATGATCTACTCGACCGGCGGGCTCGGCGACGAGTCGTTCAACGACATGGCCCACCAGGGGATACAGGAGGCCGAATCGGACTTCGGCATCTCGTTTCAAAACGCCGAGCCGGACGCCCCGGCGGACATGGACGAGATGCAGCGACAGTTCGCGGGCGACGACAACATCGACGCGGTCGTCTGTATCGGGTTCGATCACGAGGCGGATCTGGAGGCGAACGCCGCGGAGTTCGCCGACACGAGCTTCGTCCTCGTCGACGCCGTTGTCGAGGCCGACAACGTCGCGAACTACCTCTTCCGTGAACACGAAGGCTCGTTCCAGGTCGGTTACTTGGCGGGCCTGTTGACCGGGATGGAGTACGGCCACGGTGGCGGTGCAACCGATCCCGATGAGTCGACCGTCGGATTCGTCGGCGGCGAGGAAATCGCGTTGATCGAACGGTTCGAGGCGGGCTACATCGCGGGGGCACAGCACGCCGACGCCGATATCGAGACACCCTCGTCGTACGCCGGAAGTTGGAACGACCCGACGACCGGACAGGAGATCGCCAGCAGCATGTACGACGACGGGGCCGACGTCGTTTATCACGCCGCCGGCGGCACGGGCGGCGGCGTCTTCGAGGCCGCCCAATCGGCCGGCCGGTACGCGATCGGCGTCGACGACGATCAGTCACGCAGCGCCGCCGCGTTCAGCGACGTGATCGTCGCGAGTATGATCAAACGCGTCGACACGGCGGTGTATGAGTCGGTGGAAGCCATCGTCAATGACGAGTTCGAGGGCGGCCAGATCAACGACCTCGGCCTCGAAGAGGACGGCGTCGGCGCGATAATCGGGCAGGACTTCGAGGACGACCTCCCCGCGGAGATCGTCGACGAGCTCGAGGCGTCACGGCAGGCGATCATCGACGGCGACATCGACGTCCCGGACACGCTCGACGACCTCTAACCTTCGATGGGGGAGAGCACCGATCCGGGCGACCCCGAACGCCACGCCCCGGCCACGAGGGACGTTGCGGCTCGCAACGGCGGCGCGCCGGCGGTCCGACTCGAGGGTGTCACCAAGCGGTTCCCGGGCGTCGTAGCGAACGACGACGTCGACTTCTCCGTGGATCGGGGGACGATCCACGCGTTGATCGGCGAGAACGGCGCGGGAAAGACGACGCTGATGAACGTCCTCTATGGGCTCTATGAACCGACGGAGGGGACGATCCGGATCGGCGGCGAACCCATGTCCTTCGAGGATCCGGGGGATGCGATGGACGCCGGGATCGGGATGATCCATCAACACTTCATGCTCGTCGACACGATGACCGTCGCCGAAAACGTCGTGCTCGGGAACGAACCGACGCGGTTCGGCGGGCTGTTGACCGACGAACGGACGGCGGTCGAGGAGACCCGACGGCTGGCCGAACGGTACGGGTTCGACATCGATCCGACCGAACGGATCGAAGAGATAAGCGTCGGCGAACAACAGCGCGTCGAGATCTTAAAAACGCTGTACCGCGGGGCGGAGATCCTGATCTTGGACGAGCCGACAGCGGTGTTGACCCCGCAGGAGGTCGATGCGCTGTACGAGATCTTAACGGAGCTGATCGACCAGGGAAAGACGATCATCTTCATCACCCACAAGCTGGGTGAAGCCTTACACGCCGCCGACGAGATCAGCGTCCTCAGGGACGGGAAACTCGTCGGGACGGTCCCTGCAGCCGAGGCGACCCGCGAGGACCTCGCACGGATGATGGTCGGCAAGGACGTGCTCCTCGAGATCGAAAAGCCCGCCGCCGACCGTGGCTCCACGGTCCTGCAGGTGTCGGATATGGTCGTCGATGACGACCGTGGCATCCCTGCCGTCGAGGGCGTCTCCTTCGACGTACACGCCGGGGAGATATTCGGGATCGCGGGCGTCGATGGGAACGGCCAGTCGGAGCTGATCGAGGCGATAACCGGGCTTCGGTCACCGGAGTCGGGAACGGTGGCGTTCGAGGGGGCGGATATGACCGACCTTCCGCGACGGAAACGGATCGAGGCGGGGATGGCGTACGTCGCCGAGGATCGCCAGAAGCGGAGCCTCGTGATGGCGTACGACCTCCGTCGAAACGGCGTCCTCGGCTGTCAGCGGCTGCCGACGTTCGGTGAGGGATTGTGGATCGACTGGGACCGGATCGACGGCTACGTCGATACCGTCATCGAGGAATATGATGTCCGTCCCCCGGATCCGGGCGCGACGGCCCACTCGCTGTCCGGGGGCAATCAACAGAAGTTCATCGTCGGTCGGGAGTTCGAACGCGATCCCTCGCTGGTCATCGCCGCACAGCCGACCCGCGGGGTCGACATCGGCAGCATCGAGTTCATTCACGAACGGCTCCTCGAGTTGCGCTCCGACGGCAAAGCCACCCTGCTCGTCTCCTCGAAGCTCGATGAGGTTACCCAGCTGTCGGACCGTCTCGGCGTCATCCACGACGGCCAACTCGTCGCCGTGGTGCGCCCCGAGGACGTCACCGACGAGGACCTGGGGCTCCTGATGGCGGGTGAACGACCGACCGGCCTCGACGTCGAGTCGGCACGCGTACGGACGGAGCCATGAGTGCCGGACGCGATCGCGTCGAGGCGACCCTCGATCGGCTGGTGGATGCCTCGGTACTCGAACGGCTCCAGATCAGCCTCGCGGCGCTCGTCTTTGCCATCATCGTCGGGGCCGTCCTCGTTTTCGTCTCCGGGCTGATCGTCGACTGCCCGGATCCGTTCCTTTCTCTTCCGGGCGTCGGTGGCGCCTGTTACAATCCGTTTGAGGTCTATTGGACGATGATCACCGGTTCATTCGGGTCGCTTACCGCACTGGGGCGGACGCTCCAAGAGACGACGCTGTTGTTGTTTACCGGACTCTCGGTCGCCGTGGCGTTCCGTGCGGGGCTGTTCAACATCGGGACACAGGGTCAGATGATCCTCGGCGCGCTCGGCGCGGCGCTGACCGCCCTCTGGTTGGGCGAGTTGGTTCCGGAAAGCCTGCTCGGCGCGCTCATCGTCATCCCGGCCGGCGTCGTCGTCGGCGCGGTTATCGGCGGGCTGTGGGGGATGCTCCCCGGGCTGATGAAGGCCTACGCCGACGCCCACGAGGTGATCACGACGATCATGTTGAACTTCATCGCGATGGGGATCGCGTTCTGGCTCGTCCAGAACCACGTCGGAAACCTCGAGTCCGACTCTGTCTTGACGCACACGATTCCGGACGTCGCCCAACTCTCCCCGACGATCGGGGGAACGCGATTCTCCCTGTGGGCGCTCCTCGCCGCGCTCGCGGCCGCGATCGGCATCTACGTCCTCTATGACCGGACGATACTGGGCTACGAACTCCGGACGAGTGGGCTCCAGGAGGCGGCGGCGGAGTACGGCGGCGTCAACGCCAAACGGAACATCGTCACGAGCATGACCCTCTCTGGGGCGCTCGGGGGGATCGCCGGTTCGATCTACGTACTGATGGTCCAGTATCGCTGGCAGGACGGGATCCCCCCGCTTGGGTTCGACGGGATCGCCGTCTCGATCCTCGCCGGAAACAACCCGATCGGCGTGATCCCCGCCGCGGTGCTGTTCGGAGCGATGCAAAGCGGCAGCGTCGCGCTCAACCTCACGCTCGGCGTCCCGCCGGAGCTCGTCGAGGTGCTTCGGGGACTCATCATCCTCTTCATCGCGATGCCGGAGTTCTTCCGGATGATCGGTAAACGATACGGCTACGGCAGCGACCCGCTCGCGACCGACGGGGGGGAGAACGTATGAACCGTCCGACGGTCACCCGACGGCAGGGATTGGCCATCGGGGCGATCCTCTTCGGGTTGCTGCTCGTCGGATTCGTCATTGATGGCGGCCGAGCGCTTCTCGGCGACGTCGCCGGCGTCATCAGCGCCTCTTATTTCGCCGCAGTGTTCCGGTTCACCGTGCCGATCGCCTTCGCCGCCATGGGTGGGATCTTCGCCGAAAAGACCGGCGTGATCAACATCGGGCTCGAAGGGCTGCTCATCATCGGGGCGTTCAGCGCCGTGGCCGCCCTCTGGGGGCTCTCGGCGACGCCGGTGGGAGCGAACATCTGGGTCGCGTTCCTGCTTGCGGTCCTCGCCAGCACGCTCGTCGCGTTGCTCTTTGCGACCGTCTGTATCGATTTCAAGGCGGATCAGATCATCGCCGGGCTCGCCATCTGGCTGATCGCGCTCGGCTTCGCGCCGTTCGCGAGCATCATCATCTGGGACCGGACCAACAGCCCGAGCGTCGGCACGTTCCCGGTTTGGGAGGTGCCGGTGTTAGCCGATCTCCCGACGGTCGGCCCGCTGTTCAGCGCGACCCTTCCGGTCTTCCTGCTCGTGCTCGCCGTCCCCTTCTCGTGGTATCTGCTCAACCGAACGACGTTCGGTAAGTGGGTCGAAGCGAGCGGCGAGGACCCCAAGAGCCTCGACACCGCGGGGGTCGACGTCCGGCGAATCCGGTATGCGGGCGTCCTGCTCTCCGGGGTCTACTGCGGGATCGGCGGCGCCGGGCTCGCGCTCAACACGGGGCAGTTCGTCGGGAGCGGCGATACGATGGTCGATGGTCGGGGCTGGATCGGGCTCACCGCGTACCTGATCGGCAACTACAATCCGATCGGGGCGTTTCTCGCCTCGTTCCTCTTCGCCGCGCTGGACGCCCTCCAGCTGCAACTCCAGCAGATCGCCGGCTTCGAGGTCTCCTCGACGCTCGTCGGGATCATCCCCTACGTCGCCGTCGTCATCGTGCTCACCTTCGTCGGACGAACACGGATGCCGTCGGCGGCCGGTGAACACTACGAATCCGACGAGTGAGCCCGAGCCGTTTCCGTTCGCGGTCGGACACACCCTCGATTCCCCGTCGTTCGATGTTTCGGTCCCCTCCTTGATCGACCCGTGAGGTCGCTGTCTTTCCCTGATCGAGGTACACGAGAGTCCCGACGTGTCCACTTCCTTCGCTCGCTACACTCGCTCGGTCATGGCCCCGTCTTATCGCCGGTGCTCCGCTCGCGGGGCTCCGATACGGGCTGCGGGGCTGCGGTGTGTGATGGGTACCTAGATGACGAACTTTATATTTAGGCACGTCAAAAAACGGGTGAACTCGATGGAGCCCTTGGAGCAGACAACCGACGACTGGCTGGATTCGGCGCCGCGTTGGATGCTCGCGGTCGGCCCGCTCGTCATCCTCGGGGCGGTCGTTCTGGTCCTTTTTGCCACCTCGCCGTTCGGCGACGCGGCCGCGATGACCGAGGCGTCGACGACGGAGGTGCTCTGGACGATCACCGTGATCAGCGTCTTCGTCGGCGTGGTTCCCGTCGCGATCGGGATGCTTTGGTTCCCGTTTATTCGGGGGCTCGACCCGCGCTGGCTCCACGCCGTCCTCGCGCTGTCGGCCGGTGTTCTCGCGTTCGTCGCCGTCGAAATGACCGATGAGGCGATCGGTTACGCCGTTGACGCGCCGGACCCACTCCTCGCGGGCGGGCTCGCGATCGTCGCCGGGCTGGTGACGTTCGGGGTCGTCGGCGCGGCGAGCCGCTGGAGCCATCGACAGCTCCGCGATTCGAGCAATCAGGGACTTGGTGTCGCGTACCTCGTCGCCATCGGCCTCGGGCTGCACAGCGTGGGCGAGGGGATCGCCATCGCGGGCGCGTTCGCCATCGGCGAGGTCGGGCTCGTGATGTTGCTCGTCGTCGGCTTTCTGATCCACAACGTCACGGAGGGGCCGACCGTCGTCGCCGCGGTCGCGCGGGACAGCCGGACGCCGTCGCTTTTTCACTTCGCCGCGCTCGGGCTGATCGCGGGCGGCCCGCTCGTGCTCGGCGGATGGCTCGGCATCGTCGCCTACTCGCCGCTGCTCGCGGCGACGCTGCTCGCGGTCGGCGTCGGGGCGATCGTGCAGGTCGTCGTCGAGGTCGTCGGCCTGATCAAACTCGATGCACCGCGCGTGCTCACCCGGCTGAACGCCGCCGGCTTCGTCGTCGGCGTCGGGGTGATGTTCCTGTTAGAGGAGGTCATCCTCGACATATACTTCGGGATTTAAGCGACTGGCTCTATCAACGCCGGATCGTCGTTCGCCGGCGTGTTCACCCGGGTCGAGACGGGAAACGCCGTCAGCTCGTCGTCCGGGTGCGTGGTGAGGAGGGAGGCGGCCTCGTCGGGGTCGCCGTGGAGCCACGTCCCCTCGGCGTCGGGTGGGAGCATCACGGCCATTCGGTGATGGAGGTCGGCGATCAGGTCGTTGGGCTCGGTCGTGACGACCGTGAAGCTCTCGATCACCTCGGGCGGATCTTGGGGGCCGTCGCTTCCGTCGGCCGCCCCGCCGCCGAACGCGCCGAGGCCGGTCTGGGTCGTCTCCGGTTGTGGGGGTTCCCAGCGGTCGTAGAGGCCGGCCATCGCGAACGGGCGGTCGTCCTCGAAGGCGACGCGGTAGGGGGTCTTTTCGCCGCCGGCCCCCCCGCTTCCGCTCCCCGCCACCCATTCATAAAAGCCGTCGGCGGGGACGAGACAGCGTTGTCGCTCGAAGGCGTCCGCAAAGCTCCGTTTCTCGCGGACCGTTTCGGCGCGGGCGTTGATCAGCCCGCGGGACTCCGTAGCGAAGGCGGGGGTGAGCCCCCACTCCATGCGGGTCGCGCGGTCGGGTTCCTCGGCGGTGATCACCGGGAGGTCCTGTCCGGGCGAGCAGTTGTAGCGGGGCTGTAGCGGGCCGCCGTCGGGGCCGAGGTGGCTGAAATCGGCATCGAATCGCCGTTCGAGTTCGGCGGCGGGGGTGAACAACGTGTAGCGCCCACACATCATCCGTTTTTCGTGGGCGAGGTATTTAAACGGCGAGCGCCGGATCGGCTGCGGATAAGTCGGGAGTTGCCGTGTCCAATCCAACGGCCGCGCCGACGCGTTCATAGATAACTGGCCCCTCCCACGAGCGCCGGATCGGCTATATAACTCGTCTCTTGGCGGTCGGGTCGTTGGCCTCACACCTCCCCAACCTCGGGCGTCCGCGGCCGCGGGACCGCACCGCGGCCGCGATCGCCCTCCCTCGCGCTCGGCTCGCACCTTTAAAAGGCGCTCGCCGGACCGCGCCACGTGGGACGGCCGGTGCATAGCGGATCGCTCGTCTCCGTTCCGTCGTCCACCGTCTCCCTGTCCTTTCATTCTCCACTCCCCCGTCGTCGGCTTTTTAAGCGCCGGTCACTCGGTGAGGGTATGCGCATCGAGAACAGCTTCATCCCGGTCGAGGGGGTCGGCGAAACGACCGAGCGCCGCCTCTGGGAGCGCGGGATCACCACATGGGACGAGTTCGGGCACGACGTGAACGTCCCCGGGCTCGGCTCGACGACGGCCGACCGGATCGAGACGTTCATCGCGGACGCGAGGACACACCTCGCCGAGGCGGATTCGACCTACTTCGACCGAACCTTTCCGAGTCGGGAACGCTGGCGGCTTTACGAGAACTTCCGGGGGAACACCTGCTTTTTCGACATCGAGACGACGGGCCTCGACGAGCATCGCGACCGCGTCACGACCGTGAGCTTCCACCGCGCCGGCGAGACGCGGACCCTCGTCGCAGGGCAGGACCTCACCGCCGATCGGCTCCGCGCCGAGTTCGCCGACGCCGACCTGCTCGCGAGCTTCAACGGCGCACGCTTCGACGTCCCCTTCCTCGAGACCTCCTTCGGAATCGAGGTCGACACGCCACACCTCGATCTCATGTACCCGTGCAAGCGGCTCGGGCTCTCCGGGGGACTCAAACCGATCGAGCGCCAGCTCGGCATCGAGCGGGACCGCCCCGACATCTCCGGCCGGGACGCCGTTCGGCTGTGGCATCAGTATGAACGCGGCGATGAGGCCGCGCTCGACACGCTCGTCTCATATAATCGCGAGGACACCGTCAACCTGCGGACGCTCGCCGACGTCGTCTGCGGCGCGCTCCACGAGGACGTCTTCACCCCTGTCGCGGGGACGCCCCCGCCACGGACGCGGTAAGGGGATCGGCGGACACGACGACGCTAGGCCTTGTCGCCGTCGGCCTCGCCCGTCGTCGCCAACTCCGCATCGTCGCCGTCGGCAGCCGTTTTCGCTTCCTCCGGTTCCCCCTTCCCGGCTCCCGCTCCTTCCGCTTCTTTCTCGTCCGCCCCTCCGTCATCGTCGTCCGTCCCCTCCGCCCGCTCGTCGTCCGTCCCCTCCGCCCGCTCGTCGTCCGTCCCCTCGTCATCGGACTCCGCCACGTCGTCAACTCCCGCCTCATCGGGCGCTTGTTTATCGGGCTCTCGCTCCTCCGGTTCCTCCTCAGCCGATTCCTCCGCAGCCGATTCCTCCGCAGCCGGTTGTTCACCGCTCTTCGGCGCTTCCCCGTCGGCACGCTCCTCGTCCGGCTCCGCTACCCGCTGAACGAGCCTCATATCGCCGCGGGCTCGAAGCGTTCCGTCGATGGTCGCGTCCTCGTGGACGACGAGGTCGCCGGAGGACACGTCGCCGAGGACGCGTGCGCCCGCCTCGATCCGCACGGTCCCCCCGCGGCTCGTCACGTCGCCGTGGATGACCGTGTCCGCACCGACCGTGATCCCCTCGCGGGCACGCAGCGACCCGAAGACGGTGTTTCGCTCGCCGACGGCCACGGATTTCGCCCGCAGGTTGCCGTGGATCCGGCAGTCGTCGCCCACCGTCGCCGGCGTCGAAACCCGCCACGCGTCGTCGGAGACCTCCGCGCCTCGCGGAATCACGAGCGGGTCGCGCGCCTCGTCGCCGTCGGCGAGTGCGGCCGCGAGTTCGTCGGCCGCGTCGGTCTCCCCGCTTCGAAGCAGCTGTGAGAGGACGATGAAATAGAAGACGATGGTCGGGATCGGGTTCCTGACCACGATCCAGCCGTTGGCCTCGAACCCTTCCTCGACGGTCACGTCGTCGCCGATGTCGAGGTCGCCGGAGACCATCAGCCGCCCCGTGATCGTCGCCCGCTCGCCGATGTAGGCGTCCTCGCCGACGAGGACGTTGCCCTCGACGGTACACCAGGTGTCGACCCGGCAGTCGCCGGACGCCTCGATGTCGTCCTCGACGGTCGTGCGCTCGCCGAGCGCGACGTTACGGCCACGAAGCCCGAACTCGACGGTCGACCGGCTCCCGACCAGCACGTCCCCGTCGGTCACGAGGTCGTGTTCCTCCACCGTCGTCCCCGACGGAACGGCGAGTTCGTCGATCGGGCCCGTTCCCCTCAGTGACACACCGGTGGAAGTCCCCCCGCGGGCATAAACGGTACGGGCGCGTCCGACATCCGTCGGACGGCGTTCGGACCCGGCCTGCCTCGCTTTGGTTCGATCGAGCGCGACGGGACGGAACGCGCAGGCTCACCGCTCGCGCGGGAATGGATGATGTGAGAAGCGGGGGCGTTTCCGACGGGGTCGTGCGAGCGCGTCGCCGATCAGGCCGCGCGGCGTTCCTTCGCTTTCGGTCGGAGCTTCCCGTAGCCGCACTTGCGGCAGCGGTCCGCTTTCTGTGGGTTTCGGGCGTTACAGCGCATACAGATCTGTTTTTCGAGGATGCGGCGTTCCGCGGCGTCGAAGCTGGCCATACGGCTATCGAGCGGGTGCACGGTGTAAAAGATTGCGAGATGCGTCGGCGTCCGATCGGCCGCCGCCGTACGCCTCTACGCGCCGGCTTCCGCGAGCGCGGCCGTGATGTCCTCCTTCTGTGTTACGCCGACGAACCGGTCGACGACGCCGTCGTCGTTCTCGACGATGAGCGTCGGGAGCGAGCGCACCTGATACTGATTGGCGACGTCCTGTTCCTCGTCGACGTTCACCTTCTGTAGCTCGAAGGCGTCGCCGAGGTCCTCTTTGACCTCCTCGAGGATCGGGTCTTGGGTCTTACACGGGCCACACCAGTCGGCGTAGAAATCCAGGAGTCGGACGGTCATTGTCGTGCCGCGAGGGTAACAGGGGGCCGCGCATAAGGGTTTCCCACCCGCCGCGCGAGCCCGCTACCGCAACCCGAAAGACGAAACGTTTAGGCCGCCACGTCCCGCAGAGGGGTGTATGAGCAGCGGCAGCAACTCCGGCGGGCTGATGTCCAGTGCCGGACTCGTCCGATACTTCGACGCCCAGGACCGGAACGCGATCACGATGAACCCCAAGACCGTCGTCGCCTTCTGTGTCCTCTTCGGTATCTTCGTGCAGATCCTCGCGCTGACGATCGCGTAGGGCCCCATTCCCGACCGACCCGGCGACACTGCCCCCGATCCGTCCCGCGAACGCGCCCTTTTTGGCCGTCCCGTCCCCAGCAGTCGACATGAAAGCAGGCGTCATCGCCGTCCAGGGCGACGTGGCCGAACACGCCGCGGCCGTCCGCAACGCCGCCGCCGCCCACGGGGAGTCGGCGTCGGTCGTCGAGATCCGTGACGCGGGGCTCGTCCCCGACTGTGACGTGCTCCTCATGCCCGGCGGGGAGTCTACGACCATCTCGCGGCTCATCCGCCGCGAGGGGATCGCCGAGGAGATCCGCGAACACGTCGCCGCCGGAAAGCCCGTCCTCGCGACGTGTGCGGGACTCATCGTCTGTTCGCGGGATGCGAAGGACGACCGGGTCGACGCGCTCGGCGTCCTCGACGTCTCCGTCGACCGCAACGCCTTCGGCCGCCAGAAGGACTCCTTCGAGGCGCAGGTTCCGGTGACGGGTCTCGATGATCCCTTCCACGCCGTCTTCATTCGTGCCCCGCTCATCGACGACGTCGGTGGGGACGTCGAGGTCCTCGCGACCGTCGAGGGTCGCCCGGTGCTCGTTCGCGACGGGCCTGTCGTCGCCAGTTCGTTCCACCCGGAGCTCACCGAGGATCCGCGGATCCACGACCTCACCTTTTTCCCGGACAGGGAGGTGCTCGCGTGAGCGACCCATCCGCGGAGGACGATCCATCAGGGGACCCGGAGGACGTCCTCGATTCGCTGTTCGCGACCATCGAGTCACGAAAGACGGAGCTCCCGGCGGGCTCCTACACGACCTCGCTTTTCACCCACGAGAAGGGCGAGAACGCGGCCCTGGAGAAACTCGGCGAGGAGACCACGGAGGCGATCCTCGCGGCGAAAGACGACGACGCCGAGGAGCTGCTCTCTGAGAGCGCCGACCTCGTCTACCACCTGCTCGTGGTGCTCTCGATGCACGACTGCGACGTCGACGACCTGCGCGCGGAGCTCGCGGAGCGGTTTAAATAGATAAAACTGGAGGACGGCCGCTTACGCTTACACCTTCAACGCGGGCGAATCTGCCGGCGCGGCGAGCAGCTCCTTCAGCTCGTCGTCGACCTCCAGGACGGTGATCGAACAGCCCATCATGTCCAGCGAGGTCATGTAGTCGCCGACCCACGCGTCCCACGTCTCGATCCCGCGGTCGCCAAGGATCTCCTGGAGCCGCCGGTTGACGACGTACAGCTCCGAGAGCGGGGTGCCACCCATCCCGTTGACGATGGTGACGACCTCCGCGCCGGAGTCCGTGCCGAGGTCCTCCAACACCCGCTCGGTCAGGTGGTCCGTGATCTCGTCGGCGGGCATGTGGTCGACGCGCTCGGTACCGGGCTCGCCGTGAATGCCGATGCCGAGTTCGATCTCGTCGTCGCCGAGGTCGAAGGTCGGCTCGCCCTTCTCGGGGGTGACACACGAGGTGAGCGCGGTACCCATGGTGCCGACGTTGTCGATCACCTTCTCGGCGACCTGTTTCACCTCGCTCAACTCGCCGCCCGCGGCCGCCTTCGCGCCCGCGACCTTGTGCACGAGGATGGTCCCACAGACGCCCCGGCGGCCGCTCGTATAGAGGGAGTCCTCGACGGCGACGTCGTCGTCGACGACGACCTGTTCGACCTCGACGTCCTCCATGGCGGCCATCTCCGCGCCGGTGTCGAAGTTCATCACGTCGCCCTCGTAGTTTTTCACCACACAGAGGACGCCCGCGCCGCCGTCACAGGCCGCGATCATCTCGCCGAGTTGGTCCGCCGTCGGCGACGTGAACATCTCGCCGGCGGCCGCCCCGTCGAGCAACCCTTCACCGAGGTAGCCCGCGTGTGTCGGTTCGTGTCCGCTCCCGCCGCCGGAGACGACCGCGACCTTCCCGTCGACCGGCGCGTCCGCCCGCACAAGCACCTCCAACCCGTCCAACCGTCGCAGGTACTCGGGGTGTGCGGCTACCATTCCCTCGAGCATCTCGTCGACGACATCTCCCGGCTCGTTGATGAGCTTCTTCATGATCCATGGTGTCATACGTCGACCGCGGCAAAAAGCTTCCTCACGCGGTGGGGGTGGTTCGTCGCGTTCCGCCAGCGGACAGCGTGTCGGATCAGGCGGTCGTCCCGTCGACGAGGTCATCGAGCGTGGTGCTCGGAAACAGCGCGTCGAGGTCGCGATCGGGGTCGACGAGCCGATAGCGAACATCGTCGCGTTCGACGACACCCGCCGATTCGAGGTGGGTGAGGTGTGCGGACGCCTCGCCGGGGCCGTGCAGGATGTGAATGGCCGAGAGGTCGCCGAACAGCGCGGCGGCGACCTCCCACGCGGTGAACCCGTCCTCGGGGTTGGGTTCGTCCTCGCTTCGACGCTCGCGTTGGGTGCCGTTTCCGTCGTCTTCGCCGGCGAGCACGTCGACGACCCGGCGGGTCCGATGGCGGTGGTGGTCGAGGATCGTCGCGGCCCGGTGGCTCGGCTCGTCGATCCGCTCGCGGTGGCCCGGATGTGCGGCGTCGAAGTCGCGCTCGACGACCCGTGCGAGGCTTTCGGCGTAGGCGGCGAGCGGGTCGGGGACGCGCACGTCCGCCCCGCCGACGTTCGGGGTGTACCGGGGGAGGACGGCGTCGCCCGTGAACACCTCCTCGGGGTCGGTTGCATCGGGTCCTGCGACCGGTTCATGATCGGGGACGTCCCGCGGGTCGAACGCGAACGCGGTGAGCCCGGCGGTGTGTCCGGGAAGATGGAGCGCCTCCAGCTCCACGTCGCCGGCGTGGATCCGGTCGCCGTCCGTGATCGTCGTCACCTCGGCCGGACGGCCGCTCAGCCCGGTCGAGACCTCCGCGAAGAACGTCATCAACTCGTCGGCCGGTTTCTCCGGCATCCCCCACCGATCGAACACCTCCCGTTGAGCGTCCGCATCGGCCATAAGCGGCGTCTCGGAGCCGTCGACGAGGCCGGCGTCGGCCTCGTGGACGTACACCTCGGCGTCGGTTTCAGCCTGCATCTCGCCGGCAAGTCCCGCATGGTCGGGATGCCAGTGTGTCAAGACGATCGCCTCGATCGACGCCGGATCGACGCCGTAGCCGGCGAGACCGGCGTCGAGTTCCGCCCGGATCGATGGGATCGCCACGGCCGTATCAACGAGCGCCGTCGTCTCGCCGCCGAGCACATACACGTTGTTTTCGCCCTCGAAGACGGCGTTGCCGAGCTGGATCCGTTTCACGGTCGAGGATCGGTCGGCGGTCGATTTATACTCTCCCGGTTCGCCGCGGGGACATCGGGCGGGCCCGCCGTTCGTTCATCCCCCGTTCCGGCTCGAACCGTTTTTGTCGGATAGCGCGTTATACACAGCCATGCAGTACCAACCCGGCGTCTGTAACATCGGTCCCGCCGAACAGCGGAAGCGGCTTCTCCTCGGGATCGCCTCGCTGCTCGGGGCCGTCGTCCTCCTCGCCGCCATCGTCGCCGTCGGCTGGCCGCTCTGGACGACGCTTTTCGTTATGTTCCCGCTCTACGGCGCGGCGATGGGCTTTCTGCAGTACCGCGAGCGGTTCTGCGTCGGCTTCGCCGGCATCGGGATCTTCGACGTCGGGGATGGAACCCACGAGATCACCGACCAAGCGGCGCTCGATGCCGACCGAAAGCGTGCGGTCAAGCTGAACACGAAATCGCTCGCCATCGCCGCGGTTGGGACGCTCGCCGTCTACGTCGTGGCCACTCTGCTTATATAGCGGGATCGGGACTCCTTCGGCCCGCCGGTGATCACGAACGTGGGTATGGAAAAGCATTAGAACGGCGGAGATAACCACACAGGTGAATGAGCCTGCCCGAGACGGACCACGAGCTCGTCGTCGCGGAGCTCGACCGGGAGCCGACGCCGGCCGAGGTCGCGCTGTTCGAAAACCTCTGGAGTGAACACTGCGCGTACCGCTCCTCGCGCCCGCTGCTATCGGCGTTCGAGAGCGAGGGCGACGCCGTCGTCATCGGTCCCGGCGACGACGCGGCCGTGCTGGCGCTGCCCACCCCCGAGGCGGCCGATCGGCCCGCCGCCGACCGCGACGCCGACGACTACGGGGACGTCTACGTCACCTTCGGGATCGAGAGCCACAACCACCCCTCCTACGTCGACCCCTTCGACGGCGCGGCGACGGGCGTCGGCGGCATCGTCCGCGATACGATGTCGATGGGCGCCTATCCCATCGCGCTGCTCGACTCGCTGTATTTCGGTTCCTTCGAGCGCGAGCACTCTCAGTACCTCCTTGAGGGCGTCGTCGAGGGGATCTCCCACTACGGCAACTGTATCGGCGTCCCGACCGTCGGGGGGAGCGTCTCGTTTCATCCGGGCTATGAGGGCAACCCGCTCGTCAACGTCGCCTGCGTCGGGTTGACGGACGCGGAGCGGCTCGTCACCGCGGAGGCACAGGCCGCGGGTAACGCGCTCGTGCTCGTCGGCAACGCGACCGGCCGGGACGGCCTCGGCGGGGCCTCCTTCGCGAGCGAGGACCTCGCGGAGGATGCCGAAACCGAGGACCGTCCCGCGGTACAGGTCGGCGACCCCTACGCCGAAAAACGGCTGATCGAGTGCAACGAGGCGCTCCTCGATGAGGACCTCGTCCGCTCCGCCCGCGACCTCGGCGCGGCCGGGCTCGGCGGGGCCTCCTCCGAGCTGGTCGCGAAGGGCGGCTTCGGCGCGGCGATCGACCTCGACGCGGTCCACCAGCGCGAACCGAACATGAACGCGCTCGAGATCCTGCTCGCGGAAAGCCAGGAGCGGATGTGTTATGAGGTCGCCCCCGACGACGTGGACCGCGTCCGCGAGTTGGCCGAGCGGTTCGACCTCGGCTGTTCGGTCATCGGCGAGGTGACGACGGGGAACTACGTCTGCACGTTCGACGGCGAGATCGTCGTCGACGTCGACGCCGACTTCCTCGCGGAGGGTGCGCCGATGAACGACCTCGACGCGACGGAGCCGTCGACCCCCGAGCGCGACCTCCCCGAGCCGTCGCTCGCGGACGCCTTCGAGGCGGTCGTCTCGTCGCCCTCGACGGCGAGCAAGCGCTGGGTCTACCGGCAGTACGACCACGAGGTCGGCACGCGAACCGCGATGAAACCCGGCGACGACGCGGCGATCGTCGCGATCCGGGAGGCGGCGATGACGGCGATGAACGGGGAAGCCGGTGCGGACGAACTCGACGCCTTCGACGGCGACGGCGTCGGCCTCGCGCTGTCCGCGGGCGCGAACCCCCACTGGACGAGCGTCGACCCCTACGAGGGGGCCCGCGCCGTGGCGATCGAGAACGCGACGAACCTCGCGGCGAAGGGGGCGGTCCCGCTCGCCGCCGTCGACTGTCTCAACGGGGGCAACCCGGAGAAGCCGGACGTCTACGGCGGCTTCTCGGGTATCGTCGATGGGCTCGCGGACGCCTGTTCGGCGCTCTCTGTCCCCGTCGTCGGCGGCAACGTCTCGCTGTACAACGACAGCGTCGCCGGCCCAATCCCGCCGACGCCGACGCTCGCGCTGATCGGCACGAAACGCGGATACGACGCCCCGCCGGCGGCCCTCGATGGCGACCGTGCCGACGACTCGACCCTACTCCTCGTCGGTGGCTCCGGCGACGCGCTCGGCGGCTCGACGTACCTCGCCGAGTGTGGCGGGAGCGACGCGTTCCCCGCGCTCCCCGCGGACCCTGCGGCGACCGTCGCGACGCTCGCGCGGATCGCCCGCCACGAGGCCACGCTCGCGACCCACGACGTGAGCGACGGCGGGGTGGCCGTCGCGCTCGCGGAGCTTCTCACGCCGACCGCGGGCGCGACGGTCTCGCTTCCCGACCACCTCGCGGCCTTCGAGGAGACGCCCGGCCGGCTCGTCGTCCAGACGACCGACCCGGAGGCGGTCGCCGACCTCGCGGGCGATCTCCCGACGTTCGAACTCGGCTCCGTCACCGACGACGGGACCCTTCGACTCGACGTGGGCGGAGCGTCGCTCTCGACCACCGCCGACGAGGTGCGCACGCTCCGCGACGTGCTTGCGCGCGAGTTGGAGTGAGCGACGGAAGGAGCGCCACTCCGTCCGTTCCATCCGTCCGTCCCGTCCACTTCGTCCGTCCCATCCGTCCGTCCCGTCCACTTCGTCCGTCCCATTCGTCCGTTCCATCCATTTCGCCATCCGTTCCCGCCGCGTGCGACCGAACGACATCCTTTTAGGCGCTCCTAAAATATCATGGGCCAACGACGGGACGTCGGCGTGACCGACGCCCGTACTCACCGATGGCGCAAACGGACACCTCCGGAACGATCCGACGGCAGGACGTAGCGAGCGGGTTCGCGGCCTCCTCAGCCGACGAAACCGTTCTCACGATGGACCTCGTCAGCAAGCGCTTCGGCTCGGAGACGGTCGTCGAGAACGTCTCGCTCGAGGTCAAACGCGGCGAGCTGTTGACCTTCTTGGGTCCCTCCGGCTGCGGAAAGACGACGACGCTGCGGATGATCGCGGGCCTCGAGGAGCCGAGCGAGGGCGTCATCACGCTCGGCGGCGAGCCCGTCGCCGACGGCGACCGCTTCGTCTCCCCCGAGCGCCGTGACGCCGGGATCGTCTTTCAGAACTTCGCGCTGTTTCCCCACCTCACCGTCAGGGAGAACATCGCGTTCGGGCTCGACGGCGACGACGCGGCCATCGAGGCGCGCGTCGATGAGCTGCTCGACCTCGTCGATATGCCCGAACACGGCGAGAAGAAGCCGGAACAGCTCTCCGGCGGGCAGAAACAACGGGTGGCGCTCGCGCGCTCGCTCGCACCCGAACCGGAGGTGTTGCTGCTGGACGAACCCTTCTCCAACCTCGACGTTCGGCTCCGCGTCGAGATGCGCGAGGAGGTGCGTCGAATCTTAAAGGAAGCCGGCGTCACCGCGGTGTCGGTCACCCACGATCAGGAGGAGGCGCTTTCGATCTCCGACCGCGTCGCCGTCATGCACGACGGGCGGCTCGAACAGATCGGCAGACCCGAGGAGGTGTTCGAACGGCCAGAATCCAAGTTCGTCGCCTCGTTCCTCGGCCGGGCGTCGTTCCTCACGGGCCACCTTCGGGAGGGTAAAGTCGAGACGGGCGTCGGCCGGTTCAACGCGGCCGCCCTTGAGGGGTACAACACCGTCTATGACGGCACGCCCGTCGACGTGCTCGTCCGTCCGGACGATCTCCGGGCGACGCCGACCGACCCCGAGGTCGCCGACGGCGTCGTCGTCTCCAGACAGTACGTCGGCCCGTCGTTCATCTACCGGGTCGAACTCGACTCCGGCGAAGTCGTCCACTGCCTCCACAACCACGTCGAGGAGTTCTCGCTCGACCAGCCGGTTGGCGTCGACCTCGTCGCGGACCACCCGCTCGCCTGGTATCCGCGGTAGCGCGACGCTCGGAACGCGATAGTGCGACGCTCGGAACGCGATAGCGCGACGCTCGACCGCGTGCCGCCTTCGCCCGTCATCACCCATCGCGTTCGCCGATCGTCACCCACCTTTTTATTCCGCATCCGCGGACGGACGCACATGATACTCGCGGCCACC
This sequence comes from Halorubrum vacuolatum, assembly GCF_900188065.1. Lineage (GTDB taxonomy): Archaea > Halobacteriota > Halobacteria > Halobacteriales > Haloferacaceae > Halorubrum > Halorubrum vacuolatum. The sequence continues at coordinate 109,525 of NZ_FZNQ01000003.1, forward strand.
GACGACCGGATCCGGTTCGTGACGCAGCCGGATCACGCGGCGCTCGCGGGACGGTTCGCCGAGGCGTGGGGCGGCGAGGCGGTCGACGCGCCGACCCCGAAGCCGGCGGTCCGGCTCGCGGTCCATGCGCACGACGACGGCTGGTGGCCCCGCGATCGCCGCCCGCGGCTCAAACCGGACGGCACGCCGTACGACTTCTATGAGATCCCGGCTGCACAGTGGATGCGACTGCAACGCCGCGGTGTCGATGCGGTCGCCCGCGCGGACCCCTACGCGGGGCTTCTGGTCTCGCTTCACGCCGCGGGACTTCGACGGCAACGGTACGGCCTCTCGCCGTCGTGGCCCGAGACGCCCCGCGCGTTTCGGGGGTTCGTGGAACGCGAGCAACGCCGACAGCGGTCGCTCGCGACCGCCCTACGCGAGGACGACACGGACGACCGTCTCTCCGTCGACGACAGTGCGCTAATAACCCATCTCCACGACGCCGGGGAGCCGCCGTCGGAGGTCTTCCCCGGAACCGCCCGCGATCCGCACCTCTGGCGGAACTATCGGCTGTTGAGCGCGCTCGATGCGCTCTCGCTTCGGATCTGTGCGACCCCGACGCGCATGGGTTCCAGTGTGGGGAGCTGGGACGGCGAGGAGCGCTGTGACGATGAGGGGAGCAACCGCGAGGGGCGTTCCGATGGGGCCCAAACCGATCCGGGTGCCGTCGAGGTCGCTCCGATCGAAATCCCCCACGTTCCGACGCGACCCGGCGAGCCGGACACGACGCTCTCGGCGACGCCGTGTTTCGGCGACTCCTGGCGGATCGATCCGTACCCGTTCGACCGTTCGCCGGTGACGGTCCACGTCCCCACGCGAACGGTCGATTCGACGTCGTTCCAGGACGAGCGGACGCTCTTCGACCGATATTATGCGGCGGAGATCGAGGAGATCACCGTGACGATGCGACCGGCGTGAAACCGCTTGCGACGCGTGACGTCGTCCACGACATCGGATCGGTCGCGGTGGCGGGTTATATCGTCAAAAGCGTCGGAATGCCGTAGGCGATCACGAGGCCGACGAGGAGGACGACGGCTCCGATACCGGCCTCGCGGCCGCTGAACTCCTGCATCGGGGCGGTCACACGGGCATCCGGATCCGGTTCGTGCGAGTGGTCTGCCATACCCTCACTGTGTGGGCGGATCATAAAAACACCCCCGAAGCATCCACGCCAGCTATCGGGGCGCCGGCTTCGACCGCGGTGCGTCCATCTGGGGCTTGAAGACCCCGATCACCCGACCTCGACCCGTCGCAGGTCGCTTTCGAGGTCGCCGACGAACTCGTTGTACGCGCGGACGAATCCCGGGAACGAGTCGGCGTACTCGCGGACGTCGGTGGCGGCGGGCGCGTCATACCGTGAGAGCAGGTAGAGGCCACCGGAGCCACCGATCCGGAGATACGAGACGGCCCCTTCCTCCCATTTCAACTCCCAGCGGTCGCCGTCGACGCGGGCGGTGAACGTTCCGTATTTGTCGTTCTCGTAGCGATACACCTCGCCGGCGATGACCGAACACGTCTCGCGGATCGCTTCGAGTACACGGTCGCGCTCGGCGACGGCATCGGCGGTCGAGGCCGGCTCGGGGAACTCGACCGCGACCGCATCCAACACGCCCGAAAGCGACTCGACGTATTCGTTCCACGACGCCACGAAATTCGGATAGTCCGAAAGCGCCGCCGCGAGCGTCTCCGGATCCGGGGGCTGTTTCGTCGAGACGACGTAGACGTCCGAGCCGGTCCCGGCGGTGCTCGGCGAGAACAGGAGGAATTCGAGCTCGCCGGCCTCGTGTTTGACCGTCCACGTTCCGGCGTCCGTCTCGAACTCCCGGCGACCGTAGTCGCCGCCCTGCAGCGTCGCCAGCTCGTAGGCGATCCGCCCCGCGTGATCGGCCACCGTCTCGACGAGTTCGTCGCGCTGCTCGGCGACGCGCCCGACCTCCCTCACCGACAGCAGCTCCTCTAAGTCGCTCACGTCGGATCCGGAGGGCCATGAACGCTTAACGGACACGAAGTCGTCATCGATCAACGGACACGAAGTCGTCATCGATCAACGGACACGAAGTCGACGTCAGTCGCGTGCGGGTCCCGCCCCGTCCCCGGCCGTCCGTCCCGCCCGCCTCACCTTCCTATAAAAACCCGTCGTGAGACGGGCATGGGCCTACGCGGCTGCCGGTCGTATCGGTATATATGGCCTCATCGACGCAGACCGTCGGTACCGCCGGACGTCGGTTTCTGGATGACCCGGAGCAGATGGCGATCGACGTCTCCCGGGGGGCGCTGCTCACGTTGACGGTCGCCTTCGCCGCGCTGTATGTGACGGGGACGGAGCCGGCGTTACAGACCCAGATGCTCATCTATCTCGGCGGGATGGTCGCGTTGAACCTGCCGCACGGGGGCTATGAGCACTTCAGCAACCTCCGTCGTCGCGGCCTCCCGTTCGGGGCGCGCTACGTCGTCCTCTACGTGGCGTTCGTGGCCGGGTTCATCGGCCTGTTCGTCATCGCGCCGCTGCCGGCGCTCGCCATCGCGTTCGGCACCGCCGTCGCGAAGGGCGGCCACGGCGACCTCCGCGTGATGGACGCGCTCGTCGGGAGCGACCACCTCGTCTCCCGCCCACAACGCGTGCTCGCGGCGCTCGTCCGCGGCGGCGCGGTGATGATCGTCCCGCTCGTCTTCTGGACGGACACCTTCTACGCGTTCACCGGGTACATGCTCGCGGTGTTCGACGGTCGACTCGTCGGCCCGATGGCGACCGATCCCGGGCTGGTCGCCACCGTCCTCGGCGGCGCCTACGCCGTCGCGCTCGTGGCGCACCTCGGCGGCGGGCTCGTGACCGGCGGGCTCTCGGCGTCGTGGCTCCGCGACGCCGGCGAGACGTCACTGCTCGTGGCCTTCTTCGCGTTCGTTCCGGTCGTCATCGCCATCGGCCTCTACTTCCCGCTGTGGTACTCGCTGCGGCAGTCCGGACGGAGCGTCCTCGTCGAGCGCTCGCGCCCGGCCCGCGAGGACGGGCTCTCGGTCGTCGTCGCGTGGGGCGTCCTCGTGATCGGGGCGTTCGCGACCGCGCTCGTCGCGCTCGCGCTCTGGATCGTCGCCCCGAACCCGCTCGCGGGCGCGACGCTGCTGCCGGGGCTCGTCGCGTTCTACACGATCTTCGTCTGTATCGTCGCGCTCCCCCACGTCGTCGTCGGCGAGTGGCTTGACGTCGATCGGGGGATCTGGTACGTGCCCTGAGCGCCGGCCGGGGCCTCATCGGTGGCTGAGCCCCTACGCGCCGTCGGTCGGCACGTCGGTGTCCGCCTTCGACCGGGCACCGTCGCGGTCGCCACCACGGCCACCCTCCGACGCGTCCGGGCCGCCCGCGGCGTCCGTTCCCGGTTTCGGTTCGCCCTCGAAGGTGTAGTTCGCGGAGTTGTCCTGCGGGTCGTACCCGAGCACCTCGCGGGCGCGGTCGATCTCGTAGTACTTCCGGTCGTTATCGGAGATCCCGTAGACGATCTCGAAGCCGTACTCGGCACGCAGACAGCAGTCGAAGAGGTGTGCACAGTCGCGGTGTGAGAGCCACATCGCCTGCCCGCGTTCGTACTCGCGGGGCGGATGTCCTTTGGTGAGGTTTCCGATGCGGACGCAGACGACGCCCATGCCGTACTCGTCGTGGTAGTAGCGCCCGAGGAACTCGCCGGTCGCCTTCGAGACGCCATAGAGGTTTCCGGGCCGGGGGAGCTCGTTTCCGTCGAGCCGATAGTCGTCCTCGACGCGGTAGAGGTCGGGGAGCCGCTCGTCCGTCTCGTAGCCGCCGACGGCGTGGTTCGAGGAGGCGAACGCCAGCTTCTCCACGCCCGCCTCGGCGGCCGCACGCATCACCACCTGCGTCCCGTCGATGTTGTTCCGGATGACGGAGTCCCACGGCGCGGTCTTTCGCGGGTCGCCCGCGAGGTGGATGACGGCGCCGACGTCGTGCATGGCCTCGCGCACCGCTCGCGGGTCGGTGATGTCCGCGACGAAGCAGTCGGCATCGGTGACGCCCGCGGGGACCTTCGCGGCCGGGAGCGGCTCGCGGTCGAGCAGCCGCCACTCGTAGTCGTCTCCGATGCCGCGGAGGATGGCCTGACCCACCCGTCCACCAGCGCCCGTGAGCAGGACCGGCTCGTCCATTCGACTACACGTCGGCGCGAGAGGGGGATATATCGCACGGTTCCGGGACCATCACTCGTTCACTGTCGTAAATCGGCGCTCTCGCCCCGAAATAACCGATTACGAGAGTTTTTGTCTTGAGACGCGGACGCCGGTTGGCGTGATGATGATCTGGTCGTCGCCCTTTTGAATGATGTCGCCGTCGACCTCCTGGGCGACCTGACGCAGCTCGTCGATGATGTGTTCGATCGTTCGGTCGGACGTCGAGTGTCGGGTGATGTCCGCGATGACGAAGTCGCCGTCGTAGACGGCGTCTTTGATCGGGATGACGTCGCGCTGGTCGCCGATCTCAGCGATGTGGACGGTCATCCCCGTTTCCGCGGTCGCCTCGGCGAAGTCGTCCATGTCGAGTTCGACGTAGTCGTCGACCGACCGGTTACCGCCCCCACCGAGGATCTTGCTCATGATGCCCATACCCCGATCAACGGGGTTCAGACATTAGTTCTTACGTCAGACACATCCATCCGCCGCTTCGGCCGTCCGCCTCGGTCGACTTCCTCGGTGGCCCCTGCCATTCGTTCTTCGCCCCCTTGGCGCCGGGTCCGATCCGATCTGATCTGGGTCGTTACCAGGGTTCGTTTTTCAATCCGAGCTTGTAGGCGATCACGTTCGTCGTCACATGCAACACCGGCGTCATCACGAGGACGACGGCGAGCACCGGGAGGGTGAACGTCGCGAGCGCCCAGCCGGGTGCGACGACGAAGGCGGCGATGAGCGCGCCGGCGACGAAATCGAGCTGATCGAGTCCGGGGAAGGCCGCGCCGCGCTCGCGGCCGGATCGTCGCTTAATAAAGGACGCGCCGATGTCGCCGAGCATGGCCCCGAGCGCGAGCGCGAACGCCGCGTGCAGCTCGAACGTCGGAAGCCCGACCCCGAGCGTTGCGCTCACGGGTTCGTTCACGGCGTTGAGCACGAGCGCAAGCAGGAATCCGGCCGCGGTCCCGACTGCGGTGCCGCGCCACGTCTTCCCGTCGCCGAGGACCCGGCTCCCGTTCCACTCACGGCCGCCGTCGATCGGGCGGCCACCGCCGGCGAGCACGGCGAAGTTGTTCGGCACGTACGCGGGCAACATCGCCCAGAACGCCGTCGCGATAAGCGAACCGACCATACGACGGCGACGGCCGTTGGGGTATTATAAACGGCGGATCGGGGGAGCCAGGGAGGTGTACCCTCGTCCGGGGTTGTAACCGACTCACGCGGGCGCGACGCGGTGGTCGATCCGGAGGAGCCGAACGCCGTAGAGGCGAACCTCGGTCGCCGCGCTCACCTCGTCGCCGTCGCGGGACGGGGCCGACGTGAGCCGCACCCGGACGGAGAGGGGGAGCTTCAACGCGACCGCCGGCAGCCGGAGGTAGACGCCGGGGTGACCGGCCGCCGTGGTCGTCCACTCGAGGCCGGTTCCCGACGCCCCCTCGCTACCCCGGCCGATCGACGCCCGTCGTCCGAGCCAGCCGCCGACCCGGCCGAGCCACCCGCCCGATCGGTCGGGAACGTGTCGTGGGCGGGCCACGACCGAGAGGGTCGCCCCCGGCAGCGGAAACGCGGCGTTCAGGAAGCGTTCGGGTCCGGCGGCGTCGTCGCTCGGTTCCGTGACCTCGCCGGCCGCCGCGACGTGACCCCCGTAGAGCCCGAGCGAGACGACGTCGCCGGCGTCGTCGGTTCGCACCCAGCCGCGGACGTCCTCGCGTGGGTCCTCGTCCGACCGAACGGCGAGAAACTGCCCGTGGACCGGGTGAAAGCCACGGTCCCGGCCGGGCATACTGAACTGTCCGACCTCCCGGGCGACGCGTCCGAACAGGCCACCGACGAGCCGAAGGCCCCGTCGCCACCTGACCCGGCGGACGGTCCGATGGGCGGCCGTCCGCTCACAACACGCCCGGATCGCGGGGTGTACCGCCTCGGGGTCGAACGGGTCGTCCGTCGCTTCCGACTCGGATTCGGCGTCCTCCCCGCGGGCGAACCGGTTGAGGTCGTCCATGACGCCGTCGGGGGCGGGTGCGGTTCGGTCCGCGATCTCCCTTCGGTCGAGGAAGTCCGCGTCGATCCGCTCGCCGCCGTGATAGGTCGCGAGCGGGACGGTCTTCGCGAGGCGACGGCCACGGTGAAGCCGGGAGACGATCCAGACGACCGCGAAGACGATCGGGTTGCGAAACAGCAGCCGCTTCACCACCCATTTGCGCACGAATCGGCCGACGATTCCCATACGGGCCCGCGGTCCCGCACACAATTAAGTACTCCCACGGTTCACCTCGACGCATGAAAACGATCGTCCACACCGACGATGCACCCGACGCCGTCGGTGCATACAGCCAGGCGACGAAGACGGGCGACCTCGTCTTTACGGCCGGACAGATCCCGCTCACGCCCGACGGGGAGTTGCTGACGGACGCCCCGATCGCCGAACAGACCGAACGGGCGCTCGAGAACCTCCTCGCCGTCCTCGCGGAGGCGGGTGCGGGTCCCGAGGATGTGCTCAAGACGACGGTCTTTCTCGCCGATATCGACGACTTCGAGGAAATGAACGAGACGTACGGGACGTACTTCTCCGAGAACCCTCCGGCGCGATCGGCGGTCGAGGTCGGCGCGCTGCCGAAGGGCGCCGGCGTCGAGATCGAAGCCGTCGCGTCGCTGGAGTAGCGGATGTCGCGGGCGAGGGAGGGCGACGACGTTACGGAGGGCGACGACGTTACGGAGGGCGACGACGTTGCGAGGGGAGACGACACCTCGAATACGGCACAGCACGGCGACGACCCCGACGAGAGCCGGATCGACCCCGACGAGATCCCTGGAGTTCCGGCCACGCCGCGCAACCGGGCGAAATCCGCGGTTCTGTGGGGACTCGTCGGCGGGTTCGCGTTCCTCGTGCTCGCACAGGGCTATCTCCTCCTCGGCGGGGGGCTTCCGTTCCCGTACCCGTGGGTGTTCGCCGTCGCGGGGCTGATCGCGGTCGGATCCGCCGGCCTCACGTACGCCACCGAACATCGGGTGGCGAAAAGAAGGACTTAACAGTCCAAACGGACTACCTCCGAACGAGCCAGGATGGCCGAGTGGTAAGGCGCACGCCTGGAAAGCGTGTTCCCTTCCGGGATCGGGGGTTCAAATCCCTCTCCTGGCGTTTTTGTTTCCTCACACCTCCTACCGCCCGGTTCGGAGCTGACACACAGCCGAACCGGATCGTTTCGATATCCCGACACAAGTTTCATATGTGTGGGAACTGTTGACATGGATGACGATGCCAGACACGAAATCAGGTCGCGAGCGGAAGGGACGGAACAAGCGTCGCCAGCTCGAGAGTCGCCTCAACGAACGGGAGCTCGAAGCGCCCGACGAACCGCCGGAGCCGACGATGGAGGAGATCGACTCGGAGTACCTCACCGATCCGTCCGAACTCGACGAATAAGCGCTCGAGACGATCGATACCTCTCCCTTCGATCCGCACTCCGTTTGCCCGGTCCGTCCGCTGCTTCTCATTGCTCCGCTTTTATACCAGGTAGCACCGCCGAGGAGTCGGAATCGACACGCGAAACACACACGTCCAGGATTGTCCAGTACCGTCCCGCACCGTTCAGCACTGTCCAGTACCGTCCCGCACCGTCCACGTTCGGGGATCCGTTCGGCTTGACCGTGACTCGAACGCGGCGATCACGACCTCGTCGTGACGGCCGACTCCATGCCGATCGTATATAAACGCGGGCAAAACGACCGCCGATCCCTCATTGTGTTCCGTGTCATTCCCTGGCACGAACCCGGCTCGATCACGCTTCCTTCACCCGATATCCGATGCCGATTCGTCGTCTCCTCACAGCCACTCGCATCGTCGCTCAACGAAGCATTTATATAGAATCACAAACAATCGTGCGGTGTATGAGCCAGCGAATGCAGGGACAGCCCATGATCATCATGGGGGAGGACGCCCAGCGCGTCAAAGACCGTGACGCTCAGGAGTACAACATCTCCGCGGCTCGCGCCGTCGCCGAGGCCGTACGGTCGACGCTCGGGCCGAAAGGGATGGACAAGATGCTCGTCGACTCGATGGGCGACGTCACCATCACGAACGACGGGGTCACCATCCTCCAGGAGATGGACATCGACAATCCGACCGCCGAGATGATCGTCGAGGTCGCAGAAACCCAGGAGGACGAGGCCGGTGACGGGACGACGAGCGCAGTCGCGGTCGCGGGCGAGCTGTTGAAAAACGCCCAGGACCTCCTCGAACAGGACATCCACCCGACAGCGGTGACGAAAGGGTTCCACCTCGCGAGCGAGCACGCCCGCGAGCAGGTGGATGAGATCGCCGCCGACGTTGATCCTGAGGACACCGAGACGCTCAAAAACGTCGCCGAAACCTCGATGACGGGCAAGGGCGCGGAGCTCGAAAAGGAGGCGCTCGCCGACCTCGTCGTCCGTGCGATACAGGGCGTCACCGTCGAGGCCGAGGACGGCTCACACGTCGTCGACCTCCAGAACCTCAAGATCGAGACCCGGACCGGCCGCTCGGCCGGTGAGTCGGCGCTGCTCTCGGGTGCAGTCATCGACAAGAATCCCGTCCACGAGGACATGCCGACCGACTTCGAGGAGGCGAACATCCTGCTTCTCAACGACCCCATCGAGGTCGAGGAGGCCGACGTCGACACCGCCGTCAGCATCGAGTCGCCGGACCAGCTCCAGCAGTTCCTCGACAAGGAGGAACAGCAGCTCCGTGAGAAGGTCGACCTGATCGTCGAAAGCGGCGCGGATGTCGTCTTCTGTCAGAAGGGCATCGACGACATGGCCCAGCACTACCTCGCGAAGGAGGGGATCCTCGCGGTTCGCCGGACGAAGAAGTCCGACCTCAAGTTCTTAAAGAACGTCCTCGACGCACCCATCGTCACCGACCTCGACTCGGTCACTTCCGCGGACCTCGCGACCGGCTCGATCGAGCGCGACGAGGCGGAGGAGCTCTTCTACGTCGAGGGCGAGGACGCTCACGGCGTCACCCTCCTCCTGTACGGTTCCACCGATCACGTCGTCGACGAACTCGAACGCGGGATCAACGACGCCATCGACGTCGTCGCCACGACCGTCTCCGACGGGCGAACCCTGCCCGGCGGCGGGGCCATCGAAGTCGAACTCGCGCGTCGCCTGCGCGACTACGCCGACTCCGTCTCCGGCCGCGAGCAGCTCGCCGTCGAGGCGTTCGCCGACTCCCTGGAGCTCATTCCCCGCGTCCTCGCGGAGAACGCCGGACTCGACTCCATCGACCTGCTCGTCGACCTCCGTGCGGCCCACGACGCCGGCGACACCAACGCCGGGCTCAACGTCTTCACCGGCGAGGTCGAGGACACCGTCGAGGCCGGCGTCGTCGAGACGGCCCACGCGAAGGAACAGGCGATCGCCTCGGCCGCCGAGGCGGCCAACCTCGTGTTGAAGATCGACGACATCATCGCCGCGGGCGACCTCTCGACCTCGGGCGACGACGACGAGGAGGCCGGTGCCCCCGGCGGCGGCATGGGCGGTATGGGCGGCGGCATGGGCGGCATGATGTGATCGTCCGATAGGACAGCACACCCACCGCTTCACCACGTCGCGTCCCGCCGATCGCTTCGTCACATCGCGTCCCGCCGATCGCTTCGTCACATCGCGTCCGAACCGATCTCGAGCCAATTCCTTTTTATCCATAAATCGAGGAGCTGATCGACAGCCCTGCCCGACGCGGGTAGCAGGGATTAAATACTCGACCGCAAATTTTGCGGCATGGAGACGTTGCTTTTGAACGCCGCCGACGTCGACGAAAACGCCCGAATGGACCTCGTTATCGAGGCGGTCGCCGGCGCGTTCACCGCCTACGAACGCGGTAACGCCCAGATGCCGCCGAAATCGTATATCGACCTCTCCGAATACAACGGGGATTTCCGCTCGATGCCCGCCTATATGCGGGTCGCTGCCGACGACGCCGCCGGCGAGGAGGGCTGGGACGCCGCCGGGCTCAAGTGGGTGAACGTCCACACCGACAACCCCGCCGATCACGACCTTCCGACGGTGATGGGGACGATGATCTACTCGGACCCCGAGACGGCGTTCCCGCTCGCGATCATGGACGGCACCGCGCTCACGATGAAGCGGACGGGCGCTGCCGCCGCCGTCGCCACCGATCACCTCGCGGTGCCGGATGCGACCTCCCTCGGGATCGTCGGCGCGGGCGTCCAGTCGTACACCCAGTTGGAGGCGATCGCCGAGATCCGCCCGATCGAGGAGGTCGTCGTGAGCGACCTCGACGAGGATCGGGTCGCCCGGTTCATCGACACCTTCGCGGACCGCTTCGAGGTTCGTGCGGGGAGCATCGCCGAGGCGGGCCACTGTGACATCCTCTCGACGGTGACCCCCGTCGAGGAGCCGATCGTCGGCCCCGACGATGTCGGCGAGCACACCCATATCAACGCGATGGGTGCCGACGCCGAGGGCAAACACGAACTGGCCGACGACCTGCTTCTTGCGGCGACCGTCGTTATCGACGACCACGAGCAGTGTACCCACTCCGGGGAGATCAACGTCCCGTACGCCGCGGGAACGCTCACCGACGACGACATCTACGGCGAGATCGGCGAGATCGTCGTCGGGGACCGACCCGGCCGCGCTGGCGTCGGCGACGCCGCGGGCGGTGGTGAGCCGGTCGACGTGGGTGACGGAGACGGTGCGAGCATCGGAGACGACGCGGACGGTGTCACCGGCGTCTCCGTCTTCGACTCGACCGGCCTCGCGATCCAGGACGTCGCGGCCGCCCGCGTCGTGTATCAGCAGGCGGACGCCAACGACAACGGCTACCCGTTCGACCTGATCGGCCTCGGTCGGTAGGCGAGGACTGATCCACTTCGGACCGCATTCGTCGCCCACCCCGCCCCCACCGACCCGCCGACCGACTTTCGCGTGTTTTTAAGGCCGTCCGCCCCCGTCTCCCGCCATGATACTGTCGGACGCCGACATCCTCGCCCGCCTCGCGGACGGGGACCTCGCCATCGAACCGCTCGATGACATCGATCAGCAGGTCCAGCCGGCGAGCGTCGATCTACGGCTCGGAGAGCGCTTTCTCGAGTTCCAGCGGACCAACATCCCCTGTATCCACCCGACGAAAGCCGACGAGGTCGGCCAGTACGTGACCGAGACGCGGGTCCCGGCCGGCGAGGAGTTCATCCTCCACCCCGGCGATTTCGTGTTGGGGACGACGAAAGAGCGCGTTGAGATCCCCGACGACCTCGTCGCACACGTCGAGGGCCGTTCCTCGCTCGGTCGGCTTGCTATCGTGGTGCACGCCTCGTTGCCCTACGACGAAACGGTGTTCCTGTGGACGCCGGATGAAGGGTTCGGATTCTACGAGATCGGCGATATCGTCGAAAACGAACGACCGGCAAGGGCGGTCGCGTTTGACCCGAAGACGTTGAGGGTGAGCACACACCACGTGACAGATTATATAATAAATCCGATAAAAAGGATCTACCGTGTGACGCTTGAGTCAGGCCGGGAAGTGCTGGTAACAAAGGATCACAACCTGTTCACGCTCGACGCGAACGGGGGTGTTACGCGCATAGCCAGCGAGAACGCTGAGGGCTCCCACGTGATGGTTCCGGGAACGCTTCCTCGATCCCCGACGGAGGAATCGGCCCTCGATCTGCTCTCACTGTTCGAAGGTGACGACGAAATCATCGTGTACGCGTCCGACGGGATGGGAGACGTTGCGTGGACCGACGACGTGGCGAGCCCATCACGGCGTCATTACGACTCGCGAGATGCGGCACCGCTATCATGCATCTCCAGTGCGACCGCTCCAAAAAAAGCGGACGTCGCGTTCAAACAGAGCGATTATAGACTGCCTCGCGACTTGGAGTTGACTCCGGAGTTCGGTTGGGTACTCGGGTTTTATATCGCCGAAGGTTCAGCCCGGCGGAAGCAGGTCCAGTTCGGAAACAAGGACGAAGCGCTTCTCGACCGGGTCGAAGAGTGGTTCGAGGGGTACGACGCCAGTATTTACCGACGAAAAGGTGATACCGGCGTCGAGCGACTCACAGTCTGTTCGGCGCTGTGGTCGAAAATCATCCGTGAACTCGCCGGGTCTGGAAGCGAGAAGGATATCCCGGACCGAGCGTGGAACTGGCCGGACGAAGTACTTCGAGAACTGCACGAGGGACTCCTCGATGGCGACGGTTCTCGCCGGGAGTCGAGGGATACGCTGTACACGTCGAACGGCTCCCTCGCTAGTGGTGCGATGTATCTGGCCGCTCGCCTCGGATTGCACAGTTCTACCTACTCCAGAGAGCGCGAGACCTACATCCCCATGAGCGACGTCACGACAAGCGGGATTGAACATGCTGTAGATACCGCGACTGATCCACACAAACGCGGCCAGTACGTCCCGGTTCCGAGCGAACTGCTTCGCACCTTGCGGAACGAAGCTGGATTGACCATGCGCGAGGCCGCCGATGCGATGGGCTACTCGTCGAAATCGAGCATTTCAAACGTTGAAAACGGGGAGTACGAAACCGTCAAACGCGACACTCTCCGGCGGTTCCGAGAGGCATATGCTGCGACTGATGCCAATACGCGGCGTCTCGATCAGATCCTCCGTGAAGATGTTCGATTCGAGGAAGTCGTTAATGTCGAAGAGACGGATCGTGTCGAACCGACGTACGATCTGGAAGTTCAGCCAAACGGCAGAACGATAGAGAACTTCCTCGGTGGAAAGGGGGGAGTGTTCCTGTCGAACACCGCCGGTTTGTGCGACCCGGGATATCAGGGGCAGATCACGCTCGAACTCTCCAACCTCGGCACCGCACCGGTCGCGCTCTCGCCCGGCATGCGCGTCTCCCAGTTGACCTTCACCGAGTTGCGCTCGCCGGCGGCACGTCCCTATGGCGCGGAACGCGGCTCGAAATATCAGGACCAGGACGGCCCGCAGGCGTCCCGGATCGGCGACGACCCGGAGTTCGTGGGCGAGACCGGGGAGACCGATCCGGGGTCCGAGAACGACGCGACGACGGCCGATTCCTCGGAGGGTGGCTAATGCGGTTCATCGAGGAGGTCGTCGTCGAGGAGTTCCTCCCGACGATCCGCTCGATGCTCGCCGAGGACCTCCGCGAGCGGGGGTTCACCCAGCGCGAGGTCGCCGACGCGCTCGGCATCTCCCAGTCGGCCGTCTCGAAGTACGCCCACGGCGACGTCGCCCGCAACGAGCGGGTGGTCGCCGACGAGCGGGTACGGGCGCTCGTCGAGCGCGTCGGCGCGGGCCTCGCGGAGGGCGATCTCACCCCCGTCGCCGCGCTCGTCGAGATCGAGGTCCTGATCCGGCAACTCGAGGAGGGGGACCTCCTCGCGGAGTTACACGAGGAGGCCATGCCCGCCCTCGCCGACGTCGACGTCTCGTTCTCCGTTCACGACCCCGACAGCGGCCTGCGTGAGCGGGAGACGACGCTCGCGTCGGTCCGGCGCGCGCTCCGGACGTTGACGAACGCCTCCGGGTTCGCCGGGCTGATCCCGAACGTGGGCGCGAACGTCGTCGAGTGCCTCTCGGATGCCGAGACGATCGACGACGTCGCCGGCGTCCCCGGTCGGCTCGTCGATGTGAAGGGCCGGGCGATGATCCCAGGCGAGCCCGAGTTCGGCGTGAGCGAGCACGTCGCGACCGTGTTGCTCGCGGCCCGCGAGGCGGGCTCGACCGCCCGCGCGGCGGTGAACCTTCGATACGACCCCGAGCTCGTCGAGACGCTCGCGACGTCACACCCGACCGTCGAGTTCGACGCCGAGGCGGGAACGGAGGCGGCGGTCCGGGCGGCCGTCGCCGACGCGGAGCCGAGCGAGACCCTCGTCGTCTACCAGACCGGCGCGATCGGCGTCGAGCCGATCGTGTACGTGCTGGCACCGACCGCACCGGAGGCGGCGGCGATCGTGAGGGGATTGTTGTAGCGACGGCGGTCATCGGAGGGCCGTTGTAGCGACGACGATCGGCGGGATTCGACGACCGCGAACCAGCGCGCTTTTGCCCCACATCCCCGAGTATCGAGATAACGATGAGCCACGACGAATTTCCCACCGACACGCCGGCGGTCGTGACCTGTGGGTTGCCGTACGCCAACGGCGAGCTCCACATCGGTCACCTCCGGACGTACGTCGGCGGCGACGTCTTCGCCCGCGCGCTCGACCGCCTCGGCCAGCAGACGGCGTTCGTCTCCGGCTCCGATATGCACGGGACGCCCGTCGCCGTCAACGCCGAGCAGGCGGGAGTCTCACCCGAGACGTTCGCGCTGGATTGGCACGAGACGTACGCCGAGACGTTCCCGCGGTTCAACGTCGCGTTCGACAACTACGGTCACACCCACGACGAGACGAACACGGCGGTCACCCGCGAGCTGGTCCGCGAACTCGACGAGCGCGGCCACGTCTACGAGAAGGAGATCATGGTCGCGTACGATCCCGTCGACGACCAGTTCCTCCCGGACCGCTACGTCGAGGGGACCTGTCCGTACTGTGGGGCTCACGCCCGCGGCGACGAGTGTGACGAGGGCTGTCAGCGGCACCTCGAACCCGGCGAGATCGAGGATCCCGTCTCGACGATCTCCGGCAATCCCGCCGAGTACCACGAACGGACCCACAAGTTCTTCGCCGTCTCCGAGTTCGCCGACTATCTCTCCGGATTCCTCGACCGCCTGGAGGGGACCTCGAACGCGCAGAACCAGCCACGCGAGTGGATCGAGGACGGGCTCAAAGACTGGTGTATCACCCGCGATATGGAGTGGGGGATCGACTATCCCGGAGCGGAGGGTGAGTCGGTGGATCTCGTTCTCTACGTCTGGGTCGACGCGCCGATCGAGTACATTTCCTCGACGAAACAGTACACGGATCGCGTCGGCGCGGACGTCTTCGATTGGGAGGCCGCTTGGAAGGAGGGCGCGAGCGAGGCGCATCCCGAGGGTGGAGAGATCATCCACGTGATCGGCCGCGACATCATCCAGCACCACACGATCTTCTGGCCCGCGATGTTGGAGGCGACCGACCACACGGAGCCACGCGCGGTGATGGCGAGCGGCTTCGTCACGCTCGGCGGGAAGGGCTTCTCGACGAGCCGCGACCGAGCGGTCTGGGCCGAGGAGTACCTCGATGAGGGCTTCCACCCCGACCCGCTCCGATACTATCTCGCGACCAACGGCGGCTTCCAGCAGGACGTCGACTTCTCCTGGGAGAAGTTCCGTGACCGCGTCAACACCGAACTCGTCGGCACGGTCGGCAACTTCTGTTATCGCTCGTTGCTCTTCGCGTACCGCAACGCCGACGACCTCCCGGCGGTGGAGACGACGAGCGGCGAGGTCACGGACCGCATCGACGAGGCGATCACGGCCTTCGAGGCCGCGGTCAACGACTACTCGATCCGGGCGGTCGGGGACGCGACCGTCGATCTCGCCCGCTTCGGCAACGAGTACATCCAGCACAACGAGCCGTGGAAGCTCGTCGATGAGGACCCCGAGGCGGCCGCACAGGTCATCCACGACTGCGTCGCGATCGCCAAGGCCATCGCGGTCCTCTTCGAGCCGATCGCCCCGGAGACGTGCGAGCGCCTTTGGGCGCAGATCGGCGCGTCGGGATCGGTCCACGACGTGACGGTCTCGGCGGCCCTCGAACCGCCGGCGGGCGACCTCGCGGAGCCGACCGAACTGTTCGAGAAGGTGCCCGACGAGCGCGTCGAGGAGTTGAACGCGAAGCTCGACGCCCGCGTCGCGGCGGCGGAGACGGACGAGGATGGCGATGCGGAGGACGATATGGCCGACGGCGACGATGACGGCACCGAAACTGAACCTGACGACGACATCCCATCTATGACCGATATCGACCCGATCAGCGACGACCGTATCAGCTTCGACCAGTTCCAGGAACTCGACATTCGCGTCGGCCGGATCGAGACGGCCGAGGGTATCGAGGGTGCCGACGATCTCGTGAAGCTCCGTGTCGATCTCGGCGTCGAGACGCGAACCATCGTCGCGGGGCTCAAACGGCTCCACGACGTCGAGACGCTTCCTGAAACGAAGGTGATCGTGCTCGCGAACATGGAGAAAGCGGAGCTGTTCGGCGTCGAATCGAACGGCATGGTGCTCGCCGCCGGCGACGAGGCCGACCTGCTCACGACCCACGAGGATACGGCTCCGGGGACGACGGTCCGCTGAGACCGTGCTTGGCGGTCCCGTGTGAACGTGACGCTTTGCTCCGTCGTCCCGAGATGACGTCGTGGCTCATTCGGCCGTCTTCGACGGTTGCCGGCTGACCTCGAGGTCCTCGGTGACGATGAGTAGCTCGCCCGTCGGCGCTTCGAAGCCGAGACGACCATCGACGGCGACCACCGGCCACTGTATCAGCTCCGCCAGCCGTTCCCATCCGGGTTCAACGTCGCGTTCGGCGAGAATCGTTGCGACGGGCTCAGCGTCGAGGACGCCCTGAAGTGGAGGGGCGAGCTGATAAATACCACACAATTGACAAGTGAACTCGATAACCCCCGGGTAATGGAGCCAGTCGCTCATCTCGCCCATCGAATCGGGCGATTCCTCGGTGGCCGTTGGGTCCTCGGCCCACGTGTCCATCGATTCGAATCGCTCGTCGTCACACACCCGTATTGTGGCGCTCACGTCCGCGCCACAGCGGGTGCAGAACCCGTTTCCCATCATCACCACTTGGTGTTCGAAGCGTCGGTGCGCGCGACGGAACGCGGTCTCAAGGTCGTTCGATTCGACCCCGGACGGTGGATACGCGAGGATGGTAAGCGTCCCCTTCGGTGCCAACTCGTGTTCAAATCCCCCTTGGCAGCCCGGACATCGCGTCACCAGCTGTCCGTCATCGTAGCCGACCTCTACGTTCGCTCCACAGAAGTAACACGTGGCGTCGATCGGTTCGAACTCGATCGTTGGATCCTTCGAGAGGATACCCGTGCGATGGATGCGGATCACTTCCCGGCCGGCTTCGCGCAGGCGATATCCGTCGTTATACTGCTCGACGAATTGCCCAGTGAGTTTATCGAGATGATAATTAAAGCGTCCGCTGTCCTCGATGCCGACGTCCTCCCGTATCGTCGAGTATGTCACGGTGTTCGCCATCGGTCCAGGCCCGACGGTCCGTTTATATAGTGCGTCGAGGATCTGCAATCTGATCTCGCTCCCGAGAAAGGCGAATACCGATGCACCGACGTCGGTCGATCCGTCGGACGCATACATATACCAACGTACTCTCATGGGATAACTTAGATATATCGATAGACATGATCCTGATAATACACGTTTTTCGGTTGGTTATTTTTCTAAGTGTTTCCTCACTCATATACCACGATACTGTCGTGAGTCACCCATTCGAGATAGTTAGCCGCTCGTGAATCGTCGATACACGGACGCGTTCTTGTTAGAAATACAACAATATCGTCGACGGATTCTCTTTTAAGTACGAACGCGATCCGATCGAACATTCACTCGGGAGCGACTCAACCGTGTGCCTTTTTGAGTCGGTCCGTCGAACCTGCGGGCATGAGAAACGCCAAGATCGTCTGTACGCTCGGTCCGGCGTCGGACGACCAGGACACGATCCACGCGCTGGCGACGGCGGGGATGTCGGTCGCACGGCTCAACGCCAGCCACGGAACCACCGACCATCGCGAGGAGGTAATCGGGCGCGTACGGGCCGTCGACGAGCTGATCGCGGACCCGCTCGCCGTCATGGTCGACCTGAAGGGGCCGGAGATCCGCACCGCGGTCGTCGATGACCCGATCCTGCTTGAGGAGGGCTCGACGGTCGTCTTCTCTCCGGGCGAGGAAGCGACCCCGGAGCGCGTCGGGCTCACTCACTCGATCGCCGCGGCCGGTTCGGGCGATACGGTCCTGCTCGATGACGGCCGGATCGAGTGCCGCGCCGAGGCCGTCGACGGCGACGAGGTGACCGCGATCGTTCGGACGGGTGGACAGCTCGGGTCGCGCAAGGGCGTCAATCTCCCCGGCGTCGCCGTCGACGTGGACCTGATCACGCCCGCCGACGAGAACGAGCTCGCCCTGGCCGCACGCACTGAAGCCGACTTCGTCGCCGCCTCCTTCGTCCGTGACGACGACGACGTCTACCGTATCGCCGACCGCCTCGACGAGTACGGCGGCGGTGATATCCCCGTGATCGCGAAGATCGAACGCGCCGGTGCCGTCGAAAATCTCGACGGGATCATCGCCGCCGCCGACGGCGTGATGGTCGCCCGTGGCGACCTCGGGGTCGAGTGTCCCTTGGAGGAGGTCCCGGTCATCCAAAAACGGATCATCCGAAAGTGCATCACGGCGGGCGTCCCCGTGATCACGGCGACGGAGATGCTCGATTCGATGGTCCGCTCCCGTCGACCGACCCGTGCTGAGACCTCCGACGTCGCCAACGCCGTTCTCGACGGCACCGACGCCGTGATGCTCTCCGGTGAGACCGCCATCGGCGCCCATCCCGTCACCGTCGTCGAGACGATGGACCGGATCGTCCGTGAGGTCGAATCGAGCGAGGAGTACGCGGAGACGCGCGAACAGCGCATCCCCGCCGCGAAGGAAGACTCCCGGACGGAGGCGTTGGCTCGCTCGGCGCGGTACCTCGCCCGCGACATCGGCGCCTCGGCGATCGTCGCGGTCTCCGAGTCCGGGTACACCGCACGCAAGACCGCGATGTTCCGACCCGGCGTCCCCATCGTCACGACCACCCCGAACGACCGCGTTCGCCGACAGCTCGCGCTCTCGTGGGGCGTTCAGCCGATCACGACCACGTACGCGCCGGACATGGAGTCCGTGCTCGATAGCGCCGTCGAGGCGACCCTGAACGCCGACGCGGCCACCTCCGGGGACACCATCGTCGTGCTCTCGGGGATGATGACGGAGCTTGAGGGGACGAACACGACGAACACGCTGAAGGTCCACGTCGCCGCCGAGACGCTCGCGACGGGCAAAGGGACGACGGCCGGTCGGGTCGCCGGACCGATCCATCGGCTCGCGGACGGCGACCTCTCCACGGTCCCCGAGCGGGCCATCCTCGCGCTCGATTCGGAGTTCGATTCGGAGTTCTCGGGCGAGCTTGATCGGGTCGTCGGCATCATCGATGCGCGGCCCGGGATGACCGGCTACCCGGCCGTCATCGCCCGCGAGCTCGGCGTCCCGATGGTCTCGGGCGCGACGCTCCCAGACCACGTCGATGACGGCGACGTCGTGACCGTCGACGGCGAGCGCGGCATCGTCTACGACGGCGACGTCGTTCGAGCGGCGCGTGATCGGTGAGCCGTCCGGGTCGCCAGTCATTTATTACCGAACCACATAGAACCGGCTATGACGCGTGCGAGCGACCCCGACGGACGGGTCGACCCGACCGACGATGCACGGACGGCCGGGTCCGGCGAAGGCGGTCCGGTCGATCCGGAGGGCGAAGGCGGTCCGGGCGGCTCGACCAGCGCGGACCACGGAGCCGGCGCGGACGATGACGAGCGCGAGTGGCGCTTCGCCGTCGAGGACGTCGGTCCCGACGGCGTGACCGAGGACACGAGCACGCCACGCGACGAGCCGATCGAGCCGGGTGAGGTAGACCTCGAACACGCGGCGTTCGTCGTCCTCGGCGTCGCGATCACGGTCGGGACGCTCGTGCTCGGGTTCTGATCGGCTTCCGGCGTACTGATCGGCTTCGGGTTATCGATCGGCTTTTGACGTACCGAACGGTGCGTGTTTCCGACCGGTTCCCCGGATCGGATCGTCGGTGACTTTCTCGACGGAACCTCCTTCTCGTGAGACGGCGAACGGGAACCGCCCGCACCACAACTTAATCACGTCGGGCCCATAGGAATGGATATGGACGTCCTGGTGCAGGCGGATCTGTTCGGGCCCGAGACCCTGCCCCTGTTGCTTTTAACCGCGGGACTGCTGCTCTCGATGGCCGAGGCGCTCGCGCCCGGGGCGAACTTCATCGTCGTCGGCATCGCGCTCATCGGCGCCGGGCTTGCGGGCGTGGTGCTCGCGACGCTCGGCGTTGCTGGGACACTGCTCACCGTTCTGCTGGCGATCTTCACGCTGCTGTTCGGCGCCGCCGCCTTCTACGGCTACCACGAGTTCGACATCTACGGCGGAAAGG
Source organism: Halorubrum vacuolatum (assembly GCF_900188065.1). GTDB lineage: Archaea > Halobacteriota > Halobacteria > Halobacteriales > Haloferacaceae > Halorubrum > Halorubrum vacuolatum. The sequence continues at coordinate 129,877 of NZ_FZNQ01000003.1, forward strand.
GACAACAACAGACGAGCGACCGCAACGCCCTCAAGGGCAAACTCGGAACCGTCACCGAAACCGTGACCACCCGCGGGGGGCAGGTGAAACTGGAGGGTGGTGGATTCAACCCCTACTACTCCGCACGCTCCATCGAGGGCACCATCGAGGAGGGTGAGGAGGTGATGGTCGTCGATCCCGGCGGGGGCAACGTCGTGACCGTCGAATCGATGTCGTACGTCGAGGACGATATCGACCGCGAACTCGCCGCCGACCGTGCGCGCAAGGAAGCCGACGAGCGAGCCGACGAGCGTGACCCCGACGGTGAGGCTGCCGCGGAGGGAGGGGCGGCGATCGATTCGGATGTCGAGACCGAACGGGCCGACCGCTGAGACGGATCGTCCGGGCTGTCCACACCGTTTTTGACCCGCCGAACACACCGTTCGACGCACACAGCAGTCCCGATCACAGATACGTGAAACCACTGACACAGCGCCGTCTCGATCCGATCCAATTCTTTACGATCAATAAGGCCGATACCTGACCAGTCGGATTGCTGTCTACTTTTCACGGCTCGTTATTCCCCGTTTTCGGGACTAATCGTGTGGATGAACCCGCTTTACCGCCCGTTCGACGGCGTCCTCGGTCCCAAGGAAGGTGATCCGGTCGTCGGCCTCAAGTACCGTGTCGCCGTGTGGGACGAACGTCTCCCCGTCGCGGCCGATGACGGCGACGATCGCGCCGTCGGGGATCTCCGCGCCCAACTGTCTGAGCGTCCGCCCGGCGAAGGTGTCGGCGGTGATCGTCACCTCCTGTGCGTCGTGACCCTCGCCCAGTTCGGTCATCCAGTGGGCGAGCGTGGGCCGTTCGATCTCGTTGTCGATCGTCCACGCCATCGCCGAGGAGACGTCGATCGCCCGCACGTCGAGCGCGTCGAACGCCGCCACGTTGTCCGGGTCGTTCACGCGGGCGATCACGCTCCCGATGTCGAACTTGTTTCTGGCGAGCTGTGCACAGAGCAGGTTGCCGTCGTCCGTCGAGGTCGCGGCGACGAGGAGCTTCGCGTTCCCCGCGCCAGCTGCCGTGAGGTCCTCGGTCTCCGTCCCGTCACCGAGTTCCGCCCGGAAGCCGTCGCGTTGGAGGCCCTCGACGACCGCCGGGTCCCGATCCATGATGATCACGTTCTCGCCGCGGTTCTCCAGCCGTGTGGCGAGCGCCCGGCCGACCCGGCCGCCGCCGATGATGATGCTTTTCATGGGTTGGATCTCGAGTGACTCGGCGATCTGTCGTGCGAGCCCCGCCTGCAGGACGACCGTTGCGAAGATCACGAGAAAGACCGTTCCCGCGAGCGTCTGTGCGGCCGCGAACTCGCCGGCGGCCTCCAGTTGGATCGCAAAGAGCGTCGCGACGGAGGCCGGGATGATCCCCCGTGGCCCGACGAGGCTGACGAAGAGCCGCTCGTTCCGCGTGAACGCGTCGTCGCGCGCGGAGATGAACACGACCACCGGTCGGATCACGAGGGTGACGGCCACGACGACGGCGACCCCGCCGATCCCGAGCCCGAGGAGGGCGTCGAACTCGATGAGCGCCGCCAGCGAGATGAACACGAACGAGAGCGCGACCAGGGTGAGGTCGCGGCCGAACCCCTCGACTTCCGAACGGTGCGGGAGGTCGACGTTGCCGAGGAGGACGCCGGCGGCGGCCGCGGCAGCGACGCCGGTTTCGGGCGCGACGGACTCCGCGAGCCCGTACGCGACGAACGCCCCGCCGAGGGTGACGAGCCGAACGGTCCGTTTCGCGTCCGCACCGGGCGCGTCGAGTTCGATGAGGACGACGTAGACCGCCGACGCGACGACCATTCCGACCCCGATGCCGGCGACGAGCCGCGTGAGAAAGCCCACCGGTACCGCGGTCGGGTCGTTCGCGACCACGATCGTCTCGAAGACGACGATCGCCAACACGGCGGCGGTCACGTCGTTGAGGATGCCCTCGGCTTCGAGCGTCGAGGCGACGTGTCCGCGGACGTCGATCACCTGCAGGATCGGCGTGATCACCGTTGGGCCCGTCGCGATGAGCAACGCGCCGATCAGGAAGGCGATCCCCCAGTCGTCGGTGAGAAAGAGCCGGACGGCGAGTGCCGTCCCGAGGAACATCACGAGCGCGCCGACCGTGATCATGCGCTTGATCGTCGTGGGGGCCTCGTTGAGCCGATCCCGGCGTAGATGGAACCCACCCTCGAAGACGATGATCGCGACCGAGAGTCCGACGACCGTACTTAAGCCGTCGCCGAACGTCTCCGCCGTGACGAACCCGAGCCCCTCCGGCCCGATCAGCACCCCCACGAGGATGAGAAAGAGGACGCTCGGGACGCGAACGCGCGACGCGACGACCTGCAGCGCGATCCCGATCGCGAGGATGGCCGTGATAACCGGGAGTGTTCCGCTCACAGCCGTGCTATTCGTTCCGCCAGTAAAACGGCGCTCCCAGACAGGTCAGCATGCCCGAACGCATCGAGCCGGCCGTCCATCCGTCGGATCAACATCTATATCACCCACACCCGTAGATCCGACCATGTCATTCGTTTCACGGGCCCTCCGCTGGTTTAACCGACAGGAGACGCCGGTCCAAGTGGGATCGACGGTCGTGGTCTTCGTCCTACTTTTCATCCTCGGCGTCTACACGGCCGGGATCGTTCCCGGACTTATCATGATCGTCCTCGCGGTCGAGCATGTGCTTCGGCCGGAGGAAACGGAGACGGACTGAGGGATACGCCCGTTCGTTCGCCTTCCGTCGATCCGTCTCCCCATTCGCCCGTCGCTTCCGAGATCGTGTTCGTTTTCGCGTCGCTCCGCACGAGCGCCGCGTTCAAAAAGAATGGACCGGAAGTCGGTGGAAGGTCGATCAGTCGTCAGCGGGGGCGACGTTGGCGCTGTCGGCCGCGCCGAGACCGTCAGCCATTCCGGCGATCGCGCTCTCGTTCGCCTTCACATAGCTCAACAGGAGGTACGCGAAGATGTACTTCGCGAGGATGTCGAGCACGCTGTAACCCCACGACGTGACCGCGACATCGAGCACGGCGACGCCCTCGAGACCCAGCGCCCAGATGACCGGGTACCCGAACCACGTGACCGCGGTAAGCAGCTTCAGGGTGTTGAAGATGCCCGCGGTCCCGGCGACCTCAGCGTCCTTGGGCCACTGCACGAGCAGCACGTACAGGACCTGCAGGAAGAACATGCAGCTGATGAAGAACCAGAACCAGCGCATCATGTGTGAGGACGTCGTCAGCGCGGCTGCGAGCCCCGTCACACACATCGCCGTGGTTCCGGTCACCGCGGTGAAGATCTTGGTGACGTTCGATCCCGCAAGGAGACCGAGCGCGATCAGGATCATCGGCGTCGACAGCGCCCACGTGAGGTACCGGCCCCACATGGTGAGTGCCTCTTCACCGGCTATCGCGTGTCCGGCCGGCATCTCGAGGAAGCTGATCGTGAGTCCGGACGCGAGACCGGTGTAACTCGAGATGGACACGAGCGGAACCAACAGCGTCGCGACCCAGATCAGCTGGGCGCGCTGGTTCTGTATGTTCCGCCCCATGTACACGAACAGGATGATCGACAGCCCGGCGAGGGCGATGTTGGCCCAGAACGACGCGTTCAGCAGGGCGTCGTCCTGAACCGCCTGGAATACCTCGGCCTGGGTCATCTCGAGCGGGACGACACTTTGTGTCAGTATCGCCATGTCGGCTGCTGCTGTTTCTAACATGCGACAGTGATGGCTATGCAGCGTTTGGAGTAAATGTCACAACCTAACGAGTATGGAACCGCCGGATCGCCCCCTTTCGGCGGTCTTTGCCGGGATGACGGCTTTTTCCGATATTTCATATTCTCCGCCCAACAGCCGTCGATGGGACGATCAACCACGACAAAAAGCTGGATCCGTCGGTTTCTATCGCCCGAGCAGGGTGCGCTCACCGATCCCGCCGTCCCCGACATCCTCACGGATCGCCTCGGCGACGTGTTCGCCGCTCAACAGACACATCGGCATCCCGATCCCCGGGTTCGCGCTCCCGCCTGCATAGTACACCCGATCGAGCCCCGGCGCCCGCTGGCCGGGTCGCAGGGGACCGGTCTGTGTCAGGGTGTGCGCGAGGCCGAGCGCGCTCCCATGCGGCTTGTTGAACCACGTCGCGAACTCCGAGATGCACGCCGTCTCCTCGACGACGATCCGGCCGCGGAGGTCGACGTCCGCGTACTCGCGGAGCGCACCGAGGACCTTCGACCGAAACGCCTCGCGGCGCTCCGGGGTGTCATCGAGTCCCGGTGCGAGGGGGACGAGGACGACGACCGCCTCGTGGCCTTCCGGTGCGACCGTCGGATCCGTGACCGACGGCACGTTCACGTAGAACGCGGGCGATTCCGGCCAGCGTGGGTCCTCGAAGATCGACTCGAAGTGTGGATCCCAGTCCGTCGGCAGCACCAACGTGTGGTGTTCGAGCGGCTCCACGTCGCCCTCGACGCCCAGATAACACATGTACGCCGACGGCCCGTACGTGCGTCCCTCCCAGTAGTCGCCCGTGCCGGGAATCCGGTCGTGAAGTCGTCGCGTCGCGTCCGCTGGCAACAGCTCCTTTTCGGCGTACTCCGGCGGGACCGCACAGACGACCCGGTCGTGGACGGTCCGCTCCGTGTTGGCTTCGCTCGCTCCTCCGGTCGCACCCCCGTCCACTGCCGCCGGGCGCTCGATCCCGTCGGATCCCGACGGTCGCTCGGTCGGGCGCGTCTCGATGGCGACGCCGTCGTCGAGCGGATCGACGGCGGTTACGGTTACCCCCGTGTCGATCGTCGCCCCTTGCTCGCGGGCGACCGCAGCGATCGCCTCGACGACCTCGTACATCCCGCCCTGCGGATAATACACGCCCAACCCGAAGTCGACGTGGCTCATCAGCTTGTACAGCGCCGGCGTGTTGTATGGCGACCCACCGAGGAAGACGAGCGTGTACTCCAACAGCTGACGGAGCTTCGGGTGCTCGACGTATTTTTTCGCGTGATCATCGAGCGTTCCCAAGAGGGTGAGCCCGCGGCCGGACCTAACCACGTCGCCCGCGAGGTAGTCGCGAACCCGCGAGCGCCCGGGGACGACGAACCGGTCCATCCCGATCTCGTAGGCGTCCTCGGCGTCCTCCAGGTATCGCCGGAACGCCTCGCCGCCGCCCGATTCGTAGGACTCGAAGAGATCGGCGGCCGCGTCGGGATCGGCCGGCACGTCCGCGCGGTCGCCGTCGTCCCAGAAGACGCGGTAGTTCGGGTCGAGCCGCACCAACTCGTAGTAGTCCTCGGGTCGACGATCGAACCGCTCGAAGAACCGCTCGAACGTCTCCGGCATCAGGTACCACGACGGCCCTGTGTCGAACCGGAAGCCGTCCCGTTCCAGTCGCGAGGCGACCCCGCCGACCGCGGATCGACGTTCATAAAGGGTGACGTCCGCGCCCGCAGCCGCGAGGTGTGCCGCCGCCGACAACCCGCCGAATCCGCCGCCGACGACCCCGACCGACGTTCCGGTAAGCTCCCTTCCTCCGCCGGGCATCGTTCCGTTCGTCATCACCCGGTAATACGGTCGCGATGGGCGAGAGTCGCGGCCGTCATGTGGCGGGGCTTCAAGTGTGGTCACCCCGAGGCGAGTCGGCGACCGCTCGGGATCCCTCCGTCTCAACACGGTCGGGCCCGTCGGATCCACGCACGGACCAGTTCATCCGTGGCTGTCGTCCCAGTCCCACTGGGGGATGTCACCCCGGTCCCACCGGGGGATGTCGTACTGGTTCGGGAGTGGGTGTTTACCGTCGGGGTGTGTAGTAACGACCATGTCCACATCGGAGACCGCTTCATCGGACACCGGCTCGGCGGATGAACGGGACGGGGCGGCGGAGGCCGATCCGGGCGTCCGCGTTCGACTCACCGTGTTCGACCCGCCAGCGTGTCCGGTCGCCGATGCGCTTCCGTCCGATGCGACCGCGAGCGACCTCTCGCGAACCGCCGGGGGGTCGTCCGTGGAGCAGTTCAGGACGGACCGGCCGATCGAGGGGGAGACACCCACGTTTGCCGCGGACGGCGCGTACGTCTACCGCCGCTCGTTGCCGGAGACGGCGTGTCCGTGTCGGACGGTCGAGGCGCTCGGCCATCCGGTGACGGACACCCGTGTTCGAACCGACCCGCCGCGCATCTCCTTTACCCTGCTTTTGCCCTCCGTCGATCCCCTTCCGACCGTGATCGAGCGGCTCGAATCGACCGGCTCGTCCGTCTCGCTCGACCGACTCACCCGAACGGGCGGGGCCGGCGGCTCGGAGCCGATCGTCATCGACCGGGCGACGCTCACCGACCGACAACGGGAGGTGTTGTCCGCGGCCTACCGAATGGGCTACTTCGCGTATCCCCGCGAGGCGAGCGCCGAGGAGGTCGCCGAGGCGGTCGGGATCGCCCGCTCGACGTTCGCCGAACACCTCGCTGCCGCCCACAGACAGGTGATCGGCGACGTGGTGGACGGCTGAGCCTGTTTCGACGCGACCGGAAACACGCCTCCTATTCAGAAGACCCCGGCGACGTCATCGCGCTCACGTTGCCGCCGCTCGACGCGGTCGGCGATCCGTGCGGCGATCTGCGGACGAGCGTCCGGCTCGCGGAGATATGCGAACGCGAGCTCGACGAGCGGGTCCGCACCGATCGACTCCTCCGAGCGCACGAACTCGCCGACCGCCTCCATCACCTCCTCGTCGCCGATCCCGGTCGCCTCCGCGGCCGCCGGGAGCGCCGCGAGCGTCGCTCCGGGCCCGAGGTCCTCGAATCCGACCGGCCGGTCGTCGATCCGAAGCGTCGGTGGATCGGCGGCTGCGGCGTCGTCCGGGTCCGCGGCGATCAGGCGACACCACGACCGGATCGGCTCCAGCTCGAGCCCTCGGTACCGATCGCCGAAGCCATCGAGGTAGCCGATCGCCCCCTCCGCGGTGCCGATCGCGCCGGAGTCATTTCCGGTTCGGGCGTGATGGGTCGCAGCCGCGAACTGGATAAGGCCGTGGAGCAACCGTTCGTCCTTACCCGCATCCAGCGGGAGCCACGTGGTTTCCCACGGCTCGTGGGCCGCGAGGTAAAACCCCTCGTTGAAGAGCGCGACGCCGGCTCGAACCGCCGGGTCGACGGCTGCCGTGGCGCGCCCCTCGGCGTGGGGGTCGCCTTCGGTCCGATCGCTCATACACGGGGTTCGGCCCCCGATGACAAAACCTGCCCGCCCGGGGACGATCGACCGTCCACGCCTCACGAAAGCAGATCGACCAACCCGTTTACGTCCGCTACAACCGCGTCCGCGGGGACGGCCGAAAACGCCTCACGGCCGGCTGCACCCCGTAGCCCGCCGGTGAGCACGCCGATCCCGTAATACACCCGTGTCTCGTCAGCGGCGTCCGCGTTGCGGGCGGTTTTCACGTCGTCGAGGGTGTCGCCCGCGAAGGCGACGCGATCGGCGCCGAACCGTTCCGCGAGGGTCACAAGCGCCCGTGGATGTGGCTTCCCCTCCTCCCAGTCGTCCATCGTGAACCGGTGTTCCGTGGGCACCTCGAGGCCGACACGGTCGAGGGCGATGTCGGCCTCCGCCGCGGGGCGGCCGGTGAGGACGCCGACGTCGAACCGCTCGGTCAGGTCCGCTACGGTGTCGGGATCGACGATCACCGGCTCGTCGTGGATGAAGCCCGGGGCGTCGAAGGCCGGCTCGCCGCCCTCCAGTTCGTGATACAACTCCGTCCCGAGATAGAGCGTCTGAAACACCTCGTGGAGGCGCTCTGTGTCCCACTGATCGCGAACCCGCGCCTGTGAAACGCTCGGCAGGTCGGCGACGACCTCCTTCGCCGCCGACAACCCGCCGCCGCCGTCGGCGATGGCGTCCGTGAACGCGTCGACCTCCATGCGGAGTCCCTCCCGTCGTGCGAGCACGTACAACGCGGCCGCGTAGGTCAGGTCCCAGTCGTTGTTGAACCCGCCGGCGTTTTTAAACGACTGGATCGCCTCGCGGTCGACGGTCTTCCCGCAGACCCGGTCGATCGACTCGATGATCGCTCGCCGGTAGGAGTCCGCGACGTCGACCAGCACTCCGTCGATGTCGAGTACGACTGCGTCGACCTGCATATACGTCCACCCGGACGGCGAAAAGAAAGAACGTTCCGGGTCACATCGAAAAGTAGTTGAACAATCGACATGTGGTGTGCCGGGGATCGGCTGCGATCAGTGGTCCGTGTGCGCACCGTTTCTCGGCCCTCGCGCGAGATACAGCGTCGTTCCGGGCCGTGTGAGCCGTCGGACGGGCACGACCGGCTGCTCGAAGCCGAGCGTCGTGAACAGACAGGCCGCATCGAGACGCTCAGCGAGCGTGACCGTCGGTTGCTGTAACTCGGCGGGGAGGTTACGGGCGTACACCGCATCGATCCCGTTGGACCGCCCTCGGATCGCTCCTCTTCCACCCGACCGCTGCGGATCGGGGTCCGCTTCGCGTATCGTCGGGGCCGCATCGAGCGCGGCGAGCGGGTCGTCGGCCCTCGCGAGCGCGACGACGTCCGCCCGTCTGATGTCCGATTTAGTTCGGGCGGATTCACGCGCTTTGCGGTCGTCCTCGGCACTGGGCCCGTCCCGCGTGACGGCGCCCGCGGCCACGTCGATGGCGACGACGGTCCGTCCACGTTCACGGAGTGCGACTGCGAGGTCGTCACGGACGCCGATCCCGACCTCGAGGAGACGCTCGTAGCGGGCGAGTTCCTGAATGAACGACCGGTGTATTTGGCTGACCACGGCGCGGGGTTTATGACCGCCGCGGTCAAAAACGGTTTCATGCTCGTGGACATCGTACCCGTGGGGGAGGTTCTCCCGCGCGTCAAACGGGAGGCTTCCGGTGCGCTGCGGTCGGTTTATGACTGTGATGTCACAGTCCACGACGACCAGCCGATCCCGGAGACCGCCTACGACGAGGGGCGCGGGCAGTACCGCGCCGAGGAGCTCATCGAAACGGTTTCACGCGTCGGGACGGGTGAAAAGAACATCGGGATCACCCCTCGCGATCTCTACTACCGCCGGCGTAACTACGTCTTCGGGCTCGCCTATCTGAACGGCAACGGCTCCGTCATCTCCACACACCGCCTCCGAACCTCCTCGGACGGTGGCATATCGACGAAGCCGGCCGCGGACGTCTTCGCGGACCGCGTGCGCAAGGAGGTCGTCCACGAGATCGGCCACACGCTCGGGCTCGAACACTGTGATAACTCCAAATGCGTGATGTCGTTCTCGCCGACCGTCCGTGAAGTCGACGTGAAAGAGGAGAACCTCTGTGGCTCCTGTTCGCGACTGCTTCGGTGAACCGTCGATCGGCGTGTTTTCGCTCCTTTTTTGCTCCCCGCCGTCTCGGTTCGGCAACCGTTTCGATCCTTGCCATCCCGTTTTCGTCCGCGTCGCGGTCGGTTTGGTCGTGTCCGTTCGCCGGTAGAGGTAAAGCCCGTCCGGTCCATGTACCGGATATGGCCGCGAAGCCGGAGTACCGTGATCGACCTGCTGTCCAGGTCGCGGTGCTCGACGCGCTCGTCGATCGCAACGAGGAGGGAATGACCGTCCTCGAGCTGCGGGCCGCCGTCGATGCGGACATCGACGCGATCGAGGAGGCGCTCTCGACGCTCAAAGCCGATTCGCTCATCACCGTCGAGAGCGACGACCGCGTTCGTGTCTACCCGGCCGATCGCGTCGTTCCGAACCCGGAGACGGACGGCGGTCCACCGAATACGGGGGTCATCGACGCGCTTCGGCGTCGTCTCGGGCTCTGACCGCGACGTTGGTGTCCTTGGGATCACGTATCAGCCCGCTTCCAGCGTCCTTTTTGGGCCTCCACGACACCGTTCACGTATGAGTCTCGTCTCCGACGCCCACGACGCTCACGGCGCGCGCTACCGCGACCGTGGCGGCCGTCGTGTCGTCGATCACTACGGGAAGCCGCAACGGGTGGGAAAGGCGGTCCGAAACGTCGTCGGCGCCATCGAGATGGGCTATGGCGTGCTCGTCGTCACCGGCGATGACCGTGTCGAGTTCGTCGACAACGCCGTCTCAAACCGTGTCCCGGACACGGACGGGCGGGGCACGTACGCCTTGCTTCTCGATCCACAGGGTGGCATCGAGACGGACATGTACGTCTACAACGCCGGCGAGCGGCTGCTCGTCTTCTGTCCACCCGAACGGACCACCGCCGTCCGTGACGACTGGTCGGGCAAGGTCTTCATTCAGGACGTGACGATCCGCGACGCCTCCGATGAATTCGGCGTGTTCGGCGTTCACGGCCCCAAATCGACCGAGAAGGTCGCATCCGTGCTCAACGGTGCGGGGGCCCCCGAGGAGCCGCTCACGTTCGTACGCGGCTCGATGGTCGATGCGGGCGTGACGGTCATCGCGAGCGACAATCCACTCGGCGAGGAGGGCTATGAGATCGTCTGTGCGGCCGCGGACGCCCCCGACGTCTTCGATACGCTGCTTACCCGGGGACTCAACGCCGCTCCCTTCGGGTACCGGACGTGGGACGCGCTCACGGTCGAGGCCGGCACCCCGCTTTTCGAACACGAACTACAGGGGAACATCCCGAACGTGCTCGGGATCCGCAACGCGCTCGATTTCGAGAAGGGCTGTTACGTCGGGCAGGAGGTGGTCTCCCGGGTCGAAAACCGCGGTCGGCCGAGCCGTCGGCTGGTCGGGCTCACGCTTCCCGGCCTCCACGATGCCGTCGCCGAGGTCGATGGCGACGCGGATCCCGACGGCTACGACGACATCCTCCCCGATGCCGGTGCGGCGGTCTTCGACGGCGACGAGGCGGTCGGCGAGGTCACCCGCGCCGCCGTCGGACCTGCAACCGGCCATCCACTTGCGCTCGCACTTGTCGACTTCGGGATGTCCCCGGAGGGACTCACGGTCCGTCTCGACGGCGAGGAGACGCCAGCGACACGGGCCGATCTCCCGTTCATCGAGGGAAGTGCCCGGTCGCTTCGAGTGCCGACGTATCCTGAGGGATAGCCGCGTCGCTGGGCGCGCCACTGCCTCCATCGTATCCATGTCCTGTGGTTCACTGCGGGCCCTCCGGACACGTCCCGTCGAGACACCGCCGGCCGGTTGCCGTCTCGACGATCGCGAGCCCGCAGTCGCAGTCGTCGACGACGACCCCGTTCGGGATCGAGACGGTCGTCTCACAGACGGGGTGGCGATCACAGCCGAGGAAGACGCGTCCGGGTGCGGACTTGACGCGAAGATCGGATCCACAGTCTGGACAGTCCCAGACGCGGTCGAACCGTTCCTTCACGGCCGCCTCAAGCGGATCACACGCCGCGTTTAGACACAGGTGAAACGGCTCGCCGCGCTCGACGCGGATCTTCGGGAGCCCGCATTCCCCGCACGTCGAGTCCGTCACGCTCGCACCCGCGGGCAGCCCCCATCGGCTTTCACAGTCGAGACAGACGACGTCGCCGTGTGTCCGCACGAGCGGTCCGCCGTCGTCCGGGCAGGTTCCGACCGGCACGCCGGCTTCCGTGACGGGCAGCCCACGGGCGGCCGTCGCCACCTCGGAGACGATCCGAATCGTCCGGCTGCCGTCCCGGGCGCTGACGGTAAACCCGTCCCCGTCGCCCTCGACGACGACGGATTCGGGACGGGTGAGCCAGGCGACGGGCTGGTAGCCGTCGGCGTCGTGAACGAGCGTGGTATTGTCGGGCTTGATGAGGACGACGACGTGACCGCGATGTGTGCGGACGCGGTCGCCGCGTTCGGTCACGATGCAGTCGCCGGCGAGGACGCGGAGGCGTTCGGGCATGCGCCGGATTGGCCTCGGCTTCCGATTTAAGCGGTTGCGTGCTCAGTCGTGGACGCTCACACGTCTTCGAGGCGGAAGCCCGCGACTTCAGTCGTGGACGCTCACGTAATCCGTACGGTTCGGCTCGCTCGAACCGGCATGAGCGGCAGCTCCGGAAAGGTGACCTCAACGATGAACTCGAGTTCCTCGGCCGTCGGCGTGCCGAACACGCCGACCGGCAGGGTCGTCTCGCCGTCGAGGTAGGTCGCCTCCGTGCTCATCTCGACATCGTTGACCGTGACGCGGATCCCGACGCGGGCACCCCCGTCGACGTTGCGGACGGTCACCTCCCGCAGATCGTTCTCGCCGACGGCGACCGTCTCGGGGAACGACCCCCACTCCACCTCGATTCGTGGGCACTCCGCGGCCGCCGCGACGACGCGCTCGGCGACGGACTCGCTTAGCCCCACCTTCGTCAGTGCACCGGTCCCAGCGTCGACGACCGACACCGGCGAGGTGAAGCCGGCCCCTGCGAGCCGCTCCGCCCGTCCCGCACCGACACCGTCGATGGCGGTAAGCGCGACGGCGTCGCGATCGATCCCGTGTTCGACACGTGCCTCGACGCGGCAGGCGAGGTTGGCCGCCCGCGGCCCCGACAGCCGGTCGAGGAACTCACGGAGCGCGGCGATCAGCCGAAGTGCGTTCTGTCGGATCACCCACGCGTCCGAGCGGAGATCGCTCGGGATCGAATCCGCCATCCCCGCGATGAGGATGGCGAACACCTTCCGGTGGCCGCCCTCCAAGGCCGTCTCGTGGTCCTCCAGGATCCGGTCGACGGCGTCCGCTTCGGCGGCCCGTGCGGAGACCGAGTCGAACTCGCCCGCGCCGGCGACGGCCTCCAGGATCGAATCGACCGTCAGCCGGTCCCGGTTCGCGAGCGCCTCGAACCGTTGCGCCGTATCGAGCCGCAGATAGTACTTCGAGGCGAGCCGCCCGAGCGTCGTCGGCTCGATGGCGAGCTTCTCGTCGGCCGCGACGAACCCGTCCTCGACGAGCGATCTCACCGTCCCTCGGACGCGTTCGCGGATCCCCTCGAAGTCGTACGCCTCGGGCTTCGACTCGGCCCTGACGTAGTAGAACGTCGTCTCCAGCCACGCCATGACGTCCTCCAGCCCCTGAATGGTGCCCATCGCGACCTCCGCGTTGAGGTGGGCGGCCAGCTCGCCGGCGAGTCGCGATTCGATCTCCTTTCCCTCCCGGAGCAACCGACGGTAGCGGTCCGCGTCGCTTCGGTCACAGACGACCCAACCGTAGCCGACGTCGTCGTAGCCGGGTCGACCCGCCCGCCCGAGCATCTGGAGGACGTCGAGCGGGGAGATGTCCGTCTCGCCCTCCAGTGGGTCGTGATACTTCGTGTCGCGGATGATCACACAGCGGGCCGGGAGGTTCACCCCCCACGCGAGCGTGGAGGTCGAAAAGAGGAGCTTGATCCGCCCTTCCTTGAACCACTGCTCGACGCGGTCGCGGTCGCCCTTCCCGAGCCCGGCGTGGTGGAACCCGACCCCGTCGAGGACGGACTGTCTGAGCGTGTCGTTCGATAGTTCGGCAGCGTCGGTGTGGAAGTCGTAATCGCCACGGGTGTCGACGGGGATGTCCCGGTCGGTGATCTCGTCGCGCGCCTTCTTTGCGGCCTGCACGGTGTCCTGACGCGAGGAGACGAAGACGAGCGCCTGACCGTCCTCGCGAACGTGCGGCTCCGCGAGGTCGAGCGCGCGGTAGAGCCGCCGATATTTGTCGGCGAAGGCGTTCGAGCCGTGGGTGTACGTCTTCACGCCCGTTTCGAGATCGACGGGTCGGTAGTCGTCGCCGAACTCGTAGGTCGTCTCCGCGGGCGCGTCGAGCCACGCCGCGACGTCCTCCACGTTCGGCATCGTCGCCGAGAGCGCGACGATTCGGGGGTTCTGGAGGCGTCGGAGCCGCGAGATGGTCACCTCCAGGACCGCGCCGCGTTTGTCCGAGTCGAGCAAATGGACCTCGTCGATCACGACGCAATCGATGTCGGTGATGAACGAGTAGCGCGTCGAGTCGTGTTTGCGCGTCGCGCTGTCGGCCTTCTCCGGTGTGGTCACGAGCACGTCGGCGCGCTCGGCACGCCGGGGGTTGAGGTCGCGCTCGCCTGAGACGACGTAGACGGAGTAGCCGAGTTCCTCGAACCGCTCCCACTCGCTTTCCTTCTCGTTGGTGAGCGCGCGAAGCGGCGCGATGAAGAGCGCGGTCCCGCCCTCCGAGAGGGTCTTACAGATGGCCAACTCGGCGAGGGCGGTCTTTCCCGAGGCCGTCGGCGCGGAGGCGACGACGTTGTGGTCGGTCTCCAAGAGTCCGGGAAGCGCCTCCCGTTGCATCCGGTTGAACTCCTCGAAGCCGAACGCCGCCGCGAACTCCGGCACCGCCTCCGCGACCTTCACGGCACACCACGCCCGGAACTGGCTCGCATTATTCGAGCTCCGGGGCTTCGGGGGCAAAGGCGTTTCTCATCCGGCCGTCGTGGGGGAGTCGCCGCCGATCGGCACGTAGGTTCAACACGCCGGCCCCCGAGAGGTCGACCGTGACCGACGACCGGAGGCGGTGGAACGAGAAGTACAGCGCTGACGACGACTTCGAACTTCCCGAGGATCCGATCCCCGAACTCGCGAGACGGATCGACACGCTCCCCGACGGCCGCGCGCTTGACGTCGCGACCGGTACCGGACGCAACGCGCGCTACCTCGCCGCCCACGGCTACGACGTGGAGGCCGTCGACGTCTCCGATGAGGCGCTCACGCAAGCACGCGAGCGTGCCGACGCACAGGGCGTCGCGGTCGAGTGGATCCGTGCCGACCTTTCCGATCCCGACTTCGAGGTCGAACCGGACGCCTACGACCTGATCACGGTGAGTTTCTTCGCCGCGCTCGACCTGCTTCCGGACCTCAAGGAGGCGCTCGCGCCCGGCGGGGTCCTGATATATGAACACCACCTCCGAACGAGCGATCCGGTCGAGATCGCCCCCTCGAACGACCGGCATCGCTACCGGTCGAACGACCTCCTGCGGGCGTGTCTGGACCTGACGATCCTCGGGTACGAGGAGCGCCGCCGCACGGTCAACGACGGCACCGCGGCGGTCGCCACGCTCGTCGCGCGCAACTCCGGCGGCGGCGCGCAGTCGTATCCGGCGTTTTCGGGGGACCGCTAACGCGTCACGCTCGACCGTCGCCCGTCTCCGACCACCGAGTCCGCCCCGTTCGGCACATCGGGACCGACCGATTCAACTTCACCCCGTCCGAGAGGCGCGCATGGAACTCGTTTTCGTCGCCGCCGCGGGGGCCGTCGTGCTTCTCGGGTTGCTCCTCGTCGTCCGTCGACTCCGGGGACCCTCAGAGTCGGCCAAACGGTCGAAAAAAGCCCACGAGGCGGCACAGGAACGCGACCCGCCCGTGGAGATCGGTGAGACGTATACGTTCGGGGTGATCGAACTCACCGACCATCACTCGGGCAAGGAGGTCGCCGTCGGAAAGGTCGAGGGGTTCGTCGTCTTCGTCGAGGGAATCCCAAACGACATCGGCGAGGGCGACGTGATCCGCGCGAAGGTGCTCTCGTTCAACCAGGGGCGCACGTCGGCGGACGCGACGTTCGTCGAGCGGGGATGACGATTATTTATAAGCGATCGGACGATACGGTGGCGCGCCCGGCGAGCGCCTTTTAAGGGCGTTCGCCGGAGCGCGAGGTCGTCGGATTACATCCGACGGCTTGGAAATCGGAGATTTCCAGTGGAGTTGGCGGTGGCGACCGTAGGGAGCCGCCGCCAACGAGGCTGGGGAGGCGTGAGGTGCGGTTGCGGTTGTATGCTGGAGGATACTCCATCTGTGTTCAGCATCGGTTCCCCTGACGTCGTTTATGAACTGCCGGCTGGTGTATTTAAATACCCAATTCCCGCTTGGTATCACCGTTAGTGGAGCCACTCCTCGCTATTCGAGGTCCAACAACGACGCAACTTCATCGAGGTAGCCATCGTAGACATCGATGGCGGCCTCGATCGGCTCCGGTGAGGCCATATCGATGCCGGCGCGTTCGACGACCTCAAGCGGGTACGCCGACCCGCCCGCGCGTAGCATCTCCCGGTAGTCGGCGGCGGCCGTCTCGCCTTCGGCCTGGATCCGCTTCACGATGGCCGCGGCCGCCGAGATTCCGGTCGCGTACTGGTAGACGTAGAAGTTGTAATAGAAGTGCGGGATGCGCTGCCACTCGCGCTCAATGCCGCCGGTGAGTTCGGCGGGTTCGTAGTAGGCCCCCTTCAGCGCCGCGTACTGCTCGTCGAGGACGTCCGGGGTGAGCGCCTCGTCGTTTTCGATCCGCTCGTGGATCTCCGCCTCGAAGGCCGCGAACATCGTCTGGCGGAACAGCGTCGAGCGGAAGCGTTCGAGATACTCATCGAGCACGTGCGTCCGGAGCGTCTCGTCCTCGAGGTTCTCAAGCAGGTAGTGGGTGAGCAGCGTCTCGTTGACCGTGGAGGCGATCTCCGCGACGAAGATCTCATACCCCGCGTCGTGCCACGGCTGCGTCTCGCCGGCCAGCTCCGAGTGCATCGAGTGCCCGAGCTCGTGCGCGAGCGTGAACATCGAGGCGATGTCGTCCTGGTAGTTCATCATGATGAACGGCTGGGTGTCGTAGGTCCCCGAGGAGAACGCGCCGGAGCGCTTCCCGCGGTTCTCGTACACGTCGACCCACCGCGAGTGAAGCCCCTCGGCCATCCGGTCCTGATACGCCTCACCGAGCGGCTCGACGGCCTCGATCACCCACTCGACGGCCTGATCGTACTCGACGTCCGGGCCCTGATCGCCGGTGAGCGACATGTAGAGGTCGTGGCTCTCCAGGGTGTCGACACCGAGCGCCCGCCGTTTCAACTCCGCGTGCCGGTGGAGCACGTCGAGGTTGTCGCCGACGGTGTCGACGAGGGTGTCGTACACCTCGACGGGGACGTTCGGGCCGTGGAGGGCGGCCTCCCGGGCGGAGTCGTAGTCACGGAGTCGGGCGCTGATGACGTGCTCGCGCACCGCCTTCTCCAAGGCGGTCCCGACCGCGTTTCGCACCGACTCCCACTCCTCATAGAACGTCTCGTGGACGCGACGGCGGAACTCGCGGTCCGGGTCCGTCTGGAGCTTCGTGAAGTTCGCCTGGCTGATCTCGATCTCCTCGCCGTCGGGATCCTCCACGATCCCGTAGGTGAGGTCCGCGTTGGTGAGCATCGAGTAGATCTCGCTCGGCGCGCTCGTCACCTCCGAAAGCTCCGCGAGGACCGACTCCACCTCCGCCGAGCGCGTGTGCGGCGCGGCTCGGAGGACGTCATCGAGGTAGTGTTCGTACTCCGCGAGGCCGGGTTCCGACTCGACGAGCGCCTCCACGTCGGCCTCGCTCAGCGTCTGCAGCTCCGGTTCGAGATAGGAGATCGCGCTTGCGGCCTCCGAGCGGAGCGACGAGGCACGCGCCGACATCGCCTGGTACGTCTGGTTGCGGGTGTCCTCCGCGCTGCGAAGTTGGGCGTAGACGGCGACCTGGCCGATCTCGCGGAACACGGCCTCCCGAAGCTCCAGCAGCTCGAGCAGCGTTTCGGCATCCTCCGTGACGCGTCCCTCGTACGCCCGAAGCTCGTCCACTCGGGGGGCGACGGCCTCGAACGCCGCCTCCCATGCGTCGTCGTCCGCGAAGACGCTCGAGAGCGACCACGTATATTCGTCGTCTATCGCCGATCGCTCGGGAACTACACTCATATCCTTCCCTGGATCCGCCGACCACTAAGGCTTACGCGCGGCGGCGATTTGAAGGAGCGAGCGGTCCGGGACACATGGAACGGAAGACGGTCCGCCCGGCGACGACAACGCCCAAGGTCGGGGGCGACGTGGATCCGTCCGTGACCCTCCTCATCTATGGCGCGTACGGCTACACCGGGGAGTTGATCTCGCGGGCTGCCGTCGACCGCGGACGCAGTCCGATCCTCGCCGGCCGTGACGGCGACCGACTCCGGAAACTCGGACGGGAGTTGCGGGCGGACGTCCGCGAGTTCGACCTCTCAGTTCCCGAGTTCGTCGCCGAGAGTATCCGTGACGTCGATCTCGTGTTGAACTGTGCGGGCCCCTTCGTCGCCACCGCCGACCCTCTCGTCGACGCCTGTCTCGAAACCGGGGTCGACTACCTCGACGTCACCGGCGAGTACGCGGTGCTCGCGGCGATCGCCGACCGAAGCGCGGAGGCGGCAGCCGCCGACGTCACCCTGCTGCCGGCGGTCGGTTTCGACGTCGTCGCCACGGACTGTCTCGCCGCGGACCTCGTCGAGCGCCTTCCGGAGGCGACGACGCTCGTATTGGGCGTCGAAGCCACCGGCTCGATCTCGCGCGGGACCGCCCGAACCGGCGTTCGTGGCCTCGGTGTCGGGCCTCGCATTCGCCGAAACGGTGACTTGGTTCGGCCCGACGACGGCGCCCGAGCGCGACGGCTCGATTTCGGCCGGGGGGAACGACCCGCGCTCGCCGTGGCGTGGGCCGACCTCGTCACCGCGACGCACACGACAGGCATCGAGAACGTGGCCGTCTACGTCGCGCTCGACCCGTTCACCATGCGGGCGGTTCGGTTCACCCGACCGTTGACGCCGCTCCTCCGGACACGGCCGGTGCAGTGGCTGCTCGACCGGATGGCCGCCGCGCGTTTCGAGGGGCCGAGTCCCGCCGAGCGGGAGCGTTCCGAGATGTTCGTCTACGGCGAGGCGTGTACGGCGTACGAGGCGTGTCTGGGGGGCGCTGAGGGACACGGCGGCCCGCGGTCGGACGGCGACCGGATCGTTGCCCGCCTTCGGACCCCCGACCCCTACGACGTGACGATCGAGACGGCGCTCGCGGCCGTCGAACGGGTCGCAGCCGGCGATGCGCCCGTCGGATTCACTACCCCGGCCGGTGCGTTCGGCCCGTCGTTCATCGATGTCGTCGATGGGGTGGAGCGTCTCGATCACTGACTGGCATCACCGGTCGTCCACTCCGCATACAGGTGGCTTTCTTCACTGTCCTTCGATGCTTCCCCCGGCTGTTCATTCACGATAGCGAACCCAAGATCCGTATAAAAAGCCATCAGTGACGGGTCGAACGTCGCGGTGATCCGGCCGACCGTGGGCTCGCTCGCGAGGGTTCGAACCGCCCTCGCGACGAGCGTCGATCCGATCCCCCGTCCCCGTCGCTCACGGCGGACCGCGACCGCCTCGATCGCTGCCTCGCGGGGACCGGGACGCTCGATCGTGAGCGCCCCGACGACGGTATCGGTCGATTCGATTCGGGCGACGAACACGTCGCCGGCGTCGATGCGCTCGTCGAGACTGTCCACGTCGATCTCAAGCATCGCCGCATCGACGATCCGGAGCACGTCGAGCCGATCCCTCGGTGTGGCGACGGCGATGAGGAACCCTTCTGGAGCGTGCGTCGCCTCCGGCCGATGCTCCTTCGGTTGGTCATCCTTCGGTCGGTTCCCCTTCGACTCCCGCGATCGTCCCGGCTTCACGCGAACTTCCCAACCTCCGCGAGCAGCTCGTCGATAGTGGGCCGATCGTCGGCGGTTCGACCGGCGTGGCGCCACAGCTCCCGTGGCTCGTCCCGCAGGTCGAGCAGGACCACGAGCGGCATGCGACCGAGCAGGTCGATCCGTTTCCCGAGTGCCCCGAGCCGCGTCGGCTGTCCGTAGCGGTCGGCGACCGCGCTGTCGGCGTCGGCGAGCACCGGATGCGGCGCGTCCCGCCGCTCCGCCCAAGCGACGGCGCGTGAGCGCGGCTCCGGAAGGATGGCTATCACCTCGGCGTCGCGCTCCCGAAATGCCCCGTACCGACGGGCGATCCGGGCGGCTTGGCGTCGACAGTTTCCACAGCGCGCATCCCGGTGAAAGAACACGACCGCGAGGCTCGCCTCCGTCGCCGAGAGCGTGAACGGATCGGGGCCGACCCCGCCGTTCGGGAGGGTAAAATCGCGGTCGGCAGTCGCCGTTTCGCCATCATCGCTTCGCTCAGCGTTCACGCGGGTCCACCGCCCTTTATAAGCCGGAGGAGTGTGACCCGCTCCGCGTCGACCGTGCGGTCGCCGGGGACGGGCGTGCCGTCGACGAGGATCGACGCCTCCTGTGGATGATAGCCGGCCGCCCGGATCAGGTCCGCATAGGTCGCGTCGGGCTCGACGGTGTACTCGCGTGACTCCTCGCCGACGACCTCCACCGTCACGTCCATGCGGTGGCTACTCGCCCGATCCGGATTATTCGCTCGGATCGGCTGTCCGTCCATTCCCCGTTCACCTGAAGAACGCCCGCAGCTCCGCCGGCGAGCGCGCGTTGAGCACGTCGGCGCGCTCGGCCCACCCGCGGCGTGCGGTGTGGACCCCATAGCGGACGTGTTCGAACTCCCGTGGGGTGTGCGCGTCGGTGTTGATGGCGATCGTCGCCCCGACCTCGATGGCGGCCCGAACGGCGGTTCCGTCCGCATCGAGTCGCGCGGGATTGGCGTTCACCTCGATGGCGGTGTCGGCCGCGGCGGCTGCCTCCGCGATCCTCTCCATGTCCGGGGCCATTCCCTCACGGCTGTTGATGATCCGGCCCGTCGGATGCCCGAGGATGTCGACCTCGGGATGTTCGACCGCGCGCACGAGCCGTTCGGTGGCGGCGTCCGTGTCCACATCGAGCGCCGAATGCGGCGAGGCGACGACGAGGTCGAGCTCGGCGAGCGTCGCGTCGTCGGTCGTGATCGCACCGTCGGCGTCGATGTTGGCCTCGATGCCGTGAAACACCTCGATCGGGGCGTCGTCGGCGACGTCGGCGACGGCCTCCGCCTGGGCCTGTATCTCGTCCTCCCCGAGCCCGACGTTTCCAAGGATTCCGGGCCCCGCCGCGTGGTCGGTGACGGCATGGAAATCATGGCCGCGATCGGCTGCGGCGGTGACCATCTCCTCGATGGAAAATCCCCCATCGGACCAGTCGGTATGCGTGTGGAGGTCGCCGCGCACGTCACCCTCCTCGATGAGGGCGGGCAGCGTCCCGTCCCCGTCGTCCGCGGCCGCTTCGACCTCGCCCGTGTCCTCGCGCAACTCCGGGGGCACGTGCTCCATCCCAAGCGCCTCGTAGACGCCCGGCTCGGTTTCGCCGGCGATCCGCTCGCCGACTCGCTGGTCCCCGTTCGGGCCGTCGCCGTCCGGGTCGTTGACGTCCGGGTCGTCGTCGTCCGGATCGTCGCCGTCCGCGTCCTCGACGGCCGAGACGTCGAAGACGCCGTATTCGTTCACCTTGAGCCCGCGATCGATCGCGCGATTGCGGACCGCCACGTTGTGCTCCTTCGACCCGGTGAAATACTGGAGGGCCGCGCCGAACTCGGTGACGTCGACGACGCGGAGGTCGACCCGGGTGCCAGCGGCCCGGACGCTTGCCTTGATCGTGCCGGCCTCGATGACGGCATCGGCACCCCCCCAGTCGGTGAACGCCTCGACGACCGCCTCGGTCTCGTCGCTCGCGACGAGCACGTCGACGTCGCCGATCGTCGCCTTCCAGCGGCGGATCGACCCGCAGACTTCGGCCTTCGCGACCGCGTCGTGGGCGGCGAGATGTGCGAGCGCGTCGTCGGCGACGGGGCGCGCGTCCCCGAGGCGCGTCCGCTCGCTCGCTTCGCGTGCGAACTCGATCCCGTCGAGGATGTTCCCCTCCGTCTTCGCACCGAACCCCTTCACCGACCGGATCTCGCCCGCTTCCGCGGCGGCTTCGAGCTCATCGAGGGTCGTGATGCCGCGCTCGCGATACAGCGTCCCGACCGTCTTCGGCCCGACGCCCTCCACGCGTGTGAGCGCGACGATGTCGACGGGCATCTCCTCGCGAAGCTCCTCCAACTCCGCTATCGTCCCCGTCTCGACGTATTCGACGACCTTTGCGGCGATGGCGTCGCCGACGCGGTCGATCTCTGCGACCGCGTCCGGCCCCTCCCGTGCGAGCGCCTCGACCGGGGCTGGGTGGTCGGCGACGTTCTCGGCCGCGCGCCGATAGGCGTTCGGCTTGTACTCGACGCCCGTCGCCTCGAGGAGGTCGGCGAACTCGGAGAGGTGGGCCGCGATCTCGTCGTTTCGGCTCATTGGGTTGGTTTCGAGTGCACGATATATATACTTCCGACCGGCACATCGGTCAGATGGATGGATGACGCTCCGCCGGCGGTCGCTTCACTATTGATCATTCAGGACTATTTAAATCCCTCCCGACGATTCAACGTTCAGTCGACGGAATCGCCCGACTGTGTCCGATCGGTACCGTTCAGGATGTGATCACGGCCGATAACTTTATGTGTGACAATCCCTGCCATACTCACATCCACGGTTACGGGCCGGGACGACGACCTCACGCGAGTTGGTTCCCGACGGTATGTTGTTGTGAACGCGGCAGGCGGCGTGACGACGGCACGATGAGCCGCTGCGCTCCCACCGCTGTCAGATGGACGTGTCGTTGGCGTCCCGCGACCCGCCCGGGACCCGGTGACCACCATGACAGACAGACAAACGCTCGAACGACTCAGCGAACGGTACCGTGCTACCGTTCCGGACGACCTGCGGACCGCGCGCTCGTTCGATTGGTACCTCGACGAGCTGTATGCGGACCCACATATCGCGCGGAACGCCCATCAACGCGTCGCGGATATGTTCGACCACTACGGCACACGTTACGACGAGGATCGAGGCGTCGTCGAGTACGCGCTCGCCGCGGACGACCCGATCCATGACGGCGAGAACGTGTTTTACGGCCGAGAGATCCACGAGGCCATCCACGAGTTCGTCAACAAGGTGAAATCCGGCGCTCGCGGACTTGGCCCCGAAAAGCGGATCAAGCTCCTCTTGGGCCCCGTCGGCTCCGGAAAATCCCACTTCGACTGGCTCGTCCGTCGCTACTTCGAGGCGTACACCCGCGAGGAGGCCGGCCGAATGTACACCTTCCGGTGGACGAACCTCACCTCGGTCATCGACGACCAAGACCCGAGCGACGACGTCGTCCGTTCGCCGATGAATCAGGATCCCCTCGTGTTGTTGGCGAAACCACAGCGGGCGGCCGTGCTCGCGGACCTCAACGAGCGGCTGGACGCGCCCTACACCCTCCGCAACGACCAGCACCCCGACCCGGCTTCGGAGTTCTATCTCGACGCGCTGTTGGCCCACTACGACGACGACCTCGCGGCCGTGATCGACGGGCACGTCGAGGTCGTCCGGCTCGTTGCCGACGAGAACCGCCGCGAGTGTATCGAGACGTTCGAGCCGAAGGATAAAAAGAATCAGGACGAAACGGAACTCACCGGCGACGTCAACTACGCCAAACTCGCCGTCTACGGCGAATCCGACCCCCGCGCGTTCGATTACGCCGGTGCGTTCTGTAACGCGAACCGCGGTCTCTTCTCCGGCGAAGAGCTGTTGAAACTCCAGCGGGAGTTCCTCTACGATTTCCTCCACGCCTCACAGGAGGCGACGATCAAACCGAAGAACAATCCCCGGATCGATATCGATCAGGTGATCGTCGGCCGGACGAACATGCCCGAGTACCGCGAGAAGACGGGCGATGAGAAGATGGAGGCGTTCAACGACCGAACCAAACGGATCGACTATCCGTACGTCTTGGAGTACGAAAGCGAGGCGAAAATCTACGCGAAGATGCTCGCGAACGCGGACGTGCCGAACGTCCACGTCGAGCCACACACGTTGAAGATGGCGGGGCTCTTCGGCGTCCTCACCCGGATCGAGGAGCCGACCGACGGGACCGTCTCGCTTCTTGACAAAGCGAAGGTATACAACGACGAACTCGAGGACGAAGAGATAGACGTCCGAAAGCTGCGCGAGGACGGCGAAGCCACAGCCGACATCGGCGAGGGGATGGACGGGGTGTCAGCGCGGTTCATCGGCGATGAGATCGCCGAGGCGATCATGGACGCGACCCACCGCGACCGAACCCACCTCTCGCCGCTTTCGGTCTTCGACCATTTCGAGGCGAACCTCGGCGGGCACGGCTCGATCGCTGCCGCCGACCTCGGTCGCTACGAGCAGCTGCTTGAGACGGTTCGTGAGGAGTACCGCGAGCGTGCCATCGAAGACGTCCGTCACGCGCTCGCGTACGACGTCGACGAACTGCGTCGACAGGGCGAAAAGTACATGGACCACGTGATGGCGTACATCGACGACGCGACCGTGGACGACGAGCTGACCGGCCGTGAGACCGAGCCCGACGAGACGTTCCTCCGGGCGGTCGAAGAGCAGCTCGACGTCCCCTCCGACCGGAAGGACGACTTCCGTCAGGAGGTCTCGAACTGGGTCTCCCGCCGTGCCCGCGAGGGACGCGGGTTCGATCCACAGGAGAACGACCGGCTCCGACGCGCCTTAGAGCGGAAGCTCTGGGAGGACAAAAAACACAACATCAACTTCTCGGCGCTCGTCTCGGCGACCGACCTCGACGACGAGGAGCGGAGCGCGTGGGTCGATGCGCTCATCGACCGGGGCTACTCCGAGGCCGGTGCCGCCGAAGTGCTCGAATACGCGGGCGCGGCCGTCGCCCGCTCGGAGATCGAAGATGGCGGGAGCTGATCGGTCCCCCGACGGGGAGACGTTCCTCGCGGACGCCGACGAGACGGTTCGTCGTGCCTATGATCCACCGATGGGTCTCTCGGCGTACGTCGATCACGTCCTCGAAAACCCGCTCGCAGCCGCCTCCGCCGCCGGCTACGTGCTCGCGGCTATTGAGTCCGCGGGCACGCGCGAGGTGCGCGAACGGGGTAAGCGGCTAACGCGATACCGGTTCTTCGATGACCCGTACAACGACGGTGAACACGCCGTGCTGGGCAACACCGCCGCGCTCAACGGCTTCGTCGATGACCTTCGAGCCGCCGCAGCCGGCCGCGGCAATGACGAGAAGATCGCGTGGATCGACGGGCCGACCGCGACGGGGAAATCGGAGTTCAAACGCTGTCTCGTGAACGGCCTCCGGGAGTTCTCGCGCACGGATGCCGGGCGACGCTACACGCTCGAGTGGAACGTCACCGGCGCCGGGACCGACCGCTCGCTGTCGTACGGCAGCGGCGGCGACGCCGGCGCGTGGTACCGGAGCCCGGTTCGAACGCCGCCGCTTTCGGTCTTTCCCGACGAGGTCCGCGAGCGGATCGTGGCCACAGTGGACGACGCGACCGACGCCGAACCGGTTCCGATCCCCGTCGATGTCGACCTCGATCCGTTCAGCCGGGAGGCGTACGAGGGGCTCGAATCGATCTACCGCGAGGAGGGTCACCGAAACGTCTTCTCCGCGGTCACCGACCGCGATCACCTCCGCGTGACGAGCTACGTCGTCGACGAGGGATCCGGTGTCGGCGCGTTACACGCCGAGGACGACGGGACGCCGAAGGAACGGCTCGTCGGCTCGTGGATGGGTGGGATGCTGCGAGAGCTGGACTCACGCGGTCGAAAGAACCCGCAGGCGTTCAGTTACGACGGCGTTCTCTCACAGGGCAACGGCGTGCTCACCGTCCTTGAGGACGCGAGCCAGCACGCTGACCTCCTCAGACGACTCCTCAACGTCCCCGACGAGCGCCGGGTGAAGCTCGATAAGGGGATCGGCATGGATGTCGACACCCAACTCGTCGTTATCTCCAATCCCGACCTCGATGCCGAGCTCGATCGACACGCGGATCTGGACGGCGCGGATCCGTTGAAGGCGCTCAAGCGGCGGCTTGCGCGCCACGAGTTCCGGTATCTCACCGACAGACGTCTGGAGACGGCACTGCTCCGACGCGAACTCGCCGGCGAGACGGCGATCAGGACGGCCGACGATCCTCCCGATGCCGACGCCATCGACGAGCGCGTGCGAGCGCCGTTGACCCTCTCCGTTCGCGAACGTGACGGGGCGCTTCAGGAACGGGAGCTCGCGCCGCACGCACTCGGTGCGGCCGCGCTCTATGCGGTCGTTACCCGGCTCGCGATCGACGATCTCCCCACGGACATTGACCCGCTTGAACAGGCCCGGATATACGAGGTCGGCGAGGTTCGCCGTGGGGACGACCGGCTCACCGTCGATGACCTCCCGATGGAAACCGACGACGGTCGGACCGGTATCCCGGTAACGTATACGCGTGACGTGATCGCTGACCTCCTCGGCGCCGACGCCGACCGAAGCCACCCGGAACTACCGGTCGAACGGGTGATCACGCCCACCGACGTCCTCGATGCGATGGCTGATGGATTGGCCGACGCACCGGTCTTTTCTCGCGCCGAAGTCGCGGAGTTCGAGGGCCGAAAGGCAGCCGTCGTAACATGGGTCCAGAAACGGCAGCGGTCCGAGGTGTTCGACGCGATCCTCGCGGCCGAGACCGTCTCACCGGAGACGGTCGCGGAGTACGTCGAGCACGTCTACGCGTGGGACGCCGGCGACCCGGTCGAGACCGAACGTGGGCCGGTCGAACCCGACGCGCTCGCGATGAAGGTGTTCGAAACCGAGACGCTTGGGCGGTTCACCGACGACGACTATCGTGGCACGCAGCCGACCCACGCGGTCGCGACGTTCCGCCGCGAGCAGGTGATCCGCGCGCTCACACGGTATGCCTGGCGAAACCGCGATGAGGGATTCAATATCGAGCACGTCGATCTGACCGAGATCCCCGAACTCAAGACCGTCCTCGAATCGAACGACCTCGTGGATGTCAAACGGCGGTTTCCGGCGCTCGATCCCCACGAGTGGGCCGACCCGCCGGCGAACACCGAGACCGCCCGTGTGAAAGCCGCGACGATCGACCGGCTGACCGATCGTGGCTACAGCGAGGCCTCAGCCGAACTCACGAGCCGAGCGGTGATGAACGATGTCCGTGCGGAGTGGGACGGGCTCGACACCGACGGTTCCGACGGATCTGAGGGACGTACACGACGTGACCGGTCCGACGACGATGGGGGTGACCGCTGATGGGTATCACCCGTGACCGGAAACGGTTCCGTGAGGTCGGCGAGCAACGCCGCGAGGACCTCGCCGAGTTTATCAGTCACGGTGACCTCGGCGGCTCGGGTCCCGATCGGATCCGGATCCCGATCAAGCTCGTCGACCTTCCGGAGTTCGTCTACGACCGCCGTGAGGCCGGTGGCGTCGGCCAGGGCCAACAGGGGCAACCCCAGCCCGGCCAGCCGGTCGACCCACAGCCCGGCGATGGCGACGAGGACGGCGACCCCGGCGAGGAGGGTGGCGAGCACGAGTACTACGAGATGGATCCTGAGGAGTTCGCCGCGGAGCTGGATGAGGCGCTCGGGCTGGATCTCGACCCGAAGGGCAAACGCGTGACCGAGGAGGTCGAGGGCGACTATACCGATGTCGCCCGCGCGGGCCCCCGCGGGACCCTCGACGTCGACGAGTTCTTCAAACGAGGGCTGAAACGCCATCTCGCGACCGACTTCGACGGCGACTACGTCCGCGAGGGTCTCTTCGTCGCCGACGCGGACGTGGATGACGTGTTCACGTGGGCGCGGACGAAACGGATCCCCGTCTCCCGAGCGTGGATCGTCGACGCCGCTGCCGAGCTTGAGACGGAACTCGAAACCCCCACGTCGGCACTTGACCGGTGGGAGAGCTTCGACGAATTGGAACGGGAGCTGCAGATGGAGCCCGCACACGCTCGTATCGGCCGTGAGGGCTTCAGGACGGTTCCGTTCCGGCGCGAGGACGAACGCTTCCGCCATCCGGAGATCATCGAGAGACGCGAGCGTAACGTCGTCGTGATCAACGTTCGTGACGCCTCCGGATCGATGCGTGAAGCGAAACGTGAGCTCGTCGAGCGCGTGTTCACCCCGATGGACTGGTACCTCACCGGCAAGTACGACGAGGCAGAGTTCCGGTACATCGTCCACGACGCTGACGCGTGGGAGGTCGACCGCGAGGAGTTCTTCGGGATCCGTTCGGGCGGTGGCACCCGGATATCCAGCGCATACGCGTTGGTCGCGGAGATACTTGAGGAGTATCCCTTCGCCGAGTGGAACCGCTACGTCTTCGCCGCCGGTGATTCCGAGAACTCCGGCACCGACACGGCCGACTCCGTCATCCCGATGATGGAATCCATCGAGGCCAACCTGCACGCCTACGTCGAGACGCAGCCTGGCGGCAGCGGACCGAACGCCCGTCACGCCGACGAGGTCGAACGGGCGCTCGGCGATGCCGACAACGTCGCCGTCGCACGCGTCGGTGGCCCCGAAGACGTCACCGACGCGATCTACGAGATACTGAGTACGGAAGACGGTGCGGAGGCGACTTCGGAGCCACGCGAGGTGTCCCCATGAGGGACGGCCGACTCGACGCGAAACGGGAGGCGGCAACCCTTGCGGAACCCGCACGGGAGGCCCGGGCACTAGCCGAGCGGCTCGGGCTGACGCCGTACCCGGTCCGCTACTGGGTAGTCGATCACGACGAGATGAACGAACTCATCGCGTATGAGGGCTTTCAGCGGCGCTACCCGCACTGGCGCTGGGGGATGAACTACGAGCGGCAACACAAATCGGATCGCCATGGGCTCGGAAAGGCCTTCGAAATCGTCAACAACGACGATCCGGCCCACGCCTTCCTTCAGGAGTCGAATACGACCGCCGATCAGAAGGCCGTGATCACCCACGTGGAGGCACACGCCGACTTCTTCGCGAACAATCGCTGGTTCGGACTGTACGCCAGTCGCGGCGAGGACGGGCCGAACGCCGCGGCGCGGCTGGCGCGTAACGGCGACAAGCTCGCGGCGATCATGGCCCGCTCCGATGTCGACCGCGACGACGTCGAACGACTGATAGATGCCGTGAGTTCCCTGTCGGACACCATCGATCAGCACCGACCTGTCGACGCCGCTCGAACCCGACCCGACCCCACCGATGGCACCGGCATGGCCGCGGACGAGTCGCTCGCGACGATCCGTGAACGGATCGACGACCTTGACCTCTCCGAGTCGGTCCGTCGTGAGGTCTTCGATGAGGAGTGGCTCGACGCACAGGAGCAGGACGCCGATGTCGCCGAACCCCGTCCGGACGTCCTCGCGTACCTCCGCGATCACGGCAAGCGTTATGATCCGGAGGGGGGCAAGGCGGTCGATCGCGAACCGTGGGAGACGACGGTCATCGATGCGATCCGCGAGGAGGCGTACTACTTCGCCGGCCAAAAGCTGACCAAGGTGATGAACGAGGGGTGGGCGACCTACTGGGAGTCGATCATGATGGGCGGTGAGGGGTTCGCCGGCCCCGACGAGTTCCTCACCTACGCGGACCACATGGCTCGCGTCCTCGGCTCACCCGGGCTCAACCCCTACAAACTCGGCTTCGAGCTGTGGACACATATCGAACGGCTCACTGCCCGCCGAGACGTGATCGACCGTCTGCTTCGCGTCGAGGGGATCACCCCCGAGACGTTTCACTCACGGGTCGACCTCGGGGAGATCACCGAGTCGCTCGCGCCGCACCCCGCGATCGCGGGTGCCGGACCAGCCACGCTCGATGCGCTGGCCGACCTCGCGAGGGCGAACGATCCTCGCGTGGATGCGGATGCCGTCGATCGAGCGCTCTCGGTGCGGACCGGCGACCGAGACCCCGCTCATGGCCCGGACATCGAGCGTTATCCATGGAAACTGCTCACCTTCGAGGGGCTTGCCGAACGCCACTACGTGCTCTCGCGACCCGAACACTGCGGCGCACTCAGGGCCGTCTCACGGGCAACACTGCAGGAGCGTGCCCGCTACATGTTCGATGTCGACCGCTATCCGACCGTGGAGGCGGCGCTCGCCGACGTCGACAGGACCGCTCCGTGGCGCCGACTCTTCGAGGTCCGTGAGAGCCACAACGACGTCACCTTTATCGACGAGTTCCTCACCGACGAGTTCGTCCGCGAGGGGAACTACTTCACCTACGAGTACAGCCGGGCTGGCGATGAGTTCCGCGTCGCCAGCGTCGACGCCGAGGACGTCAAACGCAAACTGTTGTTGCGGTTCACCAACTTCGGCAAGCCAACCATCGTCGTCCTCGATGGCAACTACGGAAACCGCGGTGAACTGCTCTTAGGTCACCGATACAATGGCGTCGCGCTCGATGAAACACAGACAAAAGCGGCGCTCGAACGCGTCTTCGAGCTGTGGGGGCGGCCGGTCCATCTCGCGACGATACGGACGGAGTACACGGAGGAGGCCGTCCGGCGGGCCCGTCGTCGGGGTCGTGAGCCAACCGGCCGGGAGGTCGGCGTCCGGTTCACGTATGACGGCGAGGAGTCGACGGAGCACGAACTTGAGAAGTCGATAGCGGATCAGATCGCCGCCGAAACGGTGGATTACGACACGAAGCCGGACGAGTGGCTCGCGTAAAAAAGCGGGCGGACGCGGTCAGCGAGCGGCGGCGGCGACGCGCTCGCGCTCCTCCTTCTGCGAGATGGAGTACGTCTGCACGTCGTAGTCGGCGGCGGCGATCAGCTCGCGTGCGAGCGCCTCCGCGGCGGGCGTGGAGGATTTAAACGTCGCGTTCGCGACGCCGTCGGAGATGAACAACAACGCCTGATCGACGCGGCGCTGGGGCGCGACGTCGACCGCCTTCGGGACCGAGATCCCGCCGTATTTCAGGCGGACGGTCTCCTCGCGCGGTGCGGCGTTCTCGATCGCCGTCACGAGCACCTGCACCGGGTTCTCCTCGGTGCGCTCGTGAATGATGTCGAAGGCGTCCCGCACGATCCGGGTCGCCTGCTGTTTCTTGCCGGTGTTCTCCTCGGTCTGCATCAGGCGGTTGATGAGCCGCTCGACGACGCTTATCTCGGACTTTTTGAACTGCTTCGAGGCGTGACGGCCCATCGTGTGCGCGATGGGGGTCACGTTCATATATCGCTTCGTCGAGGGGTCCGCGTAGCTGATCTCAGAGACGTCCCAGACGCCGAACAGCTTCGCGTTCTCGGTGGCCTCGTCGCTCGCGGCGGGTGCGTCCGGGTCCGGCTCGTCGGCCACGGGCTCCGCCTCGGCGTCGACCTCGGCTTCCTCCCCGCTCATCGGACCGGTTTCTCCGCGTTTCCGCGCACCAGTTCGATCATCGAGACGCCGTTCACCTTATCAACTTTGTAGTTGACGCCGGAGAGGTCGCCCATCGCACGACCCTTCGCGCCGCCGATCCCGGCGATGGTGACCTCGTCGTGCTCGTCGATGAACGAGATGGCCCCGTCGCCCGGACAGAAGGCGGTGACCTGTTTGCCGTTTTTGATCAGCTGAACGCGGACGCACTTTCGGATCGCCGAGTTCGGCTGCTTTGCCTCGATCCCGACCTTCTCTAAGACGATCCCGCGGGCCTGCGGAGCGCCTTCGAGGGGGTCGGACTTCTTTTTGAGCCCGCGCTCCCTCCGAGCGTACTCGGAGTCGGACCAGCGTCGTTTCTGCCGGTCCTGTTTGAGCTTCCGGGCGGCATATTTGCCGTTCGCCATGTGAGTTGACTTTCCGACGGAGCTACTTAAGCATCCCTCTTTGGCTCCCGAAAAACGGCCTCAGATCCGCCGAGAGGTACCTCTCCGGCGATCTGAGAGGGTTTCACACGAACAAACGAGGGACGCTCGTGACCGTTGAGCCGATAAGCCGCGCGGAGAGGGCGTCGTTGTACGGCCGGACCGCCCCTGAAGACCCCTTCGACGTTCCGGTCGATCCGATCACGCCCGCATGTCGGTGACCCACTCCGGTTCCTCGATCGTGGTTTCGCCGATCCCCTCGAAGGCGATATCGACCTCGACGATTGCCGCTTGCCCGTCGTGTTCTCCCTCCCACTGCTGCTCGAGCAGTCGGACGACCCCCGCTCCCGTTACCAGCATCGTCGCCGTCGCCTCGTCGACGGTTTCGGGGATCCCCGCATCGCCTGTGAACGAATCGGCATCGAGATGAACGGCAGGGTGGCCGTCGATCTCGGCGGCCCGATCGACGACGCGCATGTTCCAGCCGCCGACGCCGCGAACCCCGGTGGTCGCTTCGATCTCGAACTCCCTCGTGAAGAACGCGTCCGGCCGGTCGATCGACCACCGATCGGTGGTTGCGTTTTCGCCCCATCGCTCCCGCCGGAACGCCGCCGACCCGTCGACGTACACCTCGAACACCTCCCGCTCGTCGCCCCCGCCCATTTCCTGTCGGAGATACTGCCGCTGCCGTTCCGACTCGAAGGCGGCCTCGTACTCCTGGGAGGGAAGCCACCGGCTCGGTTCCGTCCCCCCGTCGTGTTCGGTCTCTGCTGTCGAGAACAGCTCGAAGCTTCCGGCCGTCTCCAGCGTTTCCGCATGCGTCGTCGACAACCGCTCCGTATCGAGGGTCTCCCCATCGAGCCAATCGACATCCCCGACCGTTTCGTCGGTCCGCGCCGTCGGTGCTGCACAGCCTGCGAGTACCCCGGCAGTACCCGCCCCGAGGGTGGCAAGTAGCGTTCGTCGGTGCATGCGGCGCGAAGGCCGTGCGATAATAAATAGTATCCGGAGCGATCGTCCGAGCCCACCCCGCCCGACGTCGATGATCGGACCGATCGCCGCCTAGGTCAACTGGATATCGTCGATGTCGTAGTGTCGCTTCGCCAGCGTCCGGGCGGTTTCGATGTTGCGGCCGTCAGCGCCGATGGCGACGCCACGGTCGGGTTCGGCCACCTCGACGTACGCGACCCGGTCGTTCTGTTCGGAGACCGTCACGGCGTTGACCGCCGCCGGCGCGAGCGCGCTCGCGACGAACGCCTCCGCCGTGTCCGCGTCCTCGACCAACTCGATCGAGCGGTTCAGCCGGCGCTCGACCCCTTTTACCGTCTCGCCGGCTTGGCCGATGGCCGCCGCCATCTCGCCGGCCGGGACGAGAAAGACGAGCCGGTCGCCCTCCACGAGGCAGTCCTTCGGTGCGACTCCGGTCAGTTCGTCGAACCGACCGATATATCGCCGTGCCTCATCGGAGAGCTCGACCCGCATCAGTCCGTGCGTC
Source organism: Halorubrum vacuolatum (assembly GCF_900188065.1). Taxonomy (GTDB): domain Archaea; phylum Halobacteriota; class Halobacteria; order Halobacteriales; family Haloferacaceae; genus Halorubrum; species Halorubrum vacuolatum. The sequence continues at coordinate 162,710 of NZ_FZNQ01000003.1, forward strand.
CGTCGCGCTCGCCGTCGTGCTCGCGTCCGACCGGTCGTCCGCCGTCCGTGCTCGCCCCGTCGCCGATCACGCGCGATCCCATCCGCAGATCGACGTCGCCGGTGCCGATCGAGATCGGCTTGCCGGCGATGACGTTTTCGATGACGCCGTCGAGTTCGTCGTACTCGCCGTGGATCGCGGCCTCAAGGAGGTGGTTCACCGTCACCTCGAACGCCGCGCGTGCCAAGACGGAGTCCTTCGATCCGGAGATCCCGTGGCGACCGATCGATTCGATCTCGCCGTTGTTCGTCATGATGTCCGCGACGAGCATCAGGTGTCGGACGTTCACGTCGTCGAGCCCCTGCTCTTCGAGCGTGTTCTTCGTCTCGTTGATGATCGTCTCGCGGGCCGCCTCGACGCCCAGGTTGCGGTAGATCTCGTGGATGTTGTTACACGTCGTCCGTGAGGCGTCGACGCCCTCGATCTCGAGGACGTCGCCGAAGGCCGACCCCTCCGTGTAGAGGACGAACCGCTCCTCGTCGTCGATCTCCTCTTTCCGGATGACGACGCGTTCGACCTCCTCGATTCCCTTAAATACGATGTCGCGGAGCCGCTCAACGAGCTGGAGTAGCTCGCGATAGCTCGGCTCGTTCGGGCCGAACTCGATCACGGTGCCGGCCTGTCGGGTGTCGACGCCGAGCGCGTCCGCGATCGTCTCGGAGATGATCCCCGCGACCTCGCTCGGGTCCGAGTAGGTCGGCCATCGTTCCAACAGCGTGTCATCGTTGAGGTCGATCCGGACGAGCATATCGGCGACGTTCGTCGAGACGTCACCGAGCGCGAGGATGCGCGTCGACTCGATCGACCAGACGACCTCGTGAGCCTTCTCGCGGTCGGTCGCGTACTCGCCCTCGAGATGAACCGTCATCATCGGCGTGTCCGGCGTCTTCCGGGCGTCAACCAGCTCGATGAGTCGGGGAAGACCCTGTGTAACGTCAATTTCTGCAACCCCAGCGTAATGAAAAGTATTCATTGTCATCTGTGTGCCGGGTTCACCGATCGATTGTGCAGAAACGGTCCCGACCGGGTCCAATGGATCAACCCGTGTCTCGAGGTAGCGGTTCTCGACGCCGGTGACGATATCGGTCACCTGCTCGTTCGAGATGCCGTTGTACGCCTCGGCCTTCTCCTCGATGGTCTCATAGACCGCCCGCTTGAGCCGCGTCGGAAGCTCCGTCGCCTCGACGATCGCCTCCATGTCGTCGGTCACGTGCTCGTACTCAGTCATCGGATTCCACCTCCCGTCCGCGGATCTCGTTAAGACCCGGTCCGGTATGTTCAGAGAGGTTCGTCGGCGGTGTCCGCTCGCCGAGGAACCGTTCCTTCTCCGCCTCGGAGCTGAACTCCGCTTGCATGACGCGATCGGCGATGCCGCCCACGTCGATGCCGTCGCCCGCTCCCGAGGAGACCTTCACCGGCGAGGTGCCGTCCTCGCCGAACTCGAACTGCACGATGGTGCCCGAGGTGTCCCGGACGGTCCCGTCGTACTGCGCTTCCAGCTCGGAGAGCGCGTTGATCAGCCGCCGCTGGAGGTAGCCGGACTTCGAGGTCCGAACCGCCGTGTCGACCAGCCCCTCGCGGCCGCCCATCGCGTGGAAGAAGAACTCCTCGGGCGTCAGCCCGCCGCGGTAGGAGTTCTCCACGAACCCGTGTGCCTCCGCGGAGAGATCGTGTGGCCGGTAGTGTGAGAGCGTCCGGTCCTCGTAGCCGCGGTTGATCCGCTCGCCGCGAACCGCCTGCTGGCCGACGGAGCCGGCCATCTGTGTCAGGTTGAGCATCGACCCACGCGCGCCCGATCGGGCCATCACGACCGCCGGGTTGTCGTCGCCGAAGTGGCGATCGGCGATCTCACCGGCGGAGTCACGGGCCTTCCCGAGCGTCTGCATGATCTTCATCTCCAGCGTCTCGTCGACGCTTCGTCCCGGCAACGACTCCAGTTCGCCGGCGTGGTACGTCTCGATCAGCTCGTCGACACGCTGGTAGGCGCTCTCGATCGCCTCGTCGACCTGGCGTTCGGCCTCCGGCGGGATCGACTCGTCGTCGATCCCGATCGAGAAGCCGAAGTGCATGATCGCGCGCATCGCGAGCGCGGCGATCTCGTTGATGAAAACGCGCGCTCGTGTCTCGCCGTACGTCTTGGTGAGCGTGTCGACGACCTCGCCGCCGAACGCGCCGACGGCGTCCTCGTCGATCGTCCCCTCCTTGAGTTGGCCGTTCTCGATGCGAACGGTGTCGCCGGTCGAGGAGGTGAACTCGAGCGAGAGGTCATCGGGCAGCAGCTCCGAAAACAGCGTCCGCCCGGTCCAGTACTCCTCGCCGTGCTCGTCGACGCCATCCGCCTCCGGCAGCTCGTCGACGCGGGTCGCCCGCAGCAGGTCGAGCGCCTGCGTCTCGCTGAACTGTGGGTTCGTGTGGGTGAGCAGGTAGGTGCCGGAGATGTGGTCCTGGATCGCCCCGATGATGTTGCCACCGAACCGCGGCGAGAGGATCTGCTCCTGCACGCGCATGAGCACGCGTGCCTCCGCCCGCGCCTCCTCGTTCTGGAGCGCGTGCATGTTCATCTCGTCGCCGTCGAAGTCGGCGTTGTACGGCGGGCAGACGACCGTGTTCAGCCGGAACGTCTTATACGGCATGACCACGACCTCGTGGGCCATGATCGACATCCGGTGTAACGACGGCTGCCGGTTGAAGATCACGATGTCGCCGTCTATCAGGTGGCGGTTGACCTCCCAATCAGGCTCGATCTTCTCCGACAGCTCCTCGCAGTTCTTCTCGGTCACCTTCAGGCGACGACCGTCCGGGCGACGGACGTAGTTCGCGCCCGGATGGGACTCGGGTCCGTTTCGAACGTACTGGCGGGCCTCCTCGACGTTGCGCTCGGTGACGTTGAGCGTCTGTGTCATCTCCGTCGCCACGCGGTCGGGGACGCCGACCTCGTTCAACGAGAGGGTGGGGTCCGGCGAGATGACCGTCCGTGCGGAGAAGTTGACGCGTTTCCCCGACAGCGACCCGCGGAAACGACCCTCCTTGCCTTTTAAGCGCTGGCTGAGCGTCTTCAGCGGTCGGCCGGATCGGTGGCGTGCCGGCGGCGTGCCGCTGATCTCGTTGTCGATGAACGTCGTGACGTGGTACTGTAACAGCTCCCAGAGGTCCTCGATGATGAGTTGTGGGGCGCCGGCCTCGCGGTTCTCCATGAACCGCTGGTTGATCCGGATGATGTCGACGAGCTTGTGGGTGAGGTCGTCCTCCGATCGCTGGCCGTTGTCCAGCGTGATGGAGGGGCGCGTCGTCACCGGCGGGACCGGCAGTACCGTGAGCACCATCCACTCGGGCCGGGAGCCCTCGGCGTCGATGCCGAGCACCTCCAAGTCCTCGTTCGGGATGTCCTCGAACCAGTCGCGCACGTCCGAGGGCATCAGTTTGTTCATGTCCTCCTCGGTGAGGTCGACGTCGAGCGCCTTCTCGATGGCCCGACGGTCCTCCTTTCGCGGACGGAACTCGCCGGCCATGATCTGGTTGATCCGGTCGAGCGCGATATCGGTCTTCTCGGCGAGTTCCTGCGGGGAGGTCCCCGGTTCGTCGGCCTCCTCGTCGGGCTGCATCGCGACCGCGATGCGCTCGGAGTAGTCGCCGGCGAGGACGTCCTGCACCTCGTAGTAGGTCGTCGGCTTCTCGTGTTTGATGTCCGCCTGCGGCTCGCCACAGAACGGGCAGTTCGAGGCCTTCCGCGCCTGCCGCACGGCCGCTTTCAACACGTTGTGCGGGTCGTCGCCGAGCTCCTTCGCCCGCTCATATCGCTCGCTGAACTCCTCGCGCTGTCTCTCGTCTAACGCCAGCCGACCGCACTCCCGGCATGTCGAACGAAGCAGTCGACGGATGAGCTTCGTGAACCCGACGTGAATGACGGGCGCGGCGAGTTCGATGTGGCCGAAGTGACCGTTACACGAGCCCGAGTGGGACCCACAGGTTCGACACTCCAGCCCGGGATCGATCACGCCGAGCCGTGGGTCCATGAGCCCCATGTCGATGGGGTAGCCGTCGTCGTCGTAGGTGTCCGCCGTGATCACCTTCGTGGCCGACATGTCCCGGTACGTCTCCGGGTCCATGAGGCCGAAATCGATGCCGCCGAGCGTCTTCGGTGTCTGCATTGACATTTAAATCGCGTCCTCCAGTTCGAGTTTCGGTCGGATGCCGAGCGCGATCATCTCATCGAGCAAGAGCTTGAACGCGTAGCTCACCTCCAGTTCGTGGATGTCGTCCTCGTTGCCCGTGACCGGGTCGTACACCCGCCGCTGCTCGCGATCCTCGACGGCGACGAGCCCCGTCTCCGCGGAAACGTACACCCGCTCCGCGTCGGAGGACTGCAGGAGCCGTTCGTTGAGCACCATCGACGCGCCGTGGCCGATGATCGTGTCGCGCTCCATCTCCCCGACGCGGAGACCACCCTCGCGGGCACGCCCCTCCGTGGGCTGGCGCGTGAGCACCTGCACCGGGCCGCGCGAGCGGGCGTGGAGCTTGTTCGACACCATGTGGTACAGCTTGTGGTAGAAGATCGTCCCGACGAAGATCTCCGCGTCGATCTTCTCGCCGGTCACGCCGGAATACATGACCTCCTTGCCGGAGGAGTTGAACCCGAACTCCTCTAACCCCTCCCGGAGTTCGGCCTCGTCTTCGCCCTGGAACGGCGTCCCGTCGACGCGGGAGCCGCGCAGGGAGCCGACCTTGCCGCCGAGCATCTCCAGAACGTGTCCCACCGTCATCCGCGAGGGCAACGCGTGCGGGTTGACGACGAGGTCGGGGACGACCCCCTCCTCGGTGAAGGGCATGTCCTCCTGCGGGGCGAGGTGGCCGACGACGCCCTTCTGGCCGTGTCGCGACGCGAACTTGTCGCCCAGTTCGGGCACCCGCTGGTCGCGTACCTTCACCTTCGAGAGCTTCGAACCGTCCTCGCCCTCCATCAGCGTCACGGTGTCGACGACGCCGGACTCACCGGAGCGCATCGTCACGCTCGTCTCACGCCGCTTCTGTGGGGAGAGCCCGCCCATGTCGTCGGGCTCCTCCAGGAATCGCGGCGGGCTCGTCTTCCCGAGCAGGACGGAGGACTCATCGACCACCGTCTCGGGGTTGACGAGGCCGTCCTCATCCAGGTGCGTGTAGGCGTCCTCGCCGCGCGCGCCGCGCACGTCCTGTGAGGGGATCTCGAAGCGATCCTCCTGCCCGCCCGGATACCGTCGCTCCTCGCCCTCGTAGGTTCGGAAGAAGTGCGAGCGGGCGAGCGCGCGGTCGACGGAGCCCTGGTTCATCACCAGTGCGTCCTCGATGTTGAACCCCTCATAGGACATGACCGCGACGACGAAGTTCTGGGCGGCCGGGCGCTCGTCGAAGTTGATCTGCTCGGTGGTCTGTGTCTTGACCATCGCCAGCTGCGGGTAGTGCATCAGGTGCTGGCGCGTGTCGGGGCGGATCCGGTAGTTCGCGGAGGGAAGCCCGAGCGACTGTTTCATCATCCCGGCTCCCATCGTAATGCGGGGGCTCGCGTTGTGTTCGGGGTACGGGATCATCCCCGCACCGATACCGAAGACGAGCTGTGGGTCGATCTCGAGGTGGGTGTGCTCCTCGGTGATGTCCTCCTCGTCGACGGCGACGAGGATGTCCTCCTCCTCCTCGGCGTCGATGAACTCGACGTAGCCGCGTTCGACGAGGCCCTCGAAGCCGACGTCGCCGCGTTCGAGCGCGGCGATCTCCTCGTCGCCAAGTAAGGGTTCTCCGTTCTCGACGACGATGAGCGGCCGCCGGGCGCGTCCGGCGTCCGCGTTCACGATCACTTCGCGGGTGCGCTCTTTCACCGAGACGTTGACCATCTCGCTGACGTCGCCCCGTCGCCGTGCCTCGCGGATCTGTTCTGCGAGCGCCGTGGGGTCCGGATGGGTCCCCACGAGGCTCCCGTTGACGTACACCTTCGCTTCGCGTGCTTCTGTTGCCATATCAGTCGTCCGCCGTCTGTCGTTCGACGCGTTCGATGCCGGGGATCCCCTCGACACCCATCGACGCCAATTCCCGTTTCAGTCCCTGTTCGTCCTCGACGTTCTGTGAGAGCTCCATCGCCTGTGCGAAGTTCTTCACCAGCCCACAGTTCGGCCCCTCCGGCGTCTCGGAGGGACAGATGCGACCCCACTGGGTCGCGTGCAGGTCGCGCGCCTCGAAGTGTGGCTGTGACCGTGACAGCGGGCTTCGGAGGCGACGCAGGTGTGACAGCACGCCCATGTAGTCGGTCCGGTCGACGAGCTGGGAGACGCCCGAGCGGCCGCCCACCCAGTTGCCCGTCGCGATCGGGTGTTCGAGCCGCTCGGTCAGCACGTCCGAGCGCACGACGGTGTTCACCGTCAGGTTGCGGTTGCGCATGTTCGCCCGTTCGAGCTGGTATTTCACGTCGCGTGCGAGCTTGTTCAACGCGGTACGGAACAGGTCGCGCATCAGGTCGCCCGAGACCTTCAGCCGCTTGTTCGCGTAGTGGTCCTTGTCGTCGGGGCCGCGGCGTTCGAGCGCGAGTTCGAAACACGCCTCGGCCATCCGGCAGAGGTAGTACGCCTTGTTGATCCGGACGTCCTCCTCGTCGACGCCCTCCTCATGGAGGTGCGGAAGGAGGTACCGGTCGATGACGTAGTTCGCCCGCTTCAGCTGGTAGTTCTTCCCCTGCCCGGAGGCGACGCGTTCGCCGAGGCTCTCGATCGCCTCCTCGGTGGTTCGGACGGGCGCTTCCTCTAAATTCTCCAGCATGAACTTCACGATCTCGGGGTCGTCGCTCACACGGTGGACGATCTCCTCGTCGGATTCGAGTCCAAGCGCCCGGACGAGCGTGACGAAGTTCACGGAGCCGGAGACGGAGGGGAACGATACCTCGAGGATCCCCTCGCGGTTGCGCTCACAGAGCACGAGCGCGCGGTAGCCACGGCGCTGTGAGAAGGTCTTTGCGACCTGGATCTCGTCGCCATATTTCGAGTCGTACTCCGCGAGGATCTTGTTCGGTGCGAGGTCCTCGGAGGTCATCAACACGCGCTCGGAGCCGTTGACGATGAAGTAGCCGCCGGGATCGACGGGGTCCTCGCCGATGTCGATCAGCTCCTCATCGGTGAAGCCGGCCATGTTACACTTGTTCGAGCCGACCATCACCGGCATGCGCCCGACCTTCGTCTCCGTGGAGTCGACGACGGTTTCGGGCTCCTCCTCGCCGCCACGGACGATGGACATCTCCATGAAGACGGGCGCGGAGTAGGTGATGTTTCGCAGGCGGGCTTCCTGTGGATACAACAGCTCCTCGGAGCCGTCGGCCTCGCGGACGCGAGGGGTGACCATCCGGACATCGCCGAGTTCGACGTAGACGGGCTCTTGGCCCTCCTTATCGCCGATGTCGGTGTCGATGGTCGCCTTCTCGTCGACGACTTCCTGCATGCCGCGGTCGAGGAAGTTGTTGAACGAGCGGAAGTGGTGTTCTGCGAGCCGGTCATCCGAGAAGTATTCGCGTGAAACCACGCGTCGGTCTTCCCTGTTCATGAGACGACGAGTCGGTATACGACCGCTGTATCGGTCGTTCGGGAGTTTCGGACGATTTTCACCACGTCGCCGACGGTGGCCTCGTCGGGGAGCGCGGGATCGGTCCGTTTGATCTTCGGCAGGTCGGTCTTTTTCACGTTGTACTCCGTCAGGACCGCCTCGACCTCCTCGGGATCGTCGAGAAGGACGTGGTCCGGGACGAGTTCGTGTTGGCTTACGTCTACCATGGGTGCTGGTGGTGGGGAGAAGCTATCACGAGATACTACAGCGGCTTACAAGCGCCACTCAAATAAGACTTGTTAACCACGGACGCCACGCGCCGCTCCCAGAAGCGCGGGCGTTCTCGACCTCACAGACGAGGGCTGTGAGTAAAAACGTACCGGGGTATGTGAACGGCGCACAGCCGAAAGCGGGATGGCAAGCCTTATTTGCCGAACGGGGATACGGTTGAGTGCGGCACGCCCGGATGGTGTAGTGGCCCATCATACGACCCTGTCACGGTCGTGACGCGGGTTCAAATCCCGCTCCGGGCGTCCCCGATTTCGGGGCCCCGCCGCGGTTGTCTGCCCGGATGGTGTAGTGGCCCATCATACGACCCTGTCACGGTCGTGACGCGGGTTCAAATCCCGCTCCGGGCGCTTGACGAACATTGACGAGCGAAGCGAGTCCGTTCGTCAAGCGGTCCGAAGGATTTGAAGCAGGGAGCGGAGCGAGCGTTGCGAGCGGAGCGACTGGGGTTCAAATCCCGCTCCGGGCGTTTTCCACAAACAATCGATGAGCGAAGCGAGCCCGTTCGCATCGTAGCCGTCCGCTTGGTTTTATTGAATCCTCACGGAGTGATCGGTTTCACACGGTGTGCTGCATAGCGAGAATACGTTTAGATCAGTCGCCATCCATATCCGTGTATCAGCATCACTGCTAGGATCCCAAAAACGGTCAGCGCCAGCATGTAGAAGATCATGATGAGTCCCATCTGTTTCGTCGTCATCTCGCCTTCGAGGATATCTGACAGTCCCATCGTCCAACGTACTGTATCGCGGTCGTGCCCTCATTGGTCTCACCGTTAATCGAATAATGCACTTATATACGAGTCGGCGAATCCCGTGTCAGACCGGCGCGCTGTATTCACTCGGAGTTCGTGTCTCCTCCGCACGACTTCCACCGATCCGTTCGTTTTCACATCGACGAATCGCCGCTCATCCCTCGAACCCGTCCTCCCAGCGGAACGTCCCGTTTCGCTGGACGACCTCGCCGTCGACGCTGATGAAGGAGTTCTGACTCATGTCGCTTATAAGATCGACGTGGACCGCGCTCTGATTGCCCGATTCGCCGTCCGGCAGGCAGGCGTCGTAGGCGCGACCGATCGCGAGATGGACCGTGTCCCCCATCTTCTCGTCGAAGAGGATCGAGTCGGTGAAGCGGTCGATTCCGCGGTTCATGCCGATCCCGAGCTCACCCAGTCGTCGTGCGCCGGCGTCGGTATCGAGGATCGACGCGAGCGCCTCCTCGCCGCTTTCGGCCGTGAAGTCCACGACCTCGCCGTCCTCGAAGACGAGGTGGACGTCCCGGACGCGGGTCGCCTCGATCGTCATCGGCACGTCGAAGAAGACCTCGCCCTCGGTCGCGTACGGGGCGGTGAACACCTCGCCGGAGGGGAGGTTGTGTGAGTCGTACGCGACGGAGGCGGCGGAGTTGACGGCGGTGCGGCCCGCGATCGACATCGTCACGTCCGTGTCGGGGGCGTCGTCGCGCTCGGTGACGATCCGCACTTCCTCGCCGGCGTCGAGGATCGCCTTCATTTCGGCCATCTCATCGGCGAGCGACTCCCAGTCGCGGAGGACGGCGTGATAAACGAAGTCGCGATACTCCTCGTAGGCCATCCCGGCCTGTTGGGCGAGGCTGCGCGTCGGATGGACCGTCGAGACCCAGTCGGTGTCCATACGGGCCTCTCGAACCTCGGTTCGTGTGGACGCATACGCCCGGCGAACCGCGCGGTCGACGTCCGCCGTCGCCGTGGTGTTGCGGCCGCCGCCGAGCCGGAGGTAGACGTCGGCGGCCTCGACGAGCGCCAGATCGACGGTCGGGTCGCCGAATCGCTCCGTGGGACCGCCGTTATCGTCGCCCGCCTCGTCGACGGCAGTCTCGTGCCCTTTTAAATATGCCCTGGCGACCTCCTCGGATCCATAGAGGGTCGTGACGCTCGCCCCCCGCTCGCCGAGGACCTCCGCGACGGCGACCGCGAGGTCGTGAGCCCCCTCCGCGACGTCGACGACCACGTCGTCGCCGGCTCCGGCCCGAGCGCTCCAGTCGACGAGTACCTCTGCGTGCTCGCGTACGCGTTCATCCATATACCCCCGCTGTGGCGGGATTCGCTTATATCCATCCGGTCCGGTCGCGCTCGTCAACGTACTCGCGCGATGCGGAACCACGTGCTCGCGCGATGCGAACCACGCCTCTCCCCCGAGACACGGTGACGCACCGCACGAAAACCGTTATAGCCGGTGGATCCCTATGGCTCTCCATGAGCGCTGACCGGTCCGTGCTCCAGCGGACCATCGAGCGTGGCGAGCGGGACGGCGGGGCGATCGAATTTAAAGAGCGCTTGAGCCGCGAGATCCATCTCTCCGAGGGCCGGATGGAGTCGCTCGTGGCCCAGTTGCGCCACCGGGTACTCTCGGGCGACGGGGAGGCGACCTACGTCCTCGGGGTCACCGACGACGGCGGGCTCGCGGGCATCTCTCCGGAGACGTTCTCGGAGACGATGGACGTCCTCTCGTTGCTCGCCGAGGAGGCGGACGCGCACATCGCCGACGTCGAGACATGGAGCGCGGGATCGGCTGGCAACGGCGACGAAGAGGGGCTCGTCGGTCTCGCGACCCTGCAGGAGGGCGGCGTCTTCGAGGCCGACGACGACCACATCGTCGTCGGCACCGCCGGCCACGTCGACCACGGCAAATCGACGCTCGTCGGCTGCCTCGTCACCGGTCGCGCGGACGACGGTCAGGGCGGAACGCGCGGGTTCCTCGACGTCCAGCCGCACGAGGTCGAACGCGGGCTCTCGGCGGACCTCTCGTATGCCGTCTACGGCTTCGCGGACGACGCGGACGAGCCGGTTCGGATGGACAATCCCCACCGGAAATCAGATCGCGCGGGGATCGTTGAGCGCGCCGACCGGCTCGTCTCGTTCGTCGACACCGTCGGCCACGAGCCGTGGCTCCGAACCACGATCCGGGGGATCGTCGGGCAGAAGCTCGATTACGGACTCCTCGTCGTCGCTGCCGACGACGGGCCGACACGGACGACGCGTGAACACCTCGGGATCCTGTTGGCGACGGAGCTCCCCACCATCGTCGTGCTCACCAAAGCCGACGCGGTGACGCCCGAGCGGCTCGCCGCGGTCGAACGGGAGGTCGAGTCCACGCTGCGCGACGTCGGACAGACGCCGCTTTTAGTCGACCGCCACGGCGTCGACGTCGCGATCGAGGAGGTCGGAGACGGGGTCGTCCCGATCCTGCGAACGAGCGCCGTCACGATGGAAGGGTTGGACGACCTCGACCGGCTCTTCGCGTCGCTCCCGAAGCGGGCCACCCCCGAACGGGAGGCGTTCCGGATGTACATCGACCGGAGCTACAAGGTGACCGGTGTGGGCGCGGTCGCCTCCGGGACGGTCACCTCCGGAAGCGTCGAGGCCGGCGACGAGCTGCTCCTCGGACCGATGCCGGACGGGACGTTCCGGGAGGTGGAGGTCCGCTCCATCGAGATGCACTATCACCGCGTCGACCGGGCGAAGGCCGGCCGGATCGTCGGCATCGCGCTCAAAGGGGTCGAGGAGGCGGAGATCCAGCGAGGGATGGCGCTCGTTCCCCGCACCGACGATGTCGAACCGGTCCGGGAGTTCGAAGCGGAGGTGATGGTGCTCAACCACCCGACGCGGATCCGGGAAGGTTACGAGCCGGTTGTGCATCTGGAGACGCTCTCGGAGGCGGCCGTCTTTGCGCCGGCCGAAGGGCGGCTCCTTCCGGGCGATACCGGTCGAACCCGCGTTCGATTTAAGTTCAGGCCGTATCTCGTCGAACCCGGTCAGCGGTTCGTTTTCCGGGAAGGGTCGAGCAAGGGAGTCGGCACGGTCGTCGACGTTCGTAATGATGGAAACGGAGTCATCAACAGATAAACTCGTTCGGTATTTACACCGATCCCAACAGAGTGGAATATATCTCATTAGGAAGCGGCAAGATATTCATAAATATTTCTCATCGATACACGTTTGTCTTTTCACCGACGATTATTGGACATACCTGAGGCACTTCTTTCACTTTCCGTTCATTGGACAAGATTTATAGGTGGACCCTCGAAGGTGCATAATATGCGTCGACTCACCGACGAACGTTCCCGCATCACCCGCAGACAAGCTATCGCCAGCGGTGCCGCCGTCTCGACGTCCCTCTTCCTTGCCGGCTGTGCCGACGATGCCGAGGAGGACCTTCCGGACGACGACGACGACACTCCCGACGTCGAGGGTCAGCTCAACATCACCCAACAGGTCGCCCCGATCGAGTGGGACCCCGTCGTCGCGAACGACGCGTACTCGGGCCAGATCTACCACACGATCTACGACGGCCTCTATGAGTACGACGTCCAGACGGTCGATCCGCAGCCGAAGATCGCGGCCGACACTCCCGAGATCGAGCGCGACGGCGAGCGGTTCATCATCCCGCTTCGTGAGGAGCCGGAGTTCCACGACGGTACGCCGGTGACCGCAGAAGACGTGATCCACTCGTTCACCGCGCCCGTCGAGGAGCAGACGGACAACATGCCGGATTTCGACATGATCGAGGACGCCGAGGCGATCGACGACCACACCGTCCAGTTCGACCTCGAGTTCCCGTACGGGGCCTTCGAGACGGTGACGCTGGCGACGTACATCGTCAACGCCGAGGCTCGGCAGGATGACCCCGAGGCGTTCAACCTGGAGAACCCCATCGGCTCCGGGCCGTACCAGTTCGATCAGGCGGAGATCGGCGAGTTCGCCGACGTCACCCTCTGGGAGGACTATTGGGACGAGCCGAGCCAGATCCCCTCGATCCGCTGGGAGCCCGCCGAGGACGACGCCGGCCGCGTCTCACGGATGCTGGCCCGCGAGACCGACGTGATGGAGGGCATTCCACCAGCGGACTGGGAGTCCATCGAGGCGGAGGACGGTATCTCCATCGAGGACACGGCCGACACGGGCGTGTTCTACCTCGCGTTCAACTGTCAGGAGGGCCCGACGGCCGACCCCGACGTGCGTCGGGCCGTCGCCTACTGCCACTCCACCAGTGCGTTCGTCGACGACGTGATCGGTGAAGCGGGCCAGAACATCAACTATCCGGTCGGGCCAACCATCGCCGAGGAGTGGGACTTCCCCGTCGACGAGTGGAACGACATGGAGTACGAGTTCGACCCGGATCGCGCACAGGAACTGCTCGACAACTCCGACGCCATTGAGGAGGGCGATGAGATCCGCTTTATATCCCCACCGGACGACCTCCGTGAACAGTGGTGTGAGCTGGTCGTCGACCGCCTCAACGAGATCGGCTACGGCGGTCGCGTCGATCGACTCGACTGGGACACGTTCACCGACACCTACCAGTCCGGCGATGCCGACGAGTTCAACGTCTACTCGCTCGGATGGACCGGCGGTGGGGACCCCGACGTCTACCTCTACCAGCTGTTCCACGAGAGCCAGGCCGGCGTGAATCAAGGTCACTTCTACGAGAGCGACGAGTTCCACGAGAAGATCGTTCAGGCCCGTGAGTCCGTCGACATGGACGAGCGCCGCGAGCTCTACATCGAGGTCATCGAGGAGATCCTCGAGGAGGTCGTCTGGATCCCCGGCTGGAACACGCTGAGCGCCATCGCGTACGACGAAGACCGCGTCGAGAACGTGCTCCCCGACACCAGCACGACCACGACGCCGCGGATGGACCTGCCGGACGCGGCACTCCGCTAACCGCTTCGCCCGCGGTTTTCGACGAATAGAGCCACTTATCAACCCTCAACAGACAACACAACCAACCACTCACCGGATAGACAATGGGACTCCTTCGCTACACGCTCAACCGCTTCCTACAGGCAATTCCGGTGATGTTCGGCATCGCCGTCATCACCTTCCTGTTGGTCAACTCGATGCCGGGCAACCCCGTCGACGTCATGTTGGCCGAACAGGACGCGAGCCCCGAACTCATTCAGGCGATCGAGGAGCGGTACGGACTCGATGAACCGCTACACATCCAGTTCCTGAACTACATCGGCTTCTCGTGGTTCCTCGCACAGATCGGGTTTCCGGGCTTCGCCGATGCACCGCCGGGACTCCTGCAGGGTGATCTCGGACTGAGCATGTACTACGAGCGTCCGGTCTCGGACCTGATGCTCACCCGGCTCCCGCCGACGCTGCTGTTGATGATGTCGGCGTTCGCGTTCGCGCTGGTGACGGCCATCCCGCTTGGCGTGTTGGCGGCCACGCGGCGCAACCAGCCGGCCGACCACGTCTCGCGGATCGTCGCGCTCATCGGCGTCTCGACGCCCTCCTTCTGGATCGGGATCATGCTCATCATCCTCTTTTCGGTTCAATTGGGGTGGTTGCCCTCCGGCAGGTTGGTGTATCCGTGGCGTGACCCCTCCCACTACGGCTACGGCTCCACGCTGGAGTTATACTATCAGACCGTGAGACACCTCATCCTCCCGATGATCGCGCTCGGGACGCTCCAGATGGCGACGATCATGCGCGTCGAGCGGAGCTCGATGATCGAGTCGCTGCAAAAGGAGTACGTCAAACTCGCCCGCGCCTACGGCGTCTCCGAGCGAAAGATCCTGCGAAAGCACGCGTTCCGGCCCTCACAGCTTCCGGTCGTCACGCTCGTTGGATTGAACCTGACGAGCGCCATCGGCGGGGCCGTCCTCATCGAGATGGTGTTTTCGATCAACGGGATGGGGCGGCTGCTCATCCAGTCGATACAGACGCATGATTACCAACTCGTGTTGGGTACGACCGTGGTGATCGGCTTCGTCTTCGTCATTGGCGTGATCATCACGGACATCGCGTACGCGTATATCGACCCACGCGTGTCCTACGGGGAGGGAAGCTAACATGGCGATCGGTGAACAACAGACCCAGGAGGACGAGGATAGTGGCAGTGAGTTCGAGCCGAACGTCGGCTGGCGACACACGCTCTCGAAGATCAAAGACGACACGACGGCGCGCTTCGGGCTCTACGTCATCGCCATCGTCGGCACGGTCGCCATGGTGACGACCATCGACGCGAACCTCTCGACGATCACGTTCGGGCGCGTCGAGAACTTCACGCTCGCGGAGTCCGTCTGGTATCATCCCGAACGGCATCCCGATCCCGGCACGACCGAACGTCGGATGCCCCCCTTCTTCGTTGAGGGCGGATCGCTTGAACATCCCCTCGGCACCGACCGCAACGGCCGTGATTACATCTCCCGGCTCGTCTACGGCACCCGCGTGTCCTTCTTCGTCGGGATCGTTGCGACGGGACTCGGGATGATCGGCGGCACGATCGTCGGCGCGGTCTCCGGCTACTATGGCGGCTGGGTCGACGACGTGTTGATGCGTGCCGTCGAGACGCTGTACGCCATCCCGCCGCTCGTGCTCGTGATCGTCTTTACCGTGTTCGTGAGCGGGGGCGACCCGGACATCATCTACGCGGTCTTCGGGGTGGGGATCGCCTTTATCCCGGTGTTCGCCCGGCTCATTCGGAGCCGGGTGCTCAGCGTTCGCGAGATGGACTACGTCGAGGCGGCGCGTGCGACCGGCGTGAAGGACCGCGATATCCTTCGGCGACACGTGATCCCGAACAGCTTCGCGCCGGTACTCGTGCTGGCGACGCTGCAGATCGGCGTCACCATCCTCATCGTTGCGGGCCTGTCGTTCCTCGGCTATGGGGCGCAGCCGCCGACGCCCGACTGGGGTGAGATGCTCCGGATCTCCCACCAGTACATGCACTCGAACCCCTGGATGAGCATCTGGCCCGGACTCGCCATCCTCATCACCATCATGGGGTTCAACCTGTTCGGTGACGGCCTCCAGGACGCACTCGACCCGCGGATCAAATAACTCGCTATCCACAACCTATCATGTCTGACACCATACTCGAAGTGACCGACCTGAAGACACAGTTTTACACCGAACGCGGCGTGGTCCGGGCGGTCGATGGCGTCTCGTTCGACGTCAAACAGGGCGAGATCGTCGGGCTCGTCGGCGAATCCGGCGCGGGCAAGAGCGTGACGACCTCATCGGTGTTGCGGCTCATCGAGGAGCCGGGCGAGGTCGTCGGCGGCGAGGTCGACTACATGGGACGGACCATCGTCGGCTTCGAGGACACCGGCGAGGAGCTCGTCCCCCGCGATGAGATGCTCACGGAGGCACAGATGCGTGATCAGATCCGTGGCAACGAGATCGCGATCATCTTTCAGGACCCGATGGAGAGCCTCAACCCCGTCTACACGGTCGGCGGACAGGTCAAGGAGTTCATCGAACTCAACCGGGACCTCAGCGGCGAGGAGGCCAAAGAGGAAGCCATCGAGATGCTCCGCCGCGTCGGGATCCCCGAGGCCGCGGAGCGATACGGCGACTATCCGCACGAGTTCTCCGGCGGGATGCGCCAGCGCGTGTTGATCGCGATGGCGCTCGGCTGTCGGCCGAACCTCATCATCGCCGACGAGCCGACGACCGCGCTCGACGTCACCGTCGAGGGACAGATCCTCGAACTCGTCAACGACCTTCAGGCGGAGTTCGGGACGAGCTTCATCTGGGTGACCCACGACATGGGCGTCGTCGCCGAGATCTGTGACCGTGTCAACGTGATGTATCTCGGCCAGATCGTCGAACAGGGGCCGGTCGATGAGATCTTCCACGACACCCAACACCCCTACACGGAGGCGCTTTTGAACTCCATTCCGCGACCGGATCGAACGGTCGATGACCTCGAACCGATCGAGGGAACGATGCCCAGCGCGCGGAGCCCGCCGTCCGGCTGTCGGTTCCATCCCCGCTGTCCGGACGCTCGCGAGCCCTGCCGGGAGATCGAGCCCGCCTTCGAACAGGTCGCCGAGACGGCCGATGGGGCCGCTCACCGCGCGTCCTGTCTCAAACACGAGGAGGTCGGCTACTGGGAGGCCGAGCCGCTCGAAGTGGAGGTGGAAAAATGAGCGTCACTGAAGCGCTTGCGGACGTCGAGATGGGCGAGACGTTGCTCGAGATCGAGGGGCTCACGAAACACTTCCAGTCCGACACCGGCCTCCTCGCGGGCGTCTTCGGCTCGGAGGTCGTGGAGGCGGTCGACGACGTGAGCTTCGAGATCGCCAAAGGCGAGACGGTCGCGCTCGTCGGCGAGAGCGGCTGTGGCAAGAGTACGCTCGCTCGGACGATCCTCCAACTCATCGAACCGACCGACGGGCGTGTCGCGTTTAAAGGCGTGGAGCTGACCGAGCGGAGCCAGCGGGAGATCCGGCCGCTCAGACGCGACATGCAGATGATCTTCCAGGACCCCCAATCCTCGCTCAACCCCCGGATGAAGGTTGGCCAGATCATCGAGGAGCCGATGAAGGCCCACGACATGTACACGAAAACGGAGCGTCGTGAGCGGGCCAAGGAGTTGCTCGAACGCGTCGAACTCAAACGGGAGTACTACAACCGCTACCCACACGAGTTCTCCGGCGGCCAGCGCCAACGGATCAACCTCGCGCGGGCGATGGCGACCGACCCGGACCTCATCGTCTGTGACGAACCGGTGTCGGCGCTCGACGTGAGCGTGCAGGCACAGGTGCTCAACACGATGCGAGACCTCCAGGAGGAGTTCGGGTTCACCTACCTCGTCATCTCACACGACCTCTCGGTGGTCCGGTACATCGCCGATCGCGTCGCCGTCATGTACCTCGGCCATATCGCGGAGCTGGCTGAAAAAGAGGAGCTCTATGAGAACCCGAAACACCCCTACACGCAGGCATTGCTCGATGCGATCCCGATCCCGGATCCCCGGTCCCGGGACGCCCGTGGGACCTTGGAGGGTGACGTGCCGAGCCCGATCGGCCCGCCCTCGGGGTGTCGGTTCCGTACCCGCTGCCCCTCGCTCATCCAGCCGGACGAACTGGATCTCTCGCCGGACGACTGGTCGCAGGTCAGACGCTTCACCCGCGCCGTTCAGCGCCGAACCTTCGTCCCCGAGTATCCCGACGAGGATGCGGGCCTTCCGGTGGGCGAAATAACCGACGCCGTCGATGCCGACTACTTCCCGGAGGGCCGTCCTGACGGCGAGGCGGGCGACATCATCGATGAGGTCTGTCGGTCGATCGCCGACCGCGAGTGGGACGACGCTCAGAAGCTCGTGACCGAGCGGTTCGAGGAGGCGAGCATCTGTGCGACCGAGCGCCCACAGTACACGATCCCGGCCGAATTCGGCACCGGTGACCACGACGTGAGCTGTCACCTCCATCGCGACGACGCGATCTGAGCCGCCGGCCGTTTTCGAACGCCCGCGCCGCCGGCTACCGCACCGTGACCGTCGTCGACCCCGTCTTTCGTGGGTTCGTCCCGAGGAACACCCTGATCTCGTGTTTGCCACGCGCGAGCGGTTCGTGGATCGTTCGACGGCCATCGGCGGTTCGTTTTATATACCCGTTCCACACGTGCTCGACCGTCCGGGTCTCGCCGGCGCGCAGCGAGAGCGACTGCCGTCTCTCCGGCTCGTAGGTCCGCTCGTCGGTCGCCTCGAGCAATCCATCGATGCTCCAGCCCCAGATGCGCGGCTCGGCGATCGGCACGTCGATCGGGACCGGAAGCCGGTTGTTGATCGCCACGCGGAGGGTGACGGGGTCACCGGGCGCATAGCTCTCGCGATCGGTCGTCACGTCGATGGTCGCAGCGAATCGGGCGAGAGGTGCGGGAACGAGCTTTTCGAATCCGCGAGAAAAGACCGACGTCTCGTAGTCCTCACCCAGCGCATCGGCGTTTCGACCACCTCGTGAGGGATCCATTCAACTGGAGAAAGCCGCCGCGGTCGGTTGAGTCTTTTTATCGGTGTTATCGGCCGGCCCACGCCGCGACATCCACCACGAGCACGAGCGCGTCCTCCCCGTCGGAATAGTATCGCGGCAGCCGACGAACCGGCTCGAACCCCTCGCTCGCATACAGCGATCGCGCCGTCTCGTTGTCCTCTCGAACCTCCAACTTGACGACGACTGCACCTTCGATACGGAGCCGTGCGAGGGCGGCTCGAAGCAGGGCGCGGCCGACCCCGGCGCCCCGTGTTTCGGGTCGAACGGCGAGATCTTTTATATGACCAATGTCCCGATCGAAGTTCGGCGTTCGATCGGCGACGACGTAGCCGACGACCTCGTCGGCGTCCTCGGCGACGAGAAACGCCGGGGCGTCGAGCAGCCGTTCGAAGGTCGCGTACGGCCAGGGGTCCGAAAAGCAGCGCCTTTCGATCCGGAGGACGTCGAGGAGATCGCCGCGGTTGACGGGTCGTATCGGGACGGTCATCGGTTCCAGTTTCTGACTCCTGCGTTCAGTCTCACGATGCCGCCACCCCGCTTTCGGCGCTCGATCACCCGAGCCCGAGCACCAACTGGACGACTATCAGTCCGATCGCGAGGGCGACACCGCCGACCACGCCGAGCCAGAGCCCGACGCCGAGCGCGGAATGATCCTCGGTGAACGCCGCCATGCGGTCGCCGACGCCGTCCGGCTCGTGCGTGTAGCCGAGCGTCGCCTCCGCACAGTACTCACAGAGCGCGGCGTGTTCACGCGGGCGTTCGTGTGACTCACGACAGAAGGGGAGCCCGGTACAGACGTACGTCTCCGCGCCGATCCCGACCGGAACGGCCTCCTCGGGAACGACCTCCGTTCCGCAGTTGGCACAGCTCACCACCTCGTATGCGACCTCGCCGTGCGGGGTGGGCGCCGACCGTGTTTGCGCCCGTGACATATCTCGAATAACGAACGCCCGCGTCAAATACGTGTCGTCGGTCCGCGTCACTCCCCGGGCTGCGTGCGCGACGTCGCCGACAGGGTCCGCCCGATAAGGTGCTCGACGGCGAGCGCGGCGGCTTCGACTTCCCGTGTCCGAACGTACTCACGCTCGGCGTGTGCGACGGGTCCCTCCTCGTCGGCGAGGTCGCCGGGACCGAAGACGACCGTCGGGGTCGGCGCGAAGTAGGAGGCCTCCGTCGCCGCGCCGAACGGCCGGACCCCACCCCCACGGCTATCCGGGAGTCCGACCGCCGCCGCTCCCCCCTGAGCGGCCTCGACGGCGTCGGCCACGAACGCGTGATCCGGATCGGTCGCGAACGCCTCGAAAAACGGCGACTCACGTGGCGTCAATGTAACGTCGACGCCGACGCGGGTGGGTGTTTCTGTGTCGACAGCCTCCGTGAGCGTTTCCTGAAACCCGTCGGCGGTCTCCGGCGGGACGCTCCGCCTGTCGACGGTGATAGAACAGGCTGCCGGCACCTGATTCGACGCGGAGCCGCCGGTGATCAGTGTCGGCGTGAGCTTCGGCGGTCCGAGTTGTGGGTGTGTCTCGGCGTCGGTATCGAACGTTCGGATCGCCCGAAGCGCCCCTTCCGCGGCGGCGATGGCGTTGACGCCCGCCGTTTCGGCGGCGTGTGCCGCAATGCCGGAAAGCTCGACGGTCCCCTGAAACCGTCCCTTCGCCGCCGTACAGACGTCGAGGCCGGTCGGCTCGCCGACGAGCACGAGGTCCGCATCGAGGCGGTCTTCGGTCCCGCGAAGCAGGCCGAGCAGCGTCGCCGCGCCGAGCGAGAGCAGCTCCTCGTCGGGCGTGATCGCAAGCGTGAGCCGGCCGCGCTCGGGTTCCGCGGTCACGAAGGCGTATATCAGTGCCGCGAGCGGCCCCTTCGCGTCACAGGCCCCTCTCCCACGGATCACGGGGCTGTCGATTTGGTCGTCGGTTCCTCGCTCAAAGGGAACGTGCGGGGAGACGGTGTCGATGTGGGTGTTCAACACGAGATGGGGACCGTCGGCCGGAGCGGGCGAGGACCGCTCGGCGACGATACAGCCGTCGGCGACGATCGAGGGCTCGTGACCGGCCGCCCGAAGGGTGTCACACACCAGCTCCCGCATCGCCGTCACGTCCTCGTGGGAGGGTATCCGGACGGCGTCCGCGAGAAACCCGAGCGGATCGAACCCGAGCTCCTCGGAACGAAGCGTGCTCGCCGGTCCGATTCGGTCGGGACCAGATCCAGTTTGATCGCCGTCCGATCCGGTTCGCTCGGCGTCCGATCCCTCGTCGGTCATCGTGGATCGGCCGGGAGCGTCCCGGAGAACTCGTGTGTCACCGGACCGGTCATGGTCGTGGAGCCGCCCGCGGGAACCGTGATCGCGAGCTCGCCGCCCGGCGGCCGCACCCGGATCGTCTCGCCGTCGACGAGCCCGAGTCGCCGGGCGACCGCGGCGATGGCGACCGCGCCGGTGCCACACGAGCGGGTCTCGCCCTCCACGCCGCGCTCGAACGTCCGCTGGGCGATCGCGGGCACCGTGTCGCTCCCGTGGCCGTCCTCGACGACCGTCGCGAGGTTGACGTTCGCGCCGGCGGCGAAGACGTCGGCGTGTCGCACCGGCGGTGCGACGGCGTCGAGCGATACCGCGTCGACGTCCTCGACGAACGCCACCGCATGCGGGACGCCCGTGTTCACCGCGGTGACGGTGAGCCCGGCGACGTCCTCCTCGATGAGCTGTCCGTCCCGCGTGAGCGGGATATCGGCCGCTTCGAACCGCGGGACGCCCATCTCGATGGTGACCGTCTTCCCGTCCGAGCTCACCGTGGCGCGTCGGGTTCCCGCCTGTGTGTCGATCATGAACTCCCGTTCGCCGGTGCGGTCGTACGCCCAGCGGGCGACGACGCGTGCGCCGTTGCCGCACATCGCGGCGGTCGAGCCGTCCGGCTGGACGAGCGTCATCACGACGCGGGTCGGACGGTACTGCGTCTCAAGCTTCAAAAAGAGGACGCCGTCCGCGCCGCGGCGTCCCGCCGTCGATCCGGTCGCGTCGCTGGCCGTCCCCTCACGCTCGCGATCGTTCTCGAAGTCGGGCCGGTCGACGCCGGTCTCGCGGTCGCAGTAGGCCTCGGCGAACGCGCTCCGGTCGCCGACGCCGTCCGCCGTATCGACGACGACGAAGTCGTTGCCGGTCCCGTGGTACTTCTCGATCGGTACGGCGTGGGTACTCATCTCTCACCCCCTATGCGGTCGATGGGTGAATCGGTTTCGTCCACGTCGTCCTCGACGACGGTGAGGTCGGCGTGGGTCTCGCGACGTCGAACGAGCCGCGCGTCGTGCTCACTCGACAGCGCGACCTCCGGCGGGCGCGGCCGTGAGTTGTACTGGGTTGCCATCTCATAGCCG
This sequence comes from Halorubrum vacuolatum, assembly GCF_900188065.1. Classification (GTDB taxonomy): domain Archaea; phylum Halobacteriota; class Halobacteria; order Halobacteriales; family Haloferacaceae; genus Halorubrum; species Halorubrum vacuolatum. The sequence goes on from NZ_FZNQ01000003.1 coordinate 184,724, forward strand.
TACGCACCGGCGATCCCGATCGCGAGGAGATCCCCGCGTACCGGCTCGGCGATCGGCCGGTCCGTACAGAAGCTGTCTCCCGTCTCGCAGATCGGCCCTGCGACGGTGACAGGGATCGGCTCCCGGTCGGCTGGCTTTCCCGCTTCCGGCGTCGATCCGTCCCCGCCGCCGAGGTTGCCGATCGGGTGGTACGCGTCGTACATCGCCGGACGGAGGAGATCGGTCATGCCGGCGTCGACACCAACGACCGTCTCCTCGGGGGTGGGCTTCACCGTGTTTACCCGCGTGAGGAGGACGCCCGCGTCGGCGACGAGGTAGCGACCCGGTTCGACGGCAAGCTGGACGGTTCCGGTCCCATCGGCGGTGGGGACGGTCCCCAGCGCATCCCGCGTTGCGCTCGCGACGGCGTCGATGTCGAGCGCCGGCTCCGTCTCACGGTAGGGGACCCCGAAGCCGCCGCCCACGTCGACGTATTCGAGGTCGATCGGATCGGGGTCCGCATGGTCGCCCTCCCGCTCCGTCCCGGGAGTGTCCTGCTCCGTCTCAGGAGCCGTTAACGTCCGCGCGAGGTCGCCCATCCGGGAGACGAACTCGCGGTGGGCATCGAGCTGGTCCGGATCGATACCCGACCCCGCATGTGCGTGGATCCCGACGAGATCGAATCGCTCGGCGGCCGCCCGCGCGGTTTTCGCGGCCCGATCGTAGGGGACGCCGAACTTCGCGGCCGCGCCCGTGCGCACTTTTTCATGGTGGCCCGCGCCGACGCCGGGGTTCACCCGGAGACAGAGCCGACCGTCGTAGCCGCGCTCCACCAGCCGATCGAGGGTGTCGACGGCCCCCGCGGTGATCGTGATCCCGGGTTCGTGCGCCGCGAGATCAACGATGTATTCGAGATCCCGCGCTGGCGGGTTGACCGCGGTGTAGTGGATCCGATCGCTACCGAAGCCGGCCGCCAGCGCGCGGTCGACCTCGCCGGCCGAGGCACACTCGGCGTCGAGGCCGCACTCCCGGACCGTCTTCAGGACTGCCCGGCCGGTGTGTGCTTTCACCGCGTATCGGCAGTCAGCGGCCGGAAACGCCGCGCGGAGTCGCTCGCAGTTTTCGGCCACGCGGTCCAGATCGATGACGTAGGTGGGTGTTCCGTGCTCGGCGGCGATCCCGTGTAGTCGGTCTGGGTCCCAGTCGGCGAGCCGACGAATTGGTGGGTTCTCGGCCCCGTCCGAACCGTTGGTCCCGCTTACGCCGTCGTCATCGTGATCGGCGCTCATATCGTCGCCCCCGCGGTCGGCGCTCATTCGCGGAGCGCGTCCTCGCGCTTCGTCGCCTCCAGCGTCTCCTCCTCGACGTGCGTCGCGACGACCGCCGGCTTGTACGCGCCGCCCTCGAAGAGGTCGTGGTCACCGACGGAGGACTCGACCATCCGGGTGAACGCCCGCCGCTCCGCAGGCAGGTGGCCGTAGATGACCTCCTCCTCGACGAGGTCATACACCGGGATCCGCGGCGTGAGCAGCGTGTTCTCCCCCACGATGGAGCCCTCGCCGATGCGGAACCCCGAGGTGACCCGACAGCCCGCCCCGAGCGAGACGTCGTCCTCGACGATCACCGGGGCGTCCTCGACCGGCTCCAACACGCCGCCGATCAGCGTGTTCGCGCCGAGCTTGACGTTTTCACCCAACTGTGCACAGGAGCCGACGGTGTCACAGGAGTCGATCAGGGTCCCGTCGCCGACGTACGCGCCCATGTTGACGAACGAGGGGCTCATCATGATGCAGTCGCTTCCGAGGTGTGCGCCCCGGCGGATGGCCGTTCCGTCCGGCGTGTTGCGGGTGCCTCGCTCGCCGAGGTCGGCCGTCTCGCGGAGCGGCAGGACGTCGTAGTAGGTCACGTCGCCGTACTCGCGCGGCTTCGTCTCCCGCAGCCCGAAGTTGAGGAGGATCCCCCGCTTCACCCACTCGTTCGTCTCCCAACTCGTCACGTCGGACCCGGTCCGCTCGGCGGCCCTGACCTCCCCGGCTTCCAGCGCCGTGAGGAACGCCTCGAGCGTCGCCTCGTCGTCCGCGGTCGTCTCCGTCGCCGAGAGCCCGTTCTGATACCGCTCCCAGAGATCGGACACGTCGGATTTGAGCGTCATTGACATGGATGAGGATGACTGTCGGTATTTACCCGTCGATCGAGTCATTCCCCGGAGTTATCATTCGCGTCATCATTCGAGCACGTCATCGAAGTCGTACCACCCGGGATCGCGACCGACGAGCCAGGCGGCTGCATCGAGTGCCCCCTCCGCGAAGACCGCGCGGTCGCCGGCGCGATGGGTGAGCGAGATCGTCTCGCGGTTGCCCGCGAGCAACACCTCGTGTTCGCCCGTTACGTCGCCCGCACGCCGGGCGTGGACGCCGATCTCGTTCCGCCGCCGTGGGGCCTCCCCCTCCCGGCCGTGCGTTCGCTCGTCGAGGTCCGTTCGCACGGACTCGATATCGCCGAGGATCGTCTTCGCCGTCCCCGAGGGAGCGTCCCGCTTGCCGTTGTGATGCGTCTCGGTCACCTCGACATCGTACGCTGGAACCGCGGCGACGGCCTCCCGAACCGCCCGACGGAGCGCGGCCACCCCGCGTGCGAAGTTCGACGCCTTCAAAAGCGGGATCTCCCGGCTCGCCGCGCGGAGTCGCTCCGTTCCCGAGGAGTCGAATCCGGTCGTTCCGGTCACGACCGGAACGTCAGCCGCCGCGCAGGCCTCCACGTAGCGAACGGCGGACTCGGGGCCGGTGAAGTCGACGAGCACGTCGGGGTCGTCCGTGGTGAGCAGCTCCGAGAGCTGCCCCGCTGGCTCGACGTCGACCCCCGCGATCGCTGCCGTCTCGGAGCGGTTGACCGCGAACGCCGGGGTGACGCCCGCACGGCTCGCCGCCGCCTCGATCACCTCACGACCCATGCGTCCACCGGCGCCGGTGACGGCGACCCGGACCGGATCGCTCATTCGACGGCCTCCGGGGTCGCCGGCGCGTCTTCGTCCGTCTCGTAGGTCGCGAGCAATTCGGCCAACGGCTCGCGACGGTCCTCGGAGAGGCGGGTGAGCGGCGGCCGGATGTGTGGCTCGCCGCGGCCGCGGATCGCCATCGCCTCCTTCACCGGGATCGGGTTGGTCTCGACGAACAGTTCGCGGACGAGCGGTGCGAGTTCGTGGTGGAGCTCGCGGGCACGGCCGTAATCGCCCGAAAGCGCCGAGCCGACCATCGCACAGGAGCGTTCGGGCTCGACGTTGGCGACGACGCTGATCGTCCCCGTCCCGCCGATCGAGAGGATCGGTAGGGTGAGCCCATCATCGCCGGAGACGACGGAGAACTCCTCGTCCCTGGTCCGCTCTATCACCTCGCTTATGAGGTTTAAATCGCCGGACGCAGCCTTATATCCCTGAATGTTCGGATGGCTCGCCAACTCGACGGTCACGTCGACGGGGATCGACTCGCCCGTGCGTGAGGGGACGTTGTAGACGATCTGTGGGAGGTCGACCGCGTCGGCGATCGTCGTGTAGTGATCGAGAAACCCCTGCGGCTCGGGCTTGTTGTAGTACGGCGAGATGAGCAGTATGCCGTCCGCGCCGGCGTCGGCCGCGCGCTGGGACAGCGAGAGCGCCTCCGCGGTGTTGTTCGAGCCCGTCCCGGCGATGACCGGGACGTCCTCGACGGCGTCGCGGACGGTGTGTATCACGTCGATGTGTTCGTCGTGGGTCATCGTCGCGGACTCGCCGGTGGAGCCGACGGGAACGAGTCCGTCGACGCCCGCGGCCTCCAAGTAGCGGGCGTTCGCGGCCAGCTGTTCGTGATCCACCTCGTTTTCGTCGGTAAACGGCGTCGTCATCGCGGGGTAGACCCCCTCGAACGGTTCGTCGGTCGTCTCGTGGTCGGTCGTGTACGGTGTCGTGGTTCGGGCGTTCGTCATGGGTGTGTGTCGTCTCCTCACGTGTGTCGTGTCTCAACGGTTCGTGTCACGATGCGCGGTCAGGGGCCGTCCGGGACGGGGTCGCCACTCCCGCCGGTGGACGTCTCACGCGCGTTTTTTCGAGAAGGGCCGCGTCGCTGTCGGCGGTCGGACGCCGGGTTCGGACGCGGTTCGGGTCACATCGACATGTGTGCCCGTCGGAAATATATGCGTTACGCCTCGCGTGGGCGACATCGACGCTCGTCGGCTCCGCCTCGCACCGTCCGTCCCGCCATCCCACTCACACCGCAAAGAGTCGATCGACGTCCTCGACCTGTCGGCGATAGATCCCACGTCCCTTCAGTCGGGGAACCTCATGGCGATGGACGGTGTCCTCGTCCGCATCGTAGATGATCGGAAAGACGTTCGTCCGTCGCTCGGCCACCGTGTACGTCGTCGCCTCCTCGATGACGTCGGCGGGCGGATCCGAACAGCAACAGACGAGATAGCCGAGCGGCGTCGTCGAGGCGCCGTACTCGCGCGCCCGCTCGATCAACCGATCCCGGAGCCGGTCGGCGAGGTCGGCGACGTCGTCGCGTGTCAGATCCGATCCGTCGATCACCGCCGCGAGCACGTAGACGTTTCCGAGCGTCTGATCGTGATCGGTTCCCTCCCACATCGCCTCGAAGGTCTCCGTGTCCACGTCGACCGGCGAGAGGTCCGCATTCCGTCGTTCGACGTCGACCCGTTCACGGTACTGTGATACGTCCATGGCTATTGTCCACGCGCTCAATGATTAAAAATGATACACACTCCGGGCAGACTCCGCACGGCGGTTCCGGTCCCGGGATGTTTTTGACTACCGGTGTGGTACCCGATCGATATGCAGCCTTCGGCGATCCGTCTCGGGTTCCCGATCGATGGCGAACCCAACGACGAGGAGACCGCGGCGCTGTCGTTCGCCCGGCGGATCGTCGACGACGTCGAGCCCGTTCCGCTCCGCGAGGTCGCCTCCGGGACGGTCACGCTCGATCGGTTCGACGCGCTCTGGTGGCACGCACATGCGCCCGTAAGCGACCCACACACGGTCGCGGTATGTCGTGACCCGATCTGCGCGTACATCGCCGACGGCGGCGGCCTTTGGTGTTCCGCGCGCGCGCTTGCCCAAGTGGCGGCGCTCGGCATCGATCCCGTGCCGCCGGACGCGACGGGGACCGAACGGGTCACCGAGGCGGTCGGCCCGCTCTGGAAGGCCGTGTACGCGGATCATCCCGCGCTGGATGGACTCGACGGGCTTCGACACCACATCCGTCCCCCCGGCTCCGAGGGACCGTACGCCCGCTACGAGCGCGTGCTTCCCGAACGGGCGGACGTGCTGGCGGCGACGTATCGTGGCACGACGGACGTCCCGACGGAGCCGGCCGTGCTTCAGTGGCGACTCGGGTCCGGGACGGTCCTCGGGGTCGGCGTCGGCATGGAGTTCGCTCAGCCGGACGACCCGGACACGGAGGCCACCCGTGAGCGATTCTCGGCGAACGTTCTCCGTTGGCTCGCCGGCGACGCGGATCACGAGACGGCGCTTGCAACCGGCCGTCCGAAGACGGGACCGGAGCTCCTCCGGTATCGTGACGCGCTCGCCGACGACCCGAACCGACCGCGATTTCATCCCACGCCGCCGGCCAACTGGCTCAACGATCCAAACGGCCTCATCCATCACGACGGCACCTACCATCTATTTTATCAGTACAACCCGGGCGGGCCGTATCATCACACCGTTCACTGGGGCCACGCCGTGAGCGACGACCTCGTCCACTGGCGGGACCGCCCGGTGGCGATGACGCCCGATCCCTCCGGGCCCGACCGCGACGGCTGTTGGTCGGGCTGTGCGGTCGCCGTCGATGGCGACGTCTACGCGCTCTACACCGGGGGCCGGGACGGCTGGCAGCGACCGTGTCTCGCCAGGGCTACCGATGACGACCTCACCGCGTTCGAGCAAGTCGACGACAATCCCGTCATCGACGCGCCGCCCCCGGCGCTCGACCTCCTCTCGACGCCCGGGGAGCCGGCGCATTTCCGTGATCACTGTCTCGTTCGCGAGGACGGCCGATGGCACCACCTGATCGGGGCGGGCCTACAGGACTACGGGGGTGTCGTCGTCTCCTACACCGGAACCGACCTGACCGAGTGGACGTACGCGGGCCCGACGCTCGTCGCCGACGAGGCGGAGCCGGGCGTCGTCTGGGAGTGTCCGGAGCTCCTGCGGTATCCGGACGGCGATCTGCTCCACGTCTCCGATTACTCGCACGTCCGGTACTTCATCGGCGAGTTCGACGCGGACGAGAGTCGATTCGTTCCCGACAGCCGTGGCACGCTCGATCCGGGTGCGTTCTACGCCCCACAGTCGCTCACGACGCCCGACGGACGGGAGGTGATGATCGGCTGGCTGCGGGAGGAACGCTCCGTCTCGTCGCAGTGGGAGGCGGGGTGGGCAGGCGCGATGAGTCTGCCCCGGGAAGTCGCCGTCATTGACGGCGACATCCGGCAGCGGCCCGTCCGGGAGGTCGAGCGGCTCCGCCGCGAACGGCTCCACGAGGGAACGCTCACGCTCGATGACGCTGCCCGGCGTCTTCCGGTCGAGGGGACCGCTCTCGAATGTCGACTTCGCGTCGACCCGACCGACGCAACGGAGGTCGGGCTCGTGCTCCGTGCCTCGCCCGACGGTCCCGAATCCACGAGCGTGCGTATTCGCCCCGACCGTGTCGTCGTCGATCGCACCGAGAGCAGCGTCGATCCGGCGGCGCACGCCGACGATGTCGCGGTCGACGTTGCCGATCTCTCACGTCCGTTCGACATCCGGACCTTCCTCGATGGCTCTGTCTTAGAGCTGTTCGTGAACGATCGGCGCGCGCTCTCAACGCGGATCTATCCGACGCGTGCGGACGCAACCGGTGTGGGGCTCTACGCCGGTCCGGGTGGCGCGACGATCGACCTCGACATCTGGCGGCTCGGTTCGGCGTGGCCCGCGCTTTCCGATCGAGCCGAGATGATGCCGTCGCCTCGCTGACGGTTGGTGGAGGGTCGGGCCGTCCACCTGAGCTCCGAGCGACGCTCACTTCCCGACGCGAGCGACGACGGTGTCGCCGACGAGGTCGCCGACGCGCTGGTCGTCGTCCGTGAGCAGAATGGCGACGAGGCCGACGAGGTAGCCGAAGAGGCCGTCGACGATGCGCAACACGTTCCGGATGGCGGATGCTTTCATGTCACACGGGGAACCGTCCTCCATCACGACGACGATACCGAGGAACCGCTTTCCGACGGTCTGTCCGTACGTTCCCTCCATGTAGATGAAGTACGCGAAGAAGACGATCGGCGCGAGGCTGGCGAGCAGCAACCCGAGCGCGTCGCTGATGATCGACGTGATGACGACAAGCAGCCCGAACGCGAACCCGAGAAGGATCACGTCGAGTAGGAATGCGCCGATCCGCGGCAATAGCGTCTCCGTATGCGTGCCCATCCGTGGGCGTGGTCGCTCCATACTCACGTATTCGCTCCCTCCCAGTATATAAAACGTCGTGCGTCCGAGGGGGATCGAGCGTCAGGCCACGCGATGTGGCTGTCGGCAATCGGGGGAGACACGTGGGGAACGACCCCTCGCGCCCGCGCTTGTCGATCAGGTGACGACCCACATCGCGTAGACGTTGTTCGCGGTGAGAAACAGTCCGACGAGAGTGAGCAGTATCGGCGGAAAATAATACAGCAGGGCGTCGCCGTCGCGCGCGCCCACGACGCTGATCCAGACCATGATGCAGTAGACGACGACCTTCAGCGCGACTAGGCCAGCGAATCCGAAGGCGTCGATGGCGGCCACCACGATAGGGTTCGCCTCGTCCATCTCGGGAACGTAGGTGAGGAAGGCGATGGTGGAGACGATGTCGCCGACGCCGTAGGTCGTCGTCGCGGCGATCCAGAGGGCGTAGAACTCGCGTGGCCGCCGACGATAGGCCGGCCGGCGTCGGGAACGATCACGGGAGCGGGACACGACGGAGCCAGTCGGTCGCGCGTACTGAATCTACCGGTCTCGGTTCCGACGTTTGCGGGCGAGTTGACGACGATGGACCACGTGTGACGAGCCTGAATCTTGTGGATCGATCACGCGGGCCCGACATCCCGGATCTCGAACCGTGCGCCGCCGTCCGTTCCGGCCGTGACGCGAACCGTCCATCCGTGGGCGTCACATACTCGTTTGACGATCCCCAGCCCCAGCCCGGTTCCGTCCGGATTCGTCGAGTAGCCCGCCTCGAACACACGCTCCCGATCGGCCTCCGGAATTCCCGGCCCGGTGTCTTCGATGTAGAACCCGTCATCCAGTTCACCGACCGTCACCGTCACCGCCTCGTCTCCGTGTTCGATCGCGTTCCGGAACAGGTTCTCGAACAGCTGTGTGACCCGGGTACGTTCCGCCTCCACCGATGTGTCCGTCTCGATCCGGAAACCGCTTTCTCCCGTTTCGACGTTCCGCCAGGCCTCCCGTGCCAACGTCGCGAGCGACAGCCGTTCCGTTTCGATGGCGTCGTCGGTTCGAGCCAGTTCGAGGAGGTCCTCGATCAACCGCTCCATCCGCTCGAGGGCGTCTACCACCACCGCTAGATGCTCGGGGTCGGCATCGTCATCGTCAATAGCGAGTCTGACGCGTCCCTGTGCGACGTTGAGCGGATTTCGAAGGTCGTGTGAGAGAACCCTGTTTACCTCCTCCAGACGCGTCTTTTCGCGCTCGATCGCCTTCCGTCGGCTGATATCGACGTACATCGCGAGGGTGCCGTCGAGCTCCCCGTCCGCCATCCGCCGCGGCACGGCACGCAACAGCGTTTCGACGCGCTCCCCCTCCGTGGTGAGTAGTTCCCGATCCGCGCTGACCAACTTCCCGGACAACGCCCGGCTATACCCGTCCTCCAGGAGTTTCCGTGCCGATTCGTTCGTGTAGAACGACGCCAGTTTTCGATCGAGCACCTCGTTCTTTCGATAGCCTAACCGATCGGCGAACCGCTGGTTGCAGTCGTCGACGATCGGTTCGCCGTCGACCGTCCGTGTCAGCACCATCATGATCGGTGCCTCCTCGAACAGGTAGCGATACTGTGCCTCCAACTCCGCGGTCTGCCGCTCCAACTCCTGCTCGTACTCCTTCCGCTCCGAGATGTCCCGCATCACCGCGAGGATGCCGTCGACCGGCTCTCGACCGATGAAGTTCTGTGCCCGGCTTTCGACCCAGTGCCATTCCCCGTTTACGTCCTCGGCCCTGAGCTCTATCTTGTCGATCTCCTCGGGGGCCGCGATCACCCGTTCGAAATGATCGATTACCCGCGACCTGTCCTCCGGGTGGATCTGTTCAAATGGCGTTTCCCCGACGAGGCTACGTGGTTCCCAGTCGAAAAGCGGTGACGGCGGGCTCTGGTAGTCGACCGTCCCGTCCTCATCGAGGACGACGATGAGATCAGGCGAGTATTCCAACATCGCCTCGTACCGGTGTAGCTCACGCTCCCGCTCCTTCCGATCGGTGATATCCTGTATCGCCCCGCGGATCGCGTGAATCTCGCCGCCTTCATACACCGGTTCGCCGGACGTTCGTACCCATCGATGCCGCCCATCGGCGGTGATCAATCGGAGCTCCTCCTCGTAGGGCTCGCCCGACTCGATACATCGGGCCGTCGCCCGTTCGATCCTCTCACGGTCGTCGGGGTGATAGAACTCGACGCCCGCCTCGAGGGTCGGCTCGAACGGCTCATCCGGGTCCAGGCCGTGAATGGCGTACGTTCCTCGCGTCCAGCGCTGCTCGCCGGTCTCGACGTCTACCTCCCAGCCGCCCACCCGGGCCAGCCGTTCGGTCTGTCGGAGCAGTTCGTCGTCGCCGGTTTCCCCCGTCTCGGACGGCTCCGCGGTCGTGCCGGCCCCGCATCCCTCTCTCCGCGCTCGCTCGCTCGCCGGGACGACTCCATCGGGTGGATCGGCGTCGATACTCGACGCCACCTCCTCCGGATCGCTCGCTGTCTCCACCACGAACCGCTCGTCCCCGTCTTCGAGCTGCTGTCGTAGCAGGTCGGCGACCGCTGGATCGTCACCGAGGTAGAGCACCCGGACCGTATCGCCCATCTATCCGTATATCGGGTTACGTCGTAAAAAACCGACTGATAACCGATACGCGCCGACCGAGGGTCGTTTCGTCCTCTTCGGCTCCGTTCTTTTCCGATCCAGACCTTTCCGATCTGCTCCTTTCCGATCCGGACCTTTCCGATCCGTTCAATGTCCGCCGACTGGAGGGATCGGTATGGGCACGCCGCTTTCACCCCGGGACGTACAGGTCGAGGAGGTCCTCGATCGGCTGTATGAGGAGTACCCCGACTCGACCATCTCGCTTCGCTACTCGAACCGGCTGGAGCTTCTGATCGCGGTGATCCTCTCGGCACAGTGTACCGATGAGCGGGTCAACACGGTGTGTGCGGACCTCTTCGAGACCTACCGTACGCCCGAGGAGTATGCGAACGCGCCACAGGAGGAGCTCGCGGAGGCCATCAGCTCGATCACCTACTACAACAACAAAGCGAAGTACATCCGATCGGCCTGTGCGGATATCGCGGAGAAACACGACGGCGAGGTGCCCGATACGATGTCCGAACTCACCGACCTCGCCGGCGTCGGCCGCAAGACCGCGAACGTCGTCCTCCAGCACGGCCACGACATCGTGGAGGGAATCGTCGTCGACACCCACGTCCAGCGGATCTCCCGCCGACTGGGTATCACCGAGGAGGAACGGCCGGGGACGATCGAACGCGACCTTCTCGGGATCGTCCCCGAGGAGCACTGGCAGCAGTTCACGCACCTCTTCATCGATCACGGTCGCGCGACGTGTACCGCGATCAACCCCGACTGTGCGGACTGCGTGCTCGCGGATATCTGTCCCTCGGAGAAGGGCGACTCGACGGTCGATCTCGCGAGCGGGGACACCTGGTAAGGCTCGGTCCTCCGCTGCGGACCCGTCCTACAGCCAGCCGGCGTCGGGATCGACACGACCGGCCGGCACTTCGCCGTTCAACACCGCCGCCACGTCGTCGGCGGCACGGGTGTTCACCTCCTCGTAGGCGTCCTCGCTGTACCACGCGGCGTGTGGCGTGATCACGGTGTCGGGTCGTCCGACGAGCGGGTCGTCCTCGGGCGGCTCCTCGGCGAGCACGTCGAGGCCGGCCGCCTTGATCGTGTCCGTCTCCAGCGCCGAGAGCAGGGCATCCGCGTCGACCACCGGTCCGCGACCCACGTTGACGAGCACGGAGTCGGATGAGAGCTTCGAGAGGGCGTCCGCATCGACCATCCCACGCGTCGACTCGGTGAGGGGTGCGTAGACGGCGACGTGGTCGGCCCGATCGAACAGTTCGTCGACCCCGACGGGCTCCACGTCGCGGTCGGTCATCACCTCGGGCTCCACGTACGGATCGTGCGCGACGAGTTCCGCGCCGAACCCGGCGAGCCGGTCGGCGGCGAGCCGGGCGATCGGTCCGAACGAAAGGAGTCCCACGGTCGCGCCCTTGAGTCTCCGGACCGGTCGGCCCACCTCCCACGACCAACCACCGTCCGCGACGTCGGCGTCGTACGGCTTCACGGACCGCAGGCAGTCGAGCAGCAGCGCGACCGAGTGGGTCGCCACCTCGTTCGTGCAGTAGTCCGGAACCCGGGTGACGGTCACGCCGTTCGCGGCGGCGGCCGCGACGTCGATGTTGTCGACGCCCACCGCCGATCGGGCGATCACTTGGAGGTCGAGCGCCTCGATCGCGTTCGCGTCGACGGCGGTGTTGATGTCGGTGACGAGCGCGGCAGCCCCCGTCGCGGCCTCGATCACCTCGTCGGTCGAATCCATGTCGGCGACGACCACCTCGACGGGACCGTCGACGCGCTCGGCGAGCCGACGGCGGTAGATCTCCGGGTCTATCATCGGGAACTCCGACAGCACGACGCGAGTCATATCCCCGGCTATGGGAAGGGCATACTTGAGTACCTTTGATACTCGGTTACGAAGCCGGAATATTTTATGATCGATCGCCCTTGTCCCGTCGAACCGTCGGTCGACGCCCTTCGACGCCTCTTTTTGCATGGCGGTAGTACCTTCAACCGTGAGCGACGAGACCTCGAGTAAGCCCCCGATGCTCGTCCTCCTCGAGTCGTTGGGCTTCTATCGAAACGTTCGCATCGGCGCCGTCGCTGGCGTGCTGCTCGCGGCGCTGCTCTATGTCGTTCGGACCTTCGAGCTGCTCGGCCCGCTCGTCGAAACACGCGAGTATCCCTTGCTCGGCCCGGAGGCATGGTTTCTCCTCCTGGCGTTCGTGTTGGCGGCGACGTTCGCGCTGCTCGTGGCGTCCGCACTCACGATCGTCGAAGCGATCCGCGGCGCGAGAAAGGTCTCGGCGGAGGACGTCCGCTAACCGAGGCGACACCGATGGCGGCCGATCCGCTGACGCCGCTGGCGACACGAGAACCGTGATCGAGTCCGTTTCATCTCATCACGCGGCGATCCCTCCACAAAACAGGGGCACGTTTGCGGTCAGTCGGCCGTACAGGACGGCTCACATTCGTCGCCGGTGAACTCCTGGGCGGGTTCGGTGAGCCGATAGAGATTCTGTCGAGCGTCGGCGAAGTAGACGTCCTCGTCGACGATGCCGATCCCCTCCAGCCGTTCGAGCGCGTACCGAACGGTCCGTGCGGACAGCATCGACTCCTGAACGATCCCCTTCTGTGTCAGTGGGCCGTTGTATTCGAGCACTTTAAATACGAGTTTGGCGCTCGGTGGGAGGTCGTCGAGACGCTCCGTTTGGGTTCCAGCCATCGGTGTGAACCGAACGCACACACGGTGATAAATGTTGATGCGGGACGGCGGATTTTCGCCGACATAGGGGCAACATGATCCGCTTCCTCGGGCAGAAAGCGGACTATATTGCCGGATGGCGGCCGATAAACTGACCAGTCAGTCAGCCGTGGCGCTCGCGCGCGGATCGATCAACTACGGTCGTCCGTGGTCACTTCCCCCACCATGGATCGGCTCCTTGCGACCGTTCGACCCGCTCCACCCCCGGAACGAACGCCTTTTTACGGGGGGTTACACACTCCTACGTATGAGCGATGATCCGAGGATAACCGGCCATACCCGGAGCGTGGTCGTCACCACGATCTGCTGTCTCGCGGGGATCGCCGCGGGCGTGGTGTCGGCGCTCTACGTCGGGACGGACCCGGCCGACGCCGGTTCGACGATAGCCGTCCTCATCATGGGCGTTTTCGTCATCGTCCAGTACCCCTTATATACCGTTATCGGCGTCGGCGACTTCGGGATCAAGGACAACCTCTACGTCACCTTCATGACGTTCACGCTGTGGTTCATCAGCTACACGATCCTTTTGACCTCCGCGGTGACGATATAAATGGCCGACGACAGCATCGCCGTCGTCGATCTGGATCGTTGTCAGCCGGATCGATGCAACTACGAGTGTGCCAACTACTGCCCGCCGAACCGGACCGGCAAGGAGTGCATCACGCAACGCGGTCCCGATGCCGTCGAGGGCGGCCCCGATCAGATCCGGATCTCCGAGGAGATCTGTCTCGGCGAGACCTGCGGGATCTGCGTCGAGAAGTGTCCCTTCGACGCCATCGAGATCATCAACCTCCCCTCCGAGTTGGAGGAGGATCCCGTCCACCGCTACGGCGAGAACGCCTTCGCGCTGTACGGGCTTCCGGTGCCGGAACCCGGCACCGTCACCGGGATCCTCGGGCCGAACGGGATCGGGAAGTCAACTGCGGTCCACGCGCTCGCCGGCGAGCGGGTTCCGAACCTCGGCGCTCACGAGATCGACGATCCGGGCTGGGAGCCGGTCCTCGATCGATTCCGTGGCACCGGCCTCCAGACCTACCTCGAAGCGCTTCAGGCCGGCGACGTCACCGTCGCCCGCAAGCCGCAGTACGTCGATCAGATCCCGAAGCAGTTCGACGGCAACACCCGCGATCTCCTCGAACGGACCGACGAGCGCGGCGTCCTCGACGACCTCATCGACCGCCTGAACATCCGGCCGGTGATGGATCAGGAGATCGGCTCCATCTCCGGCGGGGAGCTGCAGCGGGTCGCCATCGCGGCGTGTCTCGCCCGGGACGCCGACTTCTATTTCCTCGACGAGATCACCCCGTACCTCGACATCGGCCAGCGGATGGTCGCCGCCCGACTCATCCAGGAGCTCGCGACCGACGAGGGGACCGAACGGTCGATGCTCGTCGTCGAACACGACCTCGCGATCCTCGATCTGCTCACCGACGTTCTCCACGTCGCCTACGGCGAGCCCGGGGCGTACGGGGTCATCACGGATCCGAAGTCCGTCCGTGGCGGGATCAACGAGTACCTGAAGGGTTACCTCGACAACGAGAACATGCGGATCCGGCCGAGCGCGATCACCTTCGAGGAGCACGCCCCCCGCGTCACCACGAAGGGGAGCCCGCTCGTGGCGTACCCCGAACTCTCGAAGTCCTACGGCGACGGGGAGTTCGAACTCGACGTCGAGGGGGGAACGATCTACGAGTCGGAGGTCCTCGGGATCGTCGGCCCGAACGGGATCGGGAAGTCGACGCTCGCGCGGATCTTCGCGGGCTCGCTCGAACCCGACACCGGCTCGGTCGATTTCGACCTCGATATCGCGTATAAACCGCAGTACATCGAGATCGACCAGCCGATGCGCGTCGATGTCTTTCTGTCCTCCATCACCGACCGGTTCGGCTCCTCCTACTGGAACACGGAGATCGCTCAACCCCTCCAGCTCGAACGGATCATGGAGCGGGACCTCACCGACCTTTCGGGTGGCGAGCGCCAGCGGGTCGCCATCGCGGCGTGTCTCTCGAAGGACGCCGACCTCTACCTGCTCGACGAGCCCTCCGCACACCTCGACGTCGAACAGCGGGTTCGCGCGACGACGGCGATCCGCCGCTACGCGGAGAACCACGACGCGACGGTGCTCGTCATCGACCACGACATCTACATGATCGACCTCCTTGCGGACCGGCTGATGGTCTTTGACGGTGAACCCGCCGTCAGCGGGCACGCCTCCGCCCCACAGGAGATGCGCGCGGGGATGAACGACTTCCTCGCGGATCTCGACATCACCTTCCGTCGCGACGAGCGGACCGGTCGCCCGCGGATCAACAAACCCGGTTCACAGAAGGACGCCCAACAGAAGCGCGAAGGCGAGTACTACTACTCGGCGTGAGCCTGTTCATACCTCAGATTACGATCGATCGCGACCTGCATCTGTATTTTTAACCGTGATCGTTCCGTGCGGATCGGTAGCCGTGGTCAACAGAGACACCGTCCCCCTGACGGATCAGCAACGACTCGTCCGCGACTCGATCCGTGACATCTGCTCGGATTTCGATCGGGAGTACTGGCGCGAAAAGGACGAGGCGGGCGAATACCCACACGAGTTCGTCGACGAACTCGCTGCTCACGGATGGCTCGGAGTGCTCCTCCCGATGGAGTACGATGGCGCCGGTATGGGTACCGAAGAGGTCGTGGTGATCATGGAGGAGATCGCCGCCTCCGGCGGTGGCTTCAGCGCGGCACAGGCCGTCCACGGGGCCATTTATAACTCCGTTCCGCTGGTCACCTACGGGAGCGAGGAAATGAAAGCCGATCTCCTCCCGAAGGTCGCTCGCGGCGAGAAATCAATTCAGGCCTTCGGACTCACCGAGCCGAACGCGGGCTCCGACTCGACGTCCATCGAGACCAGCGCTACTCACGAGGGCGACGAGTACGTGATCGACGGACAGAAGATTTGGATCTCGCGGGTCGACGCGAGCGACTATCTCGTGCTCGTCGCCCGGACCACGCCGAAATCCGAGGTCGAGAAACACACGTTGGGGATCACGATGTTCCTCATCGACTTGGAGGACGCCTACGATCAGGGCGCCCTCGAGATCAGCCAGATCGACAAGACCGCGAGCGGCGCGGTCCACTCCTATGAGCTGTTCTTCGAGGGGCTGCGGGTCCCGGAGACGGCCGTCATCGGCGAGGTGGGGAACGGCTTTTATCAGATGCTCGACGGACTCAACGAGGAGCGGTTGGCCATCGCCGCGGAGTGTATCGGGCTCGGCGAGGTAGCGGTCGAGACCGGCGTCGCGTACGCGAACGATCGCGAGGTGTTTGGCAGGGCGATCGGCTCAAACCAGGCGATCCAGCATCCGCTCGCGGAGGCGCACGCCCGCGTGCAGGCCGCGAAAGGGATGGTCTATAACGCCGCCAGTCAAGTCGAGGAATCGAGCCGTCAGGAGATCGGTGCGTTAGCGAACATGGCGAAGTTCCTCGCGGCCGACGCGGCGTTCGCCGCCGCCGACGCGGCCGTCCAGACGCACGGCGGCTTCGGCGTCGCCCGCGAGTACGACGTCGAGCGCTACCTGCGGGAGGCGCGCCTCACCCGATTGGTCCCGATAACCCAGGAGCTTGCGTTAAACTACATCGGCGAACGCGTGCTCGATCTCCCCCGGTCGTACTAACGATCGCTTATAACAACTCCCGCGAGGAGTTCGTCACCACGAGCAGACTGGACAGCCCCATCGCGACGGCGGCGAAGAGGGGGTTTAACAGCCCCGTCACGGCGAGCGGGATGGCGATCGCGTTGTAACAGAACGCCCAGCCGATGTTCCCCTTCACGCGTCGGCCGGCCGCCCGCGACAGCTCGAAGACGGTCGCGATCGACCCGAGGTCGTCGTCGACGACGGCGACGTCCGCGGCGTCGGCGGCCATCGCCGTCCCCCCGCCGAGCGCGATCCCGAGGTCGGCGGCCGCGAGCGCGGGCGCGTCGTTCGTCCCGTCACCGACCATCACCGTCCGGCCGCGCCCTTTTAAGCGCTCCACCGTCTCGGCTTTCCCCTCCGGGGGGACACCCGCGAAGACCTCGCTCACGGCCTCGTGTTCGCGGAAAACCGTCGCCGCCCGCGCGTCGTCGCCGGTCAACACGACGACCTCGACCCCGGCGTCGGCGAGGTCGGTGAGCGTCTCCGCCCAGCCCTCGCGCAGTTCGTCGCCGACGACCACCA
Source organism: Halorubrum vacuolatum (assembly GCF_900188065.1). Classification (GTDB taxonomy): domain Archaea; phylum Halobacteriota; class Halobacteria; order Halobacteriales; family Haloferacaceae; genus Halorubrum; species Halorubrum vacuolatum. Next base: position 201,740 of record NZ_FZNQ01000003.1, read on the forward strand.
CGCCCTCGGCGGCCCCGTCGCGGCCGAGCGCGACGGGGACCCGTCCGACGTCCCTCGCCTCGTCGACAGTGTCCCTGATCGCCTCCGGAACCGTCCAGCCCCGCTCCTCGAAGAGGTCGGGATGCCCGACGATCACCTCACGGCCGTCGACGACGCCGGAGACGCCAAGCCGGTGATCGACGAACGATTCGACGCCGTCGGCGCCAGCGTCGGTTCCGTTCGGCATGTCTTCGGTGGCCTCCTCGGCGACCGCCGCACCGCCGTCCGGTCGGGTGTTCTCGCCGCCGTCCGCAAGCGCTTGCCCGTCGTCCGCGACCGCGGCGCTCGCTCCTCCCCCTGCGGCCGCGATCGCCTGCCCGACGGGGTGTGCTGAACGCGCCTCTAAGGTCGCAGCGAGCGCGAGCAGGTCGTCGTCCACGTCGCGATCGATGAGCGTCATCTCGCCGGTCGTGAGCGTCCCGGTCTTGTCGAAGACGACCGTGTCGGCGTCGCGGATCCGCTCGAACACCGTGTCATCGAAGACGACGATGGATCGACGGAGCGCGTCGCGGACGCCCGAGGCGACCGCGAGCGGCGTCGCCAACCCGAGCGCACAGGGACAGGAGACGATGAGCACGGTGAGCGCGACGAGCATGGCCGTCCCGATACCGTTGCCGAGCGCGAGGTTGACCGCGGCGACGACGACTGCGAGGACGAGAACGAGCGGGACGAAGATCGTCGCCAACCGGTCGGCGAGCTTCTGGACGCCGTGATTGCCGCTCTGCAGGTCCCAGACCAGCTCCGCCACCCGGTCGAGACTGGAGGCGGCGTCGGGGCCGACCGCGACCGTCACCGCCCCGTCGGCGACGACGGAGCCGCCGACGACCGTCGAACCGAGATCCTTCCGCACCGGCATCGACTCGCCAGTTACCACGGATTCGTCGACCGCGGCGGTCCCGTCGACGACCTCGCCGTCGACTGGAACGCGCTCGCCCGCCCGCACGAGGACGTGATCGCCCGGTCTGAGGTCGTCGAGCGCGACGGTTTCGGGCTCTTCAAGTCGCTCAACGCTGGCGGCTTCGGTGGCTTCGGCGGCCTCGGCGGCGCCCCCGGCTTCCCCGACCCCCGCGGCCCGCGCCACCCGCCGCGCCGTGTCTACCTGCACCGCGGTGAGATCGGAGAGCAGCTCCGTCGCGCGCCGCTTGATCGACGACTCATAATGGGTCCCGACCGTGACGATCACGATGATCGCGACGGTGACGTCGTAGTAGATGGAGGGGTTATCCAGCAGGATCACCGCGAGCGTGCTGTAGAGGTACGCGCTCACCGCCGCGATGGCGACGAGGAGGTCCATGTTCGGCGAGCGTGTCTTGATACTGACGTACGCCCCCCGGAGGATCGGCTTGCCGGTGAACAGCAGGACGACGGTCGTGAGCACCCCGATGACGATGAAAAAGTAGTTCCCGCTCGCCGACGCCATCGCCTCGTTGAGGAACTCCAGCGTCCGCTCGTCATAGAACGGGAACGCGAAGTAGGTCGGGTAGATGATGACGATGTACTGTAACATCACCGCCATCCCGACGAGGACGCCCGCCGCGAGCCGCGCGGTCGCCATGTTGTCCGCCTGTCGTCGCGAGAAGGCGTCATCGCGCGGATAGGCGGTGTAGCCGAGCCCGCTCACCGCCTCCGAGAGGTCCTCGGTGGTGACGGCGTCGGGGTCGTGATCGATCCGGACGGTGTCGGTAACGTAGCTCGCGCTCGCAGCGCTCACCCCGTCCGTTCGGGTCGCGACGGTCTCGATGAACGCCTCACAGGTCGCACAGTGCATCCCCTCGACCTCGAGGAACGTCGCCTCGTGGCCGGCGGGGACGTTTGGCTCGTCGTCGGCTTCCTCGGCCCGTCCGGATCGCTTGCGCTCTCGGACCGCCGTCGCGTCGACATCGGCGTCGCCGAGCGCCTCGTGGACGTCCCGACAGCCGACACAGCAGAACCGATCGCCCGCGTCGTTGACGACGTCGACGCCGGCCACCGACAGCCCACAGAGCGTGCAACCGGGATCCGTTCCGGACCCCTCGGCGGCCCGCGGCCCGGTCGACGCGTCCGTCTCGGACATACCAGCCATTGGGGCTGCTCGTTGATGAGTCGGTCGGTCGTGGGTGGCCTTCCCCGCTCGCTCCTCGGTCGTTCAGTGCCCGTCGTGGCCGCCGCCGACTTCGAGCGGGTTCCAGAACGGCAACTCGGGGTGTGGGAGATGGATCCCGACCTCCATCAGCCCGTGGGCGAACAGGACGTAGCCGAGCACGACGAACGCGAGCCCGAGCACGCGGTGTACCCGGCGACGGTGGACGGCGTCGACGCTCTCGATCACCGTCCCGTAGAGGAAGACGGCCGGCATCGTCCCGATCCCGAGCGCCGCGAGCGCGACGCCGCCCGCGAGCGGCGAGCCGCTCGCGAACGCATAGAGGTACGCCGGATAGAGGATCGGACACGGAAGCAGCCCGTGTACCGCGCCGAGCCCGACGATCCCGGGGCCACCGGCGAGCCGATCGACGTGGCCGGTCAGCCAGCCAGTCACCCGTTCCACTCCGGGCAGGTGTACGCCGCCGGCCGCACCCCCGAGCAGATACCGAACGCCGATACCGATCACGGCCGCCCCAATGAGGAGTCCGACGGCCCCGCGGATCGTCCCGGCCGCCTCGGTGAGCGTCGCCGTCGTCACGAGGAGGACCCCGCCGAGCGCGCCGAACGCCGCGCCGATGAGGGTGTAGCTCGCCGCCCGCCCGAGGTTGAAAAGGGCGTGCTGTCGAACCTCGTAGGTCGTCAAGTGACCCCGTCTCCGGGCGGATGCGGTCGCCGTCCTCCCGCCGTCAGCCCGTCCCGGATCGCCCGTCTTCCCGCCGGCGGAACCTTCCCCACCACGGCGCATTCGTGAGGCGTAGATCGTGACGAGCGGTCCACACATCCCGATACAGTGCGCGCCGCCGAGCAGCCCGATCACGAGGAATAAGAGGACATCGACGCCGAGAAGTGAGGACGGGATGGCCATATGGAATCAGCTCCGCCTCCGGAACTCGATCGTCGCCAGCGCCGAGAGGACGACGAGCAACGCGAGTTCGCTCAGCTTCGAGACGAGTTCGAAGGTGTCGTTCGCGAGGTGATCGATGACGATCTCGACGGTCCCGGCGTCGTGGTGTCCGTGCGGTTCCCGTCCGGGCCAGAAGGCACCGTGTTCGAGGACGGTGTGCCATGCCACGTAGCCGACGAGGAAGACGAGCATGAGCGCCGCGCCGGCGACGTAGATCGGCAGCGGGTCGAAATCAAGCATCACGAGCGTGATCCCCATCAGTATCGCCATCGTCGCGAGGAGGAACGCGGCCGGCCGCGGGTCGGGAAACTGCCGGACTTGGAGCTGGAGCGCCATGTTCGGAAGCGCCCAGTAGGCGTGCAGGCCGGCGACGACGACGGCGAGGACGCCAGCGCTCCATCGAAGCGGACGCTCCGCGCGTTTGCGGTCGCTCATCCGTGATCCCCCGACGTATCGTGTCCGGCCGCCCACGACGCCCGGCGTCTACTCATTATCATTCATGTATGGGTCCAACGGATAATTGGCTTCTGGTGAGCGATTCGAACGCCCCCACACTGCGGGCAGCGTCCGGAGCCGCCCCCGGAGCCGTGTCCCCGGAGCCGCCCCCGGAGCCGACCCCGTGCCCGCCGATCAGTCCGCTATCGCTTCCGCCTCCGCGAGGGCGGCGTTCGGATCGCGTATCCACAAATCGCCGAAGAGGTCGTCCTGTTGGAGACGGACCGAGCCGCGATGGGCCATGAACAACAGCGCGAGGAACGTCATGAACGGCCGGCCGCCGGCGGCTTCGACCTCCGCGAACAGCACCTCGGCGCGTCCGTTGTCGAACTGCCGGCGAAGCGCGCCCTCGACGTCGTCGATGACGTCCTCGATGTCCTCGTCGTGGGTTCGCTCGGTCGCCTCCCCCGCGGTCGGCTCCCCGTCGCGACGGAATGCATCGCCGGCGTGATAATCGAGCGTCCGCGTCCCGCGGTCGTAGCCTGTGGGCGACTCGCTCGTGTCGTACTCCCGTGACCGTTTCCACCAGGAGTCGCGCTCGGCTTCCCGCAGCTCGCGGACCAACTCGTCGAGCGTCTCCGGCGAGCCCCGGGTGTTCTTCCGGTCGAGCCGCCGATCCATCTCGGCTTCCAACTGGTCGATCGGGTCGAATTCCGGATCCGCCGGGTCGGCCGCGTCGCCCTCCAGGGCGGCTTCCCATGGCTCCATCGCGGGCTCCTCGTCCTCGTCGTCCTCGGCGAGCAGCTCGTCGCTTTTCATCCGCAACAGGACGCTGGCATAAAAGAGCGCTCGGCCGGTCGTCCGGAGGTCCGTTCGGTCGAGCTTCGCGAGGAAGGCGTCCGTCACGTGTACGATGTCGATGTCCCACGGTTCGATCTCGCCCTCCTCGGCGAGCTGGACGAGGATCTCGACGGGTTCGACCTCGCGGTCGTCGCCGTCGCTGCCCCCACCGCTGTCGTCGTCATCGTCCGTACCCGCCGTACCGTCCGTCCCCGTGGACTCCTCGAATGGGTTCGGCGTCGAGCGGCTCGAACCGTCGCGCTCGCTCGTCAGATCGATGGTCGGGACCTCGTCGGCGCCCTCGTGGCCGTTTCTCCCTTTGCCGTCTTTGCCCTCGCCGTTCCGATCAGTCATCCGCGGTCACCTCCTCCTCGCCGTCGTCGCCGCCGAAGCGCATCCCGGTCACCGCGGAGACGTTATCGCCCTGCATCGTCACCCCGATGGCGCGGTCGGAGCGTTCGAGCAGGGCCGCCCGGTGTCCGACGACGACGAACTGGGCGTCTGCGGCCAGCTCCTCTATCATCTCGCCGACCCGCTCGGCGTTGACTGCATCGAGGAAGGCATCGATCTCATCGAGCGCGTAGAAGGGGGCGGGGTTGTGTCGCTGGATCGCGAAGATGAACGAGAGCGCGGTGAGCGACTTCTCCCCGCCGCTCATCGCGCCGAGCCGCTGGACCGGCTTGTCCGCCGGCTGTGCTTTCATCGTTAACCCCTCCTCGAAGGGATCCTCCGGGTTCTCCAACACCAACTCCCCCGTTCCCGCCGAGAGCCGGGAGAAGATCTCCCTGAAGTGGCCGTTGATCGATTCGAACGTCTCCATGAACGTCGCCTTCTTTTCGGCCTCGTAGCTCTCGATCCGCTCTTCGATCGCGTCGCGTTCGGAGACGAGCACGTCGCGGCGCTCCTCCAGCTGGTCGAGTTCCGCTTCGACCTCGTCGTACTCGTCTATCGCGAGCATATTGACCGGCTCCAACGCCTCCATAGCCGCCTCCAGCTCCCCGATCCGCGCCTCGACCGTTTCGAGGTCGGGGATCGCCTCCGGGTCGTACTCGCCGACCTGCGCCTCCAACTCGTCGATCTCCCAGGCCAACCGGTCGGCTCGCTCCGAGAGCGAGTCGATCTCGTCCTCGGCGGCGGAGACACGCGAGGCCTGCTCGTCGCGCTCGCGGGTCGCCTCCCGGATCTCCTCACGGAGCGACTCGCGCTCGGCTCTGAGCTCCGAGAGCTCCTCTTCGAGGTCGGCGATGGCCTCCCGTTTCGTCACCAGCCGTTCCTCGCGTTCCTCGATGGCCGCTTCGTGCTCTTCGATGGCCGTCTCCGCCTCGGCTTTCCGGTTCTGTGCGTTCTCGACCGTCTCGTGGAGGTCATCGACGGCGTCGGTCGCGTACTCCCGTTCGAGGGTCAACTCGTTGAGCCGGGAATCGAGCGAGTCGATCCGCGCCTCCCGCTCGTCGATCTCGGCACGGATCTCGTCGGCGCGTTCGGAGAGCTCCGGGATCTTCGAGTCGGCGAGTTCGGACTCGATCTCCGCGATCGCCGCCTCGGTTTCCTCGATGTCGTCGTCGAGCCCGTCGATGGTCCCGTCCAACTCGCTCATCTCGGCGTCGACCGATTCGCGGCGCTCGGCCATCTCCGCTAATTCTTCCTCCAACCGCTCGATCCGCGCGTTCGTCTCCGCGAGGGTTTCCTCGGCGCGCTCGACGTCGGCCTCGACGGAACGTACGCGCTCGGCGGCGTCGGCTTTCCGCTCGCGGGCGTCGTCGATCTTCGACTCCAACTCGGCGATCTCCGCCTCCAGTTCCTGTCTGTCGTCCTCCAGATCCCGTATTTCGGCGGCGATCCGATCGAGTTTGCCCCCGCCGGATTTGCTGAACGAGTAGCGCGAGCCGCCGCCGGAACCCCCCGTCATCGCGCCGGATTTCTCGACGAGGTCGCCGTCGAGCGTCACCATTCGATAGTCGCCCATGAGGTCGCGGGCGGTCCGCATGTCCTCGACGACGAGCGTCGACCCGAGCACGTACGAGAAGATCGGCTCGTACCGATCGTCGTAGTCGACGAGGTTGCGTGCGAAGTCGATGACGCCCGGCATCGACGGACACCTCGGGAGCCCCCGGTCGTCCATCTTCGTGATCGGGAGGAACGTCGCACGGCCGGCGTTCCGCCGCTTGAGGTACTCGATGCAGGTCGACCCGACCCCGTCGTCGTCGACGACGACGTTCGCGAGCCGGCCGCCGGCTGCGGTCTCACACGCTTCGGCGTACTCCGTCTCGACGGATCCGAGCTCGCCGACTGCGCCGTGAACGCCGTCGATGCCGCCGTTTTTCACCTCCGTGACCGCGCGTGGCCAGGAGCTGTCGCCCCGCTGGCTGGCGGCGGCCTCGAGGCTGGCGTATTCGTTCTGTTTCTCCCGGAGTTCGGATTCGACCTCGTCCAACCGCTCCGCACGCTCGGCCTTCTCGGCGAACAGGTCGGCGACCGCCTCCTCAATGGTCTCCTCGTTTCGCTGGGCCTTGTCCAACTCGCTTTTGAGCTCGGAGATGCGCGCTTTGATCTCCGGGATCTCCTCACGGGCGGCGTTCAGCCGCTCGCGGGTCTCGCTCTCCTCGTTCGACCGACGCCGGGCCTCATCGAGCAGCCGGTCCTTCTCGCGTTGCGCCTCGTTCCGCTCCGTTTTGAGCGATTCGAGCCGTTCTTTCCGTTCGGACAACTCGGCTTTCAGCTCATCGAATTCGGTGTCTGCCCCCTCGATCTCGGCTTCGACGTCGGCCAGCTCGCCGCGCTTCGTCGCGATTTCCGACTTCACGGAGGCTTTCTCGATCTTCACGTCCTTGATCTCCGCGTCGAGCTCCTCGATTCGCTCGTCCTTTCGGTCGATCTGTACGAAGGCGTTTCGTCGCTCGGTCTCCGCCTCCGTCGCTCGCCGCTCCGCGTCCTCGATCCGCCCCTCCAGCCGGTCGATCTCACCTTTGATCTCCTCGATCTCCGCGCGGATGGCGATCTGTTCGTCCTCCCCCTTCGTTTCGATCTCGTGGGTGAGATCGGCGAGATCCTCCTCCAACCGGGTGAGCCGTCCCTGTCTCACGTCGAGCTCTGCACGGAGCGATTCGAGGTCCCCCTCACGCTCGTCGATCTCCGTTTGCACCTCCTTTCGCGTCTCGCGTTTCTCCTCCAGCTCGGAGGCTTTCAGGTAGCCGCGCTGCGTCTCGATCTCCTCACGATGTGATCGATACTCGAGCGCCCGCTCGCGCTCCTCGGAGAGCCGATCCAGTCTATCCGCACGCTCTTCGATCCGGAGGTCGGCCTCGTCGATCCGTTCTTGAACCGTCTCCAACTCCTCGCGCGCCGCCTCCTTTTTGGCGTCGAACTCCGCGACACCGGCGATCTCGTCGATGATTCCCCGCCGCTGGTAGGCGGTCATGTTGATGATCTCGGTGACGTCACCCTGCATGACGACGTTGTAGCCCTCGGGGGTCACACCCGCCGCCGCGAGCAGGTCCTGGATGTCCGAGAGGTTCACCGAGCGACCGTTCAGGTAGTAGTAGGAGTAGTAGTTCTCCTCGGTGCGTTTCACCCGGCGTTTGATCGTGATCTCGGAGACGTCGCCGACGTTCTCGGAGCCGGCGGCGGCGACCACCTGCGCCCGATCGAGCGTGCCGTCCTCGTTCGAGAGGACGACGGTGACGGCGGCCTCGTTCGGCCCGGAGACGTCCTCGTCGCCGTCGTGACCGGGGTTGTAGATGAGATCGGTAAGCTTCTCCGCGCGGATCCCGCGGGTGCGTGCGAGCCCGAGCGCGAACAACACGCCGTCGATGATGTTCGACTTTCCGGAGCCGTTCGGCCCGGCGATGACCGTGAAATCCTCATAAAGCGGGATCCTCGTCGTCCGCCCGAAGCTTTTGAATCCGTCCAGAACGACTTCCGTGATGTGCATTGATGCTCGGGGGATGGCGTCCCGGGCCTACGCGACGATGATGTCGCTGTCGCCCGACTCGTCCGTCTCTGTACTCCCTCCTTTTTCCTCCGGCTTATCGGCTTCGGCATCGGCCGTCTCGGTCGCGTCCTCCGGCACGACCATCCCATCTTCCGTGGCGGACTGATCCTCCGTCGTCACGTCCTCCCCGCTTTCGGTTGCGTCCGGTCCTTCCCTTCGCTTTACCACGTCGACGTGGTCATCGGAGTGGGTCGTCCGTTCCGACAGCTCCGGCGGTGTCGGCTCCGTGGCGTCCGCTTCCGCCGCTCGCCGCGCGGCGGCCCGTCGTTCGGCCTCCGCATCCCGGTCCGCCTCCAGCTGTCGGACGCGCTCTTTCATCTCCACGAGCTCCTCGGTGAGCCCGTTGACTGCAGCCTGCAGTTCGGCGACCTGCCGTTCGAGGTCCTCGACCCGGTTACTCATGTTACACGTATGTCCACGCGTGTGGTATAAACTTGCGTCAGACGTCTGTATGATGTACTGACAGATGCGGGTGGCCACGGCTGCTTAGTGGGTGGCCACGTCAGCTTGGAGGGTGGTCACGTCGCCTCGCGGGTGACGACCGTCCGTCGCGCGTCGGACACGGAGGAAGATACTTATGCTACGCATCGATATCTGCACGTCATGAGCAAGATCACCTTCCGGGCGGACGACGACCTCGTCGAGCGTCTGGAAGCGTGTGACGCCTCGAAAAGCGAGGTCATGCGGAACGCGTTGCGCGCGTATCTCGACGAACGGACGCCGGATGATCCGGCGTCCGACAGCGTGGGTGGGACGACTGACAGCGTCGACGATCTCCTCGCCGATCGCATCGACGAATTGCTCGCAGAGCGGCTCGACGCCGCACTCGGCGAGCGGTTCGGCCACGGCGTTCACGGGCCCTCCCCGGCGTATACGCCGCCACACACCGGTGAGCTCACCGTAAACGTCACGCTCGACGCCCCAAACGCCGAAGAAAGCGACGCGAGCGTCTCTCATACCCCTGCCGTCGAGGCGGACGCGTCTACACGTAAGACGGCGCCGGGAGACGCGGTGCAAACGCCCGAAAACGCGTGCGGCGGATGTGGCGAAAACGTGCCGGAGGACCACGTATACTGCCCGAACTGCGGGAGCAAACAGTCCCATCGAGCCTTCTGTGAATGCGGCGATGAGGTCCGAACCGACTGGTCGTTCTGCCCCGGCTGTGGCCGTCGAACGCCCGCAGCGGACGTCCTTGGAGATCGGTAAGTGTTGAAAACGGGCGTTTCAGGCCCGTATGCGCCGTATTCACTGATTGTCTTACGCCCTCCGTTAGATTTATAACAGTTCCCCCGGTGAGTACAACTGCGTAAGACGGTCGTCTTACAGCGTCCGTCCGCCGGACGGGATGTCCCCGCCGTCGGCCGGTTTCCAGCTGTAAGACGCACTCGGCGTGTGACGTGCCGTCTTACCGGGGGAATACAATGGAGCGTGTGACACTACGGATCCCGAAACAGCAAATCGACGAGGTCGAACAGATGGTGGAAACGGGCGAATTCCCGAACCGGAGCGAGGCGATCCGGTCGGCCGTCCGCGACATGTTGAACGAACAGGACGGCGAGCGCGAGGAGCGCGGCCGCAGCCGAAGCTGGGCCAAGGTGTAGTTCGATGCAGGACATCGTTCAAGACGCCTTAGAGAACGCGGAAGCCGAAAAGCGCGAGATGGACGCCAGCATGGACGACGACGAGTTCGGGGATCCCCGGATCGTCATCGTCGGCTGTGGTGGCGCCGGCAACAACACGATCAACCGGCTGTACAACATCGGCGTCGACGGCGCGGACACCGTCGCCATCAACACCGACAAACAGCACCTGAAGATGGTCGAAGCCGACACGAAGATCCTCGTCGGCAAGTCGCTCACGGCCGGACTCGGTGCCGGCGGTGACCCGAAGATGGGCGAACGTGCCACCGAGATGGCACAGGGGACGATCAAAGACGTCCTCGGCGAGGCCGACCTCGTCTTCGTCACGGCGGGTATGGGCGGCGGGACCGGCACGGGTGCCGCCCCCGTCGTCGCGAAGATCGCCAAAGAGCAGGGCGCGATCGTCGTCGGGATGGTCTCGACGCCGTTCAACGTTGAGCGTGCGCGGACGGTGAAAGCCGAGGAGGGACTCGAAAGCCTCCGTAACGAGGCCGACTCGATCATCGTCCTCGATAACAACCGGCTGCTCGATTACGTCCCCAACCTCCCGATCGGCAAGGCGTTCTCCGTGATGGATCAGATCATCGCGGAGACGGTGAAGGGGATCTCCGAGACGATCACCCAGCCGTCGCTCATCAACTTGGACTACGCCGATATGTCCACCATCATGAACCAGGGTGGCGTCGCCGTCATGTTGGTCGGTGAGACCCAGGACAAAAACAAGACCCAGGAGGTTGTCAACGACGCGATGAACCATCCGCTTTTGGACGTCGACTATCGCGGTGCCTCCGGCGGGCTCGTTCACATCACGGGCGGTCCCGACCTCACGCTCAAAGAGGCCGAGGGCATCGCCGACAACATCACCGAACGGCTGGAGGCGAGCGCGAACGTCATCTGGGGCGCACGCATCCAGGAGGAGTACAAAGGTAAGGTCCGCGTCATGGCGATCATGACCGGGGTCCAAAGCGCACAGGTCCTCGGCCCCTCGACACAGAAGCAGGCCGACAAATCACGCGCCAGCATCAACGGCACCGGCGACGATCGCGGCGAATCGCGCGGCCGAGCCGCCGACACGCACACATCACGTAACGCGGGCAACCAGCGCGCCGCGTGGGAGTCGGACGGCGGAACCGACGCCGTCGAACGGAAAAACGGGCTCGACGTCATCCGCTAGCGGATCGACATCCCGAACCCTCGGACTCGTTTCTTTTTCAACCACGCACGACGCGTACCCATGGAGCCGTCAGTCTAGGCCGCTTCGATCGCCGCGAGCAGCCGACACTTCCGACAGACGTCCCGGCTCGTCTTCGAGCCACAGCGCTCACACGTGCTCAACCCGGGACCGTCGCCGTCGTCGCGGTAGCGGTCGGCGGCGAGCGCGGACAGCTCTTCATACCCGGCCATGATCGAGTGTCGCGTGCCGGGATGGTTCTCCTCTAGGTCGTGAATGAGCGACTGAATCTCGCCGCGATACGCCTCGGCGGCGTGTGGACATTCGGCCATGTGAACCGGCAGGTCGCGGACGTGACAGTAGAGGGCGACCTCCTTTTCGGGGACGTCGCGAAGCGGTTTCGCGCGCGGGACGAACGCGTCGGTTCCCGCCCCGTCGCGCTCATCGAACGGCCCGAGCGAGGCGTCGAAGTGTTTCGCCACCTGCTTCACGTCGCCTTCGAGGATATTCATCAGCGCCGTCTGCGCCTCGTCATCGAGGTTGTGACCGGTGAGCAGTTTGTCCGCGTCGAAGGATTCGGCGTAGCGTTCGAGCACGTCACGCCGGAAGACCCCACAGTAGGCACACGGGGCCATGTTCTCGGGGTCCTCGCGGGCGACGTCGTCCATTCGGACGTCGAACTCCTCCTCGTAGGTGACGACCTCGTGGCGTATGGAGAGATCCGCGGCGAGGTCGACGCAGGCGTCGAGGCTGGCGTCTCGGTAGCCGTCGATCCCCTCGTGGATCGTGAGCGCGAGCATCTCGACGCGCGGGTCCTTCCCGAAGACGTCATCGAGGATGTGTGTCAACGCGACGCTGTCTTTCCCACCAGAGAGCCCGATGACCCAGCGGTCCGGATCCTCGGGCGTCGCGTCCGGGTCGAGCAGGCCGTCCTCGCGAACGCGGCGTTTCACACGCCGTTCGACCGATCGGCAGAGATGCTCGCCACAGAGGTGTGCGCCCGAGTAGGCGGCGTGATGGATCGCCTCGGCGCCGCACGTGTCACACTCCATCGTCGCGAGGTAGCGCTCGCGTGGGCATACCGGTTGCGATATGGGGAACCCCTCGATTTCGTTCACCCGAGGGCGTCGGGACCTTCACGGACGGCGGCCCGGAGCGTTTTCCGGTGCTCCGTCCGCGAGCGTGAGGAAAAGAGTTCGTGGCCGCCGTCGTAGAGGATCGTTCGGTCGGCGGCGATCCGATCGCCAACCCGACGTGGGTCGACGACGGGGTCGGTGAGCGTACAGAAGGCCACGGCCGTGGGGTCGGGATCGATGGCCGCCAGTCCGACGTGTGCCCGACCGGCCTCCCTGAGAAACGTCGGCGCGGCCGCATCCGGCCCTTCGCGAAGCTGTCGGTCGGTCGCGAGTTCGCCGATCGCCGCCCGCTTCTCCTCACGGGTCCCGCCGGTCGGGACGATCGGACGGGAAATTGGGAGCCGCTGGACGAGCGAGAGGAGCGGGCCCGTCGTCTCCGGGGCGAACCCCCACCACGGGCTGAGATACGTCCGTGTCGTCGGTTCCGGTGCAGGATCGCGAAGGTACGCGCCGATCAGCCCGCCCGTTGAGTGCCCAATAAACCGATACGTCCCGAGCGTCTCGGCGAGTTCCCGCACCGGATCCAGGTACTCCCGCTCGAAGGACGTCACGACGTCGGGGATCTCGACCGCGTGGACGAACGAATCTGCCGCGAGCGTCTCCACCAGCCAGCGGACGTTCTCGTGCTGCAACCGATTGCCCCATCCGATGACACAGAGAAGGTTCGGATCGGTCGGGTCGCCGACGGTTTCGGTTCGCATGTCCCGTTCACGGCCGGTTGTCACTTAAGAACGCGTGTGGACCGGCGGTCTCACCGCCCCGGTGTCGCGCTCGCGTACGCCAGACTGAAACAACACACTGCACGTTGTCGCCGGTTTCGATATCGGTTTGTCGACGGGAGCCGGGGTTCGACCGTGACTGATTCGCCGACCGGGATCGACCGTGACCCCGATCCGCGCCCGCTTCGAGAGAACCCACCACCGGAGAGCCGACGGACTCGCCTCTGGCGGCTCGCATACAACCTCTTTCCGGCGTATCGGGGGACCGGCGCGCGGATCGAACACATCGGCCGGGACTGGCGGTACGTCCGCACCCGTGTCCCGTACAACTGGCGCACCCGAAATCTGGTCGGTGCGATCTTCGGCGGCAGCCTCTACGGGGCGGTCGATCCCGTCTACATGACCCTGCTTCAGCGGAACCTCGACGACAGCTTCACCGTCTGGGATAAGTCGGCGGCGATCGAGTTCATCAGACCCGGCCGGGGGACGCTCTATGCCGAGTTCGAGGTCGACGAGGCCGAGCTGACGACGATACGCGGGACGCTCTCGCCGGACGAATCCATCGACCGCGAGTACCTCGTTTCGCTCGTCGACGACGACGGGGTCGTTCACGCCGCCTGTCGGAAGACGGTGTACATCAAACGGGAGCCGTGATGTCTGGACCGTTCAGGCGGTCGCCCCGGCGATGAGGCTCTCACGGACCGTCTCCGTGAACCGCTCGGGGTACTCGACGTGCGGCAACAGTCGGGCGCGATCGAAGACGACGAGCCGAGCGTCCGCGGCCTCCGCAAGCTCCCTCCCGTCCGCGAGCGGGCTCACCTCCGCTTCGCGTCCCCAGACGACCGTCGGTGGGACCTCCAGGGCGGCGAGCGCGGCGGCGAGGTCGAGCTCGCTGTTGAGATAGCCCGAGATGAACGAGGCGGGGGCGAAGCGGGCGTTCTCGACGTGGGTCGTCCGCCATTCGTAATCCACCCACTCGTCGGTCACGTTCGCGACGTCGTAGTAGCCGTGGTCGGCGTTGAAATACCGGATCGACGGCTTCGAGGTTACGAGATTGAAGACCGCCTCGCCGACGAGCGGCGCGCGCACCAGCTCGCGCAGCCAATCCTTCGGCGGCGTGGGGCCCGCGACCGTCGTCGGACAGACGCCCACGAACCCGGAGATCTCGACCTCCTCGGCTGCCGCCGCGGCGTAGGCGGCCGACAGCGAGGAGGCGACGACCGCCGGCGTCTCGAACAGTTCGAGGAAGTCGGCGACGAAGTCCTCATACAGCGCGGCGGAGTACCGCAGCGGCGGCCGGTCAGATCGCCCGTAGCCGGGGAAATCGGGGGCGATCACGTGATGATCCGTCGCGAGATCGCTGAAGACCTCACGCCACTCGCCGCTCGATCCGGCCGCGTTGATCCCGTGTAACAGGACGAGATCGGGGTCGTCGGGGTCACCGGCCTCGACGTAGCCCACATCGATCCCCCGCCAGCGGAACGTCCGATCCTCGCCGGCCACCGCCGACTCCAGTTCCCCCTGATACCTGAGTCCGCCGTTCGCGGCCGCCACCGCACCGACGCCGAGGAGAGCTGTCCCTGCGAGCGTTCTGAGCTTCATGGAAACCTGTTGGTTCGCGGGCGACTTATATACGTTGGGCGGGGGTGTACTGGAGGTCGCCGACCGGGTCGTCCGCGGCGTCAGCCGATCAGGTCGCCGATCGCCCCGTCGAGTTCGTCGTAGTCGGGAAACGCCGGGTGTTCGGCGGCGACCCACACGTATCGTACCGTCCGATCGGCGTCCAATAAGAACACGGCGGGCCGACACTCGGTGATCCCAGCCATCCCGTCGATATCGTGTTCGACGCCGTATTCGCGCGCGACCTCCGCACCCGGGTCCGAGAACAGCCGAACGCCCTCACCCCGTGTGTCGAGGAGCCGTTTGTGTTCATACGGCGTCGAGATCGAGACCCCGAGGACGTCGATATCGGCCGCCCAGCCGCGGTCGTCGATCTCGTTGTAGAGATACGTCGCCTGGAACGCGCCGTCCATCGGATGAAAGACGAGCAGCGTCGGCCCGTCGACGACGTCCGCGAGCGACCGGTCCTCCCAGTATTCGGTGGTGACGAGCGGACGGGTGAAATCGGGGGCGACCTCGCCCGCCTCGATGTGATCCGCCGGCGGCAGCGAGACGACCTCGAAGTCGGGCATCTATGCGTCACCCCCGACGCTCGCTTCGGCCGCGTCCGTACCCGCGGTCCCGCCGTAGGTTCGCTCCAAGTATTCGACGATGTTCCCGCTCTCGGACATCGTCACGCCCGTCTCGGCATCCACGATGGCCGGGACGCTTCGTTTCCCGGAGATCCGTTTCACGACGTTGCGTTCGGAGTGCATCGGTTCGACGTACCGCGAGCGGTACGGCACGTCGAGCTGATCGAGCACCCTGACGACCCGTTCACAGTAGGGACACGCCTGCAGCCGGTACAGCGTGATGGCTGGTTCGGTCATGTTCGCATGGACGGCCGCCAGCGTCCTAACGGTACCGACCTCGGAACGTCCTCGACGCCAAACGTCCCCGATCCCTGGACGTCCCCGATCCCTGGACGTCCCCGATCCCTGGACGTCCCCGATATCCCGCCCACCGCACGACGGATCGTCCCATCGCCGGGGACCCCAGCGAACGCTCGGAGAGCCAGCGGGGCACGTCCGAGGAACCAGCGAGTACGGTCGAGGAACCAGCGCGGCCGCCGGAATCGACTGCGCGGACCACCCAGGAGCCGACGAAGGTAACGTTTTAACGGCCACCCGACCGACACCAAGGAGTATATGGGCTCAACGCTTCTCGTGCTGGCGGCCGGTATCCCAGGGCTACCGGTCTTGGAGGGCCCGATAGTCACGCTGCTCGGGATCCTCGCCATCGTGATACTGCTCGGGATGTCGGCGTTCTTCTCCTCCTCGGAGATCGCGATGTTCTCGCTGCCGAAACACCGCGTCGACAGCCTCGTCGACGAGGGCATAAAAAGCGCGAGGACCATCCGGGCGCTCAAGGAGAACCCCCACCGACTGCTGGTGACGATCCTCGTCGGCAACAACCTCGTCAACATCGCGATGACCGCCATCGCGACCGCGCTCATCGGCCTCTACGTCGAGAGCGCGCTGTTGACCATCGTGTTCACGACCTTCGGGATCACGGCGGTCGTCCTGCTGTTCGCGGAGACGGCACCGAAATCATACGCCGTCGAGCACACCGAATCGTGGTCGCTGCGGATCGCCCGCCCGCTCAAGCTCTCGGAGACGCTGTTGTATCCGCTCGTGGTCGTCTTCGATCATCTCACTCGCCTCGTGAACAAAGTCACCGGCGGCCGCGCCGCCATCGAGTCGACCTACGTCACCCGCGAGGAGATACAGAACATCATCGAGACGGGTGAGCGCGAGGGCGTCATCGACGAGGAGGAACGGGAGATGCTCGCGCGGATATTCCGGTTCAACAACACCATCGCCAAGGAGGTGATGACCCCGCGTCTCGACATCACGGCGGTTCCCAAGGACGCGTCCGTCGACGAGGCGATCGAGACGTGCATCCAGGCGGATCGCGAGCGCGTCCCCGTCTTCGACCGCAACCTCGACAACATCATCGGAATCGTCACCGTCCGCGACCTCGTCCGCGAGCTCCGCTACTCCGAGGGTGAACCCTCCCTCGAACGCGTCGTCAAGCCCACCCTGCACGTTCCCGAATCGAAGAACGTCGACGAGCTGTTGACCGAGATGCAGGACAACCGCCTCCAGATGGTCATCGTCATCGACGAGTTCGGCACGACGGAGGGGCTCATCACCTTGGAGGACATGGTGGAGGAGATCGTCGGCGACATTCTGGAGGGCGACGAGCCCGAGCCGATCGAGTTCGTAGCGGAGAACGTCGCGCTCGTTCAGGGGGAGGTCAACATCGACGAGGTGAACGAGGCGTTGGAGATCGACCTCCCGGAGGGCGAGGAGTTCGAGACGCTCGCGGGGTTCGTCTTCAACCGCGCCGGTCGCCTCGTCGAGGAGGGCGAGGAGATCGAGTTCGACGAGGTCAAGATCGGCATCGAGCGCGTCGATAACACCCGAATTATGCAGGTACGCGTCACCGTGCTCGAACGTGAGGAGGCCGACCCGGAGGTCGAGGAGGCCGACGCGGGCGACGACGACTGATCGCGGCGAATCCGACCGTCGACGGCGAACCGTTTTGCCGCTTCCACCCCATCCTCACCCATGGGATCCGTGAAAACCGACCTCGTCAACGGGATCATCTCGCTCGTCATCAGCGTCGCCGTCATCGCCCTGCTCGCCGATGACGAGGCTGAACCGTACACGCTCGGCGACGTGTTGCTCGCCGCCGGGGTTTCGGCGTTCCTCTCCGGGTATCTCACGAGCTACTTCGCGAAGTGAGGGGCGTACGGGGCGTCCGAACCCATCTGCACGCCTTCGATGGCGACGTTATTTATAAACCCACCACCAGCGCCGAGTATCCAGTTATAAACTTTCCAGCAGTACCTGCCGCCGCCGATCTAGATCGAACATCGCCTCCCGGGCGTCGAGCCGCTCCAAAAACGTGAAGACGTCCGCGCCGTGTCGCTCCGCATAGCCCAACAGTTCCTCGATCCCCGCCCGGTTCAAAGCGTACGATTCGAGCAGCCCGCACATGAGTGCCAACGCGATCCCCGCATCGCCGGTCGGAAAGGCGGAGTCGACCGCCGTGAGATCGGGGCCGCTTTCGGAGACGACGGCTTTCGGATCCACGCCCACCTCCGCCGCCGGATGGGTTGTGAGACAGCGCGTACAGATCGCGGCGACCGTCGCGGGGGCGTGTTCACGTATGTCTTCAGGGACGGCAAAGGCGACGACGTCGGCTCCACATCGCGGGCAGGCCATATCGACCGTCCGCGGGCCGAATATTTAAAAGGGGAACCGTCGCTTTGCTTGTGTATCGACGTAATCAGAGCCCATTCAGTACACCGTAAAGATGGCCTTCGAGCGAGACGAATCCTCCGTTAAAAATGTACAGCCGACTCAGTCCGCGGAGACGGTCTCCGACTCGGCAGCTTCCGCCTCCGCTTCGGCCTTCGCCTCCTCTTCTTCCTTCTTCGCTTTGATCTTCTTTAGCCGGAAGATCTCCTCACGCTCCTGCTCTTCGAGCTTCTGCTCGATGTACTCCTGGTTCTCATAGAGCTGGGGTAACAGCGTGAACTCCAGGGCGTTCACCCGCCGTTTCGTCGTCTCGATCTCCTCCAACATCTTCTTCATCGCCGTCTCGACCTCGGCGGCGAGGATGATCGTCTCCAACAGCTCCTCGTAGGCGTCCGCGGCCTCGTCGATCCGCGCGGAGGAGCCGAGCAACCCGTACCCACGTTCATCGAGGTTCTTCCGTACCTTCGAGGACTCGATCTGTGGGACGACGACCCCCATGATGTTCTTCGACTGCGTGGTGATCTCGGGGTGTTCTTTCAGCGCCGCGGCCGCTCCGCGGACGGCGACGTCGCCCTCCATCGCGCGCGCTTTGTTCAGCTTGTCCTGTGCGCGCTCGTAGTCCTCGGCCATGTCCGACCGGACGTCCTGTGCCTGATCGAGGATGTCCATAAACTCCATGATGAGCCCGTCACGCTTCTGTTCGAGCGTGTCGTGCCCCCGCTCGGAGAGCTCGATGCGATCCTCGATCGCCATCAGGTTCTTGCGTGTCGGCTTGACGTCCTTGGCCATGGTAGGTTAGTCGGCCGCCTCGGCGACCGCCTCTTCGGCGTCCTCCTCGTGGTAGTACTGTTCGATATACTCCTCGCCGACGCGGTTGAGTTCCGATTTCGGCAGCATCGAGAGCAGTTCCCAGCCGATCTCGAGCGTCTCCTCGATATCGCGGCTGGTCTGGAATCCCTGATCGATGAACTCCGTCTCGAAGGCGTCCGCGAAGTCGAGATACTTGTTGTCACGCTCGGAGAGCGCCTCACGACCGACGATGTTCACGAGGTCACGAAGGTCCTCGCCCTCCGCGTACGCCGCGTACATCTGGTCGGAGACGTCGCCGTGGTCGCCACGGGTAAGTCCCTCGCCGATCCCGTCGTCCATCAGCCGGGAGAGGCTGGGAAGCACGTTCACGGGGGGTTGCAGGCCCTGACTGTTGAGGTCGGGGTCGACGTAGATCTGCCCCTCCGTGATGTAGCCGGTCAGGTCCGGGATCGGGTGGGTGTCGTCGTCGCCCGGCATCGTGAGGATCGGGATCTGCGTCACCGACCCCTCACGGCCCTCGATCCGACCCGCACGCTCGTACAGCTGTGCCAGGTCGGTGTACATGTATCCGGGGTAGCCACGGCGGCCCGGCACCTCCTCGCGGGCGGCGCCGATCTCACGGAGCGCCTCACAGTAGTTCGTCATGTCCGTGAGGATGACGAGCACGTGGTAGTCCTTCTCGAAGGCGAGATACTCGGCGGTCGTGAGCACCATCCGCGGGGTGACCGTCCGCTCGACGGCGGGGTCGTCCGCGAGGTTCATGAAGACGACGGAGCGCTCCAACGCGCCGGTCCGTTCGAAGTCCTCCATGAACTCGTTCGCCTCCTCCTGGGTGATCCCCATCGCGCCGAAGATCACCGCGAACTCGGAGCCTTCGCCGCCGTCGCTCTCCTCTTCGGGCACGCTCGCCTGCCGGGCGATCTGCATCGCCAACTCGCTGTGCGGCTGGCCCGAACTCGAGAAGATCGGCAGCTTCTGCCCGCGAACGAGCGTGTTCATGCCGTCAATGGCCGACACGCCCGTCTCGATGAACTCCTCGGGGTACTCCCGCGAGTACGGGTTGATCGCCGCCCCGACGATGTCCTGTCGCTCCTCAGGGACGATCTCGGGTCCGTCGTCGATCGGGCGGCCGGAGCCGTCCAGCACGCGCCCGAGCAGGTCCTCGGTGACGGGCATCTTCATCGTTTCGCCGAGGAACCGAACGGATGCCTTCTGGTCGATACCGGAGGTGCCCTCGAACACCTGGATGGCCACGACGCCATCCGCGGATTCGAGCACCTGTCCACGCAGCGTCTTCCCCTGTGCCGTCTCGATCTCGACGATCTCGTCGTACCCGATCGGCTCGTCGACCTCGGCGTACACCAGCGGGCCGCTGATCTCGGTGATGGTTTGGTATTCTTTCATGGTCAGTAGAGGCTCCGAATGCCGTCAGCGATCTCCGATTTCAGCTCCTCGATGTACTCGCCGTACTCCTCCTGGACGCCGATCCGGTTGATCTTCGGGATCGCCTCGACGGCGATGATCTCCTCGACGGGGACGCCGGCTTCGAGCGCCTTGAACGCCTCGTCGTTGAACGTCCGGATCGTCGTCAGGATGAGGTAGGTCTTCTCCGGCGGACAGTACGTGTCGACCGGGTGGAACGCGTTCTGCTGCAGGTACGCCTCACGAAGATAGCGGGCGACCTCCAGGGTCAGCTGCTGGTCCTCCGGCAGCGCGTCCTTCCCGACCAGCTGCACGATCTCCTGCAGCTCCGTCTCCTCGTCCAGCACGTCGACGGCCCACTGGCGCGTCGAATCCCAGTCCTCTGCGACCTCCTCTTTGAACCACGGGTCGAGCTGGTCTTTATATAGCGAGTAGGACTCGTTCCAGTTGATCGATGGGAAGTGTCGACGCTCGGCGAGGTCCGCATCGAGCGCCCAGAACGTCTTCACGATCCGCAGCGTGTTCTGGGTGACCGGCTCGGAGAAGTCGCCGCCCGGCGGGCTCACCGCGCCGATCGCGGAGACGGACCCCTCCGTGCCGTTGATGTTCTCGAAGTAGCCGGCCCGCTCGTAGAACTGCGCCAGCCGCGCGGCGAGGTACGCCGGGTAGCCCTCCTCGCCGGGCATCTCCTCCAGTCGCGAGGAGATCTCGCGCATCGCCTCCGCCCATCGCGAGGTGGAGTCGGCCATCAGCGCGACGTCGTAACCCATGTCCCGGTAGTACTCCGCGATCGTGATCCCCGTGTAGATACAGGATTCACGCGCCGCGACGGGCATGTTCGAGGTGTTCGCGATGAGCGAGGTTCGCGCCATCAGCGGGTTGCCGTTGGCGGGGTCCTCAAGCTCCGGGAAGTCCTCGATCACCTCCGTCATCTCGTTGCCACGCTCGCCACAGCCGACGTAGACGATGATGTCCGCGTCGGCGTACTTCGCGAGCTGGTGCTGGGTGACGGTCTTGCCCGAGCCGAACGGGCCCGGAATGGCTGCCGTCCCACCCTTCGCGATCGGGAACAGGCCGTCGAGAATACGCTGGCCCGAAACAAGCGGGGTCCGCGGCGTCCGCTTCTCGACGGTCGGTCGGGGCTCACGCACCGGCCACTCCTGATGCATCGAGATCTCGACGCCGTTGTCGAGTTCGGCGACCGCCTCGGTGACGTCGAACGAACCGGCCTCGATCGACTCGATGGCCGCCGTCTCGCCGTCGTCCAAGGCGTTCGGCGGCACCATCACCTTGTGGTCGATGGTGACCGTCTCCTCGACGATCCCGATCACGTCGCCGCGGCCGACCTCGTCGCCGACCTCGACGGTCGGCTCGAACTCCCACTCGGCTTCGAGGTCGATGCCGGGCGCGTCGACCCCGCGGTCGAGATAGGGGCTTTCCATCTTCCCCTCCAGCACGTCCAGGGGCCGCTGCACGCCGTCGTAGATGGCGTCCAACATTCCCGGGCCGAGGTCGACCGACAGCGGCTCGCCCGTGTTCTCGACGGGTTCGCCGGGGCCGACGCCGGAGGTCTCTTCATACACCTGAATGGTCGTGATGTTGCCCTCGATCTCGATCACTTCCCCCATGAGTCCTTCGTCGCCGACGTAGACGACGTCGTTCATGCGGGCGTCGAGGTCGCGGGCGCTCACGACCGGACCGCTCACGCTTTGGATGACACCGGTTGCGGTGCCGTCCGTGGATTCTGCTTTGCTCATATCAGTCGTCCTCCTCCATCAGGTCGATCCCGATGGCTCGTTTGATCTGGTCTCGCAGCCCGCCGCTGCCGGCACCCGATGCGCCGAGCGTCACGAGGACGGGCTCGATGCTCCCTTCGACCCGCTCGCGGGTCCCCCGCGAGAGGTGATCGAGGTCCGCGTCGTACATCACGATGATACCGATCTCGTCGTCCGCGAGGGTCCGCTCGACGGCATCATCGAGCTGCTCGGGCTTTTCCGTCTCCGGGACGTTCTCGCACTTTCGGACGCCGGCGAGCCGGAAGCCCGTCGTGAACTCCGGACTGCCGACGACGGCGATCTCCTGGCTCATGTTATCACCAGATCCTCTTCGATCTCGGCGGCCGAAAGGCCGGCCTCCTTGCCGCGGGCGATCGCCCGAATGTTCTCCACCTCACGCTCCTTCGCGAGGATGTATGAAATGACCGGCGTCACCGACACCGGGTGCCTCGTTCCCAGTTTGTCGCCGTAGTTCAAAAGCGCCGTGTCCGTCGCGTGTTCGAACGCGATGAGGCTGTCCGCCACCTCGAGTTCGCGCAGCGCCGGCCCGAGCTCGTCGGCGTAGTCGCTGTCGGCGATGTACTCGACGAGCTCGTCCAGGTCACGCGCGAGTCGCGCGAGCGTGTCGCGGTCGAACAGGTCGCCGCCGTCGATGAAGTACTCGGCGGGGTCGATCTCCGCACCGGAACGCGCGAGCCGAAGCGCGTTGTCGGCGTTGCGGAAGTCGATCTCCGCTTTGAGAAACGCCTCGTACTGTCTCACGGGCTCCCCACGTGGTAAGTTCCCCAACAGCCGCTCGTAGAACGCGCGGTCTATCGCGTTCTCCAACGGAACGAGGACGTCGGTCTCCTCGTACTCCTCGTAGGCCGCCGCGAGCGGCTCGCCGTAGATCGTTCCTTCGAGGATCTCGACGACCGCCTCGATCGACTCGGCCTCGAGTAGCCGACGGATCAACCGGTCGTCGAACTCGCCGGCACGGATGAGGTCGGTCTCGATAGCCTCGCGGCTCGCGTCGGTGTAGATCCCACGAATAACCGTCTTCACGTTCCCCGCGTCGAACTTCCGAAGGTAGCGGACGATGAGGTCATACAGCTCCCCCTCGCTCCAGTCGAGGATCTCCTCGAACTGTTTCGCGAGATTTGCGTTGAGCGCGTACTCGATCAGGTCGACGCCGCCATGTCTGCTCCCCAGCGCGTTGATCTCCGCCTCGTAGGTCGACTCCTCCATGAACCGGGCGATCTCCGGGGGGGACATGCGGGTAAGCTTGCGATACTCCTCGGTGCTGTACAGCATGCCGCGGCGGGCGCGAACCCTGGCCACGACGTACTCCGGGTTCGAGCTGCCGACGAGGCTCATGTGTCGAACAGTCGCTCCGAGAGGCCTTTCAACTCGTCGTCCCAGACCTCCGCGAGGACCGAGTCGAACGTGTTGTTCACGCGAACGCGGGAGGCGTCGCTCTCGCCGACGACGCCGCCGAGACAGTCGACCTCGCCGTCGACCTCGACGTTCTCGCGCTCCTCACAGAGCTCCTCGACGAGTTCGATATCCTCGGCGCGGGTATAGACGGCGACGTCCTTGCCGTCGAACTCCGCGACCGTGGCATCGAGCAGGGTCTCCGTGAGTTCGCGTCGGCGTTCGCCCTCGAACGCCGCGATCTCCGACTCGACGCCGTCGCGAACGTCGTTCAGTACGTCGCGACGGGCGGCGAGCCGCTCCTGTTTCGCTTCGAGCTTTGCGGAAGAGAGCGTCTGCTCGCGCTCACGCTCGACCTGCCGATCCGCTTCGGCGAGGCGCTCCTCGCGGATCCGCTCGGCGTCGGCCTCAGCGTCGGCGATGATCTCGTCAGCCTCGGCGTCGGCCTGCTCGCGTATTTCCTCTGCACGCGCGCGGGCTTCGTCCCGGATGTCCTCAACGACAGTGTCCAAACTCATTGGTTGGAAAGGAGGTCGGGTTAGACGATGAAGACGACGACCAGCGCGAGAATGACGATCGTCTCGGGCAGCACCGTCAGGATAAGCCCGTTGACGAAGAGATCATCGTCCTCCGCCATCGCGCCGACGGCGGCGGCCCCGATGCCACGCTCCGCGTAGCCGGCGGCGAGCGCCGCGAGACCGACGGCCAGTGCGGCAGCGGTGTCGGCCTCGATCAGTACTTCCCCTTCTTGCATTGCGACGTGCCCGAGTTCGTTGGCAGTTTCGATCATTGTGGTAGGTTCCGATTGCTCGTCTCCGAACAGTCTCTAGTTGCCCCCACAGGAGTCATAAAGCTTCCCAAACGGAACGACGAGAACGGTCGATTGGGGGCTTCTAACCCACGTCTATCGGGACTTTCGGACGGCGAGTGTGTGACCGTGTACCGTGACGTTCGGAGCCGTTCGTGGCGGCTCCGATGGGGAGCCTCCCCGCGTTCAGTCGTCGGCGGTGTACTGCCGGTCGTAGCCGAACGGCTCGTAGGGGTCGCCACCGCCCTCGTAGAACTTCCCGAAGAACTCGACGTACTCGAGACGGATCCCCTGAATGCCGGCGGCGGTGACGCCGAGCAGCAGGACGACGATGTGGCCGATGATCGCCACGAGGATCGCCCCGACGAGCGCGACGATCCCGATCACGCTCGGCTCGAACGCCGTCGAGATGCCGGCGAAGACGAGTTCGACCTCGCCCGCGGCCGCGCGTTCCTGTGCGCTCGCGAGGTTGCTCGGCGTGAAGATGAACGTGAAGCTCCCGTCGCCGCCGTCGCTGATGTACGCGCCGAACGCCAGCAGGTTGACCGCGAGCGCCATCCCGCCCTTCGCGATCAGCACCGCCATGATCCGGGCGTAGGAGATGGCGTTCACGAGCGGCGACAACACCTCGACGGCCTCGGTCGGCTCGCCGATCAAAAGCAGGATGAAGCCGAGCGCGGCGGCCGCGATCGCGAGGTACCCGACGATCACCGGGAAGCCAGCGAACTCCACGAACCCGAGGGTCACCAACCCGATGGAATCGAACATGAAGTCCGGTTTCATCCCGCCGACGTGCTGGCTGAAGATCCAGATCCAGATCCCGTTGAGCAGCAGGATCCACGAGAAGCTCTCGTAGATCGCGTGCTTGAGATCATGCGCCTGATAGAGGCTGACGAACGAGAGGACGTACCCGACGTTGAGGTGGAGCACGCCGAACAGCACGCTCACGACGAGCCACGCCAGCGCCCAATCGGCGCTCCCGGGTGAGAGCCCCTTGGACATCTCCCACGCCTCGATGCCCAGCCACGGGTACGCGTGGTAGCCGAAGATGTCGACCCCGTAGTAGATCCCGAACAGGAAGGTGAAGATACCTGCCCAGATGGAGACCGCACCCAGCTCACGCATCGCGCCGTCGTGGTTGCTGTAGAGATACCAGCCGATGACGCCGTACAGCACCCCATAGCCCATGTCCCCGATCATGAACCCGAACATGAGCGGGAACGTGAGGAAGACCAGAAGCGTCGGGTCGAACTCGGTGTACTTCGGCCGACCGAACCCTTTCACGAGCAGTTCGAACGGACCGGCAAGGTCGCCGTTTTTCTGCACGACCGGCGGGTTGTCCTCGGGTTGTGCGTGCCCGCCGTCCGTGGCCGCCTCCTGTTCGGTATCCTTCGCATCCGCGGCCGAGGCCTCGGCGGCGTCTTCATCGTCCGCGCGCGCTCCCCCATCATCTACCGGCTCGCTGTGATGGTCGCCGTCGGGCGTGAAGGAGGCGCGTTCGAGCTCCTCGACCTCCGCGTGGTCGCCGACCGCGTCGGCGATGGTCGCCGCGAACTCGTCGAACGTCGCCGTCGGGATCCAGCCCTCCGCGATGAAGGCGTTCTCCGTCGTCGCGAACGACAGCGGCGCCTGTTTCTTCTGTGCCTCGATGGTGAGTTGTTCTTCGGCGCGGAGGAGGAAGCCGGCCGCCTCCTCCTTGATCTCGGCGATCTCCGCGTCGATCGACTCGCGTTCGGCTTCGAGTTCCGCCCGCTCCGCTTCGAGTTCCGCGACGTACTCCGCCGGACTCCGATCGGCATCCGGCACGTTGAGGAACGCGATGTCGACGCCGACCAACGCGTCCTGTAACGCGCCCTCGTCGGCGTCTTCGGCCGGTCTCGCGAAGATCGCGACGACGCCCCGGCCGCTGAATACCTCGTAGGCTTCGAGCCCCTCGGCCGCTTCGAGCGCGGTTTCGACGTCAGACGCCTTCGCCTCGCCGACGACGACTTCGAGCGACTCGTACCCTTTGAGGAGGTCGAGTTCGATACCGAGTTCGGCGAACGGCTCCATCCGGTCGATCTCGTCCGTGAGCTCGCGAATTTCGCCGCGGATCGCATCACGTCGGTCGTTTCGCTCGTTGACCCGTTCGCGGATGTCCGCGAGCGCCGCTTCGAGTTCATCGTCGTCGAGCGCGCCGGCGGCATCGATCTCCTCACCCGTCACGTCGAGGATGCTTTCGAGGGACCGAACGGTCACGAGCCGCTCGTTGATCGCTTCGGCCCCCTCCAGTGACTGTCCGGGTTCGAACCCTTCGTACCGCTCATCGTAGTCGGTAACGTGGAGCGAGTGGTGTTCGTACGCCGCCTCGATGACGTCGTCGATGACGCGTTTCGAGCCCGCCACCGACACCTTGCTCATCTGCTCCGGTCTGAGGGCCATCTATTCCCCCGACGCGTATGCTTCCACCGCTTTTTCGAACCGTTCGACGGCATCGTCGACGGCGTCGTCGATCCGGTTTCGTGCCTCGCTCTCGAGCGCTTCACGATCGGCACGGCCCGCCTCGAGGATCTCCTCGCGACGATCCTCGATCTCCTCACGGGCCGCCGCGAGCCGTTCGTCGGCCTCCTCGGCCGCCTCACGCTCGGCCTCCGTGCGGATCTCGTCCGCACGCCGCCGGGCCTCGGCGAGGCGCTCGTCGGCGTCGGCTTCCGCCTCCGCGATGATCTCGTCCGCCTCCCTTTCGGTCTCCTTGATCCGGTCGAGCACCTCTGGTCTCGCCATACTCTCTAATCGTAGAAAACTCCACGAGCGACATATAAGGTGTTTGCGAAACGAGGCGGAACAGCCGCCGCCGTTTCGCCGTAGTTCCGTCGCCGTTCCGTCCCGTCCCGTTTCGCCGTAGTTCCGTCGCCGCTCCGTCCCGAACACTTGGCACGTCCGCCTCGGTGGGTCGGTCGTTTCCTCCGTCGCTCTCCACGGCTGCCCGGCAGTCGTCGATCCCCGGCGATCGCCCGCGTACATTTAAGTAGGAGTCGCCGGACCGTGACGGTATGGCAACGGTGTATGCGGTCGCCTCGGCGAAAGGTGGGGTGGGAAAGACCACCACGGCCGCGGCGGTGGCCACGGTGCTTGCCGGGACCGGCGCCGATGTCGTCGCCGTCGATGCCGACATCGGAATGGCCAACCTCGCGAGTTCGCTCGGCATCGACGTCGGCGAGACGACGCTACATGACGTCCTCGCCGACCGTGCCGATCCACTGGATGCGGTCCACGAGGGTCCGAACGGGTTACGGGTGGTCCCGGGGACCACCGATCTCGACGCGTACGCCGCGGCGGATCCGACGGCCCTCCGGCAGGTCATCGACGCCCTCGATGCCGCCGACTATCTCGTATTGGACGTCGGTGCCGGGCTCTCACACGAGTCGTCGCTCCCGCTCGGGCTCGCCGACGAGACGCTGCTCGTTTCGACGCCCGAACGCGACGCGCTCGGCGACACCGAAAAGACCCGCCAGCTCACCGAGCGTCTCGGCGGCACCGTCGCCGGCGCAGCTATCACCCGCACGGACCCGTCATGCATGGACGCCGAGGACGAACTCGTCGCGGAGCTGCTCCGGACGACCGTCCTCTGCCGGATCCCGGAAGACCCAGCCATCGGCGAGGCGATCGACGCCGGCAAGCCGCTCGTCACGTTCGCCCCGGCGGCCCCTGCGAGCCACGCCTATCGGGAGTTAACCCGGGAGTTGACCGATATCGCCGTCGAGGAGCCCGCCGTCGGGGAGTCCGCCGTCGAGGTGGACGAGCCGGCCGAGACAAGTGAGGCAGACGCATCGGCAGCAGGGGCCGACGACGACGATGCGGACGACGACGGCATCATCGTCGCCGACGCCGAGGCGACGGGGATGGAACCGCCGGAGGACGAGTTGGAGGGTATCGTCGCGGACGAACCGGAGACTGACGCGGTGGAGGAGGCTGAGACTGACGCGGTGGAGGAGGCTGACGCGGTGGAAGACTCAGTTGCGGACGAGATAGACGATCCGGAGACCGACGACGTTGACGAGCCGACCGAGGACGATCCGGACGACGAACTCGCCGGAAGCGTTCCGTTCCGTGACGACGATACGGGGATGGACACCGCCCTCGCGCGCGAGCGCGAAGACTCCGAGGAGGAGGAAGAAAAAAAGGGTGGGTTCTTTAGCCGTCTGTTCGGCCGCTG
This sequence comes from Halorubrum vacuolatum, assembly GCF_900188065.1. Taxonomy (GTDB): domain Archaea; phylum Halobacteriota; class Halobacteria; order Halobacteriales; family Haloferacaceae; genus Halorubrum; species Halorubrum vacuolatum. Next base: position 230,087 of record NZ_FZNQ01000003.1, read on the forward strand.
ATCGGGGGTGGGAATTGCCGCTCGTTCGGTCGTCGCCTCCGATCCGTGTCGGTCACGCCTCCGACGGCGGTTCCGCACGCTCGCGCAACAGCTCGCGGACGGCGTCCGGGTCGTCGATGGCGGCCAGTTCCTCACACGAGACGAGCGCGGTCCCCTCGACGGCGTCCCGTTTCTCGTCCTGCTCGGTGAAATACACCGACCGGGTCCGTGCGACCTCGCCGATGGAGGACATGATCCGGGCGCGCTTTTCGGCCGCCCGGGTGAACGCCGAGTGACCCGTGAGCATCCGCATCGAGCGTCCGTCGTCGTCCTCGGAGACGGCCTTGAACGGCGCACGGGCGGTCGGATGGACGGTGAAGCCGGCGCTCGTGAGTACGTGGACGACGTGTTCGTCGTCCGGGTCCGCATCGGGAGCCGACGGGGTCGGGTCCGCATCACGGACGTCCTCCGCCCCATCGAGGACATCGACGGGGCTGGAGAACGGCTTCTCGAACAGCTCCTCCAGTTGGAGCGCCACCTCGATGGAGGCGTTCATTCCGTCCTCATACTTCGAGACGGTTCGTCTGGAGACGCCGAGTTCGGTCGCCAAGCGACCGAGCGACCAGCCACGCTCCTCCCGCTCGTCGGCCAGCAGGTCGCCGTCCAGACTCACATAGAGGCCGCCGGGCGCCGCGTAGATGAGCGGCGGCATCTCCTCGACGAACAGCTCGTAGGCGGTGTCCGGGTGGATCACGGGGACGCCGTGTCTGAAGTAGACGACGCCGGGTTTCAGGTCCTCATCGCGCGTGCGAAGGCCGACGACCAGCGGCGTCGCCTCCAGGTACTCGCCCAGCCGCCGCAGCTCGGCGCCGGTCTCGGCATCGAGTGCGTCCACGTTCCCGAGGATCTTGAGCAACACGAGGTCCCCGCCGCGCCGGGCGGCGACGTCGAAGCTCTTCGGCCGGACCGCACACCGGTCACTGACGGTGAAATCCGCATCCTCAAGCATCGCGGTGAGGTTGCCGATCAGCGCAGTCCGGGTCATGTGCGATGGTATGCCACTCGCAATATAAATACGTTGTGGCGGTTTCATATCCGTGGGCGTGGACGCCTGCATGCGTTTTTCTACGACCTCGCTCGGAAGCTATAAATACCTGATTTCACACGCGCTCACGTTATGCGAGGGCCCCACGGACTGCCGTGACCGTTCTGCGGTGCGAATCGCCGTTCACCACGTTACCCCCTCCCGCTCCGAGCCGAAACCGGCTTGAGCGGGAGCCACGAAGGTGAGACCGTGCCGATCGTCGCCATCGACGACACCGATTCCCGCGTCGACGGGATGTGTACCACCTACGTCGCCACGCGGCTCGCGGAGCGACTCGTCGCCGCGGGCGCGTCGGTCGATCGCCGACTCCTGATCCGTCTCAACCCCGCGGTGAAATATAAGACGCGGGGAAACGCCGCTGTGGCGCTTCACGCCGCCGATATCTCCCCACTGGCTGCTCTCGATCTCGCACGCGACACCGTTCGAACGTTCGCCGTCGTCGACGACGATCGAACTTCACCCGGCGTCGTCGTCGCCGACCTCGACGTTCCACCGGATCTCGCACTCCCGCCGGGCGACGGGACGACCATCCCGGAACCGATCGCGTCGTTCACCCGCCGCGCGCTTCGCGAGCGCCTGACGATCGACGAGGCCGTCGCACTCGCCGACACGTACGGCTTCCTCCACGCCGCCGTCGGTGGGACGGATCATCCGGGACGCGGTCGGATCGGCGCGCTTGCGGCCGTCGGCGCGCCCGCCGCGTTCGACGACTGGACGGTCGAGCACATCTCCTATCGGGAACTCGACCGCTGTGGCACGCCCCGCGAGGTCGACGCGGACTCGGTCTTTGCGGCCGCGGCCGATGGGTATCCGGTCGTGTGGGATACCGTCGACCGCGGCACCGGCGAGGTGGTCTGCGTCCCGAACGCGCCCGGGCCGATCCTCCACGGTATCCGCGGTGACGACGCGATGGCGTGCCGTTCGGTCGCCGAGGCCATCCGAAGCGAACCTGTCGATCGAACCACGACGTTTCTCACGAACCAAGGGACCGACGTCCATCTCGAGGGGGGCGCGATCGGCGACCTTCGCGATGGTGCGAGCTATCGTGTCGATGGGGTGATCGCCGCGCCGCCCGAGACGAAGCGGGGCGGGCACGTCCACGTCGCGCTGGTCGATCCCGAGACGGCTACCTCCCCCCCGACCGCCGCAACGACGCCGGTCGATCCAGCAGTACCGGCAGTACCGGCAGCTTCGGCCGACCCGGCAGCACCGACGACGACGGCCGCCCGCGAGCTCACCTGCGTGGCGTTCAAACCGACCGGTCGCTTCCGCGACCACGTTCGGGCGCTCAGAGCCGGCGACCGGGTGACCGTCTGTGGGGAATGCGAGCGGCGACCGATGGGGGATCCGCCGGCGACACGGGAGACGCTCAAACTGGAGAAGTTCGCGGTCCGCCGGCTCGTCCGGACGGAGCCTTCGACGCCGACGTGTCCGGAGTGTGATCGACGGATGTCCTCCGCCGGCCGCGACCAGGGGTATCGCTGCCGCGACTGCGACACCGCCGCACCCGGCCGGGTCGATCGGCCGATCGATCGGTCCCTCGAACCCGGCTGGTATGAGGTGCCGCCGTCGGCCCGGCGACATATCGCAAAGCCACTTATCAGGGGTGGGTTCGACGCACCCAGCAATCCGGAGCGCTGATCGACGGGCGGCTCCGATCGCCGCCCCCTATGTTTTTCCGTTCCGGTCGTCTGTGTACCGTCGATGAACGCCGTTACCCTCGGTCCCGCCGGCACGTACTCCCATCGTGCGGCGCGGGCCGTCGCAGCCGAGGTGTCGTTCCGCGAGTCGGTCACCGCCATCGTCGACGCCGTCGCGAACGGCGAGTTCGAACGCGGAGTCGTCCCCATCGAGAACAGCATCGAGGGATCCGTCACCGAAAGCCTCGACGCGCTCGCGGAGTACGATGTCTCCGTGACAAAGGAGATCGTCACGCCGATTCGCCATGCGCTGCTCGCTCAGGGCTCCGACTTCGAGCTCGTCGCGAGCCACGCACAGGCGCTTGCACAGTGCCGCAATTGGCTCGAGACGAACCATCCCGATGTCGGACTGGAAGCGGTCGCCTCGACCGCTCGGGGTGTCGAACGCGCCCGCGAGGACGCCAGGATCGCCGGCATCGGTCATCCGGATAACGCGGGCGACGATCTGACGATCCTCGCGGAGAACATTCAGGATCGGACCTCGAACGCGACCCGGTTCCTCGTCGTCGCCCCGGTGAAGGCTCGCTCGGAGGCCGGCGGCAAGACGACGCTCATCGTCTATCCCAACGACAACTATCCCGGACTCCTCCTCGAACTGCTGGAGTCGTTCGCCGAACGCAATCTGAACCTCTCGCGGATCGAGTCGCGGCCGAGCGGGGAACGGCTCGGGGACTACCTCTTCCATTTCGACGTCGACGCCGGTCTCTATGAGGACCACACGACGGCGGCGATCGAGGAGATCGAGGACATCGCCTCGAAGGGATGGGTTCGCATCCTCGGCTCGTATGACACCGAGCACGTGTTGAAGTGACATCCCCCTCGTCGTAAACGGCGAGGCTTCCCGCGTATGGGGAATACCAGTTCGTCGTCGGTGGCAGCGGATTATGTTTGATCGATCGTCAATGAGCGCTCGATGTCGTTCTCTTCTGTAATATTTGGTGCCCTACAGAGCTATTAAAATTGAAAAACGGAAAGCAACGGATATATATCGCCCTGCAAAATCCGTCGCATGGCGAAGTCGGAACACTATGGTTGGGCGGACCTCGGACAGGGGGGGCTCAACGATCAACTAGATGCCGATGTGTTGGTTGAGCAGATCGGGTTGGACGCACACGAGATCGAGTGGCGAAAGGAGTTCATCGGCTTCGATCGCGAGGATGAGCAACGGCTTCAACAGTATCAGGACGTGTTTGCGGCTAATGCCGAGCAGATCGCGGACGACTTCTATGCGAATCTCACCGACTACGAGCAGACCGCCGAGATTATCGGCCGGTCCGAAAAGCACGTCGACGCGCTGAAACGGACGCAGTCGGCCTATCTCACGACGCTCGTCGAGGGACAATACGGACAGGAGTATTTCACCCACCGAGCACGGATCGGCAAGATCCACGATCTACTGGATATGCCCATGAAACACTATCTCGGCCAGTACGGGGTCTACTACGATCTGATCCTTCCAGTCGTTGGCGATCGCCTCACCGAGTCACTGGCTGACCGGGTACTTGCGGCAGTCGATGGTGCTGATGGGGCGGGTGATTCAGCGGGAGGCGACGGCTCGGATCCATCGATTACGGAGATCATCGAGGACGAGGTGAGCTATCACATTGAGGATATCCTCTCGCTGCTTCGAATCATCAATCTCGACATGCAGGTCGTCACGGACACCTACATCCACTCCTATAGCCAACGGCTGGAGGAGGAGGCCGAGCGCAACGAACGGCTGATGGCGAGCGTCGAGCAGGACCTCCAAGATCCGATCAGCGAACTGCAGTCGACCGCCCAGGAGGTCTCCCGCAGCGCGAACGAGATCACGGATGCGGCCGATCAGCAGGCCGAACAGATCGGCGAGATCTCCTCGGAGGTGTCGAGCCTCTCGGCGACGATCGAGGAAGTCGCCGCCACGGCCGATCAAGTGGAAAACGCCAGTGAACGCGCCAGGGACTTGGCTGAAGACGGCGAGGACGCCGCAAGCGATGCCGTCGAGACGATGGATGACATCGGGGACGCTGTCGATGGCGTGGCCGACGATCTGACCGAACTTCAGGACCGCGTCGACGAGATCGACGAGTTCGTCGAGACGATCAACGACATCGCGGACCAGACGAACATCCTCGCGTTGAACGCCTCTATTGAGGCCGCACGCGCCGGCAACGCCGGTGCGGGGTTCGGCGTCGTGGCCGACGAGATCAAGGAGCTCGCTCAGGAGTCACAACGGCACGCGGGCAACATCGAACGGATGGTCGCCGATATTCAGGCGGATACCGACGAGACCGTTTCGAGCTTGACGGCCGCAACCGAGCAGGTCGATCGCGGTATCACCCGCGTGCAGGATGCCATGGAGAGCTTGAACGACATCGCGGAGGCGGTTCGTGAATCGACGGACGGTATCACCGGCGTGGCGAAAGCCACCGACGATCAGGCGGCCGCGAGCGAGGAGATCGCTTCCATGGTCGATCAGGTCGTCGGCGAGACGGACCGGGTGACGAAGGAGATCGAAGAGCTCGCAGCGGCGAACGAAGAACAGGCCGCGATGGCACGGGAAGTCAAGCAGTCGGTCGCCCGGCTCTCGAACGAGACATCACTCACCGATGGCGGGACTGTGGTAGCAACTGATTCCGGCGGGGACGTGACGATTCCGGCGGACCTTCCCGATGGGATCCCCGACTTCGTGGTCGAGATGCTCACCGAGAAGCAGCTGAAACAGGTCGCACGCGGTGAGCTGTCCCCTTCCGATCTGCTGTGAGCTTTTCAACCAGTGGCTGGTCGGTGAACGGTTACGCGATATACTGTGGATCGGTCGCCGGTCGGATTTGATATTGTACTATGCACTTTATCAACTGATCACGAACCATCGAAGGCGGCCACGGACACGAACTCGTTCTCCACGACTGCATTCGCGAGAGCGGCGATGTCCACCTCGCCAAGCTGGTGTGGGTACTTCCGTCCGATGTACCGAACGAGGTTCCGCAGATCCCGTTCAAGCAGCTCTCTGGCGTTCTCGTGATCGGTCGGCACCGCCTGCGGCCAATCGAAAAGTGTGATTCCGCTCTCGGCGACGGCGACGTTGTGTTCGCTCGCGTCGGCGTGGATCCACCCACGGTGATACGCCTTCGTTAACTCACGGACGATCAGATCCAGGACGGGAACCGCCTGCTCGGGATCGAGTTTCGCCCGCGCTAACTCGACGCCCGCGAACTTATCCATCACGATGGCGTGGCGATTGTGATCGATCGGTCGGGGGACCGCGACGTCAGGATAGAGGTCTTCGATCACCTGATACTCGCGTTCGGCCGCCTTGCGCGCGGTGTACATCCAGGAGACGTGGTTGCGGTCGGCGGTGTACTCGCGTCCACGGTTCACCTCCCGGAAGTTCGTGTAGCCCTCGCGGTGGTATTTCAACGCGACCGGTTTGAACGAGCGGGCCTCGTAGACGTCGCCTTCCTTTCCCAATCCGAGCGGCGCGCCGACACCCTCTACCGTTTCACGCTCGGCGAACGTCCGTAACGCGAGCGCGTCGTATCCCTCGAAGGTGAGCTGGTAGCCCTCATACTGGATCGTCTTCCGCTGAATGAGTTCGCGGTCGAGACAGCGATCCAACCGATATTCGACCTCCTCGGCGGTGAGATTGGCGTAGTCAGGGAGCTTGTCCCGTCGAACCCATTCGGAGAAACGCATCCCCTGCTCGACGCCCGAGAGGAGATAGAAGTCCTCGTCGTCGAGTGTGACCATCTCTCCCGCGACGTTTCGGACCATACGGGCCCTACTCCGGCGATTCCTAAAAGGAACGCGTGTCCGCCGGTGGAGACAAAATAAAGCGTATTCTACGATATCGAATTTCTCCTCGCACGCGAACGTAACCGCTTTCGCTCCGGCGGCGTGAGGGACGGTGATGACCGAGACGCCGACGTGGCGGCTGATCCGTGAGGAGCGACGTCCGGGACCGCTGCAGATGGCGTTGGACGAGGTGGCCGCCGAGACCGCGGCTGCGGGCGGGCCGGCGACGATCCGGACGTATCGGTGGGATCCCGACTGTCTCACACTCGGCTACGGCCAGGACCCGGACACCGTCGACTGGACGTTTTGTGATCGGGAAGCGATCGACGTCACTCGACGCCAGACCGGCGGTGGCGGGATCTACCACGACGGCTTCGGGGACGTCGCCTACTCCATCGTCGTGCCGGCTGCGGCAGTTCCGGGGAAGCTTCTCGACTGTTATCACCAGCTCTGTGAGCCGATCCTCGCGGCCTTCGATCGGCTGGGGATCGACGCCGACTACGTCGCCGAGGAGGTACCCGAACTGTATCACCCCGCGTGTTACCTTCGGGAGCTTCACCCCGCACATGACATCATCGCCGCCGGCCGGAAGATCGCCGGCAACGCCCAGTACCGCAAGCGGGATGCAGTGGTCCAGCATGGATCGTTGACCTACTCGGTCGATGCCGAACGGCACCTCGGGGTCTTCGTGGACCCGCCGGTGGATGTCAATGGCTTCCGCGAGCGGGTCGTCGGCATGGACGAACTGGTCGACGTCGACCGGGCGTCAGTGGTGCGAACGGTTGCGGAGACGCTCGCGGAGTGGGCACGCGACGGTCGCCTCGCCGGAGGGATGAATGACGATGACAACGGGGGGATCCATGACGACGGCACCACCTCGGTCGAGGTGACGACGGGCTCGTGGACCGACGCCGAGTTGGAACGCGCCCGTGAACTCGTCGAAATCAAATACACTGACGACGCGTGGGTTCGGGCACGACCGGGGGATCGACGGTAACCGAAGGTCCCGCGACCGCTTTCCGAAGCGGCTTTTTGTCGGTACGCCCTCGCTCCGGTATGACCCTCAAGATCGGCGCACACGTCTCCGTCGCCGGCGGCGTGGACAACGCGGTCGACAGACAGACCGAGATCGGCGGCAACTGCGGGCAGATCTTCACCCACTCGCCGCAGGTCTGGCAGGACCCGAACATCGACGAGGAGCAGGCCGAGCGGTTCCGTGCGGGAACCGAACGGGACCTTGAGGGGCCGTGGGTTATCCACACCTCCTATCTCGTGAACCTCTGTACGCCGAAGGATGACCTCCGTGCGAAGTCGCTGGAGTCGATGCAACGGGAAGTCGAGGCGGCGAGCCAACTGAACGTCCCGTTCGTGAACGTCCACCTCGGCGCACACACCGGCGCCGGTGTCGAGGGCGGCCTCGACAACGCGGCGTCCGTGATAGACGACATCGACGTCCCCGAGGACGTGACGATCCTGATCGAAAGCGACGCGGGGTCGGGGACGAAACTCGGTGGCGACTTCGAACACCTCGCCGGGGTGATCGACCGAACCGAGACCGACATCGACGTCTGTATCGACACCGCTCACACCTTCGCGGCCGGATACGACCTCTCGACGGCCACAGGGGTTGATGAGACGATCTCGGAGTTCGACGAGGTCGTCGGACTTGAGCACCTGCGCTGTATCCACCTCAACGACTCGAAACACGACTGTGGGACGAACAAGGACGAACACGCCCATATCGGGGAGGGATACATCGGCGATGAGGGGATGGAGCGGATCATCAATCACCCGGACCTCCTCGACGTCCCGCTCGTCTTGGAGACGCCGACGGAGGACGGACGCAGCTACGCGTGGAACGTACAGCGCGTTCGGGAGCTTCGGCAGGAATAGCGTTCGATCCGTCGCTGTCCATCTCTTCTCGGATCCGGACGCTTTTATCGACCGGTCTCGAATCCGGCGGCGTGCGACGGTTCTCCGCGGACTATCTCGAACGAACCCGCCAAGGGATGTGGAGCGATAGCCGCGAGGCGCTTGCCGACCTCGACCTTCCGAACCGCCAGCGGGTGCTCGATGTCGGGTGTGGAACCGGCGAACTCACCCGTGTGCTTGACACGGAGACGCCGTCGGAAACGACCGTCATCGGCGTGGATGCCGATCCTGCCCTCCTTACGGTGGCCCGTCAGGAGACCGGACTTCAGATGTGTCGGGGCGACGCCTCCCGACTGCCCGTTCGGACCGACGCGGCCGATCTCGTCGTCTGTCAAGCGCTGTTGATCAACCTTCCGGACCCCTCGCTGGCCGTTCGGGAGTTCGTCCGGGTTTCGGACGACTTCGTCGCCGCCATTGAGCCCGACAACAGGGCCGTGACCGTCTCTTCGACGATCGATTCGGAGGAGCGTCTAGAACGTGAGGCACGTGAGACTTTTCTCCGGGGCGTCGATACCGACGTCGCGCTCGGCGGCCGGGTCCGTGAACTGTTCGAGGCGGCCGGTCTCACGGACGTTCGAACCCGCCGCTACCAACACGAGAAGCGGACGGAGCCGCCGTATTCGGCGGCCGCGCTCAGATCGGCGGCGCGAAAGGCCTCCGGCGCGGGACTCGCAGACCACCGCGAGGAGTTGGAGCGCGCCACCTCGACCGCCGCGTACGACGACCTCCGTCGTCGCTGGCGCGAGATGGGTCGATCAGTCGTTGACGGGATGCGTGCGGGCGAGTACGAGCGGGTCGAACGGGTCCCCTTCGACGTTACCGTCGGTCGCGTACCGGCGAATGGCCTCGCCGGTGGACGCTGAGGGAGTTACTTCTCGATGATGCTCTCCTCTACGGCCTCGCCGAAGTGACGGGCGACGTCCTCGTAGTAGACGAGCACCTCGTCACCGACCTCGAGGTCCGTCACGGCGGTTCGACCGTTTGCGGTCGCGACTTTCACCGTCTCGGCGTTCTGAATGAGCGTCTCGACCCGATCGACGCCGTCGTCGGTTTCGACCTCGGCTTGCAGCCTGAACATCGGGCGCTTCTCGATCTTCACGCGTCCAACGATCGCCTCCCGGGTGTGGCCGGCCGTATCGACGATCTGGACCTCATCGCCGCTCGATAGCTCGGCGAGGTAGTTCGTTCCGCCCTCGGGATTGCGAACGTACGCGTGGACGGCTCCGGCGTTCACGCGGAACGGCCGGGATTCGACGTAGGGGGACTCGGCCGTCTCGGCGTGGACGAAAAAGAGCCCGCGGGACATCGATCCGATCAGCATCCCCTCGGAGTCGTCCATGAGCGATCCGGTGTCGATACAGACCCGGTCGGCCATTCCGGTTCGTTCGACGGCGGTGACCTCGGCGTGGCGAAGGTCGAGCGACTCGCGATCGGCCGCATCGCGTGCGTCGACAGCCCCGCGGATCTCGTCCGGATCGTCGGTGTCGAGGAGGACGCCGTCGGCGCCGATCTCCAGCGTTTCGAAGGCCGTCTGTGCCTCCGCGGCGGTCGTCGCACCCGCGATCAGGTGGGTTTCCTCGCCGACGCGGGCGATGAGGTTCTCGAGCGGGATGATCGACCAGTCCTCGCCGACGATCACGGTGTATTCGGCCTCCACGGCGGCCGCCTCGGCGAACGTCTCGTACTCCGTATCGAGGATACGGATGTATGCGCCCTGTGCGCGGTCGTCGCGCCGACGCAACGTGGTGAGGTCGGCGGAGCCGGAGAGGTCGCTCGGGAGGTCGATCGTGCCGTCCCCCTCGCTGTCTTTTCCGACGAAGTAGGCGTCGGCCGACTCCCGCTCCTCGTCGCCGTCGACGACGTCGGCTTCGGCGAGGAACGCGGCGACGTTCACGTCACCCAACTCACGGACGCGACCGACATCGTGTTCGTCGACGAGCACCCAGTCCGCCCCCGCTTCGATCCCCGTCGTGATCCGCCGCTTTTGTGTCTCCCAGTCACCGACGCTCCCGTCGGCTTTGATCCAGACCGTGCGCGTCATACTCATTCGCTCACGGCCGCGCGGCTTGAACGCTACGAAAGTGCGAACGACTCCGGCGCGCTCGCCGATCCCTCGATAGGCCGTGACCCCTGCCCCTGAGTTCGGCGGGTTCCGCTCCCGACTCGCGCGTGTCGTGCAGCCGCGCCCTTATTATCCGTGGCCCGGTACCGACGCCTATGCGCACGCTCGATGGCACCGACCGGGAGATCATCAGGCTCCTTCTCGCGGACGCGAGACGGCCCTACAGCGACATCGCTGATCGCGTCGATCTGTCCGCACCGGCCGTCTCGGATCGTATCGACCGCCTCCGTGAGACGGGGGTGATCGAGGGCTTCACCGTTCGTATCGACGATGAGGCGTTAACTGGCGGGCTGGAGACGCTCGTGACGCTGGAGCTCGCCCCCCTTGACGTCGACGACGCCTACGACGCGCTCGTCGACCACGACGGGGTCGAACACGTCTTTCTCACGGCCGAGGGAACGGTCGTCTTCTCCGCGACGATGGACGGGGACGGCGGTGGCGATGCGGACACCGGTTCCGAATCGGCTGGACCCGCGGGCGGCGTCCGGCGGCTCGTCGCGGAGACGGTCGGGCTGGAGACCGTTCGGAACCTCTCCGTACGGGTCCTCGACCGTTCCGAGTGGTCGCCGACCCTCGGGAACGTCGACCTCGCGGTCGACTGTGTCGTCTGTGGAAACACCGTCACCGCCGAGGGTGAGTCCGCTCGGGTCGACGGCACGCTGTATCACTTCTGTTGTGGCTCCTGCCGAGGTGGGTTCGAGGATCGATACGAACGGCTGGCCGACGGCGTCTGATCCCGACCGTCGGCTTGTAACCTTCCGACCGGAGCGTTATTGTAGTGGCTTTCCGTTTATGTCTCCATATGCCCGAGGAATCGCCGGGCGAACTCCTCCTCGACCACATCAACGACCTCCTCGTCGTCATCGACGCCGATGGTACGTATCGGTACGTCAACGCGGTTGCCAGTCGTGTCGTTGGTGAGGATCCCTCCGAACTCCTCGGGACGAACGCGTTCGATCGGATCCACCCTGACGACCGCGAGCGTGTGCTTCGAACGTTCTCCGAGTTGGTCGACGCCGAGACGCCAACAGCCGAGGCGACGATTTCATATCGATTTCGGTCGGCGGATGGGTCCTGGATCTGGCTTGAGAGCCGCTGCTCGAATCATCCCGTCACCGAAATCGGCGGGTACGTCGTGAGCTCCCGGGACGTGACCGATCGTCTCGAAGCGGAACATGCTCGGGACGAGACGGCAGCACGCCTCGATCAGATCGCCGATAGCACCGACGATGTGCTCTGGATGTTCTCCGGCGACTGGTCCGAGGTGCTGTTCGTCAACCGTGCGTATGAGTCGCTGTACGGTGGGGATGTCGATACGCTCAAACGTGACCCGTCGGCGTTTCTCACGTGTACGCACCCGGATGACCGGGCGTCCGTGCTTGAGGCGATGGGCCGCTTATCCGACGGCGAGGAACTCGATATCGAATATCGGGTGAACCCCGATCAGGGCTACCACCGCTGGGTGTGGGTTCGAGGCCGGCCTATCGTCGAGGACGGTGAGGTCGTCCGCGTCGCGGGGTTCTCCCGTGATGTCACCGACCGCCGTCGCCGCCGCCGGCATCTCGGCATGCTTGACACCGTCCTGCGGCACAACCTCCGAAACGACCTGAACAAGATCCTTGGCTACGTGGAAACGGTCCAGGATGAGGATATCGAGCGGTCGGGCCGAACGCCCGACGACGAGCGCGTTGTTTCCGGGCCGGGGGGGTCCGGGGTGCCCGATCTGGATCCCGTCGAGTGGGCGGAGGTCGTGCGCCAGGTCAGCGACGGGCTGCTGGAGAAGGCTGACAAACAGCGGGAGATCACCCGCATCCTCACGGAGCGACCGCCGGTCGAACCGGTCGACCTCGCCGCGGCGCTGGAGGGGGCGATCGAGACCGTCTCGGCGTCCTTCCCCGACGTGGCGATCGAGGTGTCGGTCCCGTCCTCGTTGCCCGTGGCTGCGATCCCGTCGATCGAGATCGCGATGATGGAGCTGATCGAGAACGCGGCGACATACGACTCAGCCCGCGACACCGTCCGCGATCACGGTCCAGGGATTCACATCTCTGCCGATCGGGACGATGATGCGGGCTCGATCGTCCTCGAGATCGTCGATCACAACCCGCCCATTCCCGAATACGACCATCGGGTGCTGACCGGCGAACAGGAGATGCCGGAGGTGCATCACAGCAGCGGAGTCGGCCTGTGGCTCGTCTACTGGATCGTCGACCTCTCGGGCGGATACATCGAGTACGAGCGTGTCGAGGGGCGGAACGTGGTTCGAATTCGGTTGTCGGAATCGGACGGGTCACCGATGGACACCGATGCGGCCGGCGGAAAGTAACCTACTTGAGGCCCGACGGGAAAGGGATAACCGAAGTCCCGTGGTGTAGTGGCCAATCATAATGGCCTTTGGAGCCATTGACGGCGGTTCGAATCCGCCCGGGACTATCCTGTCGCGAGCAACTCCGCGAGCGACAGATATCTTCAGCGGATTCGAATCAGGGAGCAGCTTTGCTGCGACCGTGGTTCGAATCCGCCCGGGACTATCCGGCTGCGAACACGTTCGTGAGCGGTTCAAACACGACCGTGAGCGGTTCAAAAACGCGGGGAGAAGGGCGTGAGATTCTCGTATGTATTCCTCGACCAATACGCGTTACTCTCTGCGCTGAGAATTCGCCTTTGTGGTTGCCGTCTTGACGTCCATTCGGTCCAGCGGCTGACGACACGGCGGCTCCCATCCGGTGGCATCGTGACTGAGATTTATATCCGATCGTGTCTGTAGCTAACACATGGCGGATCACTATGGTTTAGTGGGAGGCGAGATGGACGCGTCCGCGATCGACGACGCACTGAGGGAGATCGGCCTCGGCGTGCTTTCGATGAGCGCTGATGGCGTGCCGTATGGAGTGCCGATATCCTTCGGGTACGACGGCAGCGATACGCTGTATTTCGTCTTTATCGACCAGAGTGTCGACCTCCGGAAGGAATCCTATGCCGAACGGAGCGATCTGGCGAGCTTCACCGCGTACGATGTCAACCCTGATGGCTCGTGGAGAAGCGTGATCGTCTCGGGGAGCCTCGATCGCATCACCATCGACGAGTGGGACGCTGCCCGTGAAGCGTTGGCGGGCAACGCCTATCGATCAAACCAGTTCGAACGGTACGAGATCGACGAGAACCCCAACGTCTGGGCGCTCGATATCGACGATCGGTCCGGACGTGCCGTCGGCCAGCGGTAACACAACGAACACCGACGCTCCGTCGGGTCCCGTCGTCGCCGTCGGTGAGGTCTGACCGGTGCCAAGAGCTTTTTACTCAACTCTCCGACCGCGTGGCGCTGATCCCGCTTCGGGACGATCCGATCGCGGGCCTCCGCGATGCTGTTGGAGACGCGTTCGAGGGGAAACCGGTCGCCGAGATCAAACGCGAAGCCCGGGATGCAACGCGCGAGGACGCCGTCGCGGCGTTCACCGAGCCGCAGGCATGATCCCCGCCGATACGGATCTTCATAGCGGTCTTGCGATCGCAGGTTTCGCTGGTATCCTCACCCCACGAGGGTAATCGGTCGTAGACGGACTACTCAAACGGCTCCGTTTCCGCTCCCGAGCCCGGATAGACGATCTCCATCGGCACGTCGAGTTCCGGGTCGATCCCCGCATCTTCGTCGGGCAACGTCGGGTACGGGCGGTTCTCGCTTCGCGGCCCGAGGTCGAGCGTCGCGGCGGTCGCCGCGAGGACGGCCGCGTCGACGACGTCGTCGAGGGCGCTTCTGGGGAGTCGCTCGTGCCACTCGGTATCCTCGCGACGCGTCTTTATTACCTCCGAGACGGTCCCGTACAGGTCCTCCATTCCGGGGATCGACGCGAGCACGTCGAGTCTGGCTTCGATCCCGTCGTCGTCGTGTTTCGTCTCCAACGCGCCGCCCGCGAACGCCGCGAAACAGCACTCGGGATGACCCTCGTAGATCCGGTCGCGGGCGTCGGGGCGGGTTCGCAGGAGGGCATCGACCGCCCTGATGCGCGGAAAGAGCCACCAACTCTGGCTGCTGATCCCGGCCCCGTGTCTCTCGCGGGCGACATCATAGTCGTCGCTCTCGACGGCTTCCCGACAGGGGATCGAAAAGACGGTGCTGCCGCGCCCGCCGAGATATTCGCTTGCGGCGCGATCACAGCCACGGGTCGCGCCACGATCGGGTGGCAGTCCGATGGGGATATCGATGAGGACGGCGCGCGCGTCCCGCCCGTGGGCATCCCAGACGTTCAGGATCGAGGGCTCCGTCGTCACACGGGTCCGATCGCCGGCTTCGACGACGACCCAACGTCCGCCGGCCCAATCGACGCCGAGGTGGGTGGCCATGATCCTGCAAGGCGCCACAGCGGATTTGAGTGATCGGGTGGCCCGACCTTCCCCGGACGGTCAGGGGTCACCCGGATAGCCGTCAGCGGTCGGGCTGAGATCGAGCACGTCAACCGGGCCGAGCGTGAGCGCATTCGGCTGATATCGCCCCCGAGGTGGTCGATAGCCTGCGGCCTCGAGGACGGTTTCGACGACCGCCTGCGTCTCCGCTCGGACGCCCATCGTCTCCGCCACCGAGGCGACGTCGTGCTCGACGCAGTGGATCGTCTCGATCTCCCACGAGTAATCGCCGTAACAGGAGAGCGCCACGGTGACGGCGTCGCCGGCGGTCAGCGTCTCACCACACGTCCGACAGCCGATCGTCGCCGTGCCGAAGTCCTGTTTGACCGCCAGGCTCTCGACGACCAGCCCGGTGAACGCCGCGGCGAGTTCCGCCTCGGACGGTGACCATGCGGGCATCGTGAACCGATCCGTGCCGCGTAGATATATATCCCTCTCGCTCCGACCACGACGCATGGAGCCGCGAGCCGACGGATCGCTCGTCCCGGAGGAGAACCGGAAATGGTTCCGGCTCGGCGTCGCCGTCGCCGTCGCTTGGGTCCCGGCGACGCTCGCGCTGCTCGTGTTGTTCGAGTTGGATCCCGCCCTCGGGCTGGCGGGCGTCGTCGTCGGGGGAGTGGTCTTCGGGATCGCCTTCACCGTCTTCGTCCTGTACGTGTATTGAGCCGAGGACGTGCCCGATACGTTTTCGTTGTGGGAAGCACCGCGTTCCGTTCGACATCCATCCCTTCATTAGGAAAATTTATGACATACATCGACCGATCCATCCGTATGTACACGATTCTGATGGCCGTCGGCGCCGAGCGGGACCCCGCGAAATACGCCGCCGAGGCGGTCTCGGCGTTTCCCGGGAGGGACGCGTTCTCCGTTATCGTCTTAAACGTCCAGCGGGAGTTCGAGGCGGTCGGGGAAGGCGGGCGGGTGCGGTCGGCGGACCTCTACGATGAGGCCGCCTTCCCGGAAAGCGTCGACCTCGCGGTGTCGATCCTCGAGGACGCCGGCATCGACACCACGAAACGGCGGGCACACGGCGACCCCGCCGAACGGATCCTCGATGTCGCCGCGGAACGGGACGTCGATCAGATCGTCATCGGAACGGAGAATCGCTCGCCGGCGGGCAAGGCGCTGTTCGGAAGCGTGATGCAGTCGGTGATCCTCGATACGGAACTTCCGGTGACGGTCATCAGCCGCGATTGATGTGACGCGGTCGTCCGATCGATCGGGATCGGTTCCAGCCGTTCGATGACCGTCCGAAAAGACCGTCCTCGGCCGACGTTCTCAGACCAGCCGCTCGGCGATACGGGCCGCCCCTTCGGCGGCCGCCGTCGCGGGGTCCTCGGGTGAGACCACGTCGACGTCGCGGTCGAGCTCTTCGCTCAGACGGTTCTCGAATTCGTCGGTGAGCCCAGGGATACATGCCATCCCGCCGGTGACGGCGATGGGCCGTCCGAGCGCCAGCTGGTAGGGCTTCATGTGGTCGTTGGCGAGTTCGGGAAGGAACTCGTTGGCGACCACGTTCACCGCGTCGTCGATGTAGCGGTCGACGGGGTCGCGTACGCCTCGGTCGACGGTGAATTCGTGGCTGCCGCCGCCGGGCTGCTGGACGACGTCCGTGAACGGCTCGAACCCGTAGACGTCGGCGTGGTCCTCTTTGTACTCCCGGGCAGTCGTTCGGTCGATGTGGACGCGTCCCTGCGTCTCCTCTTCGACCGCCGAGACGATCCAGCGGTCGACCTCGTTACCCGTGACCGAGCCGGTCGAAAACGGCGAGAGCTGCTCGCCGCGACGGTACGCACAGGCTTCGAGCGTCGTCGAGCCCATGTTGATCGAGACGAACACCTCATCGACGGCCTCGAGGCCGTCGCCGTAGGCGGGGATCGCGCCACAGAGCGATTCGGGGAAGCTCCGTGTCTCCGCCTTGCCGACCGTCGACTCCTCGATGACGGTCTTGAGGTTGTTGACCCCGGTTTCGTTGTCGATAGTGGGAACGGCATAGACGACGACGCTCTCTTCGGGCACGTTGTGTGCGCTCACGAGCGCTTCGAAGAACCGTTTGGCGTCCGCGACGCTCGCGTCGTCCTCAGGTAACCCCGACCGAAGCATAAACCGTACCGTGTCGGGATACTCGGTGGCGGCATCGTGTCCGTACAGGACTCGCTCCTCGCCGGTGATGGCGTCCTCGTAGGTCGCCAAACAGGTGAGCGTCATCTGTCGTTCACGGCCGCCGCGGCCGTCGGGTAGGTCGAGCACCGTCCGGGTGCTGCCGAGTTTGACGCCGACCGGGGCCGGCTCGTCGATACCATCGAAGTCAGTGGTGTCGTCTGTGTCGTCGCTCATGGGTGTTCACTCGCACACGAAACGAGCCGGACGAGGGAGACGAGGCTGATCCGATGGTCGGCGGGGGTGAACGGCCGATCGTGCCGCGGTGGCTCGTAGCCGGGAAGCCGGCGTGTGAGCGTCTTCGCGACCGCCGGGGTTATCCACCCGATCTCGGCGTAGTACGACAGCGCGTCGCGGCTCCTGAGGTGGCCGCCGACGTCGACGAGGTAGCCGAGCCAGTCGGCGATCTCGTGTTCCGCCGCCGGCGAACTCGGCACCGCCGTGAGATACGGCCGTTCGCCGTCGGTGACCTTCCGCAAGTTACGCTGACGTAACAGGATCTCGGTGAACGCGGCCGAGCGTGCCGCCTGCTCGGCTCGGTTCCGATTCGGTAAACGGAGCGGCCGCTCCCGAGGCGCTCCATCGGCGGTCGCTCGCGTTCCTCCCGCGAGCGACCGCAGCTCCCGTACGTCGTAGTGCCGTGGATTCAGACTCATGTTCCGTCCGTCGTTCGCGTCCGTACCGGAGACGTTTCGCGCCCGCTATATGAGGATTTGCCTTCGAGTATCGAATCTGATATCCCAGTAGGATGTGGGCCTCACGGCGAGGATAGCATCGCGTCGCTCATCGGTGGGTATGCCCGTCTCAGTCCGCACTGTTCGGACCGGGCAGCGGCTCCGTACACCAGTGACAGAAGTCGATCTCGGCGTCGGTTTCGCGCCCGCAACTCGGACATTTCACCGTCGGGACGCCTTCGTCGTCCGCCGTCATGCCGTCGTCGGTCGGCTCGCCACTCGTGTCGTTCCCCGCACCGACCGTTTGTCCACCCCGTCGGGTTCGCGAGTTCGTCGTCGCCTCCGTGGCGTCCGCGCGCCCGACGAGGTACGCATCGAGCGCGGAGAGGCCGACGAGGAACGTCACCGGGACGGAGACCTCGACCGGCACCGCCGCGGTGAACGCGCTCGGATCCGCGAGCGGGTCGCCGGGCTCGACGTCATAGAGGACGAACAGCGCGACCGTCCCCCCGACGATCGTCACATGCCACACCAGCGCGCGACCCCACTGGCGTAAGACGAGATGACCGAGTCCCGGCAGGACGATGGCCAGAAACGCGGCAAGAAGCGGTCGAAGGCGGTCTCGCATTGCCGTGGGCTTTCGGCGGCGGCTACTTACCGCCTGCGGTGTCCGTCGGATCGGCCCGCCGTTCCGCTCACCGCTCCGCGCAGTACTCGACGAAGTTCCGGAGTATCCGCAGCCCGGTCTCCCCGCTTTTTTCGGGGTGAAACTGCGTTCCGAAGACGTTTCCGGCCTCGTTGGCGATCACGGCCGGGAAGTCGACGCCGTAGTCGGCGGTCGCCACCACGGCATCGGCGTCGTCCGGTTCGGCGTAATAGGAGTGGACGAAGTAGGCGTACTCGCCGTCGACGCCCTCGACGATCGGGTGATCGCGGGTCACTGCGAGTTCGTTCCAGCCCATGTGTGGCACCTTGCGGTCCACGTCGAACCGGACGTTGGTTCCGGGAACGAGGTCGAGACCGGTCACCTCCCCTTCGCCCTCGTGGTCGGCCTCCTCGCTGGAGGTGAGAAGCATCTGCATCCCGAGACAGATCCCGAACAGCGGTCGGCCGGCCGCCGCGTGATCGGTGATCGCCTCGCGAAGCGGGCCGGCGTTCTCCATCCCCTCGCGGAACGCCCCGACCCCGGGGAGGACGACGCCGTCTGCGGCCTCGAATGCGGCCGGGTCGTCGGTTATCTCCACGCCTGCGCCGGCCCGCTCCAGTCCACGGGTGACGGATCTGAGGTTCCCGAGGCCGTAGTCGATCACCACGACCTCGGCGAGCGTCTCCTCTGGTGGCTCGAAGGTGCTCATACTGTCCGTGTGCGAGCGAGCAAAAAAGCGATTTCCCTTCGGTCCCCGGCTACGCCTATTTAAGCGCTGACTCCGCCATACGCCGTGGGAAACCGGTGATAAGCTCCCAGAGGCTCATCTCGATGTCATCCGCTCGGAGCCGCGAGCGAAGTCGCTGGCTGAACAGCTCGACGGAGATGATGAGGATGAAGATCGAGATGAGCGTCGCCATCATGTTCGTAAACTGCAACAGGTTCTGCTGGGAGGTGACGATGAATCCCAGTCCACCCGCCCCGAGGACACCGACGGTGACGGCGATGCGGACGTTGATCTCGAAGATGTACAGCGTCCACGCAATGAAGGCGGTCCGAACCTGACTGAGCATTCCGAAGAACACGATCTGCGGTTTGCTCGCGCCGGTCGTCCGCATCGCCTCGATCGGCCCGTCCTCTATCTCCTCAAGCTCATCGACGAAGAGCCGTCCGAGGTTCCCGATCGTGTCGAACGCGATCGCCGTCGCCGCGGCTGCGGGACCGAGTCCCAGGAACGGAATGAAGATAAGCGTCCAGATGATGGCGGGGATCGCCCGAATGAACGACATCGTCCCACGGAAGATGAAGTTGAACGGGAACGGCGTCACGCGCTCGGAGCCGAGGGTCCCGAACACTAACGCGAAGGGGAACCCGACCATCGTTCCGACGAACCCCATCGCGAGGGTGATTCCCGCCTCACCGAATATCTGGAAGATCCCGAGTTCGGTGAAGAAGAACGCGTAGATGTCGGCGGTGCTCGGCGGCCACTGAAACAACAACCCACCGATCTCGGGGTCATACAGCAGGTTCTCGTGGCGCATGAACGAGATGTACTGTGTAAAATCGAGGAACGGGATCACATCGAAATAGAACGTGATCGGGAAGAACTCGCTCAGCGAATCGACGAAGGTTCCGAGCCGTGCGTCGGGGTCGAGAAGCTCCGTCGCAGCGAACGCCTGTACAGTGGTAAACGCGAGGAACCCGGCGAGTGCGACCCAGCCGACCGCTCGTCGCCGCCGTGTTTGCTTGATGTTCTCGAACTGCTCACGGATCCGCGTCGGCACATCCGAGGCCTGATCGTTTCGCACCCCGCCATCGCTCGCCGGCGTGTTTTTTGCGTCCACCGTCGGTTTCGCGCCGGTCCCCTCCGTCTCGTTGTCTCCGCGTCCATCGTCGGTGCTCATTCGTGGATCGACCTCGTTTGTGCGCCGAGTCGGTCGGTTCGGCTCACGTCGCTGCGGCCTCCTCGTTCGTCTCCTTCGAACGATTTCCGTCGGTTGCGAACATTCCTTCGGTGTCGATGTCACCGTAGAGGTCATCGATGACGTCGATGGTGAGGTCCTCGCGGTAGCCGTCGAACACCTTCCGCCCGTCCCGCAGTCCGATGAACCGGTGGCCGAACTTCCGGGCGATGTTGACCTGATGGAGGCTACAAAACGTCGTCAGGTCTCGCTCCTCGGAGGCGGTTCGGAGGCACCCCATCACGCTCTGTGCGCTTCCCGGGTCGAGGCTCGCGACGGGCTCGTCAGCCAGCAGGACGTCCGGCCGCTGGACCAACGCGCGGGCGATGCCGACCCGCTGTTGTTGTCCACCGCTCATCCGCCGTGCCTTCTGTTCTGACTCCTCCAGCAACCCGACGGTATCGAGCGCCTCGAGCGCGCGATGCTTCTCGGAGGTGTCCTGCAACTGGAGGACGCTTGAGAGGAACCCGGTGCGGTGAATCCCGCCGGAGAGCGCGTTCGAGTACGCCGACATATCGCCGATGATGTTGTGTTGCTGGAAGATCATCGCCACCTCCGGTCTGGGCGACGTCATCGGTTCGCCGTCGATCACGATCCGCCCCTCGGTGGGTTGAAGCAGCCCGCTCATCGTCCGGAGGAGCGTCGACTTCCCGGACCCGGAGACGCCGAGGACGATGACGAACTCGCCTGCGGGCACCTCGAAGGAGACGTCATCGAGGGCGACGACATCCCCGTAGCGTTTGGTCACTCCGTCCACTTCGATATAACTCATGAGTAAAACGAGTTATTCAGCTGGCTTACAGGTCGCCCCAATCCAATCCGAGCTCTTGGCCGAGCTCGACGATCGGGTCGAAGTCCTCGTGCGATGCCTCCACCACGCCACTGAACCAGAGTTCGTGATCCTCGACGAGCTGGCGGTCGCTGAGTTCGTCGTCGCTGAGGTCGTCCTCGTCGGCATCGAGGACGCTCGGGTCGACGTTGAGCGCCTCGGCGACGTCGGCCATCGAATCGTGTTCGAACGCCTCCTGGGGGGCGTCGATCATCAATTGGGTGAGCTCGTCCTTGATCGACTCCTCCCAGGCCGCGTTGCTCACGATGGGCGCTCGCGGGATCGGGTCGGAGACGCCGAGAAGTTGGAGTTCGGGCTCACGCGTCCCGGCATCGTCGTACTCGGCGGAGATGTCGACGAAGTCCTGGGACATCTCGTCGAACTGCTCCTGTGGAACGTGCGCGGCCGTCGAGAACGCGCCGGTGCCGGCGGCGGCGATCCGGTCGTCCTCGATCATCTGTTCGCGGGCGGTCGTGTGGTCGGACGTTCGCAATTCGAAGTCATCGGGCGAACCGCCGGGCGCACTGCCGATGTCGAGTCCGGCGTTTCGGAGGGTCAAAAGCGGGAACAGCGTCCCGGAGACGGAGGTCGGTTCCGCGGTCGCGACGGTTTCGCCTTCGAGATCCGATAGCTCCTCGATACCACTGTCTGGCGTCGTCGTAATGAGCGAGAAGTACTGCTCGGCCCCAAACGCGACGCGCATCCCCGTCACATCGATCTCCTCGGGAACCTGCGCGACTGCGCCGGGTGAGGTGTCCGCGAAGACGCGGTCATCCTCTTCCGCCCGTCGGAGTTCCTGAATGGTACCGGAGTAGTCTGCCGTCGGCTGGCCGACGATCTCCACGTCGGCCTCGGACTCGAGGTATCGGAACAGTGGCTGATACTGGACCTCGATGTCGATCGCTTCCTCCGCCGGGTTCATGATCCAGCGGATCTCGGTCACGTCATCCACGTCGCCCGCGGTTGCGCCGTCATCAGCGCCCGCGTCGTCCGCGCCCGCATCGTCGTCAGCACACCCTGCAAGGCCGATGATTCCCGCCGCCCCAGCGGCTTTAACAAATCTCCGTCTGTTCGCCGACCACCTGTTGTCGGACATAAATGAGCCTTTTCGCGAGCCAGTAAATGGTTTTCTATGTTCTCTATGGTGTCCTCCCCTGAACATTGGTCTCACGGCCGGAGGTGCCGAAATCCGATGATTTTGTGTACGGCTGATCGAGGATTCGGCCACGACTCTGGTGAAATACGACGAGCAGTCACCGTGTCCTGAATTCGACTTCCGATAGTCGAATACTCCTCACACGGATGACCGTGGCCGTCGATCGTTCATCCGGTCGCGCTTCAAAACTCGCCGAGCCGCGACTGCCCGCCGTCCGTCGACTCCCCGAGCCCCGAGAGGTCGGCCGCATGGGCGATCGTCTGGAAGAAGCCGTCACGCTTGCTTCGGTCGTACAGCGTCGCCGCCGGATGCACGGAGAGCAACACCCGGCGTGGACGGTCGCCGATCCGCACGTCGACGACGGATCCCGACTCGGCCGTGATGCCCACCGACCGGTCGAGGAGGTGCTCGCTCGGCACCTTCCCGAGGGTGACGATCAGCTCGGGGTCGAGCCGGTCGACCTCCGTCTCGAGGTATCCTCGGCAGTTGGCGAGCTCCGTCGTCGTCGGATCGCGGTTCTCGGGCGGGCGACAGCGCACACAGTTGGTGATCCGCACCTCCGATCGGTCGATGCCGGCCGCCCGAAGCGCCTCATCCAGCACGTCGCCGGATCGACCGACGAACGGCTCGCCCTCGGCGTCCTCGTTCGCGCCCGGACCCTCCCCGAGGAACAGCAGGTCGGCGTCGGTCGGCCCGACGCCGTTGACGATCCGGCTTCGTGACTCGACGAGCGCAGGACAGCGCTCACACGACTGGACACACAGCGACCCGTCGAGGACGTCGCGTCGATTCGTATCCTCGACCGGATCTCGCTCTTTCATGCATTTGGCGGTGGTCGGAGCGATAATAAGTGCGGCCGATCCGTGTCGACTCGTCCCGATCAGCGTCGCTCTCGAATCATATGATCAGCGTCGCTCTCGAATCATATGATCAGCGTCGCTCTCGACTCGTATCGATCGGTGTCCGCCTCACCGCTCGACCGCCGACCGGTGTGCCCCCGCCGCGATCTTTGCTATGCGAACCGGTTCCGGCCGGCGGAACCCCTCGCGGACGAGCGCACGGATCGTCGCCTCCGGGTCATCACCGTTCGTCGCCGAGCCCTCCCGTGTCGCCCCGACGGATCGGACGAAGATCGGGACCGATCCGTCGCGGTCCCCTCCGGGCTCGACCCGTCGCCGTGGCGGGAGGCGACGATAGACGGCGAGCCGTTCGGCGAGTGCGGATCCGTCGAAGGCCGCCCGCAGCGCGGGCTCCAACCCGGGGCTTTCCTCGTAGCTCACCGCAAAGACGGGTCGGCCGGTCGCCTCGTGGATCCGATGAAGGTCGAGGAGGTTGAACCACGCGGGAGCGACCCCGGCACAACAGATCCGACGGATGTCCTCGCGGTCGAGCGATTCGAAACAGCGGATCACCGCGTCGGTGGCGTCCGTGCCGCCGACCGTACACGTCTCGAAGGCGAGTCCATCGAGGGTTCCGTTCGCCCGGACCACCGCCCCGGCGAGCCGGCTCCGTCGCTCGCCGTCGGAAAAGGCGACGCCGAGGGTCCGGCTCCCCGGACGCACTACGGCTCCGCCGGTTCGTCCGCGTCGTCCCCCGTTTTGATCGCCGCGAGCCGGTCGAGCAGCTCGTCGGTCGACGCGCCGGGTTCGTACTCGACTGAGCCCCGGTGTGTTTCGCGGCTCGTCTCGATGGCGTCGTCGTCGCCAACGTCAGTTCCGTGTGGTCGGTTCCCCTGTTCGGCTTCGTCGTAGCTCCCGAAGCCCATGTCCATGTGAACGTACTCGCTCGCTCGGCATAAATCTCGGGCTCTCCGACCGCTTCCGCGACGGCCTGGTCCGGGGGGAATCCGGGGCGACATCGTCGCCCGACCCCGAATGACTCCACCTTTTTCAACGCCGCGGTCGTGGGGACGCGCATGGAACCGATCACCGTCACCGCGGACGCCGAGGAGTTCACCTGCAACGCGTATCTCGTTCCGGGGGACGCCCCCACGCTCGTCGACGCCGGCTCGATGCCGGGCGTCGCAGACGTCATCACCGAGCACGTCGACGAACTCGACCGGGTCGTCTTGACCCATCAACACGGCGATCACGTGGGCGAGCTCGACGCCGTCCTTGACCGGTTCGATGCGACCCTGTTCGCCTACGGCGACCATCCCCGCCGTGACGTCGCCATTGAGGACGGCGACGAGGTGCTCATCGGGGACGAACCCTGCGAGGTGGTCTACACGCCCGGCCACGCCGCCGATCACGTCACCTTCCTCGGGGAGGAGCGGCTCTACAGCGGCGACGTCGTCGTGTATAACGACGGGGCGTTCGAGGACGGCTCCTTCGGCCGCACGGACCTCGCCGGTCAGTCACGCGAACGGCTCATCGCGAGCCTCGACACGCTCCTCGAACGGCTTCCGGACACCCTGCAGGCGATGTATCCCGGCCACGGCGACGTCTATCGTGCGGCCGACGGCGACGAACCGGTTCGGGCCGTCATCGAACGCGCCCTCACGCGCGCCGAGCGTCGCGAGCCGAAGTATCCCCAGGAGTGAGGCTATCGGACGTGACACCGGCGTCGGGAGCACGGCCCTTATACCCGTCCGGGGGATAGCCGTGGATATGTCCACGCGTCTCACCTTCACCGACGACGGCGCCGAGGTCGTCTATCGGGGGACCGAGTTCACCCTCGAGAAGGAGCTCATCGAGGAGGCGACCGGAAAGCCGTATCACGACGTCACCGATCACGAGGTGTTGCGGATCGTCGATGAGGACCCGGTCTTCGACGGCGAGCCGGTCCGGATCGGCGACGTCCTCTGACCGACGGATCGTCCGTCGACCGTCCGGCCTTTATAAGTCAACCCCGCCGAGGAACGCCTGACACTCCACGGTCCGCCCCTCGGGGTCGTCCGCGAAGAACTGGTAGATGTCGTATTTCGGGTTCCCGTGTGGTTCCTCCCGGGCCACGTCGGACAGCCGCTCGTGGGCGCGGTCGACCGCGTCGCGGTCGGGGTAGACGAACGTGAGTATCCCGCAAGTATCCGCGCTCTCGCGCGCACAGAAGCCGAACCGGAAGTCGCCGTAGCCGAGGATCGTACAGTCCGGCTGTTCGATCCGCACCTCCGCGTCCAACCGTTCGACGTAGAACTCGACGACCGCATCGAGCCGCTCCGTGGCATAAAAGACGATCCCGTCCATGTCCGCGTCGACTCCCGGGCGATAGATAAAAGCGCACCCGCCAGCGGCCCGTTTCCCCGCGTCGCATCCGTTCGTACCTGTTCCGAAAACGGACCGCCCGGGTCGTCACCGCACGTTCGTTGCCGTCGGCTGCACGCTTTTTACCCGACCGGACGCAGAATCAGCCATGACGTTCAGCATCTGCGTCCGTGAGCGGTACACCGACGACTCCGGCGCGGATCAGGTTCGGTTCGGCGTGGCGGTGACGACCCGGCTTCCGGCCGTCGGGACGCTCTGCCCGTTCGTCTCCGAGCACGGCGCGGTGGCGACACAGTCGCTCGTCAACGTCGACCTCGGGCGTCGGGGGCTCGCGTATCTCGAGGACGGGCTCGCGATCGGCGACGCGCTCGAAGCCCTGCTCAACGCGGACAAGGGGCGGGAGGGGAGACAGGTTCACGGGATCGACGCCGAGCGGACGTTCGCGTTCTCCGGCGACGACTGCGTCGGGTGGTACGGCCACGACCTCGGCCAGAACTTCACCGTCGCCGGCAACATGCTCGTCGGCGAGGCGGTGATCGAGGAGACGGCGGCGGCGTACGCCGCGGACGCACACGGCGAGCGACCGTTGGCCGAGCGGCTCATCGACGCGCTTTCGGCGGGCCACGCGGTCGGCGGCGACAAACGCGAGGACCTCCCGGTGCAATCGGCGGCCCTGAAGGTTGCGACCACCGAGCCGACCCCGATGGGTGAGCCCCTGTACAACGACCTTCGTGTCGATGCGACGGAGACGCCGATCGACGACCTGCGGGCGACGTTCGAGGCCGCAAAACGTGGCTGGGAGGACGCGATGGATCGCTACGCCGACGCCTCCGAGGCGGACTCGATCGACGGGGCCGCCGAACCGGACGCCGAGGAACCCGTGGAGAGGACCGATCCGGACCGGTGAGCGGGCTCAGTAGCGAAGCCTCGCGAGCACCGGGAGGTGATCGGAGGGATACCGTCCCCGATCGTCGCGGTCGGCGAGGGTCGCGAACGCGTCGACCTCGACGCCCGGAGAGACGAGCACGTGGTCGATCCGCCGGTTCGCGATCAGGGTCTCGAAGTCGGTGACGCTCGTCCTCGGTCCGTGTCGAAGGCTCGCAGCCGCGGCCGCGTCGACGAGCGTGCCCCCATCGCTTCCGGGCTCGACCGAGGGGTCTCCGGCCTCGACGCCGTCGCTTCCGCCGATCAATGCTCGATGCGGCGGCGACCCTGCGGTGCAGTTGAAGTCGCCGACGAGCACGACCGGCCGGCCGTCCGCGAGCCTCGGGAGTCGCCGGCGGATGAGCCGGGCGCCTTCGAGCCGGGCACGCTCGCCCTCGTGGTCGAGGTGGGTGGTGAGAAACAGGATGCCGTCGTCCGCGTCCTCACGCTCCCCGCCGACCTCACGCTCTCCGCCGTCGTCGTTCCCCCGCGGTTCGACGTGCGCCCACGTCGCGATCCGGGGATGTGTCGCGTCCCAGCCCGTGGACGGTTCATTGGGTGTGTCGGAGAGCCAGAAGGTGCCGCTATCGACGATCCGCCAGCGGTCGCGTCGTACCGCGATCGGGCAGGCTTCCCCCGTTCCGTCCGCGCGTCGGCCCCGTCCGACGAACTCGTATCCCGGGAGGGCGGCTTCGAGATCCCGCCGCTGTTCCGGCAGCGGCTCCTGCAAGCCGACGACGTCCGGATCGTGAAACCGAACGAGCGCCGTGAGTCCCTCCCGGCGCATCGACCAGACGTCGTGGTGGTCGTACCGGTTGGCATAGCGCACGTTGTAGCTCATCGCCCGGAGCCGTGTCATCGATACACGGATCGCCGGCGGGCGGGTAAAAGATGCGGGATCGACGCCGCCGGACCGGCCGTCGGAGGCGGGGTGTCACCGGGTTCGGAACGTGGCGGTGCCCGTCGCATCAGATGGAGAACGCGTAGAGGTCGTCGCCGACGTGATGGATCGACTCGACGACCTTTCCGCTGTCGCCGACCATGTCGTCGCCGGCGACGAGCGCCCGTCCGACCGCGAGCACCTTACCGTGGGTCTCCTCGGCGATGGCGACGAGGTCTCCGGCACGAATGGCCCCGTCGGCGTCGACGATCCCGGGGCGCATGACGTCGGCGCCGTCCGAGACGAACGAGACGGCGCCGGCGTCGACGGTGACGATCCCGGTCTCCGGCGGATGGACGTTCGCACCCTTGACGGTGAGGAACGGCTCGCCGTCGACGTAGAACACGAGCGGCTCGCCGTCGACGAGGACGACCTCGTAGTCGGCGTCGACGAACTCGACGCGCTCGAAGGCGTCGCCCGTTACGTCGACGCCCAGCCCGTCCGCGACCGCCTCGCGAACCTCGTCGATGTCGTCGCTTCGGAGGTGATGGCGGGATTTGACCTGCATGCACTGGTCGTCGGCCGCTCGGCCGATAAATGGACCGTTCCGCGTCGCCGTTATGGGGCGTTGCGGTCACGCTTCCACCCGCGTCGGACGGGCGTCAGCCGCGCACCAAACGCTAAGTAGACGGGGGTCGAGTGATGTGATATGTGGCGCTCCCGGAGAAGCCGGGACCGGCGGACGGTGATCTGCATCGCGTGTGGGGAGTCGGTACTCCGTGAGGACGCGCGCGAGTACGACAAGGAGGGAAACCGCTGGGATCGGCGGGATAAGGAGTTCGAGTATCTCTGTACCGACTGCGACGACCAGATCTGTCATCAGCCCCGCGACGGCCTCGAATCGCTGATCCTCTCCATCGAGTCCGATGGCCTCTCGCAAGAGGAGTTCCTCGATCGGTACGCCGAGGCGGTCGTGGCGGATCTCGACTCGGCCGACTCCGGCGATCCCGACACGGGGGGCTCCGGGACGCGGTCGGGACGCGACCGGTAGGCACTGCTTCGGTGTGGCCACCCCGACAGGCCTTTCTAACGGACGCCCGTTGGTCAACGTCATGAGCGACGACGAGCCGAAACCCGGGTCCGCCGAGGACCAGGGCCCCGTGCGGATCGACGAGGAGCTTGCCCGCCACCTGGCGAACAAACGCGAGGAGCTGTTCGAGGAGTTCGGGATCCGCGACGAGTTTCCGGCCGAGGTCTTAGCGGAGGCGGAAGCGCGAACCGAGGGGGTCGAAGCGGAGATCGACGAGGCCGTCGCCGAGCGGCAGGACCTCCGGGATCTGACCACGTGGACGACCGACCCGGTCGACGCACAGGACTTCGACGACGCCATCTCGATCCGCCGCGAGGAGGACTGCTATCGGCTCTGGGTCCATATCGCCGACGTGACCCATTACGTCACGCCCGACACCGCCATGTGGGATGAGGCGGTCAAGCGCGCGAACACGGTCTATCTGCCGGCGTACACGATCCACATGCTGCCGCCGATCCTCGCGGAGACGGTCTGCTCGCTCGTGCCCAACGAGGACCGGCTCGCACACACCGTCGAGATGGCGATCGACGACGAGACGCTCTCGTTCGAGACCATCGATATTTATAAATCGGTCATCCGCTCGGACGAGCGGCTCACCTACAAGCAGTGTGAGGAGCGTCTCGATGACCCCTCCCTTCCGCTCGGCGCGGAGAACGAACTCGCGTTCGAACTCGCCGACCGCATGCACGAACAGCGGAAGGAGGACGGATCGCTCGTCTTGAACCCCCGCCGCGACCGTGCGCACACGATCATCGAGGAGTCGATGCTCAAAGCGAACAAGGCGGTCACGCACACGCTGATGTGGGATCGCGGGGTCGAGGCGATGTATCGGGTCCACCCGCAGCCGACGCCCGACCAGTGGGACAAGGCGCTTCGGGAGATCCAGGAGCTCGATTCGGTGTCCATTCCGGGTTCCTCGTGGGACGATCCCCGCAAGGCGGTCAACGCCGCCTTGGAGGCCGCGCCCGACAGACAGCTCAACAAGATCCAGCGGGCCGTCCTGCGCGTGATGCCCCGGGCGAAATATATGAACGACCCGTTCGGCGGCCACCACGCGCTCAACTTCGACATCTATGGGCACTTCACCTCGCCGATCAGGCGGCTCTCGGATACGATCAACCACTGGATCGTTCACGAACACGACGTCCCGGAGACCCTCCTCGAACTCTGTGATCACGCCTCGGACAAACAGAAGGACGGCGAGACCGCCGAGCGGCTGTATAAGCAGTTCCTCCAGGAGGTCGGGCTGGACCCCTACGCCGTGAACAATCGGGGCTTGGAGATCGTCGAGGACCCCGACGAGGCGGCCCACACCGCCTGAGCCGGCGGAGCGGTCGGTCGACATCGCACCCTCGACATCGTTCCCCGACATCGATCGTCCATGGGTATAGGTTCCTGCGGCCCGTAACTGACGTATGGACGAGAGAGACGAACACCACGAGAAGCGTGCCGAGAACGACCCGGAACGTGACGCCGAGCGTGCCGCGACGGTCGGCGGCTTCGCCGGCGCGGTCCTCGGCGCGAAGGGCGGACCGGTCGGTGCGGGGATCGGTGCAGTCATCGGCGGATCGACCGGGTATGCGGTCGGCTACGCGCTGGCGCGGGCCGAGAGCGAGCGTCGCCACGATCACGACACGACCCTCGAGGACTATGGCGTCGATGTCGGGATCGGAGACGAAGGTGCTTCGGGCGATCCCACAGACGACGCCGACGACGGCCCGGTTCGTATCGACGTCGACGGTCCCGATGAGGGCTCCGCGGATGAGGCGGGCGGCAACGGCTCCGAGGACGACGGCGACGGCTCCGAGGACGACGATGACGGTGACACCGAAGCTAACGACGATCCTGCGGACGACGACGAAACCGCCCGGGATCGCTAACTTCCACCGTGTCGTCCGTTCGATGCCTGCGTCGACCCTCAATCACGTCGCGTGCCATATCGACCGACGGCGGCGGCCGATATCGCACCTGCGGCGGCGATGATCGCGAGGATGATAAATAGCTCGCGCGATCCCGCGACCGTGAGCACCGTTCCGGCGATTCCGGCCCCGAGCGCACCGATACCGAAGATCGCGAGGTAGGTGTAGCCGAACGAGAGCCCCCGTGAGTCCGGATCGGAGTAGGCGGCGACGGTCGCCTGTGAGAGCGGCTGGATCATGAACAGCGCCACGCCGAGCAACAGCGAGACGGCGAGGAAGGTCGGGACGGCGGCGCTCGCCGGCACGAAAAGCAGTGCGAGCGCCGTGAGCACCCCCATGACGTATATCAACCCACGCTCGGGGGCGAGGCGGTCGGCGATCCGTCCACCCATGTACTGTCCCGCCACGCCGACCGTCAGGATCGCCACGTAGAGGTAGCGGGCGGGATCGAACTCGTCGGCGAACGGGCTGTCCGGGTCGATGAGGTCGAACTCGATCAGCCCGGCGAGCGTTTCACCAAGGAGATCCGGAAGGAAGGTGAGGAAGGCCCGGTAGTAGAGCCCGCTGAACGTGACGAAGAACAACACGAGCACGAACCCGAGCGTGAACAGCGTCCGGGTGTCGGCGAGAAACGTCGCGGCCGAGATCTCGCCTTTCGAACGGGACCGCTCGGCTTCGGGGTCCCCCGTCCCGTCCGTGGATCCACTCGCTTCGTCCGCCGGCAGCGCCGATCTGACGTCGACGGTGACGCCGTATGCGGCGACGACGAGCGCCGGGATGGCCAACAGCCCGGCGACGACTCGCCAGTCGAACGCCATAAGCAAGAGCGCGGTCGCGAGTGGCCCGAGCGCGATGCCCAGATTCCCGCCGATCCCGTGGTAGCCGAGCGCGATGCCACGCCGATCGACGGCGTTCGAGAGCAGCGCGAGTCCGGCTGGATGATAGACGCTCGCGGTGAGCCCCCACGCCGCGATGGCGACCGCGAGCGTTCCCAGCGTCGGGGCCAAGCCGGCGGCCACGAACGCGGCCGCCATCCCGATCAGACACGCGAGGATGAGCGGCTTCGACCCGAACCGATCGACCAACACGCCGCCGGGCAGCGCGCCGACGCCGAAGAGGCCGTAACCGACCGTCACCACCACGCCGAGCGCCGCCGCCGTCGTCGAGAACTCCGCGATCCAGACCGTCAACAGGATCGGGATGGACAGCTCGTAGGTGTGAACGAGGCCGTGGGCAGCCGCGGTGAACGTCACGATCCGGCGCTCGTCGTCGTCCATATCCCGGAGTTCCTCCGGCGCCGGATAACGGTCGCGATCGCCCCGTGGTTTGCCGGAAGTGGGATGAATCGTTCAGCAATTGTCATCCTTTTCAGCTGATCGGTCGACATACGGGTCCCGCCGGATCCTTTCGTGAGCAACCGATCCAAGTAATTATGCCCACTCACCGGTGATATTCATTCGTTATGCAGTCCCCCGAGACGGTTACCGATCCCACCGTCGTCGTCCGAAGCGATGGGACTCTCGGCTACGCGAACGCCGCCGCACGCGCGCTTTTGGATGTCGATCCGAATGAGACGCTCGTCGGCACCTCGATCCTCTCGTACGTCGCCGCCCCGTATCACGCCCCGCTCACCGACCAGCTTCGCCGGGTCACTGCGGGGGATGCCACGGCGATCGGCCTCACGATCGAGATCGATCCATCGGGGAGTGATTCAGCGGTCGATGAATCCGCTTCACCGGAGGGGGATTCCGCAGCCGGCGAACACGATCGTGAGCTCATCGCGCTCCAGACGCCCGTCGAGTGGGAGGGCGAGGCGGGGGTTCAGATGCTGCTTTTTCCGACCACGACGCGGCTGCCGACCGGCCTCCCCGCCCGAACGATGGACGCCTCACCGATCGGGATCTCCATCGCGGACGCGACACGGGAGGACGAGCCGCTCATCTACGTGAACGACGGCTTCTGTGATCTGACCGGCTACGATCGCAAGGAGGTCCTCGGGCAAAACTGCCGGTTTCTCCAGGGCGAGGACACGGACCCAGAGACGGTCGCGGCGATCCGTCAGGCGATCGATGATCGGGAGCCGATCACGACCGAACTCCGAAACTACCGCAAGGACGGCACGATGTTCTGGAACCGGCTCTCGATCACACCCATTGAGGACGAATCGGGATCGGTGACGCACTTTCTCGGCTTTCAGGAGGACGTCTCCGAGCGGAAGGTCTACGAGCGCGAGAAGGAACTCTTCACGAAACAGGCCGACTCCGTCGACCAAGCCGTCTTCATCACCGACGCCACGGGGACGATTCGGTACGCCAACCCGGCGTTCGAACGGCTCACCGGCTACACGATCGACGAGGCTATCGGTCGGACTCCGCGACTCCTGAAATCCGACCAGCAGGACGAGGCGTTTTATCGGGAGCTGTGGGAGACGATCACCGCTGGTGAGGTGTGGGAGGCCGAACTGACGAATCGGCATAAATCCGGGGAGCTGTACCCCGTCAACCAGAAGATCGTCCCGATCACGAACGCCGAGGGAACGGTCACCCATTTCGTCGCCATCGAGGAGGACATCACCGACTCACAGTTCATCGAACAGGTCCTCCACGTGATGGATCGCGTGTTGCGCCACAACGTTCGGAATTCGGTCACGGCTATCGACGGGTATGCGGAGTTGCTTGAGGGGGAACTGGAGGCCAGCGAACATCGTGCAGCCGTCCAGACCATCCGCCAACACGCGACGACGCTGAGCAAGCTGAGCGAGGAGATCCGACGGATCCAGGACCGATTTATGAAACGTGAGGCGCAACCTGACCTCTCCGTCGGCGAGATCAAGACGTTCGTGCATGAGTGGGGAACGGCGCATCCGGAAGCCGTGATCGAACTGTCGACGGACGCCCCGGCGGACACGCTCGTCCAGAACGGCAGTCTCCTCCAGTTGGCGATCGACGAAGCCCTCGAGAACGCCGTCGTTCACACCGATCGGGGGACGCCGCGGGCGACGGTCAGCATCACCCTCGGTGCGGAGGACACCGAGGTCCGTATCGACATCGCCGACGATGGACCGGGCATTCCGGATAACGAATGGGACGTGATCATGAAACAGGCCGAGACACCGCTCTCACACGGCTCCGGGATCGGTCTATGGCTCATCTACTGGACGGTCACCGCGCTCGGCGGGACGATGGCGCGTGCGCCGAACGATCCCCGCGGTACGGTCCTCACCCTTCGTGTCCCTCTCGGTGGGACCCAACACACCGACGACTGGAATACGACCTCCTGATACGGCGTCGCCTCGGTCGTCGTTTCGGGAGGCATTTATCATCGTAGCGGCAACCCGAGCGCATGGCCCAGAGCGAGCGGCTCGTCGTCATCCTCGTCGCGATGGCGGCGAACGTCGCGCTCGCCCTGTTGAAATTCGGCGCGTTCCTGCTCACGGGAAGTCCGTCGATGCTCGCGGAGACGTACCACTCCATCTCCGATACGGGCAATCAGATCCTGCTGCTCGTCGGGATGTACTACAGCCGCAAGCAGGCGGACCGGCTCCACCCGTTCGGCTACGGGAAGGCCAGTTTCTTCTATGCCTTCCTGGTCTCCGTGCTGCTCTTCGGGATCGCCGGCTGGGAGAGCCTCACCCACGGGATCGATGCCCTCCGGTACGGCCTGCCGCTCGCCGGCGGCGACCTGACGGTCGGCGACCGGACGATCCCGGCCGTCTACGTCGCGTACGCCGTTCTGATCGTGACGATCCTCTTCGATGGGATCTCCTACTGGCGGGCCCGGGTCGCGCTCGACGAGGAGACCGACCTTAGGGGCTGGCGAAGCTTTCGGGAGGCGTTCGCGAAGACCAGCGACACGCCCGTTCTCGCGGTGTTAACGGAGAACGCGGTCGCGGCGGTCGGCGCGAGCATCGCGCTCGTCGCCATCTTCGCCTCGCAGGTGACGGGCAACCCCATCTTCGATGCGATCGGCGCGGTCCTCATCGGTCTGCTCCTCATGGGCTTCGCGATCCTGCTCGGGATCGAGAACAAACACCTGTTGATCGGCGAGGGGCTCGCTGATCGCCATCAGGACCCCCTTGAGGCGATCGCGGCATCGCACGATGGGGTGGTCGACGTCGCCGAACTCCGGACCGTCTACTTCGGCCCCGATAGCGTGCTCGTCACCGCCGACGTCGCGTTCCGTCCCGATCTGGATGCCGAACGGATCGACGAGCTCATCACCGAGATCGAGGCGGCGCTGCAGGAACGGGAGCCGCTGATCGAGAAGGTGTATATCGAACCCGAAGTGGCGGAGGGGTGATCCTCGCTGGCGACCCTGCGTTGACCCACGTTTGGGGGGTATATGGCCTTGTTGAGGTCCTTTGTCGCTGATAGAGTCACTATGTTAAGTGCTCAGTATAGGGGATCCAGCGAGTGATCCCGGACTCGATCGGCCGTTTATAAATCCCACCAACCGGGTGGTGAGACGATATATAATCCAGTCCATGGCGGTCGGCGCGCTCCGGTGAGCGCCCGGAGGGCGCGAACCCGAGCGCGAGGGAGCCCACGGCTGGCGTTCCCGCCAGCCGTGGCGAGGCTGGGGAGGCGTGAGGCTGCGGTGCAGGTGCGAGTTCAAGTACGGGGAAGATAGCGGCGATGGTGGTCGATCCTCTTTCGCCACTCCACGGAATAGTCCGGAACAGCGTCACCACTAATAAACAGTCACACAACTCCTCAGTACCGTTTATAAATAGCCCGAGCAAACAACCGCTCAATTCGCAGTTACCACCAACCGGATGTTTCAGCCGATACTGTATCTAAAAAAGATTCCAACTGAGCCGTTTATATATTGAACACCCTGATGTCCGGCTCGTCGACGGAGACAGCAAGCGGCTGGATACGAGCCGGTACGATGGGCTGAAGCGGGGCGTTCCGTGGGAGTTCAAGGCGACCCCTCGACGCCACGCGGACGGGCAACCGGGCAACTTCAAGGTTCATAAGAAGTACCACGATCGGCTCCAGCAGCAGGGCAGATGGTATGGATTCGCCGTGTACCGAGTTCGTGGGCGGGGAACGCAAATATTCAAGACGGCGACGGTTCCCGGCGTCGAGGCTACCGACCGTGCAGTGGCATGGCGGTGGGAGTCACCGGGGGAGTCAACAGGCGAAAATAGACATCAAATCGGTATTATCGCTGCCACGATGAGGAGAATCGGTTATAAAACACAAAGACCGCAAAGATCGAGGCTACTGCTAAAATCGCAAATACATCCGGCGCTGTTGATTCAATCATCCCCAGAATCGGATCACCAAACCCGTATATGCCATGTGTATATCTCCAATCGAATATAGCATACAGAATACCAACGATCAATATGACCGCAACTATACCCCTACCTACCTCCCACACTTTTTGGATCATGTTCCATTTTACATTTCCTTACTGAAAAATTTTCGCGAGCGCGCCAAGGGCGCGCGGACGGCACGGCGCGAAAACGGCAGGGTCCCTTAGAAAATGTGGCCTTAGCCACACCCCTAACCGGCAACCGACCCCCCGGTGTCGATCCGGCGGCGCGAGCAGCTCGTCGAGCTGGTGATGGGCACGGGCTCGCACCGAGATCGCCGACGAGAGCCGCCGTCTGTTTTTAAATCGGATGGCACCTGGTTCCAACTTGTAGGGTTCAAAACCCGCTCGTTGCAGTAGTGCGCCGCTCGCGACGTTGCTCGCGGCGCAGAAACATGGACTCGCGGGGGTCCCGTGAGCGAAGCGAACGGGACCACGCGAGGGAACGAACGAAGTGAGTGGACTCGCGGGGAGGGTGGGATCTCAGTTCTCTCTCCACCGGATAGTTCAGTTACGCTCATTCTTCACCTCCCGAATGATGCGACGACGAACCTCCATCCGTTCGTGCTCAGTTCGCTTGTCATAGTGCTTGTCGAGCACTTCTGTGGTCATATCCATTCTATCAGAAACGATCTCGGACGGGTAACCCTCGTTAAGATCTCTTGTGATAGCGCCTTTCCGTATCGGGTGCGGGGAGTATGACGAAGGACACTTGCTCGCTTGCTTTTGTCCTTCAAGAGCCTCACAATCCTGTTCGTCCCGATCGTGTGGACACGGACCCCAGTGACAGGGACGTGTCACCCTGTAGATTGTCTCACGGATCGAGCTCCGAGACAACCGGCCGAATCGAGACGTGAACAAGGGATAACGTCCATCTTCAGTGGTCTCCTCTCGACCCTTGTCGATGTAATCATCGAGAACCTTCGCTACTTCGGGTCGTAGCGACACGTCCCGTTCGCCCCTATTTTTATTTTTCAACGGCGTCCCGTCTCGATGCCGGATCCGGAGCTTTGGCACTTCAGAATCGTAATCTCCGAGATCAAGGCCGTACAGAGCGCCAGCACGCATACCAGTCTCCCATAATAACAGGAAGATCGCGTGATCGCGACTTGCGTATCGAAACTTCTCCAAGAAGGAGAGTACATCGTTCGCCTCCTCTACAGTGATGAACTCTTCGCTGACATCCTCACCGTCTCCAACACTAGGCGCGGGCACTGCCTCGCGAAGGCCGTCTTCAACTGCGTCGATAGTGCTCCAGAAGTCTAGGGCGACTCGAAGCGTAGTAAGGTGATTTTTGAGCGTGACTGCCTTCACAGTACCCTTCTGTTGGTTGAAGAACCGCAAGAGGACGCGCCCATCAAGGTTATTGAGGTTCGTTATTTCGTTCTCGGCGCAGAACTTGCGGAACTTCTTTAATCGGTATCTGTGGTTCTGAGCTGTGTGATCGGATAACTCCTCGCTCCGACTCTCCAAGTATAGCTCGATACCCTCTTCAGGCGGCAGTGGATCAAGGTCGCTACTCATCTGCTACCTCCGTGACGGGCGGGATGGTTGTTTGACTGCGATTCGCTCGTTCGATTTGTGTAGTTTTCATTGGTGTGGGGTATTCGCGAGACCCACAACTGACAAGTCCCACCGACCACAATCAATGGTTGACGGCGTCGGTGTGACGTCGTTGTGCGGGAAGTTTGGCGTGTACGGGAGAGTTGGTACCTGGCCCGTCACGCCAGCCGGTACGGCGTTCGAATTAGATGTTCTCGTTCTTGAGGAGGTCGTCGACGGCCTCGTTATAATTAGAGAACCCCTCTCGGTCTCGATATTCGGCGAGCCGATCGCGAACGTCCTCTGTTAGCGGACCGACGGTTGTACCTCCAATAGGCATAGTTGAACACATGGGCTGCGAATAAATATAGTTTGGGAGAATAATATCTGTTCAACCGATGGAAAAATAAGTAAGCTGAACACATATCGTTCTAATGAGCGAAATCGGATCTCTGTTGACGCCTACCCAGCGCGAATATCTTCGAGGAAAATCGGATATAACAGACGACAACGAGCGAATGACACAGAACCGGATCAAAGACCGGATTACGCAAGGCCTAGTCGAAGACATCCAACTTCTTCAGCAGTCGATTGAATCTGATGCGGTATCGATCGAATACAAGGATATCGTAAATGACATGCCAAAAGGGACTCGTAGACAGTCTATCTCTCGGGCCATCGTGTTCATCTGTCGATTAGCAGCTGCGGATGATATCGATGTAGACGATCTTCTAAAAGAAGTACAAATTGAGGTCAAAGAAGGCAGGAAGAGAGCAATCAGAGAAAGACTACGGAACGATGATGAATCAGTTACTATTAGCGAATTGTTGGAAGTCGTGAGTGCAGAGGAGGTGATTGGCGATATGTCGGATGAAATTGATACTGGACCGACTAGCATTGATCGATCAAATAAAAGAGAAGACACTGACAACCAATGAAGTTAGTCAGCTCTGATGGGATGAATGCCTTTCTCGTCTATTTTAATGTCCGTGTGAATTGTTCACGTAACTATTATGTTTAAGAAGATTGAAGTAGTGACAAATGATAAGAAAAATTGGCAGATCAACACTTCTATCAACGATTGGAGCCGCGTCTGCTAGCGCTACAGTTACATCTGAAACCACGGCAGCATTCCGGTCGAATCAGGGGGGCGAAACTGATAATCGCATCTCCTTCGACTGGAACGACGGGACGAAGCAGAATTGGAATAAAATCGAGGTCCGAAACGGGAATCCCTACAGATACGGATTCTCAGGCCATGTCTACGAGTTCAATGTGGTTAGTGATAACCCAATTAGCGGTGATTACTCTCCACAAATTGAATGTCTGAATGACGGGGTGTACGTCCAGAGTCCGGACTTGACCGAAGAACTGAACGAACCGATCAAGGCAGTATCAGCGATCTTTAGACTTGAAGGTGATCTTGATGCTTCCGACTGGAATAACAACCGCTTTCGAGTGAACGACGCTGCTGGCGAGTCTAACGGCTATGTGCGGTTTGATCACGAGAACATGCGTCTTGAGTGGCGCGGCAATGAAACGGAAGTTCTAGAACCGTTTGAGGAAGGAACCGAGTACGAGATTGAGATTACTGTTGACGGGGAAGCATTCGCCGTGGAGGTAGATGGTAATCGATACGACGGACTAGAGCCTCGCGAGGGTCAAGAGGCCAGTATTCATACGGTTGAGATGCGTTCACGTAACTGGGGCGGGACAGGTCCATCTCGGTATTCTGATTCGGTTTATTTCACTTGGGATGAATTTTTAGCCGTCGCTGATGATGACGCTTCGGAGGAGTCAGACCCCGGTGAGGATTCGCCGGACACCGATCCCGAAATACGGGGTCGACTCCAAGAAGCGAATACAGCAGCGCGTGTCACAATCGACGGCCGAGACTACTTAGTCCTAGATCGAATACCCGAAGAGCCTGACGAGCGACTTGCGTTTACCACAACGGATCACTATCTTTTAGAACCGGATCCAGCGGTCAACGTGGCCATCAGCTATCGGTTTTGTGAATCATACAACACTGATAACCAGAGACGATTAGAATACACGAACGAACAGTATGAAGAGTACGGAGATTTAGAGTCTCTCGCGACAGTCGCCAACCTTTTGAGCGAACTCAGTGGTGTCGTCGCACTCGCCAAGATTAGCCCTGCCTCAGCCGCCTCAAACGCTGTTGACTCGCTCCAAGTCGCCGTTGACTGGGGTGAGCGTCAAATAGACGACCCATACCACGAGCAGTTCGCTCGAATGGCCGCCGCGGCTGATGCGGTAAACTGGTCGGATGAGCACACTCCAGATCCCGGGGCCTCGTGGCTTGATCGCTCTGATCAGGCGCTTGAGTTAGCGGAGACTATGATCGGTGCGTATCAAGCGGCAGATGCAATTGGCGGACCTGAAGGAGTTATCAACTCAGCCGCGACGGTGCGTGAGGTGTTTGACGCTGCAGACGGGATACGCGATAACGTCTCTCCCGCTGATGTTGATGGGGTTGAAGACCTCTATGATGGAGGGTTCACCGTACTCGCCAGTTTGGCAGCTAACACGGTAGTCGATTCGGTCTCTGGAATCGCCGAGGCACAGACTCGTATTGCCGCGATGGGACAGGGCCAAGCAGCCGCCCGCCGTCCACTTCTTCACGAACTGATCGAGCTCGAAGAACGCGCTCGTGAGTTTGATATTGGGCCTGCCGGGGTCATTCGAATTCACGCCTTACATCAGACAGACTATCAGATCGAAGCCGCCGGACTCTACGGACAAGCCGATCTCATGGAAGGCTATCAATCGGCCGGGCTCGGAAATGTAATCGCTCGGGTGAACGGAACAGATGGCCTCCCCGACCGTATGAGAGAGTTAGCCGAGACGTGGCGTGATCTAAGTCACTTCCATGGGGCATTAACAGGACAGATTCTTGAATACAGCATCGAGGATTACAGTGAGTCACTGAATGCCGAATTATACGGTGAGCAGACACTACTGAACAGCGATGACTAACAACAATCAACCCAAGCAGAAAGATGGACTGACAGAGGACACACAGCGCTACCGCTCCAACGCCTCATCGGCTTCTGAATATGGTTCAACACTGAGGCTAGCGCCCTCTCGCCGTGGGTTGCTCGGTGCCTTTGCCGCGACTGGGGCTGTCGCCGGCGGGATTGCATGGTTTGGGGTTGGAAACACAGATATGCTTCCGGTCAGTCAAGAGGATGAGCAAGAGGAGGATGAGACTGCTGATCGGGACCTTCTTTTGGATCTGGAGTCGGAGATTCGCAAGGAACTACACGACGACCGAGCTTCAGTGCTTCCGTCATTTGAATACGATCCGATCGATGAACAGCTCGGTCATGATGGCGTTGAGCGAGTGGTCGCTGAGCCGCTTGACACCGAATCTGGAGACCGTTTAGTACTGTTAGCAAACGATGATGCAGCACAGACAATCATGGAAATGTTTGTGAGTCAGTGGGCCGATTCTACGGAAAGTTCAGGCGAATATGATGTCTCAATAAACGATGAAGAAGTCACGTTTGAGGTTTTCGCTGGGAGTACGCTCTACCTTGGTATAGCAGTTCGAGACTCGTCTACTGCCGAAGAGGTGGAACTCCTGGCCGCTAGAGGAACTGATGAAGGGCTCCTAGAAGAGGCTATAGATGGTTTTGTACAGATGTACACCACGTTAGAATAGTATTTCCTCAGCTAGAAAGACAATTGCTTAACTCAATTAAGAAATCCAATATACTACTCTGAGACATGAATGTGCCCGCCAACTAGCTCTTCTAACCGAGTGATCCGTTCGTTGAGATTAGCGTCGTCGCTAGGTAGTTTCTTCTTATCAATAGGTCGGACATCCTCAAGAGCAGCATCAACTCGGTCGTCATTTGCCTCACCCAGTAAGTACAGATCTCGACGCTCATTGGTAAGGCTCCGGAGGGTAGATTCTGGGATTCCTGTGTCCTTAGCCACGTCAGCATACGTCTTACCACGCTCGATGCCGGATAGGGCCTCACGAATATGAAGATACTCTGCAGGATCAACGCGGAGATATCCGTCTTCGACAACGAATCCAGCTGGTGGCCGACCAGTCCATTTGCCAGCCTTCTGGGCGGCGCGGACACCGGAGCGGATCCGTTGGAGCTTCTGTTGGTGTTCGATCTGGGCGAGATCACCCATCAATCGCGCAACCATGCTGTAGATCGTTTGCTGCAGCTCTCCGTCGTCGACGTGTATATTTAGCCCCACGTCAAGAGCCTCAACCCCAGTGTCGTGTTCGAGACAGTGCTGGATGAACTCGTGAATCTCGGTCGGCCCAAGCCGGGAAAGTCGGCTGATCTCGTGAACGACGACGAGATCAAACTTACCGCTCGCAACATCGTCGAGGAGCTCGCTATATACATCACGCGTGTCAGTATCCGCTGCACCAGAGACGACTTCAGGGTATTCCTCGATTTGCTCAACACCCAGTCCATCGAGATGATCGCGTGCCTCATCGAGTTGTCGAGCAACGTCCTGGTCAGCGGTCGAGACTCGAGCGTAGATCGCAGCCGAGGCGAGCCCTGTCTCAGTCATGTTCTCGCGTACGTGTTCTATATATAAACAAAGGGGGTTTCTGCGGTGTGTCGTATACCATTAGGTATCTGCACTTCTGTCGATGGGAATCTGTGACGGTGATCTGTCGCGAGATAAGGATCAACGCAGCACTATTGATGAGACTCAGCGCTGGTCTTCGGAGTTTTTCCATCCCAAATCGTCATTCGCGAAAAACAAGTGACGGCAGAAGCTAAGGATATCTCTATTGATCCCCATGAGTCGAGTCAGAACGGATGGCACAGTCTCAGAGTCGGGTGGTCGATGCATTCTCTATATTTATCAGCGGCTGAGGGTCCTATTCAGCTTCTTTTAAGACTGGCCTGCTGAATACAGGGTGCACTTGTATATGACGGAACCTGTTAAAAACCGACCTCAAGCTCCCGTGGTTGGTGAGATACAAGGACGGCAGCTGGCTCACATCACTCGCAAATACAAATATTGCGGACGACGGCAATTCGGTTGGGTGGTTTTTCTGGATGTTTGTCGGGAGGTACAGCGCGCTGTTCACGCCGCGGAGATGGGTCGAGTCGAATGCGACTAGGTCGCCAACACCCGCGTCCGCGTCGTGCATCATCTTAATCATAGCACTGTTCCGCTGTTGAAGATTTTCGGCACCGATGTCGCAGCAGGCGGATCGGAAGTCGCCGACTTGCTCAAGTCGGACCTATACGCTGGCGCAAACTTTGGAGTCTAGATTTTTGTTCACATTGGCTCGAGTCCTTTATATACAGGTCATGAGTTGAGTAGGCCTAACTTTGTAGTCTACAGGATAACTCCCGAGCTCATCTAAGAGGCGTCATAACGCCCAGAAGATTGGCTCTGTAGGTGTGGATCATACCCACAAGCAGTAGTAGGGAAATTAATGCGATCCACAGGCGATACGGTTCACCCCGCTCAGATGACGGGAACCGACGTATCGATGGATGGAGACTCGATAAGGCCCCCAACTACTGGTTGCTGTCGAGGACGTGCTCCAACAGCGTCGCCAGAACCAGCACCTCCAAGCCCTCCTCATCATCTCGGTCTACCTCAGAACGAAACTCGTCGGGAGTGGCCTCTGGTTTTCGACCGGCACAAGCGTCGAACAGCGCTGTCGCCGTATCTGAAAGGTTCTCGCGGTACCGCGCAACGGCGGTGGTCAGGTCAGACTCGTCAACGGTATCGGGATCAAGCCAGCCCATTTCAATGTGGGCCCAGAGAGCGATGCCAGCGGTCACCGCAGCGTGAATCTCTGAGGGATCGTCTACGTCCTCGCGCATTTCCCAAGCAAAGGCGAACGCACGGACTGCTTGCTCGGCCTCGTTGTCGTGGACTGCCCGGAGTGCGGCAGTGTAGATTTCCGAGACGCTCGGTTCTGACCCATCTTCCGGAGAGGAATCATCCGTTGTCGGTTCATCTTGTGGATCTGAACCACTGCTCTCTTCTCGAACCGGTTGTTCGCCTGACTCGTCGGTATCGGGAACTAGCAGGTCCAGTAGTTTGGCAAAGATCATTGTTTCAAGCTCGTCTTTCCCGAGATCGTTCTCGTCGACATCATCAAGGAATTCGTCCGGCGTGTGGGCGGTCTCCCCGCCGGTGAGATGTTCGAAGGCAGCCAAAACAGCAGGTGAAAGCTCATCACGGGTGGATGCTACGCCCTCAGCCAGATCCTCTCGGTCGATAGCCCTCGAGTCGACCATTCCCATATCGACGTGTGCCAGCAACCCCACGCCTGCAGCCACCACATCCCGATGTGTGCTGTCATCTCCTTCGTCCCGTTCTTCCCAGGCAGTGTGAAGCCTCTGTATCGCCGTTTCCGGATCGCTCTGAGCCATTGCTCTCAGTGCTGCTTCGTAGTATTCCGCTGGACCCGGCGGATCCAAGAGGTACGAAACCAGCGACGCATACGCCAAGGACTCCAAGTCGTCGACATTGTGTGGCTCGCTCTCGGCGTCGATCCCCTCGGTGAGGGCGTCGGGATCGACTCCGGGTTCGTGTTCGTCCTCACGAATCACACCAACGAGCGCTGTGACGGGAGCAGACAGCTCCACATCGGCAGATTCGACCTCGGCGAGGACACTCTCGGGTGACGGTTCTGGGTCGTCTTCGAGCGCCAGATGTGCTGCATATCCGACGCCAGCAGCGACAGCGTGTCCGTGGGCAGTCGTTT
This sequence comes from Halorubrum vacuolatum, assembly GCF_900188065.1. Lineage (GTDB taxonomy): Archaea > Halobacteriota > Halobacteria > Halobacteriales > Haloferacaceae > Halorubrum > Halorubrum vacuolatum. The sequence goes on from NZ_FZNQ01000003.1 coordinate 274,145, forward strand.
CGGAGTCGTGAGTGTCGCGTCGGAGCCAGGCCAGTTCCAGCAGTCGCTCGGCCACGTCCCTATTCTGGTCGCGGATGGCTTGCAGGCCAGCGCGGTACAGGCGCGTCGTCGCGTCGCGGTCGTCTGCGAACGTGGCAGCTTCAGCCAATAACTCAACAGACTGGTTGGTGTCGTCGCTGTCGTCAAGGGTACTCGAAGCCGCGGCGTAGCCGAATCCGAGGGTGCGGTCTCTGAGTGGGTCGTCCGGTCGGTCGTCTGCGAGTTCCAGCAACCACTCTGAGACATCGGCGTGAGCGAGGCGCTCGTCTGTTCGGGCGAGTGCATCCACCACGAATGTGAGATCGTCGGAAGCACCAGCACCGAGGGCCTGCGGTGCGTATCTGCCGGGGTCGCTTTCGAGTTTCTGGTCGCCAAAGGTCCACATACCGAACACGGCGTCGGCGAGAGCGCTCGCAAGCAGGTCAAGACGGGCGTTTTTATCAGTTAGTACCGGGTCGTCGGATTCGACAGTGCGGGAACGTAACTCAAGGATGAAAACTGGCAGTGCTTCGGGGAGTACTTGGGCCTGGAGACACGAGATGTAGTACACTCGCTGGTAGTCTCGGGAGAAGCCGTCAAGATCAGCCTGGTCGACAGCGTCCAGTGCGTGTGAGAAGGTTACTTTGGACCATTCGTCGGGGTGTTCGACTGCTTGACTCGTTTGTATCTGCGCGACCGTCATTGCCGTGACATTGGCTGTAAACGCTACTGACGAGGCGAGAGACGCTTCGGTTTTACCGAGAGTAGGCAGACGATGTGCGAGTTGGTCAAGCCAGGCCTGGACACGATCGGTCTCGGGGTCGGCGTACGTGTCCGCGAGCTTCTTTATCGCCATCGAGTAGACGTTGGAGAGGAATTGTGCCGCGTCGTCAGGTTGATCGTCGCTGTTGGCGGTGGTGGTCGCACGGTGTTCGAGTTGGTCAAGCCAGGCCTGGACACGATCGGTCTCGGGGTCGGCGTACGTGTCCGCGAGCTTCTTTATCGCCATCGAGTAGACGTTGGAGAGGAATTGTGCCGCGTCGGCTTTGTGCTCGTCGCTGTTGGCGGTGGTGGTCGCACGGTGTTCGAGTTGGTCAAGCCAGGCCTGGACACGATCGGTCTCGGGGTCGGCGTACGTGTCCGCGAGATTATTTATCGCCATCGAGTAGACGTTTTCCAGGAATTGTGCCGCGTCGGCTTTGTGCTCGTCGCTGTTGGCGGTGGTGGTCGCACGGTGTTCGAGTTGGTCAAGCCAGGCCTGGACACGATCGGTCTCGGGGTCGGCGTACGTGTCCGCGAGCTTCTTTATCGCCATCGAGTAGACGTTGGAGAGGAATTGTGCCGCGTCGTCAGGTTGATCGTCGCTGTTGGCGGTGGTGGTCGCACGGTGTTCGAGTTGGTCAAGCCAGGCCTGGACACGATCGGTCTCGGGGTCGGCGTACGTGTCCGCGAG
>NZ_FZNQ01000032.1 GCF_900188065.1 Halorubrum vacuolatum
TTCCGTGAGATCATCCTCTCATTCGCCCTCAACAACCTCAAGAAGCTCGCCAAAACACTATGATCCCGCTCCCGTACCGCATTTTCAATAGAGCAGAATCTTCGACAGAGTAGTTGTTCGTTCGCGGGGGTTATTAGTGTTACCTGGGCTAGAAATTCCCCGTTGCAGTCTGGTTTTGCGGTGCCAGGGGAGCATAGGAGATTTTGAAATGGCGTTCATGTTGAGTACAACGACGACGAGTGTCCAGCATTGACCTACTATACAATGAGTTCGAACCCACTGTAGTGACATCAAAAAACCGTCACTGCAGCCGGTGGGTCGCGAAATTATCGAAAATACTGCTGGTCGTTTCGCACTCGTTCGAAGACGTCCACTCCGATCTGGTTCAGGAGATCGATCATATCGATAAAGACCCAGTTCTCCGCCAGCAGGTCGTCCTCCCGACGCCAGAAATCCATCACACGCATCGTGACCGATTCGTCGGTCGCGGGGAGGCCGAGCCAGCCATCACCGGTGTGCGTCGCGTGAATAGACGGCCATCCGGCCGAGGCACAGTAGGTTCCGTCAGCGAATCGCGCCACGTGATTGGCTCCCTCTCTGTCGGGAAATCCCTCGAGGAACGGGCCCTGGTGGTACTCCTGAAAGCCGTCGATACCACGAGTAGTGCCGGTTCCCGCCGGGCCGTACCACATGAAGTCCTCGTGCCAATAGCGCTCCATGCCCATGCCCTCGAGCCCTTCTTCCTCGTAGGAATGCAGCCCATCGAAGATCATGTCCTCCACGAGCTGGAGAGTGCGTTCGGACTCGGCCTCCTCTTGTTCTTCGAGCAACAGACCCTCCTGGGTCGTAGGCCCGGGAATGAGAGTCTCCGGAGCCAGCGACGGGAAAAACCGATAGCCAGCTTGACGCAGCAGATCCAGGAGATCGATAATCATTCGGGTTTCGACGATCGCACCATCCTCGATTCGGTGAAACTCCCCATATCGAAGCCAGGTCGCCTGGTCCGTCGCCGGAATCTCTAACCACTCGTTCTCGAACGTTCCGATGAGATTGCCGGTGGCACAGACCCACTCTCCTCCGTCAAACTCGCCGGCGAACAGGATGTAATCATCCTTCTGGAGGTCCGGAAACGCCTCCAGAAGCGGCGTCCAGAAGTCCGTCTCGATCATCTCCCGTCCATTTAGTGCGTCGATCGGTGCTGGACCGTACCAGTCAGCATCGACGTGATAATAGTCGGAGAGCAGGTCGGCAGCACCGTCCGATGTACTGTCTTGGATCGCCTGAGAGAACGCATACACCAGTTCCTTATGCTCCGTTCGCTGTGTACTCATTTTAAACCTTGAATAGATCATCGAAGACAGGACTGAAATAGCTACTGATCGTCACAGAGGTAGTGTTCAGATAAGCTGATTCCATGCGAAAGCGAACGATCTGAGCCACTCGTCAGCAGTTTCTGCTTCGGCGTTGCTGAAACAGCTTGAGAAACAGGTAGTTCTACGTTTTACCTCACGAAAGACACGTTCGACACTGTTTCGATTTCCGTGACGTTCGTATCTAAAATCGAGGCCGTGCTTACGGCAAGCTCTGTGGAGTGAGTGCGCTCCGTCGATCAATATAATTGCCTCATCGATCTCGTGTTTTTCGCGGAGTTCCGCGAAAAACTGATCGGCAATCATGTTGTTTCTCGTCGGCTCAAGACTTGTGTGTAACAGATCGTTTGAGTCGGGATCGACAGCAGCGTACAGCCAGTAGTGTTCGTCGTCAAGCTGAATCACAGTCTCATCAACAGCGACGTGATTCGGGCTTCGACCAGACTCCGGCTGTAGATCTGCTTTGTGAACCCAGTTATGAACGGTTGAGCGAACCCGATCAACACCGAATATCTCAAGAAAAGAGACAGTATTCGAAAGCGATAATCCAGAGAGATGAAGCTGAATACTGAGCTTCATCAACAGCCGCGGTGTTGCCTCTCGCTCCACAAAATCTAAGTTAATCTCGTCTAAACAGCCGTCGAGGCGGTCGTTTTCGGGCATAAGTCACTTTGAAAACGCGCCGCCTCACTTTTCAATCCTTATCTGAACACCGCCGTCACAGATGCCGACAACAAATCGATTGGTTATCATTATTATTTGTTTCCCATATTATTATGATTGAGAAAATAAATCGGTATACAACTGTCGATCAGTAACCGGTTAATTGACCGGTTGGAGCGAAAGTTACGGTAAAAAACGCCGCACTGACTCAGGATAATTCTGTAATCTGTCGAAAACGTCGACTCCAAGCTGATTCAGGAGGTCGATCATGTCGATAAAGACCCAGTTCTCCGCCAACAGATCGCCCTCCCGACGCCAGACATCGATGACACGCATATCAGCCGATTTCCCGGTCGCTGGTAAGCCGAGCCACCCGTCTCCCACGTGGGTCCCAATAACAGCCGGCCATCCTGTTGACGCACAGTATTGCCCCTCAGCAATGCGTGCATCGTGGTGACCGACCTCCCTGTCGGCGAAGGCTTTGAGGAACGGGCCCTGGTGGAAGTCCTGGAAGCCGTCGATGCCTCGAGTCGTCCCTATTCCCGCCGGGCCGTACCACATGAAATCGTCGTGCCAGTACTGATTCATTTCCATACCTTCGAGCCCTTCCTCCTCGTAAGAATTCAGACCCTCGAAAAGCATGTCTTCGACCAGTTGCATTGTCTGTTCTGTCTGTGAATCCTCGTATTCGTCGAACAACAAGCCGTCCTGCGTCGTAGGCCCGGGAATAAGTGTCTCGGGAGCCAGCGACGGGAAAAACCGATAGCCAGCTTGTCGCAGCAGATCCAGATGGTCGAATATCGTCCGCGTTTCGACGATCATTCCGTCTTCCATCCGGTGAAACTCCCCGTACCGAAGCCAGGTCACCTGGTCTGTCGCCGAACGTTTAACCAGTCGTTCTCAAAGGTTCCAACGAAGTTACCGGTAGCACAGACCCACTCATCTCCGTCGAACTCGCCGGCAAACAGGATGTAATCGTCTTTCTGGAGATCCGGAAACGCTTCCAGAAACGGGTCCCAGAACTCGTTTCGCAACTCGTCTCTGCCCCGGAGTGTATTGATCGGCGACGGCCCGTGCCAAACGATATCGTTGTGGTAATATTCCGAAAGTAGATCTTGTGTGCTTCCCGGAGCCGTGCGGCGTATCGATTCTGAAAACGTATGGATTATAGACTTGTTTGTTTGTCTCGTATGCATCTTACTCACCAGGCGGCTGTAACGTACACTGAATCTGATAAATAACTGTCGGTTCGAAACTGTATAGGCGATGGGGCTGTCGGACAGAGATCGGCGATCGATTCGATCATCGACGCAGTCACTTTCATATGGTGTGAACCGGAACATCCACGTGACGAAATTTCAGGAAGATAGATAGTAGATGCTTGAGCGTTGATATTCAGTAGTACTGTTCGTCTTTTCTGACTCGGTCAAAGACATCTACTCCGATCTGGTTCAGGAGATCGATCAGATCGATAAAGACCCAGTTCTCCGCCAGCAGATCGTCCTCCCGACGCCAGAAATCCATCACACGCATCGTAACCGATTCGTCGGTCGCGGGAAGGCCGAGCCAGCCATCGTCGGTGTGCGTCGCCTCGAGACTCGGCCACCCCGACCATCCACAGTAGTGGCCCTCGGCGATTCGAACGTCTCCCTCAGTTGCTCGGCGATCCGGAAATGCGTCGAGAAACGGGCCCTGGTGATACTCCTGAAAGCCATTGATGCCACGAGTTGTCCCGATTCCCGCCGGACCGTACCACATGAAGTCTTCGTGCCAGTATTGGTCCATTCTCATGCCCTCGAGCCCTTCTTCCTCGTAGGAGTGCAGTCCCCGGAAAATCATATCCTCCACCAGCCGAAGAGTGCGTTCGGACTCGGCCTCGTCTTGTTCTTCGAGCAACAGACCATCCTGGGTGGCGGGTCCGGGAATGAGAGTCTCCGGAGCCAGCGACGGGAAAAACCGATAGCCAGCTTGACGCAGTAGATCCAGGAAATCAATCAGTAGCCTCGTTTCGACGATCATTCCGTCTTCCATCCGGTGAAACTCCCCGTATCGAAGCCAAGTCGCCTGGCCCGTCGCCGGAATCTCTAACCAGTCGTTCTCGAACGTCCCGACGAGATTACCACTGGCACAGACCCATTCTGCCCCATCGAACCCGCCGGCGAACAGGATGTAATCATTCTTCTGGAGGTCCGGAAACGCCGTTAAGAGTGGCTTCCAGAATTTACGAATGATTGCATCATGACCCGTGAGGTCACCGATTGGAGCCGATCCCCGGACCACCGCCTCCGGAGCAAAGTATTCAGAGACAACATGATTCACCGTTTCACGAGAGGATCCGCCGAGTGCACGTGACAGTGCGAGAACGTGTGCTCTATCAGTCGTAGCCATACTTGCTGTATGCAACGAGTGATCGAGTAAGAGTGTAAAGTATTCGTTCTACCATATCGTAGGTCAAACCCGGTCGGACGGTATGTATTTATACACAGAACGAATCGATTCACATATGACCGAACGTTCCCCAGTCGTCAGAGAACTTGATGTCCCCGGCATCGTTTATGACATTACGTGGCAGGCAGCCGACGAGGGACCGGAGATTACGGCAGGCGAGCGCCATCGAACGTACTTTTATGATTTCGAGGACGACGTACCAACGCTGATCGATACCTGCTTTCAGAACCGCGTCGAGTACCTCTTCGAGGGGATCGAGCAAATCGGCGTCGAACCTGAACGCCTGTTGATAACGCATCGCCATCTCGATCATATTGGAGCGTTCGACGAGGTGGTTGAGCGATATGATCTCGAGACGTGGGTGCACGAAAAAGACAACGTTGCCGAAATTGACGACTACGGCATCGACATCCAGACGGAACCAGACCATCTGTTCGTCGGTGGAGAGCAGATCGGCAGATTCGAAGCTGTCCACGTACCGGGCCACTCCCCCGGGAATTCGGTCTTCATCGACGAAAAGGCAGGTATCGCTCACTGTGGAGACACAGTCTGTGGCTCCGACCGTCGTGGTCTTCCTCCGGGATATCTGTTACACCCACCACAGGCAACTCATACGAACCAGCCACCCGAGTCGGCGGTCGAGGCCGAAGAAAACCTAGCAGCTCTTCTGGATTACGACTTCGAGGTTGCCTTGCTCAACCACGGACGTCCGGTCTTCGAGAATGCCTCAGACAAACTCGAACGATACGTCAACTTCGAGTCCAACTTTGCCACAGAGGGGCAGTCTATTCACGCCACCGACAGGAAAACCATAGAAGCCGACGAGCTCTACAGCCGACTTGACGAAGAATAACGCATTACTTTTCAGGGTCGTCTCCGATTCGATCGCCCTCTCGTTCCTCGAACATCTTGAGTACAGCGCCGACGTCGTCTTCACCAAAGCCCTCGTTGCTTGCTTGCGTGTACAACCGATGAACCATTCCGCCCATCAGCATCGGATAATCCTCCGCGTCGGCCATCTCAACGGCCAGGCCGATGTCTTTGCGAGCGAAGTCGATCGTGAATCCAGCCTCGAAGTCACGCTCTAATACCCGGGGCATACGACTCTCGAAGGCGACAGAAGTGGCGCTCGCATTACCGAGGATGTCCCAGAGTCGGTCTCCGTCGATTCCGTATCTCGATCCGAGTGCGACCGTCTCCATAGCAAGCAGTAGATTACCCATCGACATCGTGTTGTTGAGCAGTTTGATGGCGTGGCCCGAACCGGAGTCACCCGCATAATGAACCTCGGCACACAGAGCATTCAGTACCTCCTGTGGTGGCTCGGACTCGAAGACTGGCTTCTTACCGCCGACAAGTCCGGTCAGCGTTCCCTGCCGGGAATCCTCAGGGCCACCAGTTATTGGGGCATCGAGTATCTCCGAAGGGGTCTTCCCGACGGCTGCAGCCAGAGTTTCCGTCGTCGGTGGTGCAATCGTACTCATCTCCAAGAAAATGGTCTCGACGCTCTCGTGAGCGAGTCCGCCATCGCCGGTATAGACGTCTTCGACAATTTGTGAGGTCGGAAGACTCGTTATGGTCACGTCGCTCTGACGAGCCACGTCCCGTGCACTTTCAGCGACGGTGCCACCGTACTCCGCGAACGACTCACGGACTTCAGGTTGTACATCGTGACCGTACACCTCGAAGCTTTCGTCGAACAGATGCTTTGCCATGTTGCCGCCCATCTTGCCGAGGCCAACGACTCCGACAGTTGTATCGGACATATGTTCGCATCCATCTAATAGCCGTTATAAGTATCGAAAAGAGGATCTAGACAGAACGGTCCGTCTGCAAATCCTCGTCGACCTAATCGAAGTTGTGGTAGACCGATTTGATCTGCGTGTATTTCAGGACGCCGTACTTCCCATCCTCGCCGCCCAACCCGGATTCGTTCCAGCCGATGTGGTGGCCCTGCTGTGCACCGCCGCTTCCGTTGATAAACGTCTCGCCGAATTCGAGGTCCTCGGCGATCTGCATTGCATCACGGTAGCTCTCGGTGAAGACGTACGACGAAAGACCGTACTGTGAGTCGTTAGCGAACGCCACAGATTGGTCAACGGAGTCCACTTCGACGATGGGCGCTACCGGGCCAAACACCTCTTTGTGAACGATGTCCATATCCTGATCGACGCCGGTCAAAACGGTAGGCTTGGCCCAGTAGCCACCGGACGTCGGTGGATTTTCGGTAGTCGGACCGCCGACGGCAACGTCGGCCCCCTGCTCGACAGCACGGTTGATCGCGGCCTGTGTCTTTTCGAGTTCGTCTGCGCTCACCTGCGGACCCATGTCTGGGTCGGTCGTCGGATCACCGATTTCGACGGCTTCCATCGCCGCTGTGAATTGAGACTGGAACTCCTCGCGTACGTCGCTGTGAACGTAGATACGTTCGACTGAGGTACAGACTTGTCCTGCGTTAATCGTTCGGGATCCAACGATATGGTCAACGGCCGTTTCGATGTCGGCATCGGCACAAACAATCGCCGGAGCCTTTCCGCCGAGTTCGAGGGAGACGCGCGTGAGATCAGTAGCAGCGTTACGCATGATCGCCTTCCCGGTATCGACGTTCCCCGTCATCGTGACGTAATCGATGTCGTCATTCTCGACGAGTGCCGCGCCGATTGCTCCACCGCCGGTAACGACGTTCAACACGCCCGGCGGGAGGTCGACATTGTCGTCGATGATTTCCACGAGTTCGAGTGTCGAAAGGGGGGTGAGTTCGCTCGGCTTGATTACAGCCGTGTTTCCGGCGACGAGTGCTGGCGCGAACTTGCGGACGAACACCGAGATGGGAAAGTTCCACGGTATGATTCCGCCAACCACACCATACGGCTTGCGGAGGAGGGTAATCGACTGTCGTTGCTTGCTGCCGGGCAATATATCGCCCTCTATGCGGCGATCCCACTCCGACATATAGCGAACGATATCGGCGGCAGCGGTTATTTCGTACTTTGCCACGGACAGCGTTTTGCCCTGTTCTGCAACCAATGTCTCGGCTACGGAATCGACGTTATCTTCGATGACGTCGGCAATTTCTCGAAGGAGATCACCACGCTCTTTCGCCGGTCGCTGCTCCCACTCCGGTTGTGCCGACCGTGCCACGGATGTCGCTCGATCGACGTCCGACTCCGTCGCGGATGGAACTGACGTTATCCGTTCTCCGGAACAGGGGTTGAGTACTGGAATTTCACTGTTGCTCTCGATCTCGTGCCACTCACCATCGATATACAGAGGGGTATTGCTATTGACTCCCATTCTTCGACCTGTACTTTCGAACAGGGAGATAAATATCTGACCGTTCGATACATCGACGAGGACCTACACCGCTACCGAAACACTCAATCAGAGATGAATAAAAACCGAAAATAATGTCTAGACGTCGGCAGTGACTGCTTTGAACCCGACGAGTCGACCGATGACGAGTACCAGAATCAATACGATCAAGATCTGTAGAGTAGCGGTCGCAGCGATCAACGGCGACGATTCGTACTGAAGAAAGAGGAACATCGCGACAGGCAGCGTAATAGTGTCACCTCCCGTGAGAAACAGTGCAACTGTTGCGTCAGTGAACGAGAGAATGAACGCCAGTATAAAGCCGGAAACAACACCGCTCTTCATAAGTGGGAGAGTTACCTTCCGGAAGGTCTCGAATTTGCCCGCACCGAGGTTTCTTGCGGCTTCTTCAAGTTCCGTGTCGACTGAATAGAGTGACGTCATCGTCGTGAGGAACGTATAGGGAATCGTAATAACGACGTGAGCGATGATTAAATCTACAAATGCGGAGGTGAAATCAAATATATTTAGATTGAACATGAGCATGAGTGCCAGACCGATAATCGCCGGTGGGACAATCAACGGTAACAGGAAGTACATCGTTAGGCCACCCTCAAACGGAAGATCTTTGCGAACAACGACATACGACGCTAACAAACCGAGTATGGTCGACAGGATCCCCACTGCGAAGGCAACCGGAAGGCTCACGACCAAAAAGGGCCTAAAAAAGGTGCTATCGAAAAACTCCGCGTACCATTGTAGGGAGAAGCCGGATGGTGGAAACATCTGGCTTGAGGTTGGGCTGAACGAGATGCCTATGACGATCAGAATCGGCGCGATCAGTATGGCAAAGCCCAGCCCAATCAGTCCATAGTAGAGAAAAAGACCGAGATAGCGGCTAGGGCGGGAAAGCGACCGTTTCTCTGTTCGTTTCGATACGGGCAGCAAGTTTCTAATCGTGCTCATGATGATTGATAGTTTCATTGGTTGGCCCCCATGCGACCTTTGATGAACCTGAAGTACAGGTAAATCAAAATCAAGGTCGTTATCGTAAGTACGGTTCCGGCTGCGCTCGCAAATGGCCAATTAAGAGCCATAACAGCGTTGTCGTACATGATAACACCAAGTGTCAGGTCGGTACGCCCGCCAAGGAGTTTCGGTGTCACCACGGAGTTCATCGTGAGAACGAACACGAAAATCGTACCAGATATGACTCCAGGTAGACTCAGTGGTAGCTCTACTTTTAGGAAGGCTTGCAGTCGGTTTGCACCGAGGTTTCGTGCCGCGGGCACCAGTGAATCTGGCATATCATCGACTGCACTGTACACGGGCAAGACGACTAACGGGAGAAATAGCGAGAACAGCCCTACCGTGACCGAGAACGTGTTGTTCAGGAGGTTGAACTGGAGACCGAGCGTTCGCTCTAAGTACGTATTGACAATACCATTGCCGGCAAACAACGCGATCCAGCCATAGACTCGTGCAACGACACCGACCATTAACGGTAGAAACACGGCAAACAGGGCAAGCTGTCTGCGCAGGGGCGTCGTTTTGGCAATATAATAGCCAATCGGATAGCCAAATATCACACAGCATATTGATACTAAAAATGCCAGCTGTACGGTATACCAGAGAACACCGCGATAGAACTCTTCGAGCAGGAGCCGTTCGTAGAACTCAGTCGTAAATGTCCACTCGATCAGCGTAATCGGATCGTATTCGAACAGGCTAATTGCCATCGCGTACGAGACGGGAATAATCAAGAAAAGGATCAAATAAACTGTCGGGACGCCTACATGAAGTATCCAGCTCTTGTCGTTCGATACACTCGCGAAAATTCCCTTCACTCGATTGTACGCTCCATCTGTTTTGCTAGTGATAGCACCTAGCATGCTCATTCACCGACTGGGCCGTAATTTGCAAACGAAATCGTAACTGTTTCGCCCTCACTATACTGGGGTGCTCCCAGTTCTGTGGAAAGGAATGTGGTTCCGTTAACTTCGATTTGGTATTCGGAAACTGAGCCCAGGTGAACAGTGCTAGCGATACGACCTTCGTACGTTGGCTTGTTGTTTGTCGTCGTGTTAATTTTTATGTCCTCGGGGCGAATATGCAGGATACACTCGCCATCGTCTGACATGGGGGTGCCGTCGAGGGGGAGCGAAAAGCCGTCGTACTTAAACTGGATCGTTCCGTTCTGTCGGATGGTTTTGCCGGCGAGAAAGTTCGAGTCCCCAACAAAATCGGCAACGAACTTGGACTGTGGGTCGGAGTATACCTCCGACGGTGGGGCACATCGTACTTTTTCGCCTTCGTGGAGAACGAGAACTCGATCGGAAAGGGTCAGAGCCTCACGTTGGTTGTGAGTGACATATATCGAAGTGATCCCAAGTCGGTCGTGAAGATCTCTGATCTCGCGGCGTAATTCTTCGCGCAGTTGGCGATCCAGGTCTGAAAGTGGTTCGTCGAACAACAGCAAATCCGGCTCCAAGACCAAGACGCGTGCGAGCGCAACGCGCTGTTGCTGTCCACCACTGAGATTCTGTATGTTCCTGTCTTCAAAGCCCGGCAACGATACGACTTCGAGTATCTCTTCGATTCGATCCGTGATCTCTGGCTCCGACAGGTCGGTACGATGGCGGAGGCCGAACGCAACATTATCGTGGACGGTCATATGAGGGAACAGCGCGAGTCGCTGGAACACGAGTCCCATATTCCGATCCTCGGGAGGTAACCCGACGAGATCCTTTCCCGAGACCGTTATCTGACCGTCGGTCGGTTTGACGAACCCTGCAATTGATTTTAGCATCGTCGTTTTACCCGACCCTGACGGACCCAGTATTGAGACGAACTCCCCTTCCTCAATATCGATCGAGACGTCGTTTACCGCGACGATATCGTCGTATTCCTTTCTCAAATTTTGTATGCTGACGAATGACACGGATATGTATGTTATCTCCGTGGAGTTATTTACAATTTTCGTTTGGCGGCTTGAGGGTTCACCCCCCGATTCCGGAGCGGTTCAGAGACCACAGCCAGATAATAAATAAGCTATCGAAATTGGTGTTCGATTACGAAGCGATGACTTGCTGGAACTGGGGACCATGCTCGTCGGACAGTCGTTGAGCTTCGACCCAGTCAATGTCGACGTCGAACCTCTCGGTTTGTTCCTCGGTCAATTCAAGGAACCGTTCCTCCAAGGCCTCGTCACTAATGTATTCGTATGCCTCCTGCATCGCGGGTGGGTAGCCGAAGTCCTCGGCGAATCCCGCCTGAATTTCAGGTGTGTAATGACCCTCCAGAGCCGCTTTTGCCTCTTCTATGTTCTCTTCCGGACGGTGTCTGAGTATCGGGTAGCCCCAGTAGTCCATAACCGACCCTTCCTCGGGAATCACGAATTCCATGTCGAGGCCCGAGTCGAGTCGCAAGGAGTCAGATCGTGCCGATAGGTACGGTGTAATAAGGATTTCGTCGTTCTCGAACATCGAATCCGCCTGGTCGACCTGGTCGAAAATAATTGGATCAGTCGTTTCGACGAATTCTTCCATCCACTCCAGGCCAGGCTCGATGTTGTTCACGTCCCCACCCTCGATGTGATTGATTACGTAGAAGTACTTCGAACCCGCGTTTTCCCACGGTTCGAACCCAACTTGCCCCTCGAGGTCAGGGTCGATCAGGTCGTCCCAGGAGGAGATCTCTTTGTCAATCTCGTCCGCGCGATATGCAATCCCCCGTGGAAAGACCGTACTGGCACCCATCCACTCGGTCTTAAACGCATCCGGTATGTTCTCCCAGTTATCGATTTCTTCTGCATGGTTTACAAGCGCACCTGCCTCGCCCAGAATCGGCGCCCGCTGATCATCCAATTCCACGGTGTCGAAATCCGGATTTTCGGGGTTTTGCTGGATATCGGCCATGTACTGGTCCGACGCCATTTCAGTGTACTCGTAGCTGTGTCCATCCCCATACGGGCCTTCACCGTTCTCGAATGGTTCCCAAAAGTTTTGTATTCGAGATTCACCATAGCCCCCTCCGCCGCCACTTACCTGCACCGCTGGGCGGTCTCCGTCATCGCCATTGGTATCCTCGTCATCATCACCGAGACACCCCGCGATTCCGAGTGCAGCTACGCTGCCCCCCGTAGCCTTAATAATAGTACGTCTTGTCGACCGACTGTTGTTCACAGTCATACATCAGTTGACTATCTCGTTAATAATAAATCATTTGGTCGTGTCTCAAACTCGTCTAGTGCGGTTTCAATCGTGATTTGTTGGATATAGCTGGCGAAGTTTGATGCGAGCGTCATCGGTCGTGAACTGCCAGTCAATGGAGGACTCATCCTCGTTTCGGGTCCGTTCCCACGCAGCGACCTCCGCACGGAGTGTCGCTGCGTCAATCATTTTGTCGAGAAAATGTCAATTGGGTAGTAGAACTCAGTTCTTCAGATGAACCCTTTGCGATCACTTCCGAGACGAGCTCGGTAGGCTGAGTCAGAGAGAATACACCGCTGTCCCATAAGATAAAGTCGAGCACCCGATCGGCGTGACCGAAATCGAGTTGTCGGTCGCTGTTTCGCCAATAAAGACCCCGATGCTGTCCACCAAAGCGTCTCCAACGACCATCGTACCATCAGTGAATCCATCGACGTTATACAGATCCGCGGCAGTCTCGTCCCGGTCAGCATTCACTGGGAGATCTAGTTGGGAGCGGAAGTCATTGACGTTCTCTTCATCGGGCGGTGTCTGCAGTCAACCTTCGGTTCCTTAGCATAGCTTGTTGCGTTAGCAACGTCAGTAATTAAAACAACCGAAGTCGATGCAAATTGCCCTTATTTGAGTTCCAAACAAGAATTTTGCCAACACAGCTATTGTCTACCCATTTACCATCGTTATGAATGTATGAGCTGCGATTATCAACTATCGAACCCAGGGCGGGATTCTTTGCAGAGAAAAATAACTGGCTGGTACGTAGCCGACATTCACCACACGAGTTCGGCGACTGTGGATTCGGTCGCGTTAACTTTGGCGTGAATTGTGGTAGACAGCGAGCGCTTCGAGCCAGTTTTGAGCTGTCTCGAGCGCGACATTGCTGAAACTATTCGCAAACGATGATGTTCGTCGTTCTATTTCCCAAAAGACACGTTCGATGGCATTTCGATTTCCATGTTGCATGACTTGGAATCGATAGCCGTCTTCAGCAAGAACTGGTCCAAGATAGTTTGCGTCATCAACGAGGAATTCAACGGTATCGAGCTGATAGCGCCGATGTAGTTCGGTCAGGAACCACCGTGTTGTCTGTTTATTTGCGGTCGGATAGAGGCTCACGTGAAGGATCTCGTTCGTATACGGATCAACCGCCCCGTACAGCCAGAATTTCTGTCCGTGCAGGCGGATCATCTTTTGTCCTGTTGATCGCAAGACGGCATAGGGGCGGGGTCAGTAATTCGCCGAGCCATGGCGTTAGAAGCGGTATTCTGGATAAAGAAGATGCAGTAGCGGTGGCTAAAGGTGGCTGTCGAAGAGTCAGAACTATGGTAGCTAGCGATCTTGTTCTGATGACGACGGCGATACCTCTCCCGGATACGTCCGGAGAAGGGGAGCAGGCGGCGAGCCTTAACTCGCCGCCTGCGTGAGGTTATGCACGATGCACTTCCGCGTGAGCTCCCGGAACTGGCCGTGCCAACTCCGGGAGCGTAGCTTCTCGCCGTCGTCTTGCTTCAACTGCGAGAAGCCCGTTTCACTCATCCACCGCTGGTTGTAATCCTCGTTCATCCGGGCGTTGTGAGCCTTCTGAAGCGGTGTCTGCTCTCTGTGTTTGATCAACGGTCGCGTCGAGTTGGAGCGACACTCCTCGCGGAGCTCACCCCACGAGTAGTTCGCATCAGCGGACAGGACCCGCAGGTCTTCCGCCGGAACGCGGAAGACCTGCATCCCGATATGGCCGTCCCACGCCTTCTCCGTGGTGAAATGAACGTCTTTGATCGCTAGTGAGTTCACGTCGATCAAGATCGTCGTCTTCATCGACTGGAACGAGTAGTTCGCGCGGTCGCGGTAGTGGTAGCTGGTCTGATCGCGTTGGAAGCCACTGGCGTCGATTGCAGCTTCCCCACTCCAGCCCGCCTGCTCCGCCGAAGCGCGGAGCAGGCGGCGGAGTTCACGCATCTGGTACTCTTTCTCCCAGCGACAGAGGGTCGTATGATCTGGCGAGGCTTCGAGATTCAGTTCCTCACGGATGGCAAGAGAATCGTTAAACCACGCTTCGGTCTCGCGGAAGCTTTTGTCGAGTTCAGCGTGCATGAGAATCAAGGCGATCTGAACCCACTCGGCGAACCCGCTGCGCCGGACGGCGACAGCGGGTTCGTCTGGGTTGTCAACATGCTGTTTGCCAAGATACTTACACTGCTTCACCAGCGGCCGTTTCGACCTCATACCGCAAGACAGCGTCCAATTCACCCGTCAATTTCACGAAATCACTCGCAGACCGACTGCACAGCCCGCTGATCGGACCTGCAACAAGGCATCATCTTTTCATCAACCGCGAGTTGATCCTCGGAGACCGTTGAAATTGGCTGTAGATCTGCTTTATGAACCCAGTTGTGAACGGCGACATGACTTCTATTGATACCAAACCTTTCGAGATGCTTACTTACCTCACGAAGCGACATACCAGCCAAGTGACAGCGGATCCCTACTTCAATCGCCCACTGCGGCGTCCGATCTCGCTCCACAAACGACAAGTCAATCCACGTGGTACGTTCGCTGAGGCGTTCGATTTCGGCCATAAGCACTCTGAAGTCGAGCGCCTCATTCACTAACTTAACGCGACCGCAGAACGGAACCATTCCTTCTTCTATCAGGCATTTCTGCCGTCAGAAGCATGTTGGGGTCTTGATTCGATGTCGCTGCTATCCGAACCCGATGACTGATCGGCGTAATTGGCGGGGGCAATGAGCGACGAACTGCCAAAGCAACGACGAGCCTCTGCTACCGCAAATAGTGATCCAACGATCAAAACGCAGTCACTTGAATTTGCCCGTTCTATAGACTTGGAAACTGCTTCGGATACGTCTGAACAGATCGTAATCGATGCATCAGTCTGTTCATCAAACACGGCCGCTAATACGTCGGCATCTTCTGATCGAGGGTTTTCCGGTTCACAGACAGTTACGTAATTCGCTGGATCAAGAGCAAGGGCCATCTCTTGGTGGTCCTTATCCGACATTATCCCAACGACGAGACGCAATGCATCATACTCGAACGACGACAATGTTTCAATTGTCTGCTCACAACTAGCCGGGTTGTGGGCGCTGTCGAGTACTACCAGTGGCTCTTGGTCTACAACTTCAAACCGCCCTGGCCATCGAGCGTTTCTAAGTCCAGAGCATATTTGACGATCAGAGACCTCAGCGACCTGCCGTGCGAGTGCAACCGCAACCCCAGCATTAGTAGCCTGGTGAGGACCAAGGAGCGCTAATCTTGCATCGAGAGACCAATCATCGTCACTAATTGTGATTGCCCCTTCCAGGCCGATACGCCCTTTGTATGCAACCCGAATATCAGGGGTTTCTCGGTTTTTGTCGTGGTCAACTGTGCTTTCTACCCGCCCAACTGTAATCGCTGTGTCAACTTCATCGCGTATCGTTTCCAAAGCATCACGATTAGCTGCGGTGATCATCGGTCCG
This sequence comes from Halorubrum vacuolatum, assembly GCF_900188065.1. Lineage (GTDB taxonomy): Archaea > Halobacteriota > Halobacteria > Halobacteriales > Haloferacaceae > Halorubrum > Halorubrum vacuolatum. The sequence goes on from NZ_FZNQ01000032.1 coordinate 15,475, forward strand.
CCATCCGGCGCAACTTGGGCTTTCTCTCGAGCAATCTCACACACTGTTTCCCCAAGTATGTCAGTATGTTCTTTTGTGACACTGGTGACCGCAGCAGCGAGGGGGTTAACGACACTGGTGGCATCGTATCGGCCGCCCAGTCCAACCTCCAAGACAGCCATATCGACGTCTTTTCGATCGAACTCCCAGAGGGCGAGAGTCGTTAGTGTCTCAAAAAAGGTAGGTGAAAGACCTGAAGCAGACCGGTCACGAAGATAGTCCAAAACACGCTCAATGAAACTAACGACAGATTCCTCTGATATTGGAATGTCGTTAATTTGGATCCGTTCGCGTACATCCTCAAGATGAGGTGATGTATAGAGACCAACGTCCAAACCGCTTTCTCGAAGAATCCGCTTGAGCATGCAAGCAGTGCTTCCTTTTCCGTTTGAACCTGCTATCTGTATGCAAGGAACCCTGTCGTGCGGATTGCCTAATTCGCGAAGGAGGTTTTCCGTTTCTTTGAGGCCCTGTTCTTCGAGAGAGCGGTCAGGATCGAATTGGTGGAGATCAAATAGCACCTCTACTGCATCCTGATACTCCATGGCTATTCTCGGAGCTTATCATTCCGCCATGACTCCAGATCCGGGACTTGATTGAATGTGTAGAGATGAATCCCGCTAATATCATACGTCGGATCATTGGCGTATGGCCCTAGTCCATCGACGAGGTCATCAGGTGTGTACTTCCCACGCGATCCAACAAACTGGCGAATGAACCCAAGGACACCGGTGGTCTTTTGCAGAAACCGAACTGAATCCCCGACTCCAACCTTCTTCGATATCTGAAGGAGTCGTTGATATTTCATCACACCGGGTATGCCTACTTCAACTGGCAACTCAACACCCCGTGAACGGATTTTTTCGATCCAATCGAGAACCGCCTCGTGGTCGTAACACAGCTGAGTCACGATGTACGTTGCGTATGGACTCTTTTTTTCCATTGAGGCTGCTAAAGTATCATCATCGATGAAAGCATGCCCTTCCGGGTAGCCAGTGATCCCAATCTCTTCGAATTCGTGCCCTATTTCATTTAGCGCAACTAGTAATTCGTAAGCTGATTCGAATTCTCCCTTAGGTTCTTCTCGATCACCACCCGGAACAAAAATATCGGAGATACCTGCAGTCTCGAGGCGTTCAACGATCGATTCTAATTCTGCCCGGTCTTCGACGTAGCGGGCAGCGATATGCGGAATGATTTCGTACCCGTCTTCGCTTGCTGTTTCTGCCCACTCAATAGTGGCTTCAAGTCCTAATTGAGGAGAAGTGGTAATCGCGATTGCGGCGCCATTAGGGAGGTGGGTGATTTGTTCACCAAAGCTATCAAACGGCATCAATTCATAGCGAGGGGACTCGAGCAGTGTTTCTACGCCCTCTTTCGTCGTGGATGATCTGAATTTCGGCGTCATTGGTTGTTGGAAATGTCCACACCGGTTGTGGGTGATCTTATACCATACGTTTCGATCCTGGTACTTCAATTGTTCGATTAGTCATTGTTAATACTGCTTGTTCAAGTGGACTGAGGGAGAACCTCAATCAGTGCTATACACCAGATGATTCCGATTTGTGCAAGAAAGGCACTGAACGGATATAGAAGCTCGGCTCGACGCTTCTTTACATCAGAACGACCTCTTTTTCTATTCAAAATTAGCAGGGTGACTATAGGCAACTGGGATTAAGCAAATTATTAATAGGCATCATACCCTCGTTATTGGTTGTAATGTCGCCAGAGCTAGCCAGACTCGGACACGTCGCGCTTGAAACACCCAATATTGATGAATCGGCCGCTTTCTTCCGTGACGCGGTCGGTCTTGAAGAGGTAACACGGTCCGACGGGACTATCTACTTGCGTGCGGTCGATGAGTTCGATCATCATTCAATGAGTCTCACGGAAGCTGATTCTGAGGGCGTCGATCACATCGGCTGGCAAACGAAAACCGAGACCGGTCTCTCGGAGTTTGCATCACAGCTCGAAGACCAAGGGATCGACATCACGTGGATCGACGCAGGCGAGGAAGCAGGTCAGGGTAAAGCAATCCGGTTTTCAACACCGACAGGCAACGAATTCGAATTTTACCATGAAATGGAAAAACCAGATCCGCCGGAAGAGCGTCGGTCGAAGCTCAAGAACCGGACATACTCACCAACAAAAACGAACCCGATCGCACCCAGTCGCATTGATCACGTCCAGATCTGGGATCCTGATGCCAACAAGTTTGTAGAGTGGTTAAAGGAGACCCTCGGATTCCGCGTGCACGAATATTACGACCGCAGAGATGGATCGCGGTGGGGAACCTGGATGAGTGCCTCTGAAACCAAGATTGAGGCGGCCATAATCGATGACGAGGAACAGGAAAAATCACCCGCGCTGCACCACGTTGCTTACAAGGTCGAAACTGCTAACGACTTGTTCGACGCGAAGGACGCAATGAACGAGGAAGGATATACAACGGACGGGATTGGACAGCACTCAATTTCTCGTGGCAAGTTCCTATACGCGAGAGATTCTGCCACCAACCATCGAATCGAATTCAACTCCGGAAGCTATCTCGTCTTCGATCCGAACTGGGAACCAATCGCCTGGCAGGAAGGATACCTCGAGGACGAAGATCCACCGGGAAGCCGTCAATGGGTTGGGCAGATAGAGTCAAAAGAGAGAGTTTTCTACTAGATTGGCACTGTCTATATGAGAGTTTGAGGAACGAGCAGGTGATGGCGAGAAGTGATCATGCAACTCGCCGACCTGCTCAGAGAGAGCTTAGTGTAGCTTCAGACCTAGACTGTCTAGTTTAAGCCCTCTACAGCCGTACTCGTAAGAATGGGACGGAAGCAGCACGTTGTTAATCTTTCAGATG
>NZ_FZNQ01000029.1 GCF_900188065.1 Halorubrum vacuolatum
TTCCGCGAAATGCTGCTGAAAGCCACCGTCTACAACCTTCGCCGGAGCGTCCGATACCCGTGAAATCAACCGCAGTGTACCGAAACTACAGAGCCTGAGTCTCAACATAGACCATCACAACGGCCGTCAAAACAGGGGCTCAAGATCTCCATCCCCGTCAACAGAAGTCACTTCGGTATCAGTCGAACGGTCTTTGAGGAGATCGGGAAGTCGATCCAACGCCTCTGATACCTCAACACATGATGTATCGTTTTGCATCGCGATCGCCTCTTCCATCAGTTCGGAGACACAGTCGAAGCAGTCATCAGTCAGAATACAGAGGGCAGAAACCCTGTCAGATGCGCCCGACGGCGAGGGCTCGCAGATATGGAGATCCGTCAGATCTAGCTGAATGGCCGTGGTCAGTTCCAGTGCACTCAAATCTGTCTCCGAGAGATATGATTCGGGAGCAATTACAAAGAGTTCGACCTGCCTGATTTTGTTGGGCTCAACCCGGATCGAATACGGTGGCGATGCCGCCTCGTGGAGGACCTCCTCAATTTGGTCACGCCGCATGGAGGGTGTAGCTTCGTCCGTCCCGATGGGGTTTGCCTCGGATTGCTCCGTCGATGGAGACCACAGGCGACTGAACAGTCCCCGATTCTCTTTTGTGAGTGGAATATGGACAGCGGATTCTGATGTGAGACCGACTGAGGAAAGCCCGTTTGTCGAGAGGAGGTTGTCGTCACTGTCGACCTGATCCATCACGCCAAACAGCGTGCCGATAGAGGTGACCACACGTTCGTTCAGTTCTCGGTACGTCTCCTCGTCCGGGTCTGCGTCTGCCCATGCATCGTTGTCGAAGAGGAAGACGTGGCTGGTCTGTTGACGGAGCGACTGCAGGGACCGAGCGGCGTTGAGGGTTTGAATTGGAGCACTTCTGCTGTGTGGAAGAATTCCGAGGCCGTAGACGGGGATATCGTACTGACTACGGACTCTCTCAGCAATCACGGGAGTCATCCCGGAACCCGTGCCACCCCCGAGTCCAGCGAGCAGCAGGACCGCATCACTCTCTGCGATTGGCAAGTCGTCACTGATCTCAGCTATTTTCGCTCGTTCCTCGACGGCGATCGTCGCCGCCAATTCGTTGTCCGAACCGACGCCGTGACCCTTGGCCCGATCAGTGCCCAAGAGATGCCGCTGTGCATCCGGAACAGCAGAGAGGTTCTGCAAGTATGCCCGCGATGTGTCGATCGCGCACGCACCCACGACTGGATCGTCGACGAGCCAGTCATCAACGTCAAGAAACGTATCGACTAGACGCCCCCCAGCCTGCCCGACGCCGATGAGTGTAATCTGCACGCTACGCGACTTCATATCTATCTATATTAGCCACTTGTCATATAATTATCGGGGGATTGGTAAGCCGTGAACTGCCTCGGGATCAAGCCCCGAGGCACTCGCCTTGCTTTCTCTGTAGAATCCCACATCGAACGGCAACAGCCGTCGAAACGGTTAATTTCGTGTATTGATCACTTTGAGAGCGTACTGCTTCGCCTTTCAATCCGTATGCGAACATCGCTGTCTTCGTGACCCGTGTCATTTTATACTAGTCAGCGAGGCGAATACCCCGACCCACCGTGGTCGGGGATGAAGCCGACAACTCGTGGTACAAACCATTAAGTCAACACATCCCTAACCGACAGACAGCGATGGAATACAGTCACCGCTACTACGCCTACCCGACACAAGAGGTAGCGGAGCGACTGGAACACCATCTGGATATTCATCGCCAACTCTACAACCACATCCGTTGGGACTACGAGAACAGCCCAGAGGACGACAAGCCGAGTGAGTATGACCAGAACAACAAGCTGCCTGAGTGGAAACGAAAGTGGCCAATGTTCAGTGGACTGCACTCGAAGGCCGCACAAGCCACTGTTGCTCGCTTCCACCACAACCTCACCGTCTTGAGTGAACTCAAAGAGAAGGGATACAACGTCGGTCGGCTCAAACGGCAAGCACCCACCGACTACCGGAGCGTGACGTACAACCAGAGTGGCTTCGACCTCGATGAAAAGAGGGGCCACGACAAGTACGCCTACGTCCGCTTCAGCAAGATTGGTTGGGTGAAAATCCGATACTCACGTCCGATCCCCGATCACGCCACTATCAAAGAGGTCACGTTCAAGAAAGAACGGACAGACGAGTGGTTCGTCTCCTTCGGGTTGGAAACGGATGATTCCACCCTTCCCGAGAAACCCGATATGGACTCGCTTGACACGAGCAACAGCGTTGGGATTGACCTCGGCATCCAGAATTACATCCACACCAGCGACGGCAAGACCGTAGATTGGCTTAACCTCGAAGACGAGTATGAACGACTTCGACGTGAGCAACGCAAGTTGTCTCGCAAAGAAAAGGGGTCGAATAACTACGAGAAGCAACGACGCGAGGTTGCTAAGGTGAAGCGTCACATCAAGCGGAAAGTGCTGGACTACCAGCACAAGATCACGACGTGGCTCGTCCGAGAGTACGACGCTGTGTTCATGGAAGACCTCGACGTTGCTGGAATGCTTCAGGGAGACGGCAACGCCCGCAACAAGCAGGATGCGGCGTGGCGGCAATTCATTACACTCCTCGAATACAAGGCCGACCTGTACGGCTGTCATGTCGAGCAGGTCGAGCCGCGTGGCACGACGAAGGAGTGCGCGTCGTGTGGCGTGGAGACGGCGAAGCCAATCTGGGTGCGGGAACACTCCTGTCCGAGTTGTGGGTTCGAGACGGATAGAGATGCAAATGCGGCAATGAATGTCTTGCAGAGAGGGTTTGAGGAGTTAGGGCTGGGATGGCCCGAATCAACGCCTGTGGAGACTGTGACCGCTACGAACACGACTCAGTTTGAGTCTGTGTCTGCAAGTGACGTCATCGAAACAGGAAGCCTGCCCTCGTGAGAGCAGGATTCCCCGCGCCACCGTGCGCGGGGTAACATTCAATATTCCCCCGCAGAATAGACTATCGATGCCGTGCAAGATCGAGACGATCGCAGAAAAGTACGATCTTACTGCCCTCGACGACGAACTCAAAACGGCAAAAGCACGTGGTGACAGTCTCCGCAATCTCGAGACGTTGGTGAATCAGGAGATCGTGAAACAGGCCTTTCGGAGCGCTGGAAGTCCACTTGTTCCGGGAGAGGTCGAAAACCTCACTCGACTATTACGTGAGCGTGATGGGTCCGAAGCGACCGAGATTCAGGTTCGAAACAAGTGTACCAGAGAGGGAGTCGACCCGGACGAACTCTATCGGGATTTCGTGAGCTATCAGACGGTACGAACACATCTCCGCGATTGTCTCGACATCGATACGAGCCGGGGAACGACCCTTTCGGTCGGGAGCGAACGAAAGAATCTGTACGGAATCGTCGGCCGTACCGAGAGCATCGTTCAAGACAGCGTCGAACGTCTCGATAAGGCCGGTGAAATTGACTTTGGGCCGGTCTCGGTGACGGCAAACGTTCGCGTGACCTGTGAGGAGTGTGCTCGGAGTTACACGCTTGAGGAACTGTCCACGGGACTCACATGTGACTGTACAAGCGAGTGAGAAAGCTGTCGTGATCGACTCCAAATGAGGGAGTCGTGAGTGCCTCCGTCTCACTTACGCGAGAGCAGATGATACCACTCGGCCATCGCGGTGACGTTCTCGCTCAGAGCGTCACCGACCGACTCCGTGATGGGGTGCACCGGGGTTCGAAACCGGACTGTTCCTCCTTCGGAATCGATCTCGAACCCACCTCTGTTGACAGTCTCGTTGTATTCTTGCAACTGGTCTGCAACCTCTTCACGCCGCGTACCGGAAAGTGGTTCAGGGTGTATCGATGTAATTACACAGCCGTCTGCGTCTTCTGCGATTTCGATTCGCACTTCCCACTCGTGACCGTCAATCGTCGCGGTGAGAGAAATTGCCGCTCCGTCATCGACCACCTCGAAGGGACGGTTTTCGGTTTCAAGATGGTCGACGACAGGTTCGATGAGTTCCTCAGTAATGTCGCCAATGGCCGAGTATGCTTTCGTATCGGCCGCCTCTCGCTCTTGGGGAGACAAGGCAGGTGATCGGACGCTTTCGATGCTAAGTTCTCTCATCTGGACTCGCTGGGGTTCGTTGTCGCCCGACGTGTCCCGGCTGGTACCTCTCCTGCCATCTGGTGGACGAGGTGCCTGTCGGACACCCGTTGCCTCCCACGATTCGGTCGCCCGTAGAACGCCGTCAGGGTCGGTAAAGTGTGTTCGTATCGCCTTGTTATTGCGCGGTAGCTCCTCATCACCGACGTAACGGACGTCGACGAGGACATCGCCGTCGGGAACCGGGATATCGTCAAGTTCGAGGGCGTGTATCCCGAACAAGCCATCTTCGCGGGCGCGTTCGAATTCGTGATATGACAGTTGCCAGCGGGCCTGCAGTGGTCGGGTATCCCACAGCCAGACCGTTCTGCTCTGGAGACGGTCTGATCGCGGCGTTCGCAACGAAACCCGTCGGTCTACGTGGATCGGGCGGTCAATGTCGGCCATGTGTGTTATTAGCGCGCAAAGGGCTAAGTTGTTCCGGCGCACCCCCGGTCAATAGGCCTGCATACGCGCGGGCAGAAGTCCTGTGGATTGGTGTTCGCAGTACGTTTATGATCGTGTGAGTATCATATCGCAGTATGTGGCAATATCATCCGATCCTTCTCGTCTTTATTCTCGGCGGGTTTATCTCTCTGGCAGTCGCTGTGTACTGTCTGACGTACATCCGGGATCGTGGATTCAGCTATCTCGTCGCAAGTATCGGGCTGATTGGATTTCACGTTGCAATCTACACCTTTGCTGCCTCAGTAAAAACAGCCAGCACAGATCTTAACCAAAAGGTCCTGTTCTATCAGCTTGAAATCATCGGTTCGGGGGTTGTCCCTTCGATTGCGGTTATCTTCGCGCTTGCGCTGGTTGGCTGGGATCGCTGGATTACGCGAGGGACGATCGGCATGCTTGCAGTCGTTCCGCTGATTGGTGTCCCGCTTTTTATTCTCAACCCCGGCGAGGTAATGATCACCGAACCACGACTCGTTGAACACTACGGCATATACGCCCTCGAACATGAGTTTACGATCTGGTTCACGATGCTTCTCGCGTGGACGCAATTTGCACTGGCTGTCGCAGGCGGTATCATTATTTTTGGCGAACGGCGTGGCCTCGTTCGGCGTGAATTCGCGATGTTTGCTCTTCTCGCGATCTGGTTGCCCCCGTTGGTAACCGCTCTGAAAGTCACCGGCATCTATCCACCGGGCGGTGACGGGGTGAACCTCACGCCCGCGTTTGCCGGTGCGATGCTCGGCTTATTCGCGTACTCGATTTTCAGATACCGGATCTTCCAGTTGCAACCGATCGGTCGTGACAGGGCTGTTGAGGAGATGGCTGATGGGTATCTTCTTGTCGGTCCGAACGGCCTCGTGCTTGATGCGAATCCATCAGCTGTCCGATTCCTCACTGACTCGTCAAGTACCGACGTCCAGTATGGCCCGGCCGATGAACTCCTACCGACGTACACCGACATCGAAGAGGCCACCCCCGTCCGATTCGACCGTTACGGACGGACGATCGAGATACGTCGCTCGACAGCTCAACGGCAGCGAGAACAGGTCGGAAGGCTCTATCTCCTGCGAGATGTGACCGAACAGCAGGAATACGAACACGAGCTGCAACGCTACGAGCGCGTCCTCGAGAACGTTCCTGTCGGCGTCTATCGTCTCACAACGGGTGATGAGGAACGACTACTGTATGGGAATCAAGCACTCGTTGATATATTCGGTGCAGAGTCAACCTCCGAGTTACAAAACTACTCGGTGAGTGACTTCTACGTCGATCCCGAAGACTACAGAGACCTGGACAAGCGGCTCCTCTCAGAACGGACTATCACGGATGAGGTGTTACATATGCAGCGGGTCGATGGTGAACAGTTCTGGGCGTCAATGTCTAGTACTCGTATCTTCGAGGACGGCGAGGCATACATCGAGGGTGCGGTACAGGACATCACCGAACGAATAGAATCCCAACAGGCACTCCGCCGCGAGCGAATGCGACTGCAGGCCGTTACGGAGGCGGTACCTGACCTCGTCATCAGCTTCGACAACGAGGGACGCTACCAAGAAGTGTTATCCGGCGAAACCCAGTTGTTGCCCAAGCACCCCGACATCCTTCTCGGAGAAGCAGTCGAAGCAGGCTTGGACGTCGAAACAGCAGACCTGCTCCGTGAGGCTCTCGAACGGACCCTCGAAACCAATGAGATGCAGGTCATTGAGTATGATTATCCGGTCGATGGTGAGCAGCGGTGGTTCGAAGGACGGTTCGTCTCTCTCTCGAAAGAGTGGGTCGTCCTGTTTGCGAAAGACGTCACCGAGAGCAAAGTCTACGAGCAGCGACTTGAGCGCCAGAACAAGCGCCTCAGGTCGCTGTTCGAGACCACGCAGGCGGCCATCGTCGAATATGTCGTCCGTGACGGCGAGTCCGTTGCCGTAGCAATCAACGACAGCTTCACTGAAATGTTTGGATACGATGAATCGGACGTCCTCGACAGACCGATCGATCACCTTGTCGTTCCGCCAGAGCAAACGGAAGAGGCGTCTCATCTCAACGAGCAGATTGAACGGGGTGAGCACTTCCAAGTGGAAGTCACCCGAGAGGCGGCCGATGGGAAACGACCGTTTATGCTCCAGCATACACCGATAAACACCGGATCTACGGTCCGCGGATACGTGAGCTACATGGACCTCAGTGAACTCAAAGAACGTGAACGTGAACTGGAAGAGCTCACGACGAGGCTCGAACTGGCACTCGATGAGACGAACACCGGTGTCTGGGAGTGGGATCTTCGAACCGACGAGTTATTTTGGGACGAGTCTTCCCGACGTCTGTGGGGATACGAGCGAGGTGAGTTTTCCGGAATGTATGAAGAAGTTACGAATCGCGTCCATCCGGAGGATCTTCCTACAATCACACGGAAACTCCAGCAGGCAATCGAGTCTAGAATGAAGTTTCGGGCCGATTTTCAGATCATCTTACCAAGTGGCAAACTGCGCTGGATCGAAAGCCGTGGAATCGTGGTCTTTGACGAGCACGATGATCCCGAACGAATGATCGGCGTCCAGACTGACGTCACCGAGCGCAAGCGAGTTGAACTCGCAATCGAAGAACAGAACAAAAAACTCGAACTGCTCAACCAGATAATCAGACACGACATCCGTAACGAGGCGAATGTCACGCTCGGGTTGGTTCAGAGACTTCAGCAAGACAATTCCGCTGGAGACGAATCTATCGACGAACGCCTCGATCGCATCGAAGCATGTGGTAAGCGTATTGTTGACCTCACCGAGGCGACCAGGGAGGTCATGAACGTCGTCACACAGTTTGGGGAGACGCTCGAGCCCGTTTCCCTCCCCCGTGTGCTGGAGAGGGAGTTCGTGGACATCGAGATGATCAACCCGGACGCTGAACTGCGTCTTGAGACCGACATCCCGGACGTAGAGATACGGGCCAACGATATGCTCGGATCGCTGTTCCGTAACCTGCTCGTGAACGCCATCAAACACAACGATACTTCGACGCCGACTATCGCGGTCTCCATCGAGCGAGACGACGCGGAGGTGTCAGTCACGATAGAGGACAACGGCCCCGGCATCCCAACGGAGAAAGTCGAGAGCGTCTTCGAGGAAGGAGTGACACTGCGGGGGAGCGAGGGGACCGGATTCGGCCTGTCTCTCGTCCGGACACTGGTCAAACAGTACGGTGGAAGCGTGACGGTCTCTGAGGAGAAGTCCGAACTCGGCGGGGCGAGGATTACCGTGACACTGCCGGTCGTTTCTACCGCAAAAGAGATACAATACTGACAGCATCGAAAATCGTATTCTGGGGCCGGAGAATTCGCGCTTTTTCCCTTTAGAATATAGCCCCCTGTAGGTCCGCGGTTCCGAGTTCGGTCGTGCGAAGATCTGCTTCCCGGAGCGTCGTATTTCGAAGATCAGCACGATCAATGTCGGTATCGAGCAGTACAGCCCCCGTCAGATCAGCGTCGACGAGAATCGCTCCGTGTAGCTGTACATCGGTCAGGTCGGCGTAGCGCAGGTTCGCGCCCGTGAGATCTGCCTCATGCATGACCGCACCGACACAGACGCTCTCTGTAAGGTCGGCATCTCGAAGATCTGTCCCAGACAGTGTCGCTTCACGGAGCGTCACACGGGGAGCGCTAATAAGTCTCAGGACTGCACCATCAAGATCTCCACCGCTCAGGTCTGCGTCCTCAAGCGATGCGCGTGTCGCGTTCACATCACACAATACTGCTCCGGTCAGGTTTGCCGTCGATAGGTCGGCGTTGCGAACGTCGGAGCCAGTGAGGTCTATTTCTCGGAGGTCACTCCCCGAAAACGTGGCGTTCCGGAGATCGGCGTTCGTGAGTGTGGCTTCACACAACATCGTGTTGATAGCGGTCGCTCCAGTGAGGGTTGCATCTGTGAGGACGACCCGATAGAGGTAACCGTCCGACAGATCAGCCCGGACAAGCGTCGTCCGGGTCATGTCTGCACTATCAAAGTCAGCGTTCGTCAGGTCGGCTCTTGTCAGGTCAGCACCGAGCAGTTGCGCGTCGTGTGCATGCGTTTCAGAGAGATTGCCATCGCGCAGATCAGCTTCGAGTAGACTCGCGCCGTCAAGCGTGGTGTTCGAGATGTCCGCCTCGTGCAGATCGGCCTCGTCGAGACTGGCTTCGATGAGCGACGCCCCCTGTAGAGTCACCTCGACGAGTGACGCCCGTTCCAGTACTGCCCCGTCAAGATCGGTGTCGTCGAGATCGGCACGTTGCAGATTGCTCCCTTCGAACATCACATGACGCAGGTCTGCCCTACAGAGCGTCGATTGTGCGAGCGTCGATCCCGACAGATCGTTGCCCCGGAACGTCGTCTCGATCAGCGTAGCGCCGGTCAGGTCAGTCTTTTCGAAGACCGCCTCTTGGAGATCAGCGTGTGACAGGTCGGCCTGAGTGAGGCGCGCCTCGACGAGTCGACAGCCGTCGAACTGGCCATCGACCACCGACAGATCGACCAGTTCCGCCCTGGAGAGGTCGACATCAACGAGCGTGACGGTTTCCATTGCGGCGTCCGTGAAGACGGCCTCCGCCAGCTCAGCGCCCGTGAGATCGACGTCAGTAAGCGTTACACCGGTGAAATCACCACGGTGGAATGTGGTAGCAGTGAGGTCGACCACGTGGAAGGTCGCATTCGTGAAGTCGCCGCCATCGAACACGCTATCTCGCAGCGTTGCCTCGCTGAATGACGCACCTGCGAACGTCGAGTCGTCGACTGTGAGGCTATCGAGAGTCGCTTCCGAGAACGTCGCGTTCCGACAGTCGACGTCTTTCAGCACCGCACCCGGTGCGTCGGCGTCGGTGAGATCCGCCGTTCGTAAGACGGTCATCGAGAACGTACACGCATCGAACGTGGTTGCCGTCGCATCCGCCCGTCGCGCGTCAACCGACTCCAAGGCGACACGTTCGAACGTGCCCTCGGTGAACGTTGCACGGCGCAGACGACAGTCAGTGAGCTCCGTGTCCGTGAACGAACTCCCTGTCAAGGTGACATCGTTCAGTTCAGTTTCCGAGATCGTCGTCCCGGCGACCGTGGCACCGGTCAGATCTGCGTCGGTCAGATCGGAGGCAACGATCGTCGTGTTCTCGACCGCAGCGTGTTTGGCCATTACCGCTTCCAATGTGCTGTTTTGTATGTCGACTCCCCGAAGTGTGGCCTGCTCGAGCGTCGCGTCGGTCAAGTCACATCGTTTCACGGTCGTCTCTTCGAACGATACGTTCGACAGCGACGCGGTATCGAAGGCCGTGTCCGACAGCACCGTTTCGGTTATCGTCATGGCCGCCAATTCCGTCCCGGAGAACGTTACTTCGGAGATCGTCGTGGCGTCCAGCGTGCCGTGTTCGAGTGATGCCCCCGTGAAATCACTCCGTTCAAACTGGACATCGTGGCCCAGGAGCCGCCGGATGTCTGCACCGGAGAAGTCCGACGCTTCGACGGTGGTTGCGTCCAGTTCGACGCCGCGCGCGGTCGCCGAATCGAAGACGGTGTCCGTGAGCGTCCCATCCGTAATCGTTGCACCGTCGAGTGTCGCTTCGGAGAACGTCGTATTTTCGACTGACGTCTGCTGGAGTTGGGAATCGCTGAAGTCGCTGTGCTCGAAACTCGACCCGGTTATCTCCGTGTCGACGATCGTGGCCCCTTCGAAGTCCGACTCGTCGAACGTTCCACCGTCTATCGTCACGTCGGTGAACGTCGTCGATCTGGCGATAGCCCTCGTCGCTTCGGTCTCCTCGAACTCCACAGCGTCGAGTGCTGCGTCGATAGCTGTTGCATCGACCAGACTCGTCCCGACGACGGGGGTACGTGTGATCCGGCTCCCGTCGAGTGAGGCGTTATCGAGCGTTGCGTCGATTATTTCCGAGTCGGCGATGTATGCGCCAGTGAGGTCGGACCCCGCCAGGTGTGTTCGCTCCAGCGTGCTGCCGGCCCATCGCGTGCTCGTGAGTGTCGCGTCCTCGATCGTTGCTCCCCGAACGGTCGTGCCGTCGAATACCGTGTAGGGTGCATCGACACGCGAGAGTGTCGCATCCGTCAGTGTCGCCCGCTCGAAGACGCACTGGCGTAGTGTCGCTCCCGAGAAGTCTGCCCCATCGAGTGTACTGTCGGTGAGTATCACACCGCGACAGTCGGCCTCGCGGAACGTCGTCTCCGACAGGATCGAACCCGTGAGGTCCGTTGCAACGAGCGTCGCGTCGTCGAGACTGACCCCCGTCCACTCGGCCGCAGAGACGGTCGCACCGGAAAGCGTCCCGCCGGAGAGATCCGCGTCGGTGAGCGTTGTTTCGTCCAGCGTCGCATCGGTCACGTCTACGTTTGTCGCTGTGAGACCTGTACAGCCGGCGTTTTTGAGCGTCGCCCGCTCAGCAGTAGCGTCAGTCAGGTCGGCCTGACTGAGCGTGACACCGGTGCAGTTCACACCAGTGAGATCTGCCTGTCGGATGGTTGCCCCTGTGAAGTCGGCTCCGGTGCAGTCTGCGTCGACGAACGTGGCTTCCGTGCAATCTGTATTGATAAGTATCGCATGCTCGAGAGTCGCGTTGTCGAGCGTTGTCCGGTCGAATTTTGCCTCGGTAGCGTCGAATCCGACCAGTTTTATCGCGGTGAAATCCGCCGCCGTGAGTGTCGCCCGCTCGAAAGTGGTTTCTTCGACGTGAGCGTCCACGATGATGGCGTTAACGAACGTCGCTTCCTCGAACGTCGAATCCCCGATCTGCGCCTCCGTGAGAGTCGTGTCCGTGAAGTCCGCCTGCCTCGCATCTACACGATCCATACTCGCACGTTCGAGCGTTGCCGACTGCATATCGGTCCCAACGAGCGTGGTGTCGGCGATGGTCGCGTCCGTCCACTCCGAATCAGTCAGGGACGCCCCGTCGAACGCCGAACTGTCGACGTGTGCCTTCGTGAAAGTCGCGTCGTCCAAGCGGACACCCAGCGATACGTCGTCCGGGGAGCCACCGTCATCCGTGGATTCATGGTCGTCGGTTTCGTCGACGACGAATTCGTCGTTGGTGAGTTCCACACCCGTGCAGTCCGCTCCCGTGAAATCCACCCCAGCGAAGACCGAGCCATCAATCGTACTGCCGACCAAACTGGCCGTCTTGAACGTCACGCCAGTCGCATTTGTTCCGGTAATCGAACTCGAATCGAACGTCGCGTTCGTGAACCGTGTGTCCTCGAAGACACACCCAGCGATCGTCACGCCGGTCAGGTCGGCGGTTCTGCCGTCCGTGTCGCAGACGGTTACGTCATGAAACGCTGCATCGTGTACCTGTGCACCATACAGGCTCGACTTCTCGACAGTCACGCTCTCGATCGTCGCCGCCTGGAGTGTGACACCGGTAAAATCCGAGTCGGTTATCGTCGTGTCCTGGAACGTGCTTTCGGACAGGTTTGTCTCAGTACACGTCACATCGGTACATTCCGCTGCCGTCAGCTCGGCCTCTCTCAGATCTGTCCGACGCATTCGCACGTCGGTCAGCGTCGCTTCATCGAACGTCACTCTGTCGAACGTTCCGTCGTCAGTCGTCACTCGAACGAGCGTCGTTGCATCGAATGTGGCACCCGAAAAGTTTGCTTCGGCTAGCCCGACATCGCGCAACGCTGCACCGGAGAAATTGGCGTCTGTGCCCGTCGCCCCCGAGAGTTCAGTATTTGAACAGGAGATGTCACAAACCTGTGCCGTGTCGAATGTCGCTCCGGTTGCGTCGACGTCGTCGAGAGTAGCACCGGTGAGGTTGCTCCGGCTGAACACTGCAGACGTCACTATTGCCTCCTGTAAGTTCACTTCGGTGAGCGTCGCTTCAACGAGTGACGCCTCTGAGAGAGTTGCCTTCGAGAGGTCCGCTGTATCGAGTTCAGCACCGACAAGGATCGCGTGCGAAAGGTCGGCCTCGCTCAAGTCCGTCCCTGTCAACCGTGCACTGGTCAGGTCTGTCCCCACGAGACTAGCCGCAGATAGCGTCGCCTCTGAGACGTTGTTTCCAGAGAGATCACTGCCGTCGAAGGTTGCCGCGCTCCAGTTACCGTCTTCAAGCGTGCTGTCCACTGCTGTCACCTGATCGAAGGTCGCACTCGTTGCGGTGACGTTAGAGAGGTCACTGTCGGCAAGAGTACTGTTTTCGAATGTCGACTCCGAAAGATTCGCAAACGTGAGGTCAACGTCAGTCAGTTCCACGTTCTGTAGCGTGGCTGCCTTCAGGTTCGTCTGTACGAACTCCGTTTCGCTCACGCTCACTTCGACCAGACTGGCCGACGTGAGATCGACCTCAGATAGATCAGTCCTAGTGATACTCATTCCGTCGAATACTGCGCCGGTGAGATCGGTCTCCTGGAATGTGGTATCGGACAGCTCGACGCCTGAAAGATTGAGCTTCGCGGCGTTGGTTTCGGTAAACGACGCGTTGTGAACGGTACTGTGATCAAGGCTCGTCTCACCGAGAATCGAATCGACGACGATCGTTTCGATCAGCTCGCTGTCACGAATTGTGGTCGCCGTCAGGTCGGAGTTGACGATGATCGTCTCCTCAAAGAGACTGTTGACGATGGTTGTTCCGACGAATTCGGCGTCTCGTAGTTCTGACTCAGAGAGGTCTACCGTCTCGAATGTGGTACCGTTTGTGACCGTTCCCGAGAATGCGGCCCGTGAGAACGTCGTGTCTTTCACGGTGGCGTCTGTGAGGGTTGTCCCCACGAGGGTGGCCTCGGTCATCGTTGTCTCCCGAATCGTCGCCCTGTCGAAGCCCGTCCGCGTCAGCGTTGCATCCGTGAAATCTGTGTCCTCAACTACTGTCCGTCCGAGTTCTGCATCCGTGAACGTGGATGCAGTGAAGTCGGTCGCGGTGATCGTCGCGCCCGTAAGCGTCGCGTCGTCGAACGTGCTCTCTGTTAGCTGCGATCGTCCGATATCAGCGTTCCGGAACGTCACACGCTGACACCGTGCGTCTCTGAGTGTAACCTCCTCAAATGCTGCATCGACGAAGTCGGATCCTTCGAGCGTCGCCTCCGAGAGGTCAACCATCGAAAAATCCACGTTTGTCCCGTCCACGTCGGTCAGATTTACTCGTTCTGCCCGGACGTTTCTGCACGTCAGTTTCCGGATGTCGCCTCCCGAGAGATTGAGACCTTCGATAGACGTCTCGGTGAGTGTCGCCGATTTGAGGGTCGCTCCCCTCGCCGTCGCCCCGTCTACGATGCTTTCCTCGATGTACATTTCATCGAACGTCGCGTCGGTCAAGTCAGCGTCTGAGAAGTCTACACGCTCGGCGTGCATCGCACGCAGATCGGCGTCGGAGAGGTCGGCATCGACAAAGGTCGTCTCGACGGCAGTGGCGTTCATCAGCGAGACACCCGAAAGCGTCTCGTCATCGAATTCGAGCCCCGTGACGTCAGTTTCGGTGAGATTTGCATCCGTGAGGTTTGCTCCCGAGAGCACGGCGGCTGTGAGATCGAGTCCGACAAGACTGGCTGCTATGAGTGTACTATTTGTAAACACGGTGTCTTGGACGGTACTCTCGTCGAAATGGGCGTCCGTGAGGGTCGCCTCGCTTAGGTCCGTCCCGGAGAGATCGGCCTTCTGGAAACTCGCATTGGTCGCGTTGGCACCCGCCATGTCGAGTCCACTCAGATCCAGTCCTCTGAGGTCAGTCTCGACAAGGGTCACGTTCTGGAGGTTGACCGTTTCCAACGTCGCCTCGCTCAGGTCTGTTCCTGAGAGGTTTGCTCCCTGTAACGTTGCATTCACAATGATCGCCGATCCAATCACGGCGTCTTTGAGGACGGCATGGTCGAGATCACACCCAGCCAAACTCGTATCAGACAGGTTTGCCCCGGAGAGGTCTGCCCTGACAAGTATCGACGTATCCAGTGTCGACTCGGACAGGTCCGCGTCGGTGAGTGTTGCGTTTCTCAGGTTCACGTCGGTGAGTGTTGCCCGTACGAGGGTGGCCTTGGTCAGCGATGCCCCGGTCATGGACGATCCCGTCAGATCTACTGATCGGGCGAGTACATCATCGAGTATTGCATCGGTCAGGATCGCACCTTCTCCGACTGCGTCGGTGAGTATCGCACCTGTCAAGTCCGCATCCTCCAGCTGGGCAGCCTGAACGCTCGCACCGGTCAGGTCGATACCTTCGGCATTTACACCGTCAAGTGAACTTTCGTCGAGATCTGATGCACTGAAATCGGTGTTTCTCAATGTCGAATCGGTAAATACCGTCTCTGACAGTGTGGGTGCCTCATCGGTCGTGTTCACGGGGGATCGATGATGGCGATCGGAGGCGAGTCGACTCGTGTGCGACATCGGACAAGCACAAGCTGTGTGTCTGTGTATGCGGGTGCGAACACGTCGAGAGCGTCCCGGTGACGATGACGGCAGGGTGTGTGGGCTCCGGTCGGAGTGAACACGCACGGCATGCCACAGCGGCAATCTGCCAAGTGGGCAGCGATGATCTCCGGGCGAGCAGCGCCGCGACCGGGGTGCCCGGTTGCAGTCGGCATCCACACTCGATGCATGGGGTGTCCGTGGCGTCATCGCCAACCCGAAGTCCGGTTGCGATCACGGTGGGATCGGCGAGGACCATGGTGTCGCCATCCCACCCGTGTCGACGGCTGTGGCCTCGCCAGCACGCCATGTTGCCGTTCGGCTCACTCATGGCTGGCCTCCGTGTGTGGGCCGGGAGGGGTGTCGAGGTCGGTGCCGGCGCTGCCGGTGTCGTTGCTGACCGTCCCGTCGGCGTCGGTCAGGACATCGGGATCAACAGGGGTGGTGGCTCCATGCCTGATGGCTGCGAGCGGGATTGCATCACGGGACCGGGTGTTGGTCGGCGTGGGGTCCATCACCGCACACGTGTGGATGGCGATTCGTTCGGGGAGCCCGACTGCGTCACAGCTCCGACACCGAACGAGTGTCGGCGCTCCATCGGCGTTATTCATCATCATCAGCGGGCCCACGCGTCTCGCTGTTCGTATCGGGACCGCTGCACAGAGCGGTTGGCTTGCAGTTCGACAGGTTCTTTCGAGTTGGTATCGGAGGGGTGCATGCTTCGTCTTGCTGTCGAAGCACGGTCGGGCGTGCCTGTAACACGCCCCGGCCATTGCTGACCGGTATCCCGTACTTCACATCTACCGTGACGGGCCTATCGTATTTAACGTTTTGCTAAGCAAAACGCTGAAAGTATAACTCAGCATAAGGGTGAGTATTAAAGTTCAGAAAACACAGCAGTAGTAATATGGTCAATCAAAAATATGAACCGAACGAACGCGAGGAAGTTGTGCTTGAGTTGTTCAAGCAGGGACGGAATTCCGATCAGCCATGGGGTCGACTCAATCCATTGTTTTTGCGGGAGCGATCGGACCTCAACAAGGGACAGGCGGAGTACGCGTTGCGAAATCTGAAAAACGCAGGCTGGATAAAGCAACTGAACAGTGGAGGGCTCTACGAGCTGGTCAAAGACCCGCGTGATAGTTAGTAGGTCCGCGTTGGGTGATCGCCGGGCTTAGAATGAATCGCTTCGGAGTCAAGCCCCGAGGTATTCTCCTTGCATGCGATAAGTTTCAGTTGAGTATCGGGAATGGCTACGGATGCAGCGGGTAATGGGTTGCTGTCGCTCAGACGTGTGAAAAAATAAAATCGCGACTGCGAGATCCGGACTGGGTCCGGATGGTTGGGTGACAGGGCGATAGGTTCGCCCGTCGTGGTTGGCTATGCCTCGTCTTTGAGATCAGATCCGTCTTCGAATCCCGGGCTGAAGACTAGCCGGTCGCCATCCTCATCGAGGAAGACCCAGTAGGCGTCGGTGTTCTTAACATTCGTATCGGGGTCAACGACACCCTCAGTTGGGATCGCCGCACCGTTATCGTCAGGCACCTCGACCTGTGCGTCTTCCTGAATTTCGACGTTGTATTCAGTCACCTCATTGATGTTGTTCGGCGCAGTGCCGAGCAGGTGGGTGCCTTCCTCAAGCGTGAACGTCTCTTGCTTGTCGCGGTCACCCGTGGCGAAGTCGAATCCAACACGTTCGTCCTCACTGGATTCAACCTGCACGAAGAAGCCCTGATTGACTTGCTCCGTCCGACTCAGGTCTAGGACGCCCCTCTCGTACTCGTTCGTCGTCGCGTTGTACTGCGAGAGTGCACCAGCGTCGTCGAACGACGTGAGGATCGTCGATTCGTCGAGTGCGAGTGGCGTGGAGAACGTGTCAACGCTACCCTCCACGGCGATTGCCTGATGGACGAGTTCGACGTCCGTGCCGTCACTCTCGCCATCGATGGTCACATCGGCAGCCTCAGAGGTGTCGACACCGTCCGAGATGTCTTCTGGGTCAATGTCTACGTCGGTGAATTCACCGTCTTCGACGGTCGCGGTGCCGACGTCATCGCCGGCAATCTCAATCTCGACCTCCTCGTTGACCAGTTTGGTGCCGAACTCGTCTTCGATGCCAGACGCATCAACGGTGATGTCGCCATCGTTGTTTTCGTCCGTCACGACACCGAGGAACTCGTCGGCGCCACTGCCGGGGATGTTCAGCGTGATCTCGTTGACCGTATCAACATCGCCAGCGATGGCAAACACATCCTCTTCTTCAGTTTCACTGAAGGGGTCGGTGCATGCCGCCCCGCAATCTTCAGCGAAGCCGACCGTGACTTTCTTGTCAACTCCGGCGTCCTCGAACTGCAGTCCGTCAGCGATGTCGATCGACACCGTCGCATCCGGGTCGCTAGTTATGTCGGAATCCTCAAACTCTCCCGTATCAAGTTCGATGACGAGGGTGGTGTCATCACTGATGGACTCCTCACTCACGGATTCAATTGCACCGTTGACTTCCTCACCGTCGAGACTGAGGGTTACATCTTCGACGCTAACGTCGGTGTCTGCAAGTCCCTCGGGGGCAACGGTGATGATCTCGATAGTCGACTCTTGACCCGTGTCAGAGCGAATCTCGTCCTCGAATACCTCCGCGAACTCGAAGGTAACCTCTTGGCTCTGATCCGTCGCGTCAGTCTCACTCACGTCGGTCGCCGTGATGTCTTCAGGCTCGGGATCGACCACTGCCGAGAGCGCAAACTCGCCCTGGGCACTGTCGACGTCCGCACCATCGTCAGCCTGTGCAGTGAGCGTCACGCGGACATTGTCACTGGTGTCGCCATTGAGCACACCGGTGAAGTCGACGCCATCGTCGCCGTCACCATCAAGCGTCAGGGTGACTGTCTTGTCAAGGTCATCTTCATTGATTTCGTCTTCTAACGCTGTGTTAAACTCAAGCACAATAGTGCTGTCGTCGCCGGAGGTGTCAACCTCGTCAACCTCGATACCGTCGACGTCGATGTCGCTCGCATCGGAGGAGACGTCATTGAGGTCGACGTCATCTTCGTAGTCGACTTCGATCTGTTCGACGGGGCCGGCACCCTCATCGGTTCGGAGCTCCGTCACGTCGAAGTCGATCTCGTGGGTGGTGTCCCGCTCAGCGCGTTCATCCGGCTCAACATCGTCAATCAGCGTGTCGCGGTTGTTGACGGTCAGGTCGTCGCTGTCCTGCCGGTCATCCTCGGCTTCCTCGAAGCCATCACCGGCCGACGGTTCCTCCTCGGCATCATCGAAGAGGCCGACACCGACTGTCACCTCTTGGGTGTCGGCGCCGAGGCCACTGAAGTCGAGATCGTCAATCGTCACGTCGACACTGGCCTCCTCATCGAGTTCTTCATCTAACTCAACGAGGATGTCTTCGCCGTCAGTGTCCACGCTCTGAACGTCGACACCTTCGTCACCAAGCTCAACAGTCACATCGCCGGTGGAATCGACGCCGCTCACGTCAACATCCGTGTCATCGTAGGTGACGATGAACGAGTCAGCCGCCAGTCCTTCCGGCGTCGCCAACTCCGTGATATCGAACTCGAAGCTGTGTTCCTCCGCATCAGCGTCAATTGGCTCACCAACGTCAAGATCGTCAAGCTCCGTGTCGCGGTTGTTGACGGTCAGCTTGTCGCTGTCCTGCCGGGCGTCTCCGTCGGCAGCTTCGAAGCCATCACCGGCCGACGGTTCCTCCTCGGCATCATCGAAGAGGCCGACACCGACTTCCACATCTTGGGTGTCCTCTTCGAGGCCACTGAAGTCGAGATCGTCAATCGTCACGTCGACACTGGCCTCCTCATCGAGTTCTTCATCTAACTCAACGAGGATGTCTTCGCCGTCAGTGTCCACGCTCTGAACGTCGACACCTTCGTCACCAAGCTCAACAGTCACATCGCCGGTGGAATCGACGCCGCTCACGTCAACATCCGTGTCATCGTAGGTGACGATGAACGAGTCAGCCGCCAGTCCTTCCGGCGTCGCCAACTCCGTGATATCGAACTCGAAGCTGTGGTCCTCCGCATCAGCGTCAATTGGCTCACCAACGTCAAGATCGTCAAGCTCCGTGTCGCGGTTGTTGACGTTAAACGTGGTGTCCTCAGTCGTGAACGCGGCAGCCTCTTCGCTGAGGTCAGCCTCGCCCAGATCGAATTCATCCTCACTGTCACCGAGTGAAACCGCAAGATCAACTTCCGTGGTGTCTTCAGTAAGACCGGTGAAGTCGATGTTGTCTGCGTCCGCATTGTCGGCATCACCGATGGTGACGGTAACAACGTCGCCATCGTTCGTGTTCGTGTTCTCGAGGACGTCCTCAAGCAGCGTGTTTTCCTCGAGCTCGAGCGCGAGGTTGTTCTCGCCGTCATCTACCTCAACATCCTCAAGCCCGACAGTCTCTATATTACCATCGATATCGACCTCAACGGTGACATCGTCGGTGTCGAGATCGGGGACCTCGATATCACCAAGGTCGCTCTGGTAGTCGACGAGAATGACATCGGTCTGGTCACCGCCCACGGTTCCGATCTCATCGACGGAGAAGTCGAAGCTGTGTTCCTCCGCGTCAGCATCGATGTTAGCAGCGTCGAGGTCGACGATTTCGGTGTCTCGTGGTTCGACCTTGAAGGTGTCACTCGTGGAGGTGTGTGCGATGTCGATGCCACCACTGAGATCGCCCGAATCGTCTTCGCTCAGGCCAACCTCAACGTCGATCTCTTCACCCGACTCACCTGTGAAGTCGGCAGTGACTGTGATGTCGAATACATCCTCATCGGTTGTGTCCGGATCAAGGGGGTTGTCGACCTCAATCTGGTCTTCGAACGGCTCATCCAGACTGAGGAGGATGTTGTTGTTCCCGTTGTCGACCTCGATATTGTCTTCATCGAACTCAAGCTCATCGGTCGTGACGTCGAAATCCTCTGCGTCAAGGTCGATATCCTTCTCGTCTTCGTAATCGATGACGACGAAGTTCGACTCCTCGGGGTCGGCGTTCTCGGTGGCAAGGCTGACGACGTCGATATCGTTGAGCTCGGACTCAGCATCCGCTTCTGGTGGAGTGTTCTGAGCATCAAGCCCGTCTATCTCCGTTTCAAAGATATCGACCGCAAACGTATCCTCATTGCCGTCATCGGATGCAGATACGATGTCGGCTTCGGAAGCTCCGTTTTCTAGGTTTTCTTCGACACCATCTCCGATATTCCGGCTGTCAAGACCAACGTCCACGGTAACATCTTCCGCTTCCTCAAACGCGGTGAAATCAATTCCATCCAGCGCAAGATCCAGTCCGTCATCGTGGACAAAGTTCAGGTTGGGGACATCAATTGCGATTACCGCATTGTCCCCGTCGGATGCCGTTTCGATATCTCTGACCTCCACATTGGGCACAATTGTCTCCCCGTCAATATTTTCTAGGTTAACGCGATCATCATTATACTCAAGGATAATGGTACTCGAGTCATCAGAAACGTCCCCACCTAAATCAAATTCATACGAAACATCCTGAGTGGTGTCACCAGGAGTGACATCATTTGCTTCCACCTTGGTAATCTCGTCTGGATTGAGATCTTCCTCTGCCGCCGCCGGCCCGACGACCGCACCGGCTGCGACCATCGAGATGACCATCACGGCCGCAAAGAACACGGCCGAAATCTGTTTCCGCCGGTCTGTCATAGTTTCCCTCCCGTGCCTGTTGCACGATCGGTGCACGATACGCCTGTAATCGCTGACTGACTCACATCGTACGCGGAGTCAGCCGTCCGAGTGTCGTGTCTGTCGTAGTTCATTGTTTGGTTACACAGCGGTGACACGGCAGCAAGCGGGGCCGCGGTCGAAACCGTCGGCCGACCACCACCGTCTCGCACCCATCGTGGCGATCGGCCAAGCAAGCTGGACACTGCGCGTCCGTCCGCGACAGCAAGACGCGTCAACTGTGCCCGGCCCGGCCGTGTCAACGTCGTATCCATCTGTGTATGGTATGGGTACCTACTGTCGGTACATCCTAATCATCAACGGAGAACCACTTAAATCTACAGGACGACGGCCAAAGCATCCCGAGTGGCTGACTGGCGATCGGACGGCCGGTAGACCCCGACGCCCGCCGTGAGATACCAACGGCACAGACGGAAGCCGGGCTCTGCGGGCGGGGCGATGTCGGCATCTCGCGCACGGTGACAGGTACACAGGCCCCATAGCCCGAAGACGGCGAAGATCGAGTGGTCCCAGAGCACCAAAGTCAAAGCCGGGGACAAGCACCGGCGTGAAGCTGACCAATCCGGACCGACACGCGACGGCGGCCCCCATATCGTGGTGTCGGTCCCACCCCGGCGACTGCGTCACGCGACGGAGTCGGGGCCGAACAGCCTGACGGGGCAGTTGCGAAGTGGACGCACACCGGAACCGGGAACCAAACGACACAGGACGCCGCGCGTGGGAACACAATACGATCGAGTGCCGCCCGGAGTGTTCACGACGGTGTGGTCGGAAGCCGGAGCTGAACGGTGTTGCCGTCGAACTCGCTGGTTTCGAAGCGAAGCTCGCCCCCGAACAGCTCGGTGGTCCATTTCACAAGCCAGAGTCCGAGCCCGGAGCTATGGCGTGTCGGTGAGATGGACGTCTGCCCGGTGATAATGTCTGTTTCAGCATCCGGGATGAGCGGGCCGTTGTCATCGACCGAGATGCTCACCCACCGGTGGGTGGTGGTTTCTGCGGCCCGAACACGAACGTACGGAGCCTGTGCCGGATTGTGGGTGATGGCGTTGTCGATCAGGCTTTCGACCGCATACTGCAAGTTTGCATTTGCGTGGACGGGAAGGGTGTCCGGGAGGGCGGTATCGATGGTCGCGTCGGGATAGGTCTGAGCGAGGGTGTGAACGGCGTTTTCGATGATCGGGACACAGTCCGTGATGGTATCAGTGTCCGGAGAGTCATTGATTACGGTCCGGATGGCGTGTGTTTCTTCGATCAAGCGTTCGAGGCTGGTGACGGCGTCGGTGAGGGTGGCTTGCAACTCGGGGTTTGCATGCCCGGTCTCTTCGAGTTCGGCAAAGAGCTCGGAGAGATACCCGTCAATGATGTTTGTCTGTGTGCGAAGGTTGTGTCTGAGGATCCGTGTCATGACATGGAAGCGTTGTTCGTTCCAGTGGACTTCCGTGAGGTCAGTATAAATAGCGAACCCACCTCGTCGGTCGGGCGTATGATAGGGAATACCGCGATAGAGGAAGTGGCGGAGTCCGGACGCCGTCTTGCGTTTGACGTGTTTGTAGGTGACCTCACCCGACAAGACGGCTTGGTCAAAGTCGCGCGCTTCGTTTTGTTTCCACTCAGGAACCACTAATGGATTGAGTGGGTCGCCGATGACAGCTTCAGGTTCATACCCGAATATTATCTCAAAGGAATCATTCACATCGGCGATGATGGGGACGCCATCGACAAATTCGAGTTCGATGACTGCGTCTTGAATATGATCGATGAGGTGGCCGTATCTGGTAGCTGGAGAGTGTGAGGTATCAGTTGGTTCGTCGCTACACATTTATCAAGAACCAACCAGTTGTATTATATCCGTTGAGTATGGCGGATAGAAGCGACACGAACCGTCTCATATCTGATCAGTTACGTATAGCAATATATGAAACTGTCTGTCCATGCGACGGCATCACAGGAGGTTGAGGAGAAAGCCCACGAGGATAGTGGTGGGAAAAATCACACAGACCACAAAAACAAGAAGACATACCATATCAAAACAACACGAGCAACAGAGTGAACGCAAGTCAGGCAAAAAGCGAGAGACTTGCGCTGAGAACGTATCAGGAATCCTGCTCGATCAACGAATCGAAGTCACGATCAGGGTCACGGTAGGCCTCACGGTGGGTGAGCGCAGCGCGACCTTTGTCAGTGATAATATACAGTCCGCTATTTCGAGCCGGGCCGATGCGGTCTACAAGCCCGTAATCAAGCAGGACAGGAAGTCGAGTGTTGATGTATGCTCGATCTTTGTCAATTTCTACGGCAATATTGATCGCATTGTTTCGCTTCCCATCAGCCAAGGCAGACAAAATCTCAAAATCAGTCGGCGTGACAAGCCTCATTTCTGTTACAGATACACCCGATATATATATATAGTTTTTCTGGTTAGAAGTGGTTGACTCCGTTGCTGCAAGGGTATTCCTGCAAGGCAGGACTATCGCGTTTATATTTATTGTAGAAAAAAACCTCAAGAGTCGGGTGCTGACTCTGTAAGGTCTTCAATGAGCGTCTCCCGTGCGGCACGCAGTGCCTCAATGGCCCGCTTTTCAGCACGAATGGCCTGTTTGACGGCAAGTTCACTCTCCTCATCAGTCGGTAACGAGAAGGCGTCTTCATCGGGAAGGGCTGTGGTAGTGTCGTCGTCTATGTCTCCGTAGAGGTAAGCAATGTCGAGGAAGTGACAGAGTTCAGCGACCTCGCGAGTGGCTTGCGTCGCTTGCATGAGCTGGCTAACGGCCTCCCATGTCGCAATAACGTGAGTATCTGAGTCTGGGGATGGTGACCCAGTGCTTCCAGAGGGCGAGGACATATCCGTTGTTGAGGTATGTGGTCCCATATATTTAATAGTATGTACTGACGGTATTTTTTGGCAGTATCTCAGCCCTGTTACTGGGGGTGAAAGCCGCGGTATGCACAAGCGATCACCCGTCGGTATACTCTTCCAACTGTGCGAGAACTTGTTGGTGCTGGTCAAGCGCCCGCTCGACAGCATCCACCGCCTGTACCGGGGACTGTCTTTCGGGATCTGACATATACATTTGCGTGATGAGCGTTCGTTCTACGGCATCTGTTGTCTCGGCTTGGGCGTTAGAAAGAAGCTGGCGCATATGCCACCCAAGTGGAGGGGTCATCCGTCTTTAGTTAAGCGAGAAACCGCGTGATAGCGGCGGCTTATCGAGGCATCTTTCGGAAGGAATGAGGAAGTCCTGTCTGTGTACAACAA
>NZ_FZNQ01000072.1 GCF_900188065.1 Halorubrum vacuolatum
GCGAAGACGTCTCGCTGAGCGAGGTAGTGGAGTCATCTTGGTCAAACGTCAGTACAAAAGACGCGACACTTGTCTCTGAGACAGACCGAACGCTCAGGGCTAATCCAAGTCAGTTACAACAGATGCTTGAGAATCTATTCAGAAACGCGGTCGAACACGCTGGTGAGGACGTGACTGTGATCGTTGGAGACCAGAGTGACGGATTTTTCATCGAAGATGACGGTCCCGGGATACTACCGGAGAAGCGTACTGAAGTCTTTGAACCGGGATATTCGACGGGAGAGGAAAGTACTGGATTTGGCTTAGCTATCGTGGCTGAGATTGTCGATACCCATGGATGGGCTATTCGAGTAGCAGATGGCAGGACAGACGGGGCCCGATTTGAATTCACGGATGTCGATCTCGCCGATTGAAAGATTCGCGCTGTCTATTCAGCAGAACTCTTGAAACAAGTCACCTAGCGAGGGGATCAACAACCGGAGCCAGTTATACGTCCTCGGGCCAGTCGTTTGGTAATCGTGACAGGGTTGCTTTGATCGTGAGGTCACTAACTGCTGTTTGCTCCCGTAACCAATCAGCGGCCGCAATATGGGCGTCCTGACCGTTTGGAATATAGAGCCCGTCCGGCGACTGTGCAATGAATGGCAGTTCGGTCACCTCGTCTTCGAGGACCTCTCTCAGCTCATCATGACCTTCCGTTCCCGCAACGAGACGAACAAGTTGCCCAGCCGGAATGGGCGATCCACGAGTGACGGCGAGCCAACTTCCAGACGAACTTCGCCGTAGCATCCGACATTATCGTAGATACCGGGTTGTATCCATTCATATCTATACAGTCTAATAAGACACATGTGTCCAATGGGTTTAACACAATGAACGCGCTACATCAAGATAACAGCGTATCCTGCTCTATTGAAAATGGAAGACAGCAACGCGATCACGCCGTAATGAGTTTAGGAAAACGAGGTCGAGAAGACGGTAATGGGAGTCGCCTTGCTCG
>NZ_FZNQ01000059.1 GCF_900188065.1 Halorubrum vacuolatum
TTACGGAGAGTCAAGGAGAAAGCCTCGCCGTTCACGGCGGGGATGAATCCGACAAAAACATACGCAAACCACCGGTCGATAGCACGGCAGGATATTCCGCGTTGAATCAAGCACACATTCAAGTAAGTCTGTCTACATAGGTTACGTATGGCGAATCAAGTCGTTACCCGCACCTACACTGCGTCCATCAGGAACCAGTCTCGGGTGCAGGACGATCTTGATTCCCTCGGGTTCGCCGCCTCGAAACTCTGGAACGTCGGACGATGGACGTGTGGCCGTGTTTGGGATGAGATCGGTCATATTCCTACCCACACAGAACTCACCGCCTACCTCAAGTCGCATGAACGCTACGATGACCTGCATTCGCAGTCAAGTCAGCGAGTCCTCCAAGAACTTGCTGAGGCGTTCAAGGGCTGGTACGGTAAACGACGTAACGGTGACACGAGAGCGAACCCGCCCGGCTACCGCAAACACGGTGACGATCACCCACGCTCCACACTCACGTTCAAGCAGAAAGGGTTCAAACTCGACACAAAGTACAATCGGGTTCGGCTCTCAAAAGGCGCGAACCTCAAAGAATACTGGTCAGACTTCATCCTCTGTGAGTACCAGACCCGCCCCAAAGTTGACCTCTCGGCTGTAGAGAGAGTCAAACAAGTCAGAGCTGTTTGGACAGGCGATGAATGGGAACTGCACTTCGTGTGCAAAGTTGCGGTTGATGTGGCCGAAGCCCCCGGCGAAAAAACAGTGGGTGTTGATCTCGGTATCAACAACTTCGCTGCACTCGCGTACGAAGACGGCCACGCCGAGTTGTACCCGCTCAACTGTCTGAAACAGGACGACTACTACTTCAGCAAGCGGATTGCCCACTGTGACGATTCAGCCTCCGAGCAGGCTACGCGGTTGAATCAGAAGAAGTCTCGACGGCGGACGCACTACTTCCACGCCCTCTCAAAGCATATCGTTGAGCGATGCGTTGAGGAGGGTGTGGGAACGATCGTGGTGGGTGATCTCTCTGGCATCCGCGAGGACGAGAACGGCGAGGCGAAGAATTGGGGGGCACACGGGAACCTTGATCTGCACTCGTGGGCGTTCGACCGTTTCACTGACCTGCTTGAATACAAAGCCGAGATGGAAGGGATCGTGGTAGAGGAAGTATCTGAGGAAGACACCTCAAAGTCGTGTTCGTGTTGTGGGCGGAAACGTGACTCGAACCGTGTTGAACGCGGACTGTACGTCTGCGATAGGTGCGGGATGGTGGCGAACGCAGACGTGAACGGTGCTGAGAACATTCGGCAGAAAGTAACTCCGAGTCCTGCCACGGATGGCGGTGATAGGGGTAACGGCTGGTTGGCACAGCCATCGAAGTTCCTGTTTGACAAGGAAACTGGTGCATTCGCACCTCAAGAACAGGTGACGTCGTAAACCACAATATCCCAACGTGGGAATCCTCGCGCTTCAGCGCGGGGAGGATGTCAA
>NZ_FZNQ01000052.1 GCF_900188065.1 Halorubrum vacuolatum
ACTCTGTTTCTATCAGCAAGTGAGGCGACGGCGCACGATCTCGATATGAGTCGAACCGTGAATACGTCCCATCAATCGATCTGCGCCAGCTGGCGAAACACCCGAAGATACCCCGCCGGACCGTTTCGCTCTTGAGTTGCTTTGTCCCCGATACGCCCTCGAGGCCTAAGAACGACCGAACCCGATCCTTTGGATACCCGACGCCGACGCCAGTTTTCGAGTTATCCTCTGCGTTTACATCCCCGTCCCCGCGCCGTCCGGCGTTTTTGCGGTTTACATTACGCTGTCTCAAGAGGCCGACTTTTGGCTCAACTACGGTCAAATCGTCGGTTCGGAAAACACGGAATAAGTCGGGGTATCGGTCAAAGAACCGACGCGCCAGCTGGTAATCCGCGTCGTCGCCGGATACGCTGTCTTTGCCAAATACGTCACGCACAACCGCTGATAGCCATTTTGCCGATCCATCCCGCGAAACGTAATCCGCGAGGCGTTGCTTATCGCCCTCTCTTTGCGTCCCGCGCCACGGTGACGACAAAGAGGCGGTTTGTGGGGTTGAACCTTTACAGATTGATTTTGCTCGGTCATCCCCGAGGAGACCGCCGAATAACTCTGCCGGGAAACGGATTTTGGCTTTGTCCTTAGAGGCGCGAGGATCGCTTCTCTGCCGTTTCTGCTTTGCCGAGTGGTTTGGTGCGTTTGACTCACGGACCTTTGCCCCTGCGTCGTCGTCGCCGTCCGTATGCCAGCTGTAGAACTCACGGACGGATCGCTCTGCCTCTGCCTCAAGAGTCGCGCCGTCCGTAGGCAGATCGTTGCCAAACGACGCAGGCGACCCTACCTCTTGAGACATCCATCCCCCCGCGAGAGGAGACGGATACAGCCGTTGACTGATAGGGCCACAATTGAGATACCCTCAAGTGCGTAGCCACACAATCGACGACTGTATCCGCCCATGTTCGACCATGATACCTCCTGTCGGATCGGTGCGGATACGACTCGTGGGTAGGCACCTGCCGCTTTGGAACGGGGGCTTAGGTGCCTACTTTCATTCATAACCCGCATAGTCACTTCTCAAGAGACAGATTCTCACGAAGCCACGTATCGTAATGGACCCCCTCACGGGTTTTCTCAAGTCGTATCCAATCACGTAACTCACGACTCACGGGGATCGTCGTCTCTGCCGGGTTGATACGCTCAGTATCGGGGGAACGGGGGCTTTCACTCATACCGCTATACCACAGTAGCCCGCCATCAGGCAAAAATGCTTACACTCAGTCACTACCTGTCAGAGTTAGTAACCGATACGCGGAAACATTTGCCGGTATATCCGCATGGAAACCGATTGAAACCACCCATCCCGCCGCCGTCATGCGGTTTTGTGTGTTGCCTTTAGTCCTGATTATTGTGGTAATCACGACCACAACCCGAATCCCCTACCCGCCACGGTCGGATGTGTCATGAGGTGTTTTGTGGCGCGCCGGTCGCCATGAGGTCGCCTCGCGCGCGCGCCCGCGTAGTCCCGGAAAAATTATCCCGATATAGGTTAGTGTTGGCTACTAACCCGTTACTCACGACCCACCGCCACGGTCGGATGGTTCATGAGGTTGTTTTGTGGCGGTCGCCGGTGTGCCGGATCCCGTCCTCGAGGCGCTCTGCGTCGTCCCGCGCCGTCCCGAGTTAGTACCCGCTACTAACCCGTTTCGTCCCGCTTTCGCTCTGCTTTCTCTCGCACTAACTCAACTGCCGTCCTAACCTCTGATTCATCAATCCCGAACGCCCGCGCCGTCCATGAGACGCCCATCGTTGGTGTAGCGACGTGATACGCCATGAGTAGATTCTCGTCGAACGCCCGCGCTACAGCTGGCGGTACGCCCCGCTCGCCCGTCTTTTCTTCACGGAACCCACCGATTACTGATTGAATATCTGCGTACAGTCGCGCCCGGTCCTCAGAGTCGAACGACTGTACCCGGTCGCCCATCGGATTCACGTAGTGATACCGCCCGGCGTCGTCTACAACGACTGCCGTATCATACTGATATTCTACTACCACCGTTTCGCCGTCGTCGCTTTCAGGCATGCCTCTGCTCGCGTCGGATAGTCGCTAAGTCGTCTGCGAGGCGCGTCTGTCCCCCGTCGTGAATCAGTAGGACGCCATCCGCCGATAGTGTATGCCCGTCGTCCCCGATCTCGAGGCCTGCCGCCTTACACCCCGGCAGTTGAACCTGATAGCCGTTACCCGCTATCTCTACAGACGCCGCCTCGCCCCGATGGATACTGCCCGAATCAGAGGCCGCCGTCGACACTAACTCTGCCCGATCCGCGCTCGAAACCTTCTCTGCGTCTACTACCAGTAGCAGGCCGTCGAACCCGTAGACGTAGACGCCCGCTAAGTGAGTCGCGTCCCCCTCTGCGTCCTCCTCTACCAACCCTGCCGATCGGGCTGGTTTCGTTACCTGTAGTGCGATCCCACCGGCGGACGACTTGAGGCTGTTAACCATGGTTGTTAGTAGTGGCTACTAACACATAATAGTTAGCACCTGCTACTAACCCGATACCTGAGGCGTTCTGCTATGAGGTAGCCTCTGCTTTGGGGTCGACCCTTCATGCCTTACCCGCTTCATGTGCTACCCGCCATGCGGTCGCCGGTCGCCATGAGGTCGCCTCGCGCGCGCTCGCGCAATCCCGAAAAAAATATCAGCAGCTGCTACTACCCAGCCGCGAGACCGCCTGCCGTGAGGTATCGCCTCAGGCCGCCGGTGTGCCGGATCCCGTCCTCGAGGCGCTCTGCGTCGTCGCCGGTGGCGGTATCGCCCCGCCCGAGGCCGTGATTATCTTCGCCCGACTCACGACAGACTGAGGCATATCCGCGAGGCGCGCCGTCCCCACATACTGCCAGCGTTTGACGTGAGGGAGATCGTCGTCGTCCGACTCACGTAACGACGGGGATCGGGTCACTACCTGCGCCTGCCGTCCGTACGCCCAATACAACGCGACTCTCCAATCCAAGTCCCCGCCGTCGAACCCGTCCATCAAATCACCTGCGTCCGTCCCCGCCACGTCCATGATACGCCTCGCGGCTTTGCCGAGATAGCGCGCCAGCGGCACCCGCCCTTTGTCGTCGTCATGCAGTAGCCACGCCCGATCCCCGCGCCGGACCGGGCTTATGTCCACCTGCGATCCAATATCCCGCGTTTCGTCCCAATACTCACGGACCTCTGCCTCTGATAACGTCGGTTCGCCCGTTTCGCTTTCACCCTCAGGCACCACCCGAACCCCGAATAAGACGATGTGGTAATGCGGTTGGCCGTTTCGCTGGTATTCAAGCACCCGAATTGACTCAGGCGTGAACCCGACTTGATACCGTAGCCACGCCTTGAGGTTATTCACTCCGTCTTTGATTGATTCGGCCATATCCGCATGAGAGTCGAACCGGCACGGTTGGCCCGTCGGCGTGAGTAGAACGGCTGTGTCGTACGACTCTGCCGCCACGTCCAACGACTCAGTAAGCCGGTCGTACGCTTTGCCTGCCTCTGATACCGAATTGAAACGCGACTCTGTTTCTATCAGCAAGTGAGGCGACGGCGCACGATCTCGATATGAGTCGAACCGTGAATACGTCCCATCAATCGATCTGCGCCAGCTGGCG
>NZ_FZNQ01000033.1 GCF_900188065.1 Halorubrum vacuolatum
AGACGCTCAGAAGATCCACAAGCAACGACCAATCTTACAAGAGACGCTCGCTACCGCTACACAACCGAGGTGTGAGGCTTAACTAAAGACGGATGGCGTCGCCTGTCATCCGGGATACGCCGACACCGGCTTACAGGGACGGATGGCCGACGAGAGCGGCAACCCGCTCATGAAAGCCGGAACGAAACTCGCGAACGCGCTGCTCGCACAGGACGCCGCACAGGGGGCGTGGCCATTGCTGTACGCGGCGACCGCGGACGTCGAGGGCGGCGCGTACGTCGGGCCCGGCGGGTTCCTCAATATGCGTGGATCGCCGACGGTGATGCGCTCGAACGAAGCCTCCTACGATCCGGAGGACGCCAGACGGCTGTGGGCGTACTCGGTCGAGGAAACCGGGGTGCCGTTCCCGTTCGAGGAAGACATGGCTTCCGTGGAGCACGAGAAACCGACGTGACGCCGGTCCCGTGGACCATAGCTATTTTGTTGTGCTT
Source organism: Halorubrum vacuolatum (assembly GCF_900188065.1). Classification (GTDB taxonomy): domain Archaea; phylum Halobacteriota; class Halobacteria; order Halobacteriales; family Haloferacaceae; genus Halorubrum; species Halorubrum vacuolatum. The sequence continues at coordinate 492 of NZ_FZNQ01000033.1, forward strand.
GTGGATCGGTACCTATGAACGGGAATCGATCGAGGACGATCGACCGGCGGACGTGGAGACACGGAACGACACGTCACGGGGAGCAGCGATGAACGGAATTCACGACATGGGCGGCATGCACGGATTCGGTCCGGTCCCCGTGGCGGACGACGCACAGTTTCACGCGGACTGGGAGCGCCTCGTCTTCGCGATGGTGAAGGGGGTCCGGCCGCAGGGCGTGTACAACATCGATCGAAGCCGATACGGTATCGAACGGATGGATCCGGCGGCATACCTCTCGGCAAGCTATTTTGAGCGCTGGCTCGCGAGCCTCGAACGTAACCTGATCGAGGCGGACGTGGTCTCAGCCGAGGAGATTGAGGCGGCACACGAGCGCGCACTCACAGCGGACGATCCAGCTGACATCGTGTGTGACCGGCGTGACCCCGACCTAGCGGCCGGTGTGCGGGCGGTGTTCGAGGCCGACGCCGACTTCGAGCGCGAGGGCGACGACCCGGCCTTCGCGGTCGGTGACAGTGTCCGGGTTCGGAACATGCATCCGGAGGGACACACCCGCTGCCCGCGGTACGTTCGCCGAACGTCAGGAGAGGTGGTGGAGGTCCACGGGAACCACGTCCTCCCTGACGCCAGCGCACACGGTGAGGAACGAGCGGCACCACTGTACACGGTCGGGTTCGACGTCCAGGACGTCTGGGGATCGGACGCCGAGAACCGCGAGGACACGGTCCACGTCGATCTCTGGGAGCCGTATCTTCGGGCCGATGAAGAATCGGGAGGTGACGACGATGGGTGACGACCACAGCGACCACGAACGGGACCACAGCCACGACAACCACGACAGCCACGACAACCACGACGACCACGACAGCCACGACGACCACGAACACAGCCACAACCATCCACACGACGACGAAACCTTCGCTGATCCACGGCCACGCGTGCGAGCGATCCAGTCACTCCTCGTCGAGGAAGGACTCATCTCGACCGATTCCGTCGACGAGGCCATACACGCCTACGAAGAGGACATCGGACCCCGTAACGGCGCACAGGTCGTCGCCCGTGCGTGGACGGATCCCGACTATCGGGAGCGGCTTCTTGCGGAGCCTGAGGCCGCAATCGAGGAGTTCGATTTCGACGTGGGCACCCAGCATATACGCGTGAAAGCGAACACTGCGGACGTCCACAACGTCGTCGTCTGTACGCTCTGTTCGTGTTATCCGTGGTCCCTGCTGGGACTCCCGCCGACGTGGTACAAAACGCCGGAGTACCGATCGCGTACCGTCCGGGAGCCACGAGCCGTACTCGCGGAGTTCGGGCTAGATCTGGACGACGACGTCGCCGTCAACGTCTGGGACTCCAGTTCAGAGATCCGCTACATGGTGCTCCCGTGCCGTCCCGAAGGGACTGACGATCTCACTGAAGCGGAGCTCGCGGAGCTCGTCACCCGCGACGCGATGATCGGCGTCGAGCGACTCACAGGTCCCGAGACGGCCGACTCGGGTGACGAAGCCGGGGCGGCGGCTGACGGCGGTACCGCCGACCCGACGGGCGCGTTCGCGGAGCTGTTAGGCGTCGACGCGGAGCCGACGTTCCGCACGCCGTGGCAGGCCCGTGCGTTCGGTGTCGCCGTTGCGCTCTACGACGGCGGGACCGGATTCGACTGGTCGGCCTTCCAACGGCGACTGATCGCGGCCGTCGAAGAAACGCCATCGGACGTCGTCGACGCAACGGTCGACGACGACACGGACCACCTCAACGGCAGCGACGTGGAACGGATCTACTACGAACAGTGGGGAGAGGCGCTCGAACAACTGCTTCTCGATCACGACGTCCTCGACGCCGACCGGATCGACGGCCGGGCGGCCGAGTTCGCCGCCGGCGAGCGCACCGCCGCGGAATTCGTTGAGGGCGAGCGCGGACACTAAGCTGGCGGAGCCGGCGGCAACGATCCAACGGCGGCGATAAGGAAGCGGCGCCATCGGCGGGGAGTCGGAGCGGTGGACGTGTGAAGTATCGGCCTCGAAGGAGCTCCGCTGCGATCGAAGAACTCGCCCGGTTGGTCGCCGGCGAGCGAGAGCTTTCGTCTGAATCCCGGCATCCCCGTGAAGGACGGGGTTGCGACGTTCCTAAAGGGATCGAACAGCATCTCATGGAGCGCTGCCTCCGTGGGGACGTCGGTTGGGCTTCCGTTCTGTGGAACCGTTTGTGGACCCCAACCAGCCGGTGCGATCCTCAGACTAGTATTTAGTTGACATATTTACGGCCAAGTTTTTAAATAAACTGCTAGGTCCGCTCACCGGAGCACGTCCAATCTTATCACGAATGACGCAGCCAGTCACCTCGATGAAATCACTCGTCTCGATAAGCCGCCGATCGCTTCTCGCCTTCATCGGCGCGGCCGCGACGCTGCGTCTGCAGGGAGGGACGCTCCCCGAGCAGTCGACGACGGAACCGGACGGAGCGCACACGGCCGCCGAGGGACAATACCCCGCCACGGTCGATCGGATCGTCAACGGCGATCACGTCGTGCTACTTGTCGAGGCCCGCGACGAGGTCGTCACACAGTATGACGTGGCGCGGACAGCACTCCCGATGGTTCAGGAGGGTGATCGGGTACTCGTCACGATAGCGGACGCCGCGCTCACCGTCGTCCGCACCGAAGCGGGGACGTGGCGACGGATCGAGCGAGTGCAGCCGACGTCGGAGGCGTGGTGAGCCCGATCGGTACGGCAGACGCTAGGGTTATCATCATCATCGCACGGACCACCTCACAGGGACAAATCAACTCGCCACAAGCAGGCAAATCACTCACCATGAGCAGGCAAATCGTCTCGCCGCCGTTTCCTCATCCGCCCGCTTCGCTCGTGGGGAGGGGGACAACTCGATCTTCAATCAGAGCCGAAAGCGCTTCGAATGGAAACCGGGCAGAATCAGGATGTCACCTCCCCGATTTGAACTCACCGAGACGTTCCTGCTCGCTTCGCTGCGCGGGCCTGCGGCTCGTCTGCTCAAATCGGTAGTACATTGTTCACTGCTCACGGCTCGGTCGCTACGCTCCCTCGCATGTTCGCAGGAAAATGCCGCCTCCCCGATTTGAACGGGGGACAGCTCGATCTTCAGTCGAGTGCTCTCCCAGGCTGAGCTAAGGCGGCTCGCATCTTGACCAAAGCCGAATCGGGACAAAAGGATTTCGAAAAGTCGGCGGCCTCGTCGGGGTGGTTCACTCCTCCCCCGACGAACGTGGACTTATACACGCGAGGACGTTATCCGTGACAGCGATGGACGGCGATCGACGGCGGCGCGAGCTGCTCGCCGGCGTCACCGGCCTCACCGTGCTTGGCGGTGCGGGCTGTCTGGACCGCGAAGGCGACGGCCCACCGGGCGAGTGGCGACTCGTCCTCGAGGAGACGTGGGAGACGTTCGATACCGACCGGTGGGCCGTCGGGTTCATCGACAGGGAGGACTGGATCCCCGATGACGACGCGACGGTGAGCGCCGACCACGTCGCCGTCGAGGACGGCCGCTGTGTCCTCACGATCGAGTCGGACGGGACCGGACCCGACGGCTGCAAGCAGGGGGTGATAAACTCCAGCGTCGGCGGGGAGCAGTGGCATCCCGAAACCGGGGTCCCGATCGATCCGGAGCCGGCGACCTACGTCGAGGCACGGCTGAAGCTCCCGGGCCGCGTCGGGATCCTCCCCGCGTTCTGGATGCACCCCGCGGACATGACGTGGCCCCCCGAGATCGACATCGTCGAGCTGTTCCAGCGGGACCCCTCGCGGGCGGAGACGGAGCGACGGACCCTCTCCGTGGACGTCCACTGGAGCGACTCGGGGAAACCGGGCGACCGCGACACACACCGCCACGATCCGACTTCGATCGAGACGGAAATCGATCTCACGACGACGTTCAACGTGTACGGCTGTGCGTGGTACCGTGACCGCATCGAGTGGTACTTCAACGACCGACGGGTACACACCGTACACTCGTCCTCGGCGATGCTCGAATCGCTGACCCACGAGGACGCCAGACCCTTCGGGTTGATCCTCTCGAATCACGTGAACCGGATCGGGCGGGCTGACCTGACCGAGCCGTGGACCGAGCGGCTCGTCTGTGACTGGCTCCGGGTGTGGGAGCGGACGTGAGGGTGTGGGAGCGGACGTGAGGATCACTCGGCGACCGGTGCCGGAAGCCGAAGGGTGATCTCGGTGCCGCGGGGGTCGGCCTCGGCGACGGCGATCGAACCGTCGGACCGCCTGACCGTCCAGTAGACTAACCAGAGGCCGAGCCCGCTGCCGTGATACAACGAATCGACCGCCTGACCGGTCGTGAGCACGTCCCGATCCATCTCCGAAAGTCCCGGCCCGTCGTCGACGACGCGCAGCTCCACGGCGTCGCCGGCGGTCGTAACGCACAGGGTAACCGACGGCACCGCACGGTCGTTGTGGATGATAGCGTTGCGAACCAACTCCTCTATCGCCTTCTCGATGTTGACCGTCACCGACGCGATGGCGCGCTCCGGCGTGTCCACGGTTACGTCCGCGACGAGCTCGGAGGCGTCGATCCTGTCGGCGATCAACGCGGCCGTCCGGGAGAGATCGATGCGGACGGATTCGGGTTCCTCGCTGAGCAGGTTCGTGATCGCGCGCGATTTCTCCCCCGTCGTCATCAGCGCGTCCGCGTAGGTGACGATCGTCTCGGCCATCTCGGCGAGCTCCCCGTCGGTTTCCGACCGAAGCTGGTCGGCCCGTCCCCGGATCACCGTCAGGTCGTTCCGGAGGTTATGCCGAAGGATGTTGTCCAGTACCCGCAGCTGTCGCGCGCGCTCTTTAAGCTCCGTCACGTCACGACAGATCGCGAACGTTCCCGTGAGCTCGCCCCCGTGGTCGTAGAACGGATAGCGCCGCGTATCGAAAACCGCCTCCTTTCCGGATCGTTCGAACTCCGGGGAGATCGAGTAGCCCATCGGCGATTCGGTCTCCATCACCTCCCGTTTTTTCCGCGCGATCCGTGCCGATGAATCCGCGTCCATGAACGAGACCTCATCCGTTCCGAGCAGCTCCTCGGCGGGGAGGCCCGCAAACTCCGCCAGCGCCTCGTTGACCAGCTCAAAGCGGCCCGATTCGTCCTGGATCATGATCGGATCGCTCAACCGCTGGACGATGTCGCGATGTCGCTTGAGCCGCTCCCGTAGGTTCTTCTGTTCGGTGATGTCCATCTGGACCGCGACGTAGGCCGTGATCTCGCCGGTATCGTCAAGGATCGGCGCGATCGTCTGATAGGCGGTGTATTCGCTCCCGTCCTTGCGGTGATTGACGATCTCGGCCTCGAAGGTCTCGCCCGCCGTGATCGTCTCCCACAGGTCGGCGTAGTACGCATCGGACATCCCTCCGGAGGACAGGACGTTGACATCGTCTCCGATCACCTCCTCGCGATCATAGCCGGTTATCTCCTCAAAGGCGGGGTTTGCATACTCGATATGGCCTTCGAGATCGGTGACGAAGATCGCGTGGCCGGCCGCCTCCGCCGCCTGCTTGAACCGTGAGAGCTGTCTGACGTTCGAGTCGAGCGTCAACGACTGATCCCGAAGCCGAAGAAGCGCTCGAATTCGCCACTCAAGCTCGACTTGCCGAATCGGGAGCATCACGATCTCGTCGACGCCGGTCCGCAGGACGTTGTCCGCGATCTCGCCCCGATCGGTTTCGATGATCCCCTCGCGGGCCTCGGGGACCAAGAGCAACACCGGCAACAGGACCGGATCCGCGTCGGATTTAGCCCGTTGTAACTCCTCGCTGAACGTCTCGATGCCGCCCCGATCGACGATACAGAGGTCGAACGCGCCCGCTTCCACGGGCTCGTCCACGTCCGCGAGGGCATACGTGTCGTGAGAGACGAGCCACTCTTTGAGCACTCGCTCGTTGCCCTGGTCCGCGACCAGCGGGTAGATACGTGGCGGATCGGTCGATGAATCCGGCGGTGTGTCGCTCATCTTTGTGTCACGCTAGGCGTCGTCGTGCCAGTTCGGCGTGCCCGTCAGCACCCCGCGGAGGCCCGATAGCTCCTCACCGATCTGGAGCCCGTCGGCCGTGATATCGAGCGTTCGAAGCCCGGTCTCGAACGCACTCGACCGCATTTTAACCACGCCGATACACTTCTGAAGCCGTCCCTTATATTCGACGTGCCGGAGGATGATGATCCCGTCGGCGAGGTGGCTCACCTGTTGTTCGGTCGCCCGGAACTCGCCCGTTATCTGATGGACCTCGTTCGTCACCAAGCCGGTGACGTTCATGTTCCGAAGGTATCGGCCGATCTTGATCAGCTGGCGGGTCACGTCGGCTTGATGGCCGCGAAAGGCCCGTTCGTATCCGCCGACGCCGTCCAACATCACGACCTCGGCGCCCGCCTCCTCGACCTCGGTCCGAAGTCGATGCGTGAACGCATCGAGCGACAGCTCGTCCGGACCGATCTCCACGATCGACACGGTCCCGTCGTCGATCGCCTCCCGAAGCGGGATCCCGACGGCGTCCGCGCGGGCGAGCATCGTTCGACGACCCTCCTCGAAGCTGTAGACGACCGCCCGATCCCCGGCGCGAGCGGCTTGACTGAGGAACTGTAAGCCCGTCGTCGTCTTGCCGACACCGGCCGGTCCACTTAAGAAGGTGACCGTTCCCGTCGCGATTCCGCCGTCGAGGATCCGGTCGAGTTCGGCGACCCCCGAGGGGAGGACGTCCGTGGGACGCTCGCGACGGTGCCGGGTGGGATCGAGCCGTGGCCATACCTGCATTCCATCGTCGTCGATGGTGACCGTATGTGCGCCGTCACGGGAGGACGACCCGCGGAACTTCGAGACCGAAAGCGTGCGGTGACCCATATCGTTGTCGAGCGTCACCACGGTGTCGGCGAGGAACTGGAGGTCGTCGTCGGGAAGCGATGTCGCAGCCTGCGAGGTCAGGAGAGTCGTCGTACCCATCGATTTGAGGAAATCGAGGAGGCTGAGCACCTGCCTTCGGAACTGTCGGGTGTCCGGTGCGAGGTGCCGGAGAACCGTGACCGGGTCGATCACCACCCGCTCCGGTTCAACCGCCTCGACGACCTCGCGGATCGACCCGACGAGCGACGGCTGTTCGACCTCGCCGGAGGCGAACAGCGTGTACGTCGAATCCTCCTGAAAGGTCTCACCCGCCGGGGAACGGTCGAGGAACTCGACGGCGTCGAGGTTCAGCCCGAACCCCCGGGCCGTCGATTCGAGGTACGCCTTCGGCTCGCCGAGGTTGATATAGAGGTTCGTCGCGTCCGGGTCGGTCCGCGTCGTCAGAAAGTGGAGCCCGAAGATCGTCTTTCCCGCGCCGGGTGCACCCCGGAGGAGCGTCGCGGATTCGGGCAGTAGTCCGCCCATGAGTACCTCATCCGCCCGTGGGACGCCCGTGTGAATCCGTGAATCCGTCATCGTGGCCCTCCGGCGGTCCGATCCTCGTCGAACAGCCCACCCCAATGGCGGAGGGTCTGCACGTGTCCGACGCGCCCAGGTCTGCTTCGCACCATACGATAGGGATCGTTTCCCGCCGAGGGCATTAATACGCTCGTCTGACGGGGTGTCAACCGTCCATAACGTTACAGATAGCGAATCCGGAATATCCCGATCCATCGGCTCGATGCCGGAGGAGTCCCGCGTTGACGGGAGCACCGGTCCCGTTTGCACACCAGGAATCAAGGATTCCGAGGACTCTTCAGGCTTGTGAAGGCGTCACGAAGCCTTCGGCGGCAATTGCCGTTTCGATTCCTCGCCTCGACCGCCCCGCTTATGTGCGTGCGCTCCCCCACCACGTCTGACTCGTGTACCGCCAACGAACGCCACGCCGAACGTCCGGCGCGGGGCGGACGGACACCCCGGCCCGGAAGCGACGATGACCACCGACGCCGAGCGCGTCGGCTGGCCGGAGTCGGCGCCCCTTGTCGACGTCCTCGACGGCCGACGCTGGATCGCGACCTCCCTGATCGTCGGCGCCATCCTCACCGTCGGCTGGAACGTCACGACGACGGGGTCGATCGAGGAGCGGCTCCTCCGGGACGGCCTCCTCTTTCTCGTGATCCCGGGCGTGCTCGGGCTGCTCGCCGGCGAGCACCTCGGCTGGCGGATCGACCGGCTCGCGATCCGGAACACGGTGCTTCTCTCGCTCTTTGTCGCTCCCTTCTACCTGGTCGGCTCGACGCTGCCGACGGTCCGGGAGCACTACCCGATGTGGCCGGTCGTGCCTGAACTCGGCGCGTTCGTCCCGCACGCCGTCCAGCTACTGGTGCTTGCGCTGGCGGCGGAGACGTACTATCGCGGCCTGCTCTGTGTCGGCGTCCGGGAGATCGGCTTCAAGTGCGTCTTCATCAGCCCGGTTGCCTACGCGATCGCGCACGTCCACAGCCCGCCGATCGAACTGCTGCTGTCGGCACCGGCCGACGTGCTGTTCGGCGCGGTCGACTACCACGCGAACTCCATCCTTCCCTCGTTCGTCGCCCACGGCTTCGGGCTCGTCCTGCTCGACTGGCTCGTGCTTCACGACCCGATCGTCGAGCCGGAACGGGTCGTCCGCCACCTCGACTGGCTTCCCGTTCCCTTATAAACTCGCGCGGCGATCGGCTCGCGTAGTTCGAATCCGCTCCCTGCTTCGAATCCGCTCCATTGCTGCTGCTCGCGGAGTTGCTCGCAGCAGTAAGTGGGACCGCCCGGATTCGAACCGGGGTCACGGGCACCCAAGGCCCGAAGTATACCACTAACCCACGGTCCCGCGAGTCTACGTAGCCGGATGAACGGGTAAAGCGTTTCGTTCGGCCGGCCATACCGGCAGCCGTCAACGACCGTCGATCCGTTTCAGCGGACGCCGACACCCGCGCTCGCCTCGGGGAGATCGTACTTTTTCACCGGGAGACCGAGTTCCTCCAAGGCACCCTCCATGTGGCGATCCTGTGCGAAGTCCGCGCCGTCCTCCTCGCGCAGCCGCTGGGCGGTTGCGAGCACCTCACCTTTCCGATCGAGGGGGATCTCGTATTTATCCGAGGAGAGTTCGATGACGAGCCCGTTGTTGTCCCGCGTGTAGATCGAATGGAAGACGCCGCGGTCGAAGACGTTGTACCCGTGGCCGGCCGCGTCCAGCGCCTCCATGATCGTCTCGTACTCCTCGGGGTCGACGCTGAAACAGAGGTGGTGAACCGCGCCAACGCCGGGCCGTTGTCCCGGCGCGGAGGGACGGTCGTCGCTCACGAAGACGGTGAGGATCCGTCCGTCACCGGTGTCGAAAAACAGGTGCGTCTGGGAGGGGTCATCGAGATTCGGTTGGCGAAGGACGAGCGGCATGCCGAGGAGGTCACGATAGAACGCGACGGTGTCGGCGGCGTTGCTCCCCCAGATGGTGATGTGATCGGTTCCGATGGTGTGAAACGGTGCGTCCGGCCGCTCCGGGGTCACCGGCACAGGATCGTCGTTCGTCATGCCCACAACTACGACGGCAGCCCGGATAAACCCGGAAGGGACCCCTCGGTGACCCGCTGACGTCGGGGTTATCGGCCGGGAGCGAGCGCCGACGCCGTCGTATTTATCCGCGGCCGCTCCCTCGTCCGAGACGAAATGATGCTTCCGACGCACGTGCTGGTCGGCTTGGCGCTTGCGACCCCGGTGGCCATGAACGCGTCCGCGACCGGTGGCGCCGACCTCGCCACGCCGATCCTCCTCGGGGCGATCCTCGGGAGCGTCTTCCCCGACCTCGACGTGTTCGCGGACCACCGCCGGACGCTTCATTATCCGACGATATATCCGCTGTGTGCCGTTCCAAGCGTCGCGCTCGCGGTATTCGTTTCGACCCCGGTGACGGTCGGGCTCGCCGCCGGGATCGTCGCCGCCGCCCTCCACTGTCGGATGGACCGATACGGTGGCAGCCGGGAGTTCCGGCCGTGGGAGCGGAAATCCGACCGGGGCGTCTACGACCACGTCGGGGGGCGATGGCTGCGCGCGAAGCGATGGACCCGGTATGACGGGTCGCCACGCGATCTGCTCGTCGCCGGCGTCGCCGGCATCGTTCCCCTCACGCTTCTCGACGGACCGGTGCACACGATCGCGCTGGGCGCGCTCACGGTCGCCGTCGCCTACACCGCGTTCAGACGGCCGATATCCCGGGTCGCAGACGGCGTTGCCGACGCGATCCGTCGGGCCGTCACGCGGGTCGGGGACGGGTTCGAACGCCGATAGACGGCCGCAGGCGAACCGGGCCGGGATCACGGTGAGCGAGCGGCCCATCGTGGGTCGATACAGCAAAGGCGGACGCCCCTGTGGTGGGTCCATGGTCGTCACGGAAGTGCCGTTCGACGCCCTCGTCGTCTTCGGGATCATCGCGGTCGCACTCGTGTTGTTCGTGAGCGAGGTGATCCCGAACGACGTGACCGCCATCGGGGTCATCGCCACGCTCGTCGTGTTGGGGCCGTGGACGGGCGTCGACGCGAGGGGCGCGATCTCGGGGTTCGCAAATCCGGCAACGGTCACCATCGTGGCGATGTACATGTTGAGCGCCGGCATTCAGGCGACGGGGCTCGTCCAGCGGCTCGGGATCTATCTCGCCGACATCACCGCCGGCAAGGAGTTCCGCGCACTCGTCGCCACCGTCTGTACCACCGGTCCCATCGCCGGGTTCATCAACAACACGCCCGTCGTCGCCGTCTTCATGCCGATGATCTCCGATCTCGCCGAATCCGTCGGGATCAGTCCCTCGAAACTCCTGTTGCCCCTCTCGTATGCGGCGATCCTCGGCGGGACGCTCACCCTCATCGGTAGCTCCACGAACATCCTCGCGAGCGATTTCGCCCGCGTGTTGATCCCGGGTCGCGACGGGATCGGGATGTTCGAGTTCTCCGGTGTCGGCCTCCTCGTGCTCATCGTCGGAACCGCCTATCTGTTGACGATCGGGCGACGACTCGTACCGGCACGGGTTCCGGTCGACAGCGACGCCGTCGAGGAGTTCGATCTGGAGGATCACCTCACCGTGATGCACGTGCGCCCGGATTCAGCGGCGGTCGGCGAGCCGGTCGAGGCCTTCGACGAGACACATCCGAAGGTCCGGATCCTGCAGCTCCGCCGCGGCGAGGAGGCGTTCAGCGCGCCACACACCGACCGTGTCATCGAAGCGGGCGACGAGCTCGTCGTCCACGGCACCCTTCAGGCGGTCAACCGCTTTCGCGAGACGACGGGGCTCGGACAACGGCTTCGCGAGGAGGTGACCGAAGAGAGCTTCGAGGAGGCGCCGACGGACGACGTTCTCGCAAAGGCGGTCGTCCCGGATGATTCGCGATACGTCGGCGAGACCGTCGCCGAAGCGGGGCTCGCCGAGTTCCACCGAACGGCCGTGCTCGCGATCCGCCGCGGCGACGAGGTCGTCCGAACCGACCTCGCCGAGCGAACCCTTCGGCCGGGCGACCTGCTGTTGATTCGAACGACCCCGGAGTCGATCCGGTATTTCGCCGACACCGGGATGTTGATCGTCGCCGACGAGCGCGCCTACGACCGGCTCGCGGAGATGGACGTCGAGGCGGTAGCGCCGCTCTCACCGAAGACGCCCGTGATGGTCGCGATCATGGCCGGGGTGATCGGGGTCGCCGCACTCGACCTGTTACCAATCGTCATCGCGGCGCTCGCGGGCGTCTTCACGATGATCGTCACCGGCTGTCTGCGGTCTGCCGACGCCTACGACGCCGTCTCCTGGAACGTCATCTTCCTCCTCGCCGGCGTCATCCCGCTCGGGCTCGCCATGGAGGAGACCGGCGGGGCGGCCGCGATCGCCGAGGTACTCGTCGCGACCGAGGCGGTCCTGCCGCTTTTTGCCGTACTGTTGTCGTTCTATCTCGTCACCGGCCTGCTGGCGAACGTCATCACACCCGTCGCGACCGTCGTTCTCATGATCCCGGTCGCCGTCGACGCCGCCGCCAGCCTCGGCGCGAACGAGTTCACCTTCCTCCTCGTCGTGATGTTCTCGGGAGCGACCTCGTTTATGACCCCCGTCGGCTACCAGACCAACCTCATGGTCTACGGTCCCGGCGGCTACGAGTTCGCCGACTTCCTGCGGGTCGGTGGGCCGCTACAGCTGCTTTTAGCCGTCGTCACCACCGTCGCTATCTGGCTCGTCTGGGGGCTATGACGGTGGAAGTGAGAGCCCGCGGGGATAGAATCCGAGCCGTTGTGGTAACTCAGGGCCGCTGCCAGACCTCCGGAGCGACGCCAAGCGCCCGGGCGACGACCGGATACCCGAACGCGATCACGAACACGATGAGCAGCGACTGCCAGAACGCCAGCGATCCGATAAACGTCTCGATCAGCGCGAGCGTCACGAACATCACGGCGAACATCACCCCCCAGTGGGGAGCGAGTTGACGGACCTTCTCCGCGGTGGATGGCATGGCCATCGTTGCGGTCACACGTGTTAGTGCATGTCGATCCGGGAAGACGGACGCGAAACGGGCGGGGAACCCGCCGTGGGGGACGAAACGAGGTGAAACCGCAGGATCAGTACCGCGACGGGACGAACGCGGCTGCAACGAGCAACAGCGAGGAGAGCACGCCGATGATGACGATCCGCCAGAGGCCATCACCCTGCTGTTCGAGCCGCTCGACCTCCGCGAGCTGTGCCTCATAGGCCTCGATGTCCGACGAAAGGATCAACGTCTCACCGTCGGGGAAGTACGCGATGAAGTCGGTCTCACCGAGGGTAACTTCCGTTTCCTGTGAGATATCCTGTGAGAGCTCCTCCGGACCGGTCCATGCGATGGTGACGTCGTTTTCGGTGATCTCCTCGACGGTCACCGTCTCGTCGGCGTACTCGAACGTATCGCCCAGCGCATAGGTTCGCTCCTCGGGCTCCGGGAAGTACTCATCGACCGGAACGAACTCCTCCTCACCGTCCTCGTCGGTGATGACGACGTACTCCTGGTCGTCGAACTCGACGGTCTCGTTCGCGGCGGCAGGATCGTCTTCGAGGATCGCCTGACGGTCAAGGTCCTCGATCAGCGTGAACTCCTCGGGCTCTTCACCCTCGATATGGACGGTCCAGTCCATCCCGTCGACTTCGACGGCGGACTCGTTGTCCCATATCTCCGTCTGATCCGTCTCTTCAACCCACTCGACTACCCCGCTGCGTTCGATCTCGATGTCGCCGAGTTCGTCTTCCTCCTCGGTTTCAGAGATATCGGCGACCGTGAACTCGATGCCGTCCACCTCGAATGTATCACCCTCCGAGAGCTCGAAATCCGGGTCCTCGAAGGTGAGCTCCGGGGTCTCGGCCGTCACGGCGAGCACACCCGCCACGCTCGCGGCGAGCAGAAAGATCGCGACGTATGCGGCCACAGCGCGTCGTTGCATGATTTGAGCATGGGTCACCCGTCGTATAACGGTTACTAACGCGGGCGACGGGCGGGCCCGAACACACGGAGAGACCACGGGCAGGCCCGAGCACACGGAAACCGAAATAACGGAACCTATACCATGACGACGCCGGCTATCAACCGATAGATGAACCGGACAGCCGACGACCGACCGCCGAGCGAACTGAGGTAGCGTGTACCCGAACGACATCAACGAAACCGCGAACGACATACTGGGCTACTCGCGGTGGTGGCAGGTCGCCGCTGCCGCCGTCATGATGGCCATGGTGAGCCCGTATCAGTACGTCTGGTCGGCCCTCGAGGGGCCGCTCGCGGCCGAACTGGATGCCTCGCTCTCGGCGCTCGGGTTCGTCTTTACCGCCTTCGTGATCATCATGGCGCTCGTGCAGTTTCCGGCCGGCTGGTGGCGGGACCGGCACGGACCGAGGGCGGTCACGTTCGCGGCCGGCATCCTCGCCGGCGGCGGCTACGTCGGCTTGGCGTTCGCGACCGAGCTCTGGCAGGTGTATCTCACCTACGGGCTCGGGGCGGCGGGCGTCGGGATGGTCTACACCGTCGCGGTCAACACCGCCGTCAAATGGTTTCCCGATAAACGCGGGCTGACCACGGGGATCGGCACGATGGCCTTCGCGGCCGGCAGCGCCGCGTTCGTCCCCTTCATCCGATATATGATCGACGCGGACGCGCTGTCGACGGGACTCTGGAGCATGGGGCTGCTCATCGGGGTCGGGATCGTCGTGGGGACGGTCGTGCTCAAGGACCCGCCGCACGACTGGGCGCTCGCGGGGAGCACCGATCCGGACGCCCCGGCCGACGACTCGACCGACGAAACCGAGGCCGTCGCCGACGGCGGTGACGGGCGTCGCCACTACACCTGGCGGGAGATGGTCCGGACATGGCAGTTCTGGGCGATGTACTTCATGTTCTTCGCGGTGAGCGCGGCCGGGCTCATGATCACCGCACGGACGATCCTCTACGCCGAAGCCGTCGGCCTAACGGCCGCGACGGCGACGATCGCCGCGACGTTGCTTCCCATCGGCTCCGCAGGCGGCCGACTCGTCATCGGCGGGCTCTCCGACCGCGTCGGTCGGGAGCTGATCACGGCCGTCTCGTTTCTCCTCTGTGGGGTCGCCACGCTCGCCATCGTCGCCTTCGGGATCCTTGGAAGCGGCATCGGCTTCATTTTCGCGGTCGCCGTCGCGGTCTTCTTCTGGAGCTCGCAGTTCTCGCTGTTCCCGAGCCTCGTCGGCGACTACTACGGAAGCCGGTACTCCTCGGCGAACTACTCGCTCGTGTACTCGGGGAAGATGTGGGGCGGCGTCTTCGGCGGCGGCGTCGTCGGCTGGCTCGTCGTCGTCATCGGCTGGGACCTCACGTTCGTACTCGGCGGCGTGCTAGCGCTGGCCGCCGGTGCGGTCGGGTTCCTCTTGCGGCCGCCAAGTTCCGGTACACCTGGCGTGGATCGATAACGTGATCGATCGTAAACGGTGCGGTAGGGGACCGCGGTGTGCGGCCGAGCCCCAACGGTCCACCACGTGAACGAACGGGTGCAACCGGTCTCGATAGCACGGCGAGAATGCGGTGTCAGCCAATTGGATACGCCATCCGAGTTCGATTCCACCGATCGAAGGCCCAATGTCACGGACCTTGGTCATCAATCAACCGCTCATAACACGTGACCGTCCGGTCGCGAACGTCCGCCATCGTGACGCCGTTTCGCGTGGCGAGACGAAGTGCACCACCCATTCCAACACCCTCTTTGCCAACGCCCCGATGGTAGGCGGATAGTCCCTGATGGTCAGTTCGTTCGAATCCCGGATCGGTGACGGAAAGGCACAGTCCGAGTGATGCCGCCGAACTCTCCAGATCGACCGTCTCGTCTTCATGTACATATCGCGTGGTTGCGAGCGCCAATTCGTCCGTCCGACCGAGATGGCGAATCACCGCCGCGACGGCAAGCATTTGGGTTCCGCCCGCGAGGGTGACCCGCGCCCCGGTTTCACGTGCACCAACGACGATCCCGCTCACCACCGCGATAACTGGGTCACCCATCAAGCGAATGGCCGCAAGTGGATCGGGAGCAGTATCACCGGGACCGATGTTGCTCCGTTCTAAACCCATAGCCACGACGTTCCGCTTGCGCTCAACCGGGTTCGTCGGTAACGAGGAGGACACACCATATGGTTCACCAAGCGCAGTCATCACGCCCAGCGCGGTGGTCGTCCCACCGGGAATGCTCTCGCCGATCGTGATAGCGTCATCCGGTTGCGCACGACCGAGCGATCGAGCACGCTTAAAAAGGGCGCTGGCATTGGGGACCGCGATCGGTTCCCGGATATCGGTACCAGGCCTCCCGCCAAGGGCGAGAGTCGGTGCCGCCGTGTCGGCCGCGAGCCCCGCATCCACGACGAGGAGGTCGAAATCAATCATCTCGCGGACTGCTCGTGTTATCACCGCAGGTGTCGGACAGCCGGTCGGGCTCACCGGCGTCACGGGTGCACAGATGGGTCGACCGTATTCGACGATTTCGGCATCCGCCGCAGGGGTGTGTTGGAGCAGCTCGGGAGCGTTGCCCGCCGCACTGAGCCCGTCAAGCATCCCGGTTTGCGTACAGCCGACGACGAGGATAACCCTCATCGGATTCGGTCCGTCCATCGGGCGACAGTCGGGGGAGTGACGTTCACGACGATCGATGCACACACCGTCACAAAGCCTTGTTCATTGCGATCGGTGCCCGTTAGGCATACCGGTACGGGAGTGGGTTGGGGTGAGCGCCACGGTCGGTGATCTGTGGGGATCGGACCGGAAGCTCCTGGCGATCTCGAGAGAGGCTGCCGCATGAATATGAACTCAAGGGCCGGTTGTGAATAGCCGATATCCATTCAACCCAGGGGCTGAGGCGGTCGCTTTCGGGTATCGATCACGTTGAAAACGCACCGCCTCACCTTTCGATCCGTATCTACATACCGCCCGACCGAGCCGGCAACAAACCATCCCCTACGAGATCATCCGCATCGAGATCGAATTCGGGCCGCAACGTTCGTCCTCATCCTCGTCTTCGACAAGCGATAGCCGGCCCGACGCCTGATCGGAGCGTGGACATCGCTTACTCACAAACTCTACGAAAAGAGGACAGCCACGGACGGGACATCAGACCGCAGGCCGTGTTATTCGTCGAAGTCGAAATCCGGTGTCCCGATCCGGTCCGCGAGCTTCAGCGTCGCGTATCCGAATAGGATCAGCGCGATCCCGACCCCGAGAACATCGAGATTGATGTTCACCGCGGCGAGCGCCAATAGAAAGAAGGCGACCATAGCCACGCCCATGAACAGGAGCAGCGCCGCCCCGAGCCCGACTGCGCCACCGGCCATCTCTCGGGAAGAGACATCGCTCCAGATACTTTCCCCGCCGTTATCATCGCCGCCGTCAGTCATGGCGGAGGTTCCCGTTGACATGCGTTACTGTGGAACGTATGGTTGTAAAAGTCTTGTCTTGCGCTTGACATTCTTACGAGTAGCCACGAAACGACGGTGAGGTATTATTCTAACCAGCCTCGGTCCGTAACGCCTCGCGGGGAGTCAATGCGATTCACTGAGTAGGGTTTGAACTAAAGTTTATAAATAGGGTATCAAGCCAAGGGCCGGATTTGAACCGGCGTAGGGCGGCTCTGCAGGCCGCTGCGTCTGACCGGACTCTGCCACCTTGGCGCAATATGATTTTACCCGGTAGGCCGCTTAAGTTCATCGAACTCCGCGGCTCGGGCAGGAGCGACGTCGATCACGAGTCGACGCGACACCGAGCGTGACCGCCGAACCGAGGTCGGCCTCGACACCGCTGTCGGCTCCACGGTCGAATAGGAGCCGACGAAGGGACGGACGCGCCGCGCTCCAGTGACCGAACTCGAGGTGCAGATCCAGGCGTCGTCACTCACCGGGATCAAATCCCATCCGCTGTGGATGCTGCTGAACAGACGGCCGTTCGGCTATGTGGGTTATGAATGTGGTATGAATGGCGAGGCGGCGAACTGCACGTCCCAGAGGATCTCTCACTCCAGTACCATCCAGTACGCTGGTGAGCTTAACTTCCGTGTTCGGGATGGGTACGGGT
>NZ_FZNQ01000035.1 GCF_900188065.1 Halorubrum vacuolatum
CAGGCTGAACGTGATCTGCCCCGACGGCGACAAGAGTGTCAGGGCTGCTGATTATCTTGAATTCAAGCAATGTCCGAAGTGTATAGACGTCCCAGTCTCCATCAGCGATCAGAACGCGGACGATAGTGAGACACAGTCACCGGCTGACGCGCTCACGTACTGATGCAACACAAACTCACTGCGTACTCGCTGCCGTTTCGGGTCCACGTGGGCCAGCCGGAAACGCTCTGGACGACTGCGACCCGCAGTCGGCAGCCAACTACGCTCATCGTGACGCCGGTACAGCTTCACAAGCGCAACCTTGAGACGCGGCTCCGCGAACAGTCACGACCGATGAGCAGCCTGCTGTTCCGCCGGCTGCGCGGCGTTGCCGAAGATCTCCTCGAGGCGGCCAACAAGCCGGCGATCGCCGCCGACCGCGTTGACCGACTCGCCTCTCTCACCGAGATTCTCACCGATCCGCACCGATCCGTGTATGACCATCTCGGCGCCGTCATCGGCGAGCCACTCACGGCACAAATCGAGACGGTCGAGCGGGCCCGAAGTGAACTGGAGCTGGTCACCGGGTTTCACCCCCGACGTATGGAGTGGCTCGCTGACACCGTGCGATCGGAAACTCGAACGGCGAGCGGGCTGGCGACCATCGAGACACTGGATCTGCTTGCCGGCGTCTCCCAGCTCCATGCCGACCTCAATAACCGCCTCGCTGCGGACACGGCGGCGAGGGAGACGCCGACCACACGGCTCGCCTCGGAGACGACACTCCTGACACGGGCCATCCGTGAACTCATCGCCGACCCCGGTGTCTGGACCGCGGCATACCCCACGATTGAGCGATTCGTCGTCGCCGGCGCGAGCATGCTTACGGCTCCCCTTGAGGACCTCCTCCGGGCCGTCGTCGCACAGACGGACACCGACGTCCACCTCCATCTGCGGACGGCGAGTGGGCCACCGATCGACGAGCACCTCCGGCGGACGAAGGCGGTCGAGGAACCCGGCACACAGGCGGTGTTTGCGTGGCGATGAGCACTCAGAACACCCGCGGTGACACCGATAACGTCGCCGCAGCGTCGGCGACCACCGCAGCGGGAGTATCCACCCCAGCGGTCGAACTCGTTGGTCGCACTCGACAGGAAGAGAGCCGACTCGCCATCGCGACGGCTGCAGGCCTTATCGAACACGGGGTCTCCCCAAGTGACATCGTGATCACGACTGCGGACGTCGACCGCTATGCAGACGCACTCACCCGAGCAGCGACACGGTACGGACGTACACTGGCGGTCTGGACGCCCCTTAGACTCAAGCGGACGGTCCCGTACCAACTCGTCGCCGCCACACTCAGCCTACTTGCTGCACGCGAGCAGGGGGCTGTCACCACTGAGACGCTCGCAGCGCCACTCTTGCTTGGGTGGATGCCGGCGAGTGATGAACCTGAACCGCTGACGCCGACTGCCATCCACGAACTCACTCACGCACACGCCGGCCTGATCCAGTCGATCGCCGAGTGGCAAGCCACCATCGCGACCGCGGCTCTCGACCAGTCGACGAAACAGCACTGGATGGCCTACCTGAACTGGATCGCCGCCCAACCCGACGCGCCCACCTCGAAGGACGTCACCGACACGCTCGAGCCCGTGCTTGAACGGTACGACAAAGCCCGTCTCCCTGAAACGCCGGATGAGCGGGCTGTGAGCGAGCTTGCAAACACGCTCCGGGGGTTTGAGCGGACGACCGAGTTGGTGCGGATGAGCCGCCAGCGGTACGCCCGGTGGCTGGCTGCGGACCGGACGGACAGACAGTGGAGCGTCGTCAACGAGTTGCTCGAGTCGTTCGCGACGACCGTCCCGGGCCGACGTGAACTGCCGACGGCCGCGGCAATCGACGTCATGGAGGCAAACGACCTGTGGGCGCTCTCCGTGCCGTACGTGATCGTGGTCGGGCTCATCGACGGTGAGTGGCCGACGACGACCGCCTCTCCCGTGCCGTCGGCCGCCCGGACGGTGATCGAGGCCGCCGACATTGATGGCGTCCGCCCTCATCCAGCGTGGACGACCGCCCGCGACCGTGATCAGTTCGAGGCTGCTCACAACGCGGCGAGCGAGGCACTCATCGCGACCCGTTACGCGAGGGATGCCGATGGCGTGGAAAAACGACCTTCCCGGTTTCTCGAAGGCGTAGAGACGAGACACGTGTCGAAAACAGCACAGGACAGGCTCATGGCAGATCCATCGATACTGCCAGAGCCGCTCAGCGGCTGTCTGTCCATGGAGGATGACGATGAGTGACGACGTCCCGCGGCTCGACCCCAACCAACAGCGGATGGTCGAGGCGTATCTGGGCATGGATCAGGGGCTTGCGGTCCTTGCGAGCGTTCCGGGTGCTGGCAAATCGGCGACGATCGGGAAAGCCGCCGCGGAAGACCTGCTTGCACGGTCGGCGGCCGGCGACCCGCGCCCACACGAGCGGGTGCTGATCGCGTCGTTTTCAAAAGAGGATGCCGCCGATCTCTGCCCCGATATCGTCGCATGGATCGAAGCGCTATACGAGCGTGGTGAGACGCCGCCGACACTCGGCCGCTCGGACATCGACCGGCTGTGTAGACAAGTACGAGAGGCACCCCGAATCGGCACTGTGGATAGCGTCCTCCGGACGGTCTGTGGGGATATCGCGACCGAGATGGGGTTTGACGGGATGCCGACTGTCGGGAATCCAGCCTTGATTGAGCAGCTCCATCAGGATGCCTACGAGCGCGTGATCGAGGACGACGCCGGCGCACGTCGCGCTGATCGTCTTCGTGACGCGTACGACACCAGCAAGGCACCGCCGTCGATCCCGAAATTGTTGCGTGACGCCCTCGAGGTCGCTCGGCGACGAACACTCACGCCAGCGGAGTTTGAAAACCGCCTGCATGCAGCGGTGGCGGACAACTATCGTGGCGGGTCCATCACTCTCGAGGGCCTTCTCGATGCGATCATAGACTACCGTGGTGCGGAGGCCGCCGCCGACGCCCGTGACACGCTCACTGATGCGGAGCAACGCAGACTCCTCGCGGCTGATCAACAACTCCATACGGAGTGGGTTGCGCTCATCGAGACGTTCGGAGACCTGTTCACGCAGTACGCCGATGCCTACGAGACGCTCGTCCGGGAACGCGGCGTCATCACCCACACGGACTGTGCATGGCTCGTCGAGACGTACTTTCGGGATGATCGGTACGTCTCCCCTCGTCGCGAGCGGCTCCACACGCGTTATCGTGAGGCGATTGACAGCGTGATCATCGACGAGGCACAGGACGTCAGCCGCATCCAACACGACGCAGTAGCGCATCTGGTCGCCGATGACGCCTGCATCCTGCTGGCGGGTGATCTCGATCAGTGTATCTACCAGTGGCGAGATGCCACCCCCGACCTGTTTGCAGGAGCGCTTGAGGATGGGCAATACTTTAATCGGACATGGCGCCCGCATGCAACCGAACGGGCTGAGCGGAACTATCGCTCACGCCCAGGGATAGTCCGGTTTGTGAACGCGGTCGCCGAGCGCGGATTGGGCCATGCCGAACGCGGTGGACTTGGACACCTCCCAACGGACCCACCGGCGATGACCGCGATCCGTGACGCGACTGGTGATCCAGCGGTACACATTGCGAGCTTCGATCCGAAGGGCGCACCCGGGTCGGATGACTGGGTCGCTCCGAAGGACGGAATGGGGGAGGCTGCCACGCTCGCGAGATATGTCGCCAGCGGGATCAACACTGGTCGCTTCCCGAAGGCGGACGATGAGGCAGGCATCACGGTGCTGTTTCGCCGGCGAACCCATATGCCAGCGTACGCCGATGCCTTTAGGGCCCGCGGGATGACCGTCGCCGATGCCAGCGCCTACCTGTTTGACTCTCCCGTCGTCCGGGCAGTCATCGACGTGATCGAGTGGCTCGCCAATCCAACCAGCCCGGAACGAACCCACCGGTTGCTGACCGAGTCCGCACTCGCTTCGTCCGCGAGCAATGACGCTGAGATAGACGGACTGCGTGGCGTCGCAGAGACGGTCACCGACGCGAGTGGCGTCTTGCGGGCAGATGCCGTTGGCGATAGTGAGATATCACACACGCGTGTGATGTTGGGCTTAGTGACGCTGCAGACAGACACACGACTGCGCCGTGTGGAGCCGGCTTCGGTGCTGGTGCGTGAAGTTATCGATCGGCTGGAACTGGAAGTCGATCCGCTTGGTATTGACCCGGCGACCGAGAGCCCACAGCGTGTCGCGACGCTGGATGCACTCGTCGCCCTTGTGGAGGAATGGGAGGATGATGATCGCTATAGTCCGGCCCGACTCCACGAGTTGCTCACGCCCTTTCTCGAGACCCCAAGTCGCGGGCCCACCCAGCCGGTTGCGGACGCGGACGCCGTCGACGTCGTCTTCAGGACGATCCACGATATGAAAGGCGATCAGGACGACATCGTCGTGGTGGCTGATATGGCCTGCTCGGGTGCAACGTGGGCGACGGGGATGCAGACGCTCGTCGCGAGCGCTGCCGGGATCGCGCTGGCACCGCCGGCGACCGCCGGCGAGACAAAGCCACCAGCACTGCCCGGCGTCGGCGGTGGCCTCTATGACCCCACACCTTCGACATCAAGAGCCCGTACCCCCGGCGGCGGGGGTCTCGGCCTCCGGTGGGACGCAGAACACTGGATCGACGAGGGGAGCGGTCCCGCACGCTTGTGTGGCCCGCCCGTGCGGCGAGCGGCGGCAGCCGAAACCCGGGCGGAGTGGTGGCGAACGCTGCATGTGGCGCTGACGCGGGCACAAGAGCACCTCATCATCCCACTGCCTCGCACCCAACTGTGTCTCCGTGGGCGTGATCACTGGGCGCACACGTGCTGGGAGGTCCTCGGCGAGGAGGTGATTGGGGCTCGTGGCACGCACACCGTGTCGCTTCCGGATGGCGACGGCGTTTCCCAACCGACAAGCGTTGCTGTCGATCAAGGCTCCCTCGGTCCATGGGTCGCGACCGATGGATCAGAGGCAGAAGCGGTCGTCCCCCCACAGCGACCACAGCGGGTGACGCCGGCGACCGATATCGTCGGTGAGGCGTGGCAGCCGCGGTTTCTGCGGCCAAGCCTGCTCGGACCACTTGTGGATGACCCCGCAGCCCACCTCGTGTCGATCCTCCGCGAGCAGACTGCTCAGACCGAGACCGACACCGTCGATCCCGACCTGCCGATCACGTTTGCGTCGGTGACCAGCGAGACCGTTGGCGAAATCGTCCACACGCTCGTCGCGCGACTCGTTCGTGCAGAGATGTCCGCCGAAGAGTTGTGTGGGCCGGAAGCCCGTGGTCTCGCTGTCGGCGTTCTCGAAGACGCGGTTGAGGTCGGTGCTGACGAGTGGGACGGCCTCTACACGTTCCTCGTTGAGGACGTCCTCGAAGATCTGGCCGTGAGTGAGCTCTGGAGCCGAGTCGAGCGGGCGACGGCCGTCTACGTCGAAGAGCCACTCCACGGAGTCACGCGCGTCAACGGCGTCGACGTCGAGGTGCAGGGGGCGGCTGACCTCGTCCTCGTGCTGCCTGACGGGACGTATCACATCGAGGAGCTCAAGGTGAGGTTAGCGCCGGCGACCGAATCGCTGCGGCGGCGCTACCGAATGCAGGCACAGGCGTACGCGTGGGTGCTGACACAGCAGGTGGATCCGGCTGTCAGTGTCGAGGCCCGAGTGACGACAGTGGGGACCGTTACCGAGACGTACGCCGCCCGATCGTCGGCGGGGCTCCGTGAGCTCTTCTAACAACAAGAGTTCGTAGGCCCTCACGCAGATTCGACCACGACGTCGTTGGCTGACTCACCACCGACGGTCCACCACGTACAACCCGTCGATTCTCCCTCAATGAGCTACCAGCGGTCTGCGTGAGTTCGTTTTTCGACTCGGAGCTGTTGCCATGGCTGCCGTTCAGGACAGTACGGAATCGCGAGTCTTTCAGCCGGCGTCTGTGGTGCGTCTGGTACCTCCGAGTCCGGTGCGTCTGAGTCATCCAGTGGTTGATGGCTGGGCATGAGATAAGGTCAGGAAACGACCGCACCCATTAGGGAGGATAAATGCGGTGCAGGAGGTGGTATTCAGTCGACCACGGGTAGAGGGTGTGAACCGGCACGCCCCGTACAGCGTCTACCTTGACGTGGTTGCGAGAGCACGCTGTATCGATGCAGAGGATCTCGCCGAGCGGGAGCAGGAGTTGAGTGACGGGCAGCCTGCGGCGGCCGACTGAACGGCCGTAGCTTCCTCTTTTTAACCAACAGAACGCCGTCTCATGCGCGAGTTGTTGGTTAAGCACTCTCGAACTGCCCATCAGCTTGCACTGACACTCGGTGACTGCATGGCCGATGAAAAAAGAACGTACGAGCAGTTGTGGACCGGTCGGCCTACGAGTCGTCGTCTTGTCCGCTGCGACTCTCGTCGTCCTGATGCCACTCGGTCTGGCCACGGCCGTGGTTGCACTCGATCGGGTCGTGGAACGGTCGCCGCCACTTCAACCAGCTGCAGGCCGACGCGATCGCGTCCTGGTCACGCTGCTTGAGCGTGTCCGGCTCGATGACGAGGTGGAACAACGTCGTCCGAGGGGTAGCTGTCACCTCGTCAGTCTGGGCATCGAACTCGATCATCGTGGTCGCGTGCATCGCTGGTAGCCACTCCTGTCGGAGCAACTTGCTGAGGATGGCAGTCCGACCGTCGTTCTCTCCGGACCCTCGATCCGGGAGCGTGTCGAGGACATCAGCCAACTCTTGGACGTTGACGGTCACCTCGTCAGCCGCCGCCGTAAGACGCTGCTCGTGTAGGTGGGTCAAGATCTGCAGGCACCGCTCGGATTCGAGCACGCGCCTGACCGTGACCGGCTCGTCAGCGACCATCGTCCCCCCGTGAGTAGGCCGCGCTGAGATCGGTGAGGAACTCAGTGAGGGCGGCAGTGTGCTCAGTCGCAGTGAGTCGCTTGCCCTGCTCGTCGTAATCAATGGCACCTACCTCGTCGAGGATTGCGAGATGGTGCTGGGTCAGCGCGATATACACGCGCTTGCGCTGTTGACAGCTGACAGCGTTGGGTTCGATCCCGTTCTCCCGCGCTGCGATCTCGGTCGCCAACTCGCCAGCACTGACGGGCTCGGAACGCTGGTCGAGCAGGAGTAGTAGCCGACGTCGGCGGGCGTTGGAGAGTGCATTGAGCACCTCATCAACCTCGTTAGAGTGCGAGAACGACTGGGGCTTACCGACCAACGTCATCACCCCCAGTGATCCCGGAGACGGTATCGAGGACCTCATCAAGCGTGATGGCGAGCACGGGGTGGACTTTCTGCACCCGCTCGTAGTACTCCACAACGCCGAGGTCGTCGAGCAGCGGGAGATGTGTCTGCGTGAGGCTGACGTACGTCGCGTGCCTTCCGCTCGGGGGCGTGCCCTCTTCGGAAGCATGAACGACGTCCGCGAGCGCGGAGACGGCAACGTATGTCTCGTCACCGCCAGCCTGTCGAGCTTCCTCAGCCAGCGTACGGATCACCGCTCGTCGACGTCCGTTGCTGAGTGCAGTGTAGATAACGGCGTCATCCAACTCGGGAGTGTCACCACCGTCTGAAACGGGATAGACGCCGCCGGCGAGGCTGACCGACGCGTGGTACAGCCCGATCGAGACGATGATGAGGCCTTTCTCCTCAAGCTTTCTGACGCGTCGTTTTACCCGGTCGCGGGTGACGCCCAGCTGGTCGGCTAAGTACTCGATTGAGACCGATTCTCCGGCCTCCATCAAGTGGTTGATGAGCTCTACATCGATCGGAGCCCTGGCGGTACTGTTATCCCGCCCAGGGCGCGTATCTTCGGGTGTCGTCATTCCGACGGCAACAGGGTTCGGTGTTGATGGCACCGGGCCCGTTTCTGCGGACCAGTTCCCCTGTGCCTACTGATTAGAAACCGATCTACCCACTTAAACGCTTGTGTTTCTAAACACTTCTTTATATACAAACACCTTGATTGTGACTCAGTTAGTGAGGTGCAATCAGGGTCCACAGTCGCCGAGGATGAGGCGATAATAAATGACGCCGAGGTCACGAACGTCCAGTTTGATCAAGATGCAGCCGCAGCCAGCGGGGAGCCAGTAACGGTAACCGAGACCGACACCACTTTCAGTGGACAGCGGTCGACAGTTGGCTCAACCGGGTCAGCCGTTACCGATGCCACCCGGGTGACGGAGGCAGTCTCAGTGACACCAAGCGATGAATCGGCAACCGGTGGTGAAGTTGAACTGGCAGCCTCCCGGACCCTCATTGAACAGACCGAGGCAGAAACGGATGACGTCGCTGTGGGCCACTTCACGGGGGATGGATGGGAGCTCTTGTCGACTGAGGTTTCCATACGCGATGATCGCCTTATTGCCCGCGCAGAGACAGACTCGTTCTCGCCGTTTGCCGTGTTTATTAAACCGGATGTTGAATACACATGGGAGTTCCCGGATGGGACAATCAAAACGGGACAGGAGGTCGATCACGCTTTCAGTGAACCCGGTGAGCAACTCGTCAAACTGACTGTCACTGACGCACTCGGCCAGAGCGCGACAGCCGAACAACCAGTTATCGTCGATGACATCCCGGTTGCCACCCCAACAGTCAGTGAGACCGCAGCGAGCGGTGATGAACAGGTGGAAGTAACACTTGAGTCCGATATAAAAAACGAGGTCGGAGCCGTCGATCTGACGTGGGAGTTCCCCGATGGAACGACAGCAACGGGAGCGGAGGCCACACATGTCCTCGAACACGGTGAACACGTAGTCACGGTTATCGCCGTAGATGAATACGGTGGGCAATCACGCACCGAAATCACCGTCGGTGTCGGCCCAACCGGGTTTCTTGAGGAGGCTACAAATGAGGTCGGCATTCTAGTGACAGTTCTGGTGTCGCTTTCGGCGCTCACTGGACTGGTGATTACGTATCGGATGGTTAACTGGCGGGCGTTTCTTATTTGGTGTCGCAGAACGCCGAGAATTACGACACTAAAGGGCCCCAAAGTGGATTTCACCAACCAGCAGTTAGAGATCGGCGAGCTTCGAGCGATCGATTGTAGTCGATCACTCACCCAGCTCACGGTACAACTCCGAACTGGTGGCGGGAGAGCAGGTCGCCCAAATGAGGACGTTGTCTTCCAAACTGAGATCCTACTGTCGTCGGGGTCAGGCCTCCGAGATGGTGTCGATGAGTATGTCGCAGTACCGGAACAACTCATGATGCCGCCGAACGTCACGGGCGATCCGACGAAATCGTACGTAATTCGGGTAGAAGCCGAAAACGCTGCTGGCCAGACGGATGAAGCGTGGACCCACCCGTTCACAAGCGAAAGAGGCCCACAACAGGTGGCCGCCAGAACTGATGGTTCATCCGGCCGAGTTGACCGGTCCGGTTTGCTCGGGTCAGGTACCCACGATTAAAGTCGTGGGCTTCCGCCTCGAATCTCTGTGAGCCGGTGCGACAGGAGAGCAACGACGGGGTCAAACCCGGGGGGATTTATGTCTGAACCGCAGACATACAAGTTGATGGCCCCGACGCTAAGGATCAAGTACGTGTTATCGGTCTATGGGGGCGTACTTGCCGTGGCCCTACTTTTGCTGGGGACGGTAGCCATTGGTGCTGGCGTCAATACGTATCTCAATCCGCCTGTAGAAGAGACACCGTCTGAAGAGTTTGACGTGCAAACGTTCTCACTAGAGACTACACATAGCGCAGAGGTGCAGGCTGGCTCGGAGCTTCGTGATCCTGGAGAGACCCTAGAAGAGCAGCCAGTCTATCTAATGAACGAGACACCGGAGCTACAGCTTCAGACAGCTATCGAACTGCCCGAAGACAGATCAGTCGAGGTTGTCCAGCGGAGCACGATGCAATATGAGATAATTTTCGATGGCGAGGTCTTTTGGGAGGATGAGCGACTCCTTACTGCTGAGGACAGCACGGTCGAAGATGGCGAATTGACAATCAATACTACTGTGTCAATGACAGATGTGCGAGATGAACTTGGACGCATTGACGCAGCGAGTGGTGGGATCGGATCGGTATCAGTTGAACTGGTGATCGCGGTTGAATACGACTCACCCGCAGAAGGCGATGAGACATACAGTGGAGAATTAAATACAGCAGCGCCTGTCGAGTTTATTGATGAAGGATATTACATCAGTGAAGAGTTAACGGACAGCGAGACCCAAAGTCAAACACGCCCTGGGGAGACGCGTGAGCAAGCACCAGATATGACACTTGTTGGGCTTCTCACCGGCAGTGGACTGGTGTTTCTCATCCTCGGTGGAGTCGTTGGGTTCTGGAGCCGCAGAGCTGAGGTAGAGGCACTTGAACTGGATGTGATGAGAGAACAATATAGCGAGTGGATTTCGAAGGGTGAGTTCCCCGTCGATGCGCACAGTGAGTACATATATATCAGTTCGATCAAAGACCTCGTCGATATCGCCATCGACACGCGAAATCGGGTGATCTATGATGAGAGCATTGAGGCGTATGGAGTGGTGACCGATGAAGTGGTGTTTTATCATGCAGCTGATCGGGACTCAGTCAGGGCGTGGCTCGGGTCACTTTGATTTCAACTGCTGTTTTAGGTAGGGAAGGGATACAGCACCACATTTCGGAACCGAATCGCTCGGAGAAAATCATAATAGCAATGACGGCTATACTGGTAGTATATGCCTAACCAATATGCTGCCAGATCGGATAGTACATGCCTCCAACGTCTCGGTGAGCAATCATCGAGCATTTCAGGATCCAATCGCCGGCAGACATCAGCTCATGCCTGGTGAACCCGCTACGGCGACGGATAAGGTGGAGCCAGACCCTGCCCTTCTGGCTGCATATAGGTATCTCCAAGAGGCAGCGTCTAGTGGTGGCAGTCTTTACCCTATAGATAACAAACAGGACCAAACGAGCGGCGACGGAGCCCTCGCTGCTCCATTGCCGATCACAGATACGGCAGTTGATCAACTCATTGAGCTAGAGGACTATCCGGGAGAAGCGTTTACCCACATCGTCAATCCTACGCCAGTTAAATTCATTTCAGCGTTCTTACATACTGTGCAGGTTGCTCCAACGGACATCGTCGGAGTTGCAGCTCCAAGTACACAGCTGTGGGATAACTGCGTGTTGAGGTGTTATTCGACCCTGGCTGACTCTGGGCTGTTGTTAACAACAAAATACCCACCGAGCCAGCTTGAGCAAGTGTCCGACGATGTTGAGACAGTTTTCATTGATGCAACACCACATCACGACTCCGGTACGGAGACGCCGGTCCATGTGTCTGCCTCATGTCGGGACCTCACCAGTCTCGGGGTTACAATCGATCAGCAACTGGAACAACTGACGGCAGACGCAACGAATGAACCGCAGCTCTGCGGGCTCTTGACACTGACACAGATGCGTGCCTATTATTCTGTGGAGCGTATTAGCCGATTTGTGCATGAAATCTGTGGCCGATTGCGACAGCTTTCGGTCGGTGGGATAGTCCATGCACCACCAGCAGCGACACCAAATGGTGAATTAGCAGACCTCACTACGAGCATGGACTACGTGATCGAAGGTCGTACAACGGAAGATGGAGTAGTCGAGGCGCGAGTTCGTGGGAAGAATGATGTTGACCCACAATGGCGGAGTCTCGGACTGGCAGGGAGTATTCGACGAAAACAAAAATATTCAGGACTTTAACATATCGCCGTGGCGAACCGTCTTCTCGTGGTCGCCACACTCGGGACACGTCTGACTCGTCCACACTTCCGACTCGGCTTTGAGAGATACTTTGGTTGTCGAGGAGAACGATTCCGAAAGGGATCAGTCTTCCTCGCTCGCCGTCCCATCATCCTCGTCTTCTTCCGAGCGCGCGGCAACGAGTGCCCCACTGGCGACGCTATAGATAGGTTCGGAGGCTGCACGAACACTGCTAATCGAGAACGGGATATTCGCGCTCTGGAGGTGTTCTGCGAACAAGTCTTTGAATCCACGTGGGCTTGATGTTCCACCAGTGACGACAACCGGAACATCAAGCCCTTCTTCAATGTCTTCTTCATCAACTTCGGCGGCAATATTCTCAATGACGTAATCAAGCAAGTTCTCGTAGTAGATGGCAAGCGCTCCTTCGACACCACCGACATCGGTACGGAAATCAAGCTCAAAATCATCCTCTTTGATCGATGTGACCTTGTCGACGGGTGTGCCTGTGGCTTCTGCGGCCCGTTCGTCAACCCAGTCACCCCCACGTGCGATTGAGAATTTCATGACTGGAACGGCATAGTAGGCGAGACAAACATTGGTCATGCCGGCACCAAAACTGATGCCCAGCCCGGTGAAGTTGTTATCCGCGAGCTCTGAGTAAATGACTGCCATCCCCTCGTTGATCGGCTCGGGGTCATACCCCATGTCACCGAGCATGGACTCCAACGTCTTTTCGTGATAAAGCGTCGATAGCTCTGAGTCGATCGGGTCCGCTGGGCTCGAATAAAATAATCGCTCATTTGGTCGGGAAGGCTCGCCAACGACCTGCTGGGTGATCAATTTGATCATCGGGATCGCCGAAGCCTCATCGCTGGAAAGGATCCCATTTTCCATTGGACGTCGTGTTTCTTTATTAAAAATATTCGCGAAATTCAACGCATCATCCCCCACGACGTACACATTGTCGTCCTTGCGGATGTGTAAGATGTCACTACGGGAGAGCATCTGTTCGGCCATATCGCTATGCTCGATCTCGACAAACGAATTTCGTTGTTGGACGAAAACCGTCTCAGCGCCATCTTGCCGGCCCGAGAGGATGTTCATCGTGCCAACGTCTAGGCCCTTCGCCATATCTGGATCTCAAAGCCAATCCATATAGTGTCTTTCCCTTTCCCGGGACATCCTCTAAGAGAATATGCCCTCGTGAGAGAATCCCTGTGAGCACGACCTCAAGAACAGACCGATCAGCGACGACGACGTTTGAGATTTCATCGATGACACGGGTACACTCCCGCGCGGCATCATCTACTTTCATACAGCCACATTGTCTGTACTGTGCTTAGTAGTTCCCACCATGTCGATAGCGATCCGGCTTCCTTGAGATCCGACACACCATAGCGATGCACACGGCACCTACTGCTCAACCCCAGTGATCTCAACAGAGCGGTAGCGCGGAGTCCCCTTCCTCAAGGAGCGACCAGAGGGAGCGAGTAGGGAGGGGAGGAGCGCGTTCGTATTAGTCGCAAACACCATTTATAAATAGCCCACTGATCACGTTGAATACGTGGTAGACGACTTCGTGCGTCGGACGGCAATCACTCGTCTTGAGGTAACGGACGAGCAACGCGACCTCCTCGAAGACACTATCTCCGAGTGGAAACGTGGTTGCCAACTCGCCACAGACATGGCGTGGGGCAAGTGTAATGCCAAGAGCGACGTACAGCCCCTCGCCTACGATAACGTGCGCGAACACACCGATCTCGGGAGTCAGCACGCGATTCTCGCCACCCACCAAGCCGCACAAGCTATCACCGGCTGTATCGAACGGAAGGCAAAGGGCAAGAAGGTCAGTAAGCCGACGTTCACTGCACCCACGGTGAAGTACGACACCCGGACCATGACGCTGTTCGATGACGATACGGTGTCGCTCTCCACCACGGAGAGTCGCGTCCGGTGCGACCTTGCCCTTCCCCACGCCGACAATGGCTACCAGCGGCAGTACCTTGACTCCGACGAGTGGAGCGTCACAGAAAGCACGCTCACCGCCCGAGACGGCGACTACTTCTTGCACATCGGCTTCCGCCGACCCAAGACCGACACCGAATGGAACACCGCCGAGGACGGAACGGTTCTCGGGGTTGACCTTGGTATCGAAAACCTCGCTGTCACCAGCACTGCCTACTTTTTCAGCGGACGGGAGTTGACCCACAACCTCCGTGAGTTCGAGAAGGTACGCGCTGGACTCCAACAGACCGGAACTCGAAGCGCCCACCGGACGCTTGAACAGTCGAGTGGCCGGGAACTTCGCTACGTCCGTGACGTACTCCACCGAGCATCAAACGCTATCGTAGATGAAGCACTCCGATACGAGTGCGATGTGATCGCGTTCGAGGATCTGACCCACATCCGCGACCGCACGGGTGCGTCGTGGGGGCACAAGTGGGCGTTCCGAACGCTGTCCGAACAAGTGGAATACAAAGCCGAAGCGGAAGGTATCTCGGTGAAACAAGTCGGGTCGGCATACACGTCGAAGCGGTGCGCCGAGTGTGGGTTCACGGCAGACGAGAATCGCCCGACCCGCACCGATTTCCGGTGCGTGAAGTGCGAATCGGAGGCGAACGCAGATTATAACGCGGCGAAGAACATCGGTATGCGGTATGTCCGCCGAGGCCAACAGTCGTCTCGGCGGACGGGTAACAGTCAGCTTGCCCTGAAGTCCGGAACAGTGACACCGAGTGGCGGATTTACCGCCCACCCAGACGGGTTCGAGGTCGAGGACATGGACAAGTCCCACCCTCAACGAGCGAAGTCGTCAGACTGAGCGAAGTAGGGTGGGGTAGTTGACATCGTGCGCCGCCATCTGTACTTTCGACACAACTGATCGTCCAACCGTGTGCGTGTCCGATCTGATTCACGATGGACAGGTCATACCCGCTTCCATCGGGGTGAGTCGTATATCCCAGCACAAACAGATGATCGTGAACGTCAGCATCGATCCCGGGTCCATCATCATCTAGTGACATCCTAGCCGCCCCAAAGGGCGACACTTCCGTTGCTCGCATCGGAGGCGATCGTAGTCGTCTTGGGGCTTGAGCCAATCCACGGTCTTGCCATCTTCCTGCAAGGAGGAAATCCCGGCCTTCAGAGGTGTGGATGCAGTTGAGGATGTTGAGGTCGATACCCAGATTATGAGGGGGCGACCATGGATCAGTCCACGCGGAGTCGTTCGATCGCCTCAAGATCGGGTCCAATGCCGAGGCCTGGTTGATTGGGAACAGTGAGCATGGGTCCATTGGCCTCCTAGTCAGCCTCGTGGTTCGCGATCAGCGTGTCATCGACGTACTAGTTCATAATATACGGGGGCGACGGCGGCGACGGTGTCGCCTTAATTCGGTATGAAATGGATGGTGGAAATTAAGTCGGTCAATCGCCGACAAATTCAATCATGTGTATTGAATCGTCGTATTGCATCGTCCCACGACTCGGACTCCGAGGTTTCACCCGAGTGATCAGCGTTGATATCGGCATATCCGCAATCCGAGCACGAAACGGTTTCACTGTCACCGAATGCAAGCCGCTCAAGTGGTGAATCACACCGCGGGCAGTCATCTGGCACGTTTCGTTGTGTATATCCAGGAGCAACAATTAAAATATGAGGGTCCTCTCGCACGACCTGCAGGGTGAGAAAATCCACGATTTTGTCGAGAATCAAGGAGAAATCCTTGGCTTCAGCGCGGGGATGCATCTACAAATAAACAAGGCGAGTGCCTCGGGGCTTGACTGTCATGGGGTTGTGTCACTGTTTGTCGGTTTCCTCCCCGACCTACTCGCTCGCTCTGCTCACTCCTTGAGGTCAGAGGCTCCACTTTGAAGTATACTGCTCTATTGAAAATGGAAGACAGCAACGCGATCACGCCGTAATGAGTTTAGGAAAACGAGGTCGAGAAGACGGTAATGGGAGTCGCCTTGCTCGACCTCGTTGAGACAGCACTACGCGTAGCTAAACAAGCGTTGGGGAAGCGAGCGGGCAAGCCCGTCTCGGGCGGGCTTGCCCGCGAGGCGCATATTGTCGCGCACGTTATTCGGAAAGAAGAGGGCCACAGCTACGCTGAACTCGTAGATCGGCTCAGCCTCATGCCAGACGTGTGTGATCGTCTCGGGATCAGCTCGGATGCTCCACCCGATCCAACCACGTTCTACCACTCGTTTGATCGATACGCGATGCATGTCTGGCGGGCGTTGCTGCGCGTTTCAGCGCAGCAAAGTATACGGCTCTGTAGTTTCGCTAGACGCAACGGCTACGACTGCGTTATTGCTGTAGAAAGCGAAGAGACAGATTGGTTTGACATCCGAAATCCGTCTCT
>NZ_FZNQ01000037.1 GCF_900188065.1 Halorubrum vacuolatum
TGATGATTTTTATCCCGAGCGACCACTTTCGCCCGTCGTTCCGGCAGACTCCCATCACTATGGAACGACGAGAGCGCCTCCACGGACGGTTCCGCTAGCGAAATTTCGATGGCCCTCGCGTCGTCAGAAAGAGACCGCTCTTCCTCGACGGTCGTCCATGCTGCTTCGACTTCGCTTTCGGTTAGTGGCGTCATTGGATGCCGCTCTTCTTCTGATTGTTCAAACGACATGTGTCATGACACAGGATGCCATAGGATTAATCTTTTTCCTCAGCAGTGACACGGTATTTAAGCACCGATATTTTAAATACTCGACACGTGACTAACTGGGAAGAGATGGGTCTCAAAAACAACGTTGCGATTGTGACAGGCGGCGCAAGCGGGATCGGTAGGGGCATCGCCAGTGTCCTCTCGGAGAAAGGAGCAAGAGTCGTCGTGGCCGACATCGACGAGGAGACAGCGACAAAAACCGCGACGGAACTCCCCGGAGAAGCAATGGCAGTCGGCGTCGACGTGACCGATCCGGCCGAAACAGAGGCACTCGCCGAGACGGTCATCGAAGAGTACGGACAAATCGACGTGCTTTGTGCCAATGCCGGGATCTATCCGTCCAAATCACTCGAGGAGATGACTGTCGAGGACTGGGATGGGGTCTTCGATATCAACGCAAAGGGAGTGATGCTGTCTGTGGCAGCCTGCCTACCGCACATGAAAAATAAAGACTACGGACGGATCGTCATCACCTCTTCGATTACCGGGCCGATGGTTGGCTACCCCGGGTGGGCACACTACGGCGCGACCAAGGGAGCGGTCAACGGGTTCCTTCGGACGGCTGCGATAGAAGTCGCAAACTGGGATATCACGGTCAACGCCGTTATGCCTGGCAACATCGAAACTGGTGGCCTGGACGATCTCGGTGAGGAGTATCTTGCAAAGATGCGAAGCTCAATACCGAAAGGTGAACTGGGAACGCCTGAAGACATCGGACACGCAGCTGCGTTCTTCGCTTCCGAAGAAGCTGGCTACGTGACCGGCACAACACTCGTCGTCGACGGCGGACAGACTCTTCCCGAATCGCAGCTTGCACTCGAAGCAATCGAGGAGTGAATCGCCTCGGGGTCAACTCCGGAGTATCCGCCTTGATATTTAAACGGTAACAAGCAGAATTCCACGGGTCACAGCACCCGTGGTAATTCACTAAAAAGCCACAGCGGATCAGAAACGGAGACAAACTGTAGGCCTCGGACGCCAGCATCGATGCAAGACTTCTGGCCAATGGTTCATTCCGGAAGATTCCGAAAACAGGGGATTTCAACAAACAAGAATCGCATGACCCTAGCGCATCACCTACAACTAGAACTCACAATCTGCGCGATTCCGGAAACGACGCGGGCACGTTTTTATTACCAGCCAAAATATGACCCTCATAAGCAACGATGATCCGTGATGCTCGCGTCCTTCGTGCCGGATTCGTCCCTCGGGAGGTTGAGCATCGCGACGCCGAGATCAACCATCTCTCAAGCGTCCTCGAACCGATCACGAACGATGAGCCCGCCGACACGGCCATCGTCACGGGCCCCAGCGGTGCTGGAAAGACGTGTATCTCAAAGTTTGTTACCGAGCAGCTCCGCGAAGAGGTTCTAGACGTTGAGACTACGTACGTCAACTGCTGGCGCAACTACACCCGATTTCGGACACTGTATCAGATTCTCGATGACCTCGGTGCATCTCTCGACATCCATCGACAGTCGACGCCACATGACGAGCTCGTCGACCGTCTCCAGCAGCATGACGGCCCGCGAACCGTCGTCATCCTTGACGAGGTTGATCAGTTAGAGGATCCCGGCCTCATCTATGATCTTCACAGCCTGCCTCAGTTCGCGATCATCTGCATTGCGAACAAAGAGGAAGAGCTGTTCAGCCGCGTCGACGAGCGGCTCGTGAGTCGGCTCCGTTCGAGTGAACACGTTCGGATGGACAAGTATCACGACGAGCAGCTGCACGATATTCTGCGTGCCCGGGCCAAATGGGGGCTTGAGGAAGACGTCATCACTGACAGGCAGCTTTACCAGATCGCGGATGCGGCGGCCGGCGACGCCCGTCTCGCAATCGGCATCCTCCGGACGGCAGCCGGCAAAGCCGATCGCGGAAATCGAACACGGATTCCCAACGAGGTTCTGGTAGGAGCTGCCGAGGATGCGCGAGCACAGATCAAGCAACGGAGCCTCGATTCACTCACACCACACCAGCGCGTCGTCTATGCGGTCGTTCGCGACCATGGCCCGCTTGGCCCGAGCACCATTCATGAACATTACATCGAGAAGGTTGATGACCCGCGAACGAAGCGGACGGTTCGTACGTACCTCTCGAAGATGGTCCAGTACAATCTCCTCGAAGCAGAAGGCACGAGTCGCGATCGAGAATACTCACTCGTTGACTCAGTGACTGCTTCGCCAAGTAGATCAGACTCATAAGGGAGCCACACACGCAGTGTACGATTCGAACAGTTTCGCTCTCCCCGGCTCAATAATCGCCGAGTACTCCCAGTCGTCGGGCGCGCCGCGTTGCATAGTGAAACACGAGGTAGCCGCCAAAGAGATACCCGATAGCGACGCCGACGAGCAGCGCAAGCTCAGCAAGCCCGAACTCCCACAGCCGCACGCCGTCGACCATCGCCCGCTGGAGCAGCGCGCTGCCGTGTGCCAGCGGGAGAACTCTAGTCCATGGCAGTTCGAACACTGGCGCAGAAATGAGCACGATGAACCCGAACTGCAGCAGGTTGAGCCAGTTGCCGATCCGCTTGTACAACACTGTGATCCCCCCGGCGGCGAATCCCAGTCCGAGCACCGAGACGATAGCCAGCCCAGCGATCGAGATCACCGTAATTGGGTCGAGGCTGAGCCGGGTGCCGGTCAGGATCAGCATGAACGCTAACACGATTGCGGAGGTGAGAAACGTTCGAACGACCTTCGCTACCCCCTTCAGCAGCGCGACCGGCGCGAACCCGAAGGGTGTGGTAATGTGCCGCTCTAAGGTTCCCCACTGAACCTCGCTTCCGATGTCGTTCGACACTGAGGAGTACGCCCCGACGGAGAGCGTCCATAAGAAGTAGCCCGTGATGATCCCCTCCAGCGAGTCGGCGAGTGCCTGCCCGGCCAACAGCTGCCCGCCATAAAACAGGACGCCAAAAAAGAACAGTGCGACGACGATGCCGCCGACGGCGTTGGCCGGGTACCGAACGAAGATCAGGAACTCGCGGTAAAGCACCGCGCGAGCGAGATGATAGTAGGTCGCGGGACGCGGGTCGCCGGCGTGGTCCCCGCTGGGGGTATCGGTAGCGCCCGCAGAATCGCCGGTGACGCTCCCCGGCTCACGGGCGATAGACCCCGGATCGGCGGTATCCCGACTCATGACGGCTGGCCGCCGGCGTCGCCGACGGGCGTCGGCATCGACTCATGTCCGGCTGTCCTACCGTCGATTCCTCCGATGGCGTCAGTCTCCACACCGGTAACCGACATGAACACGTCTTCGAGATCCGGTTGGACAGTGTGAACGTCCTCGATGGTGACCGCCGCCTCCCGCAGCGTGTCCATCAACTCGTAAAGCTGGTCCCCGACGACTCCGACCTCAACGATCGTCCGTGGACCGTCCGTCTCGACCGCTCGAAGGTCGAATCGCTGCGCAAGTGTCGACAGCAAGCGCTCGTCGATGTCGGCGCTCGTGACGCGGACTGCGTCGCGATCGGCGGCCGACAGCAGGGCCGTAACCGTGTCGTCGGCGACGATCCGTCCACTGGCCATCATGACGACACGATCACACACCGCTTCGATGGTGGTCATGTCGTGACTGCTGACGATGACGGTGAGTCCCTCCTCGACGGCGAGTCGGCGGAGCTCACGCCTGAGCGTCCGTGAGCCCTCGACGTCGAGTCCAAGCGTGGGCTCATCAAGGAAGACGAGTTCCGCGCCGCCCGCGAGCACGCTCGCCAGCGACACCTTCCCTTTCATGCCGCGAGAGAGGTCACGGACGGCCATATCGGCCTTGTCAGCGAGATCAAGCCGTTCAAGCAGTCGGTCATGGCGGTCAGCGACGGAGTTCGGGTCGACCCCACTGATCGTCGCGAAGTACCGAAGGTTCTCGCGGACGGTGAGCCGCCAGTAGTCGTTTCGTGCCCCCTCTAACATCGCGTCCACGTCCGCGTACGCCGCCCGTCGACCGCTGCCGGAGACATCGGTCCCGAACACACGAACCGATCCGGCGTCGGGAAGAACGATACCCAGCGCACACTTGATCAGCGTCGTCTTCCCCGCGCCGTTTGGACCGAGGAGGCCGACGATCGACCCACGCTCGACGGTCAGGCTCACGTCGTCGACCGCGAGAACGGCGTCGTCACCGCTCCCGAAGCGCTTCGAGACACCCTCGATGGCGAGTGCGGGCGGACCAGTAACACCAGCAGAGTTGGAGGACTCCGAAGGGGTCGTGAACACGCTCTCGGGGCCTGTCATAGCATCTTAACGGGCCGATCACTGATAAACCATGTCCGGACCGTGAGCCGCGCCCGGATGCAGGGTCGAGCCTCGAAAACGGCAAGAAAGCGGTGAGTGTTTCACCCCCGCGCGCTTGCGGAATCGTATGGGCCTCGATCGGTTCGCGGCCGACGCTCCCGACGACGGCGCGCCAGGAGAGGCTCGGGTCTGTGTCGTGGCGACGCAGCCGGACACGTTCGAGCGGTGTCGTACAGGGTACTACCCCAGTCCGCGCTCGTACGACCGAACCCGCGCACAGTTCGAGTACATGGCGTTCTATCGGACCGCACCGGTGTCGGCTGTCACCCACTACGCTCGGGTGACTGGCCGAACGGAACAGGTTCGAGAGGAGGCCGGCCCGATGAGCGAGGCCGACTGGGAAGCACTCATCGACCCGTTCTCCGAAGAACGAGTCGTGGTCGTCTTCGAGTTGGGGCCGCTCGTCCCGCTCACACGGCCGATCGAGAACGATGCCACCGGAGTGCGGGGCGCGTGGTACTGTTCGGTCGACGACCTCCGGGCGGCAGGGACGCTGTCGCTACTAGCAGAACGGACGGAGAGCTGAAACTCGAAGGCCGGAGTCGACCAGCACAGAGCCCCAGCAGGTACTCGGTGTCACGTTCGCGGAGCGCCGTGTCGTCGTCGGACGGATCAGCGTCGGCGCTGTCCGACGGAACGCAGGCACTCGAGCGTCAACTCGCGAAGTTCGAGACCCTCAGTGACGACGAGCACGAGGGCGGCGTGGATACCGACAGCCCGGCCAACGGCCCCTCGGTGACGGCTGATGGAGCCGTTCATAGGGCCGCGCTGTTTTTGCGTCTCGGGTGCTGAACGCGTGTATGCGCGTCGTCACGCTGTTGCCCTCTGCAACTGAGACGCTGTTCGCGCTCGGCACCGAGCCCGTCGGGGTTTCCCACAGCTGCGATCACCCACCAGCGGCTCGCGAGTTGCCGACACTCACGAGCACCGTCATCGACCATGAGGGGCGCGACGCGGCCGACATCGACGCGCAGATGCAGTCCGTCGACGGGGCGGTATACGACTTCGATGTCGATCGGCTCGCCGCGCTCGAGCCCGATCTGGTCGTCACACAGGCGACCTGTGACATCTGTGCGGTCGACGCGGAAGCGGTTCACGAGGCCGTCAGGACGCTCGATTCCGAACCCGAGATACTGACGCTCGATCCCCACGCGTTCACCGACGTGCTCAACGACGTGCCCCGGATCGGAACGGCGGTCGATCGTCGCGACGTGGCGACGACACTGCGGGCACAGCTGTCGGACCGAGTCGACCGCGTTCGGGAGCAGGCGCGAGTGGCCGTCGAAGCGTCGGGACGGCCGCGGGTTGCTGTGCTCGACTGGACCGACCCGCCGATCCGCGCCGGACACTGGGTCCGCGATATGGTCGAGATCGCCGGCGGCGACGCGGCGTTCCAGCCGGATGGCGCGTCCGAACCGGTGGCGTGGGACGACCTCCGCGCGTTCGACCCCGAGGTGCTCGTCGTCACCCCCTGTGGGTTCGACCGCGATCGTGCCGTCACGACGGTCGGCGACCTCAGCTCTCGCGCCGGGTGGGAGACGATCACGGCCGTCGAGGACGACCGCGTGTACGCAGTCGACGGAAACGCACTGTTCAACCGGCCGAGCCATCGGCTTGTTGACTCGTTAGAGGCGCTGTTCGCGTGTGTACACCCCGAGCACGCCGACGTGTCACCGTCGATGATCGACAGCATCG
Organism: Halorubrum vacuolatum; assembly: GCF_900188065.1. GTDB lineage: Archaea > Halobacteriota > Halobacteria > Halobacteriales > Haloferacaceae > Halorubrum > Halorubrum vacuolatum. The sequence goes on from NZ_FZNQ01000037.1 coordinate 6,260, forward strand.
CGCGGGTCAGCCGTCCCGTGACGGCGTCATTCGTCGGTCGCGACGATTGAATACGTACAGACCGGTCGAGAACGCGAGGCAAACACGGGCGAGGGCGGCCTGGCAGGGCGCGACCGACGAGAATCGTCGTGCGGGCGGTTTTATTCCTCGGGGACTGATTTCGTGTATGGATGACTTACCGGAGACGAGAGCTGGTGTCGCGGGCGTCGACATGGACGGGACACGTGCGCTCGTGACGGGGTCGACGAGCGGGATCGGGCGAGCGGCCGCGCTCGCGCTGGGTCGGCTCGGCGCGGATGTCGTCGTTCACGGCCGCAACCCGGATGCTGGCGCGGCCGTCGTCGACGAGATCGAAGCGAGCGGCGGAGCCGCGACATTCGTCGAGGCCGACTTTGCGGACGTCGACGCCGTCGAAGCGCTGGCAGGGGCTGTCCGTACCGAGACGGACGGGCTCGACGTGCTGATAAACAACGCCGGTGGACTGTTTCGGAAGGGACGCCTGACCGACCTCGGCGTCGAGTACACCTTCCACGTGAACCACCTCGCGCCGTACCGCCTGACGACCGCCCTCCTCGATCACCTTCGTCCGGATGCGCGAGTCGTCACGACCGCGTCCGCGGCACACCGCGGATCGTCGCTGGATCTCGAGCGAGTGACCCACGTCGACGATCACTCCGGGGTCCGCGCATACAGCCACGCGAAGCTCGCGAACGTCCTCTTCGCGGGCGAGCTCGCCCGACGGCTCGAACACGCCGGTCGAGACGTAACGTCGAACAGCCTTCACCCGGGGGCGATCCCGGGAAGTGGGTTTAGCCGGTTTCTTCCGGAACCGATACCGCGGGTCGTTCGGGCGCTTGATGCGGTTCCCGGCGTGACGTCCGTCGCGGATGGTGCAGCGGAACTACTGTTTGCCGCCTGTTCTCCCAGACTCGACGGCGTCTCCGGGAGGTACCTCTCCGGACAAGGTCTCGGAACACCCTCGAGTGAGGCCCGCGACCCGGAGGCGGCGCGACGCCTCTGGACGTACAGCGCCGATGTCCTCGGGATCGACGAACCGTTTCCGGAGGCTGCAGCGGAGAGCGGTGGATAACGTGCCACACGACCGTATCCACGCCCGCCGACCGACCCACCACGTCGATCGATGGTCGGTGGGACGGATCGAGTCGATGGGTGTTCGTGACGGACACTGTGTCGTGACGGTTCGGCCGCCAGACGGCGAGCCTGTTGAACTCGTCGTCACGTTTGCCGTCCGTGACCTGTTTCTGGATCGGCTGGAGACGGACGGCGGATCCCCGATCGGAGAGCAGGTGTGGTACCGGAAGCGGGGCGATGGGTCCTGAGGCTTCAGAGGTGGGTTGGAACCGTGGGCGACCCATCGGATGACGGAAACGTATCAGTCGACGACAGGCACCCACCCGCCGACGAGCGCGTAGAACGGGTCTCCGACTCGCGGGACTTCCATGATCCGCTTTTGGACCTCCATACCGCCGACAGTGAAATAAGAGGCGACTAACTCGGCCCGTTCGTCCATCGACGCCTCACGCCACGCGCGGATCGCCTTCGTCGGGAACATCCGGTTGGAGAAACTCACGACGACGAGTCCGTCGTCATTACAGATGCGATTGAACTCCGCAAACACAGCAGTCGGCCACTGGAGGTACTGGACGGACAGTGCACAGCAGACGACATCGACGCTGTCGTCCGCGAGCGGAAGCGTCCGTTCCCGGTTGAGATCCTGGGTGAACCACTCATCGTATCGGTCGTTCGCGCGTAGCTCTGCCTCGTTGAGGCCGTGGCCAATCACGCGCCCAAGTTCCATCTCGGGAAAGTGCGACACCCAACTCCCCATCGCGTCAAAAACGTCGTCCCCGGGGTCGAACAGGTCGTCGTACAGCGCGGTCAACCGGTCGAGAAACGCGTCATCAGCGTGTGTAACGTATCGTGGGGACTCATAGAAGTGTCGGTCGTTGGACTCATCCCATTTCCGACGGTCGGCATCGGAGAGGGGTTCCATACACCGCCGTACGTGGCCGACCCACATCAACAGCCCGTCAATGCCCTATTCCAGCGGCGCTCCCGCGCACGCGCGCGAGGGGTTCTGGAAATGTTCTTGGAAACAGCCAACACGCGCAGAAAATCGACGACTGAGGCAAGTTCAGTATTTGTCTCGGATCATGTCTGAAATGTGGAAGCGCCACGCCGCGGTTTATCGGGAACGTAGACAATGAATGAACTATGCAAAAACACGTTACGTCGAATCGATTGACGGTGAACCAGCCAACCCGGGGTGCAGACCGCAACCGGTCTCTTGCCGATCAAGCCGATCCGACAATGGACGAGATGCTGCTACCGCAGCTCGACAACGGCATCACGCTGCTCGACGTCGAGGGGAACCGTGGAGTCCCGATCCTGCAGTCGCTCGTGCTCAACCACCTCCTCTTACACGGCGGGCCCGCGTTCTGGGTTGACGCAAACGGTCACGCGACCACGACGACACTCGCCCGAATCGCCCCCAGTCAACGATTACTCGACCGAATCCACGTCGCACGCGGGTTCACCGCCTACCAGCATTACGGCGCCGTCTGTGATCTCCCGGCAGCGGTGAACAGGTCGATTCGGACGTCGATCGCCGACACCGGACCGGCCGGTCGGCGAGCACCAGATCGTGACGAGGACACGTTGTCCCACACACCTGCCATCATCGTCGCACCGGACGTCGACGCCCAGTACCGCGCCGACGAGACCCTCGGCGAGATCCACGCGAAAACCCTGCAGGCCCGAACCCTTGCCCGACTGAGGAGCTACGCTGCGGAGTACGAGATTCCGGTGCTCCTTACACGAACCGATCGAGCCGACTTCACCGAGCCAGTCGCGACGGTCGCCGACCACTACCTCGAATGCGAGCAGACCCGAATGGGGCCGCGGATTATCGGCGACGACTTTGAGACGCTTGTCTATCCCGTCAGCGACGGCGCGTACTACCAGACAACGTTCGCGTACTGGCGGCAGTTGCTCGCAGCACGTGCCACGCAGGTCGGCGTGGAACCAGCCACGCCTGCGCCGGCGACGCCAACGTCAAAGAGTGTCGGGACGGCCGTCACAGCTGACGGTGAGAGGGTGTCACCTACTGCAGACCCCTTGCTCGATGCGTGGACAGCCAGTACAGGAGGCCGATAACGATGGGACGCACGAACCCAACCTACCGGGATGCACTGCGAGCAATCGAAGAGCGGTGGTCAGACTTCCGTCGCGCATTACGACGTCGCGATCAGCCACGGTTTGACAGACTGTTCGAGTACGCTCGCGAGCACGCCGATGCAAGTGGATTGTTGAACCATCAGCATCCGTTTCTTCCGGCGCTACTCAGCATCGATATCGAACAGGAAGCCCGCCTTGATGACCACGAAGATCGTCTTGGGGAGCTCGAAGCCGCTCTCGAAAATCGTTTACCCGGCAGCGAAGAGAGAGCCTCAACGACAAAGACGCCCGGAGGAGCCGATGACGATGCTTGAGACGGTCGCTTTTGATATCGAAACGACTGGGTTCGCTGTTGAAGACCAGCTCACAGTCATCGGGTTCGATTCTGAGATTGGCTCTCGGATCTTCCTTAATACAGGAGAAGAGCCGTGCCCCGACGATCTCGAGCGACGGATCAACGAGCACTTGGACCGCCCAATATCGCTTTCTGTTCAAGAGACCGAAAAGGACCTATTGTACGAAGTGACCGACTTCGTCAAATCAGCTCTTGCTCACAGGGATATGAAACTCGTAGCGTATAACGGCGAGCGGTGGAACGGTGGCTTCGACCTGCCGTTCCTTCGTACCCGCCTCTGCTCTCATGACTGCGACTGGCCGTTCACAGAACTGCCGTACATTGATGCGATGGACGTCTTCGAGAAACGTTTCAACACCACGGAGAAGACGCTCACAGGCGTCTACGGGGAACTTATCGGGCACGGGTTGACCGATCTTGATCCATTCACAGACAGCAAGGAAGCCGTCGGAGCGTGGGAGAAAGGGGATTTTGAAGACCTTATTCTGCACAACGTTGCGGATATTCGACGGACGCGAGCACTCATGCTGTTAGCTGAACGGTACTGCTCTAAATCCCATTTTAAGATGTACTCGCTCGATCCCGTTGCATGAAAACAACTGTACGTTGTGTTAACAGGCTCTGACTAAGATCCCTCCGGACAACAGCCAGACGACACCATCGAAGGAGACGGACGAAGAGAGTTGAATTCCGAAATTCAGCAGATCATTATCGTAATATGCGGGGTCGCGGTTGTGAGTCGATGGCAATAGCAGTCATGTCATAATAACACACAGTGTATGTTTCATGAAAATCTTAATGTAGGCTGCTGCGGTTTTTACCTACGACATGCGTAGTCAACATGCGATTTACGATAGAGAACAGCGGATTCGGAGCGGGAGCAACATCCACGGCCAGCCCCTCGATGAACTCGTACTGAGCCTGCTTAGCAGCGCCTTCGCCGGCGTCTTCTGCGGATATG
>NZ_FZNQ01000047.1 GCF_900188065.1 Halorubrum vacuolatum
CGAGCAAGGCGACTCCCATTACCGTCTTCTCGACCTCGTTTTCCTAAACTCATTACGGCGTGATCGCGTTGCTGTCTTCCATTTTCAATAGAGCACTTACAACGTCTTTGGCTCTGTTGAAACCCTCAAGATCTGATACGAACTGCATGCTGAATACACAGCGCGAACGTAGCACTTGTACTACATAAAACCTCATTTTGAGTGCGTTTCGAGAACTTAACTGCTGTTGAATAGTAAGACGCTACGAAGTTTCTCTACTTAAAAAAAGTGGTCAATCACCAGCAAGCAAGCAAGACCCACTAATAAGACACTTATTCCCTACCGTAAACCTGGAAGGCACTCCAATAGTAGGGGTGGGCAAGTTCTTCCTTCTCCCGAATAAATTCCATTTGTACTTCTCTGAGTTGGGTAGCGTAGTCGCCGTCCGAATTATAGAATTTCCTGAAGAACGTCCGCGTACTCTCGTCGTCTACCCGCCAGAGGGTACCGATCACGTTTGGAGAGCCTGCGTACTGGAACCCACGAGTCAAAGATTTCACCTCGTCTCCCTGGGTTACTTCGCCTATAGCAGTTTCACACGCTGACAACGTGACGAGCTCCGAACCCACATCAAGATTGAAGATGTCTTCCATCAGCAACTCCTCCCCGGCCAACAGGAGCGACGAGTGAATTGGCGATTCGGGGTCATACTGCCCGTGACAGCACAGGTGGGAAATCCTCGCGGAGGCTATTCGCTGCTCAATCTCCCTTTTAGTGGCATCGTCCCCGATCAGCACCTCCGAATCGTATAACTCGGCGACCTCCTTGGCTTCCGCACGTGCGTATTCGAGGTCACCGCGGGGATCACCAACCACCAGCGCCTCCCTATCGTGGCCCCCGTCCGCTTGGTTGAGGAACCGAAGTGATGACGCATTAGCCAGCAACCGCAGTCGGTGCTTCTCAACGAGATAGCTCTCTCCATCGTACAACGCAGGGAACGGCAACAAGTGAAGTGTGCCGTGAGGGACGATCAGGAGGTTCTCAGCCTCAAGTGTGTCGGCCACTGGTTCAATGAGTGCTTGGTAGAGTACCTGTCCCAGTTCCTGCATTCGGCTCAGATCACCCTTCCCTGGAGGCTCGACCAGCTCTCTGTACTCGGTTACGACCTCCTGTAATGGGTTGAAATCTTTATCTGTATCTTTCCCCTCATGTAGAGCGATATGTGACATCGAAACCTTCCGGTGGTCAAGTTCAAACTCATCCAAGAGGAAGATCAGAATCTCGTCGTCGGTGACCACGTACTCAAGTACCTGTTCATCTGGTGTGAGTGCGCTCTGAATTTCGTTGAGTGAAGCCACGTCGACAGTCTTGAGCGTGTAGGCCTCGGGGTTTCTCTTACGAATCTCTTTTAACAACTCAATGTGTTCTGCTTTTTTATTGTCTAATCGCTCAAAGAGATCCTTCTCACTCCACTGGTTTTGGATCTGCTGAATTTTCTGTACAGTTTCAGCCCTCGGTGCTAGCTCGCCGTCGATTGTGGTTGACGCTGACCGATCGAGTCCAGACATAGCATCGCTACCAAACGATCCAGTTCGGAGCGACAGATCAAACGAGGTGCCAGCGATCATGCGTTCTGAACCATCTGGTCTGAGCCTCTCGCGTAGCTGCGTAATCTCCGTCTTGAGTTTCTGCTCTCGCTGTGCGAGTTGCTTAGGGATGTCGCCCGCGATATGTGTGCTTTCGAGCATCTCCAAGAAGATACGTCCCTTCGCACGTTCGGCGAACCCCAACGCCTCCTCGGACTTACCCAGGTCGAGAGCCAGGCATACAATATCGTGATATGTGGAAATGTATTCATCGAAAAAATCTTGCCGGTACTCTCTGAATTTCACCGTCGAACGGATCTCCTCGATCGACTCGATCGAATTCTTGTAATTTTCGTACGCCTTGGACTTCTCTCCGTTGGATAGATTGAGACATGCTAGATTCTGGTCAACCAATCTTAGCGACTCATAGTCGTTAATGGAATCAAAGAACTTTCTCGCTTCAATATACATTCTTTCCGTTTTAGAGTAATTCAGTTCTTTATCTTCACCTATCTCGCTAAGACTCTGTTGAAAAATGCCCTCATAACCGGTCTCGACAAGGCTCTGTTGGACAATACCCTGATTCATGAGGGCTGCGGCGTAGCTACGTGTGCCTTTCTCAAGGCCCTCGGTTCTGGCCCGTTCGTACAACCTTTTCGCCGTCTCGTAATTCTCTCTTGGCTGCACTCCAATCTCGCCAAGCTTCTGCTGGGCGTTGCCCTGATTCATCAGAGCCCCTGCGTAGCTACGTGTGCCTTTCTCAAGGCCCTCGGTTCTAGCCCGTTCGTACAACCTTTTCGCCGTCTCGTAATTCTCTCTTGGCTGCACTCCAATCTCGCCAAGCCTTTGATGGGCGTTGCCCTGATTGATGAGTGCTGAGGCGTATTCTGGTGTGTCTTTCTCAAGGCCCTCGGTTCTGGCCCGTTCGTACAATTCCTTTGCTATCTCGTAATTCTCTCTTGGCTGCACTCCGATCTCGCCAAGCCTCTGATGGGCGTTGCCCTGATTGATTAGGGTTCGAGCATAGTCTGGCGTGCCTTTTCCAAGGATCTCGGTTCTAGCCCGTTCTTGCAACTCTTTCGCCGTCTCGTAATTCTCCCTTGGCCGCACTCCGATCTCACCAAGCCTCTGTTGGACAATACCCTGATTCACAAGGGCCGCGGCGTAGCTACGTGTGTCTTTCTCAAGGCCCTCGGTTCTGGCCCGTTCTTGCAACTCTTTCGCCGTCTCGTAATTCTCCCTTGGCCGCACTCCGATCTCACCAAGCCTCTGTTGGACAATACCCTGATTCACAAGGGCCGCGGCGTAGCTACGTGTGTCTTTCTCAAGGCCCTCGGTTCTGGCCCGTTCGTACAACCTTTTCGCCGTCTCGTAATTCTCTCTTGGCTGCACTCCAATCTCGCCAAGCCCCTGATGGGCGTCGCCCTGATTAATAAGTGCTGTGGCGTATTCTGGTGTGTCTTCCTCAAGGCCCCCGGCTCTAGCTTGTTCGTACAATTCCTTTGCTATCTCGTAATTCTCTCTTGGCTGCACTCCAATCTCGCCAAGCCTCTGATGGATGACGCCTTCCTTTACTAGGACCTTGCCGTAATTTGGTGTGCCTTCCTCGAGACCCCTGGCTCTGGCTCGTTCGTACAACTCTTTTGCCGTCTTGAGATTCTCTCTTGGCCGCACTCCAATCTCGCCAAGCCTCTGCTGGGCGACGCCTTCCTTCACTAGCACTTGGGCATACTTTGATGTGCCTTCCTCGAGACCCTCGGCTCTGGCTCGTTCGTACAACTCTTTTGCCTTCTTGAGGTTCTCTCTGCTGTTTGAACCCTCTATAGCAAGATTGTGTAGAAAAGTGCCAAACCTATAATAGAATTGAATAGTGTTATCAATATTCTTAGCTGCTTGTTCATACGGTTTCACCCCATCTACGGTTTGTTCAACGTTATGATTATTTATTTGCACCTGGAGTTTAAACGATATGTATACGACTCCTTTGTTTGAAGATTGCATCAATAATGAAAGAAGATTCTGTTCAAATGCAGTGCTGCTGCTCTGTTCTATACTATGGCTCACGAAATCCAGAATCCCTGCCTGACCTTTGAAAGACGTTTCTCGTTTGATACTTCCGATCAGAAAGCGATGCACACGTGAGTCTATAGTTTCCGAGTCAACATCGAGATCATGCAGTTCATTCTTGAGTACCTCAAGCGCCTGCTCGTACTCTTCTTTGAGGTAGAGACGTTGGCCTTCAGTAAGAGTATTTTTCATGGTATGAGTCACCATTACATGCCACATAAATTACACGGCAAGAACATAAAGTTGTGAGCGATATAACCTATCGACGGAGAATGTGTAAAGAGATAAAATGGAAAAGTATCCCGAACGGTCGCACCTGATGATAAGATAATAAGTATTGCTGCTAGAACCATCAAAACAAGTACTAGCGGATAATACGACCAGTGAAGGACCCGCAAACGACTCTTGTTTATTCTCTGATTGTTATAAGTAGCTATGTGATATTTGATATACAGTTGTCTCGTGTATTCGTGTCCTTGCTCAAAAGAGTATCCGAGGATAGGATTAAGTCTAATTGTCATATATCCAACTGGGACAAGATTAGCGAGAGAAAGAAGTATTGAAATAAGGAGAAAAAGCGAGAGTACAATGAAGACTATCCCACCTACGACTTCTTGATAGACGAATTGTAACAACGTCAGCAACAGTCCGCTTACCGCCAGAATACCCGCTGCTTTGGACTCAATGTCACGTCGTCGTCCTTCTTCTTCGTTGAATTTCTGCCTCAGATCTACGAGTCCCTTGTCAAGTGACGGTGTCTCATCTTCAAGCAATTCCCTCAGCTCTTCCTCTTCGTTCAGCAATTCCTCTGGTGAGGGTGAATAAAAATCCGTAACTCGTGACATATTCTGCATCACTTAGCAGGTCTTTCACCACAGTGTTCACACTGTGCTAATCCGTGTCTCAGAGATCTCATTTCTTTGTACGCCATCTGTTTATGTTCAGGACACAGTTCCCTGCATTGTTCGCAGAGTGTCGAGTACTCTCCCTCACAGTACGGACAGAAGATTCTAGATGTCATCTATTGTTTGTTCCATATACTTTGTATCCAATAAACTTCGCCCCCTGCTGAATACACAATCTAAGCCTTATTCAGCACGACGAGCGAAAATTATTACTAATTGAATGTTTCAGCAGAGCCACCTCTTTTTATATCCTGGTTGTGTGGTGTCATGCAAATGAATATTGGATTTAGAGCGGCAGCGGAGGGACGTCCTGAGATCGCATTTTGGCCCCTAGCAGTCTTTATTGTATTACTACCTGATGTGAGTTCAATTACAAAACTAATATCCATTATTGCCCTCGCAGGAGGTGGAGGGACGACATACATATTTTTGAAGCGGATCCGTGCCGCCGTGAAAACGGATCGAAAGAGGAACCGCCAACGGGTCAATGTCTCCAGAAGCGGTGCTAGTAATTCGGAGACAAAAAGTCGGTACTTCCCGAACGAGCCGAGAGAGTGCTGTCTGAACGCTACAAAATAGTCACTTTCTGTATGATTAGACGATCAATCTCAGCTACTACCGC
>NZ_FZNQ01000004.1 GCF_900188065.1 Halorubrum vacuolatum
AATATCCAGCAGTGCCATCGAGTGTGGTTAGTGGAGGCGTTGTCGGCTGTATCCCCGCCCTGAAGGGCGGGGTTTTAGCCTTGCAACTTCCATAAACTTCGACGGTATTCCTTCCCGTTCCACGCCCTTTTAAGCCGGAGACGGCGCTGTATCCGGGTATGACCGATGAGACCACGCCCGTGATCGCGGCCGCGTACCGAACCCCACAGGGGAAAGACGGCGGCGTCTTCGCCGACGTGCGCGGCGAGGACCTCTCGACGCGCCTGATCGACCACCTGCTCGCCGAAACCGGGCTGGAAAGTGCGGACATCGATGACCTCATGTGGGGAGTCGCCCAGCAGCGTGACGAACAGGACAACAACGTCGCCCGCGTGATCGCGCTGCTCTCGGAGCTCGGCGAGGGCGTCCCGGCGACGACGATCAACCGGTGGTGTGCCTCCTCGATGCAGGCGATCATCTCGGCGGCCGACGCGATCGCCGCGGGCAACCGCGAGTGCGTGATCGCCGGCGGCGTCGAACACATGAGCCGCGTGCCGATGGACGGCGACTCCTACGCGCATCTCCACCCGGAGCTCTCCGAGCGCTACAACGTCTTTCAGCTGCAGATGGGGATGACCGCGGAGAAGGTCGCCGAGGAGTACGGGGTGAGTCGGGAGGCACAGGACGCCTACGCCGCCCGAAGCCAGCAGCGAGCGACCGCCGCGACGGAGGAGGGTCGGTTCGACGACGAGATCGTTCCCGTCGAGACCGAGGCGGGGACGGTCACCGAGGACGAAGGGATCCGCCCGGGAACGACCGCCGAGAAGCTGGCGGGACTGTCGCCCGTCTTCACCGGCGACGGCACGGTCACCGCCGGCAACGCCTCACAGATCTCCGACGGCGCTGCCATCACGCTCGTGACGAGCCGGGCGTTCGCCGCGGACCACGACCTCGACGTGCTCGCCGAGGTCGGCACGAACGCGGTCGCGGGCGTCGACCCGACGGTGATGGGGATCGGTCCCGTTCCCGCAACGCGGCGGCTGCTCGACCGCGCCGGCACCACCATCGACGACTACGACCTCGTCGAGCTGAACGAGGCGTTCGCGTCCCAGTGTGAGTACTCCCGCCGCGAGCTCGGGATCGACGAGGACCGATTCAACGTCAACGGCGGGGCGATCGCCATCGGGCACCCGCTCGGCGCCTCCGGCGCGCGCCTCCCGGTCACCCTCCTTCACGAGATGGCGAAACGCGACGCCGACCGCGGGCTCGCGACGCTCTGTGTCGGCTTCGGGCAGGGTGCGGCGATCGAGTTCATCCGGTGAGGTGGCCGTCCGAGTCGCCTCCCGTCGACGCCGACTCACGGACCGGGTCGCCGGATCACGCGTTTTTAGATACCCCGCCGTGGGATGTCCTCCCATGACGTTCACGCTGGGGGTCCACGAGTCCGTCGAGGTGGTGTTTTCACCGGAATCGTTTCCCGACGTCCTCGATGTCCCCGAAGAGTCGGCCGTCGAGACGCGAATTGTGGCACACGATGACGCGACAGCGCTCGACGACCTCGATGCGATCGTGACGTTCGCGTACGACGAGGCGTTTCTCGATGCGGACCTCGAATGGATCCACTCGATCCAGACCGGTGTCGACCGGTTTCCCTTCTCCGACCTCGAGGCGGCCGGCGTCGCGCTCACGAGTTCGACGGGGATCCACGGCGACGCCGTCGGCGACACGGTCGCCGGCTACATGCTCTCGTTCGCGCGGGGACTCCACGTCTACCGGGACGCACAGGTCGACGGTCGGTGGGATCGCACGCCACCCGCACCGCCGTTCTCGCTCGCGGGCGAACGGCTCTGTCTCGTCGGGTTGGGCGTGCTCGGTCGCGGGATCGCCGCGCGGGCGGCGGGGCTCGGCATGGACGTCGTCGGCGTTCGGCGGACGCCCACCCCGGTGGCGAACGTGGACGAGGTGTATGGGCGCGACCGGTTGGCCGAGGCGATCGGTGGGGCCCGGTTCGTCGCGCTCGCGCTACCGCTGACGCCCGAAAGCGAGGGGCTCATCGGCCCGGCCGAACTCGATGCCATGCGTGAGGACGCCTACCTGATCAACGTCGCCCGCGGGCCGGTCGTCGACGAGGAGGCGCTCATCGAGGCGGTCTCGAACGGGACCATCGCGGGGGCCGCCCTCGACGTCTTCGAGACGGAGCCGCTTCCGGAGACGTCGCCGCTGTGGGACCTTCAAAACGTCATTCTCACCCCGCACGTCGCGGCCGCCCACCGCGAGTACGCCGCCCGGGTCGCGGCCATCGTCGGGGAGAGCCTCCGGCGGCGTGAGCGGGGCGAGGAGCTCGCAAACCGGGTCGTGTAGGCTCCTCAGCCCTCGTACCGCTCCCCTCCGTCACCCCTCGTACGTCGCCAACCCGGCCTCGACCCGGTCGAACCCCTCCTCGATCCGCGCCGAGCTGTTCGCGAACGAGAGCCGAAGTCGCCCCCGGCCGGCCTCGCCGAAGCCGTCGCCGGGCGCGAGGACGACGCCGTGTTCGGTGAGGAGGTGTTTCGCGAGCGGGAGGGCGTCGCCGTCGATGTCGGGATCGAGAAAGGCGTAGAAGGCCCCCTCCGGACGGGGACACGAGAGCCCGTCGATCGACTCGACGCGATCGACGACGAGGTCGCGGCGGCGTTTGAAGGCCCGATACATCTCCTCCGCGGGCTTCTGCGGCCCAGTGAGCGCGGCGATGGCGGCGTGCTGTGCGATGTTCGAGGCGCAGGCGGTCGTCGACTCACGGACCTTCACCACCTCATCGATCAGATGGGTGTCGCCCGCGAGCCAGCCGAGCCGCCAGCCGGTCATCGCGTAGGTCTTCGAACAGGAGCCGACCGTGAGGACGTGTTCCGGACGATCGGTGTAGCCCGCGATCGCCTCCGGCTCGCGGTCGTAGGTAAGTGCGAGGTAGACCTCATCGGCGATCACGTAGGCGTCGTGGTCGGCGGCGGCCTCGACGACGGCGCGGCAGGCGTCGGGATCGAAGACGCGGCCGGTCGGGTTCGAGGGCGTCGTCAACACGACCGCCCCCGTCTCCTCGCCCATCGCCTCGATCATCCGATCCGCGTCGAGGTCGAAGCCCGCTTCGGCGGGCATGGGGACCTCCCGGAAGCGACCATCCGCGAGGCTCGCTTGCGTCGCGTAGTTCGGCCACGTTGGGCCGGGGGCGACGACCTCCTCGCCCGGCGAGACGCTCGCGAGAACCGCGAGGTGTAACGCCTCCATCCCGCCGACGGTGACGACGATCTCCTCGCGGCCGTAGGCGACGTCGTAGTCGGCGGCGAGCCGCTCGCGGATCGCGTCGCGACACGCGGGCAGTCCGGCGTTCGAGGTGTAGCCGGTCGCACCCCCGCGAGCGGCCCGCATGGCGGCGTCGATGACGTGGTCAGGGGTGTCGAAATCCGGCTCGCCGACCTCCAGTCGGACGAGGTCGCCGTCGTGACGCTCGGCCAGATCGAACATCACGCGAATGCTCGACCGCTTCGTGCGACGGACGCGGTCGGTTGGGGTGGGCATGGTGGGGAAACGTCGATCCGCAGCAAAAACGATCTGCTATCGGAAATCGCCGTATCGGGCACGTCCGTCCGTGGCGGACGGCCCCTCGTGCGGGTCGGTCGCTTACCGCTCGGGGTCGACGACGAGGTCGGTCGCGATCCACGCGTCGGTGTTCCCGTCCTCCAAAAACACGAGGCGCTCCGGGCGCGTCCGGCTCACCGTCACGGTCGGCCGATCGTCGTCGACGGACGGCTCCGTGACCGCGTCCCGCTCGCCGTCGGTTCCGATCCCGTCTCCGGTACTCATTGTCATCCGTTCGGCACGGCGGGGGAATATAGGTTTCGGTCGGCCTAAACTACTGACGATCCCGATCCGATCGCCGACATCGGAGGCCATTAGGCGTCCCCGGCCATCCCCGTTGGTGATGACACCGTCGCTTTTCACGCCGCTGTCGCTGCGCGGAACGGAGGTCCCGAACCGAGTCATGCTCTCGCCGATGTGCCAGTACTCCGCGACCGATGGCCTCGCGAACGACTGGCATCGGGTTCACCTCGGCTCGCGCGCCGCCGGCGGTGCCGGGCTCGTAATGACGGAGGCGACCGCCGTGAGCCCCGAGGGGCGGATCACGCCGAACTGTCTCGGGATCTGGTCCGACGCCCACGCGGATGCCCTCGCGCCGATCACGGCGTTCATCCGTTCACAGGGGTCGATCCCGGGCATTCAGCTCGCCCATGCCGGCCGAAAGGCCTCCCATCGTCCGCCCGCGGAGGGTGGTGACGGCATCCCCGCCGACCACGAGGACGGCTGGGTGACCGTCTCCGCGACCGACGAGCCGTACCCCGAGGAACGTGAGGTCGCCGTCGAACGCCTCGATACGGCGGGGATCGAGGGCGTGATCGGGGAGTTCACCGCGGCCGCGGAGCGCGCGCTCGAGGCCGGCTTCGAGGTCGCCGAGGTCCACGCCGCCCACGGCTACCTCCTCCACCAGTTCCTCTCGCCGGTCACGAACGACCGTGAGGACGGCTACGGCGGCGATTTCGAGGGACGAACCCGGCTGCTTCGGGAGGTCGTCGGGGCGGTCCGCTCCGTCTGGCCCGACGGGAAGCCGGTGTTCGTCCGGATCTCCGCGACCGATTGGCTCCCCGACCGCGACTCGTGGGACCTCGATGACTCCGTCCGGCTCGCGCCGCTGCTTGTCGAGGCGGGCGCGGACCTGATCGACGTCTCCAGCGCCGGGATACACCCCGACCAGCAGCTTCCGGACACCGGCCCAGGGTATCAGGTTCGCCATGCCGAAGCGATCCGGACCGAGGGCGAGGTTCCCGTCGCCGCAGTCGGCGGGATCACGGAGCCGACCCACGCCGACGCGCTCGTGCGCAACGAGCGGGCCGACCTCGTCGCGCTCGGCCGGGAGCTGCTCAGACATCCTCACTGGCCGCTTGAGGCGGCACATGAACTCGGCGAGGACGTCGAGTGGCCGGTGCAGTATCGTCGCGGTCGATTCGACTGAGCGACCCGGGCCCAAACGGCCGGCCCGCTCGATCGGACCGGCCGGCCTTTTTATCCGTTCGACGCGAAGGACCGTGTATGAGTTCCCGTGACCGCCCGCGAGACGACGACCTCGAGGAGCGGCTCGACGAGTTGGAGGACGTGCTCGCCGAGCTTCGCCGCGACCTCAAACGGGACGCCCGTGACCGTCCCACACGCAACCGCCGGACGCGTCCCCGCTCGACGGACCGACGGGATCCGCCCTTGCCGCCCCGTCCACCCCGATTTTCGGAGCTGCTGCGGTTCACCGAGCAGTACACCATTCCGACGCTCATCGCCCTTCTGGAGACGACGATCAAGTCGCTGGAGCTGTTGCGTGGGACCCTCCGGCTCGCGGACCCGGGTCGCGGCCTCGACCTCGACGACCGCTCCGGCGACGCCGTCGACCGTCTCGCCGACGTTCGTGACGGCGCGAGCGCCGGCCTCGCCCGGTCGCTCTCGGAGCTTCGGACCGCGCTTTCGGAGGCGGATCTCCCCGAGGACGCCGCTTCGCGGTCGATCATCGAGGACGCACGCGATCTGACCGCCGAGATCGAAGCCCGGATCGAGGAGGGTCGTCGGACGGCCGACCGTGCGCGCGACGGCCGGGACGGACGTGATGGGCGGAACGGGCGGGACCGTCGCTTCGATCGTTCCGACCGTCCCGACCGCGGCGACCGACGCGGAGGCGAGGACGACGTCGTCAGGATCGACGTGCTGGACCCCGACGAGGAACGCGACCGCGCCGACGAGTCCGATCCCGACGATGGCGGGGATGCCGAGACGACCGCCGACCCGGAGCCCAAACCCGATCCGACGCCCGAAGTCGACGTGGAGTCCGAGTTGGAGTCGATCAAACGACAGCTCGGGCGGGACGATGAGCACGAGGCCGGCGATGCTGACGGCACGGATGACGGCGATACCGAGGGCGATGGTGCCAGCGAGGACGACGGCGACAGTGCCGGCGGAGACGACGGCGACAGTGTCGGCGGAGACGACAGCGATAGTGCTGAGAAGGACGATAACGACAGTGCTGAGAAGGACGACAGCAAGGACAACGTAAACGGGGTCGATCACGCTCCAAACGGTTCCGCAGAACACAGTGATGCGACCACTGATGACGACGAGACCCCGTCATCCACCGATACCCGGTGAACTACCCTACCCTACTCGCTCACGGCTTTCGCCGTTCTTCCTTGAGGGTAGCGTGAGACCTCCGGTCTCACGGACCATGCGAACGGCGGCTTCGCCGCCGTGAGCAGATAGGGCTTCCTGCTTCCACGACGCGCTTTGCAGATACAGGTGTATCCGCAGGGAGCGCAGTCTCCACAGGCGTTAACGAATCGCGCAGCGATTCGTTCGCACACCAGAAATCAGAGATTTCTGGGGACGTTGATTCGGAGTGTCCCACTCCTACGTCTTCGAGGCCGCGAGAAAGGATGTTCCACGCCGCATTCGCGTCCCTGTCCGCCTCAAACCCGCAGGCGGGACAGGAGTGTTCACGGACCCACAACGGCTTGTCGCTCGAAACGCCGCACGACGCGCACTCCTTGGTCGTCCCTCTCGGGTTGACTGCGACGAAGTGCGTCCCCTCCCGCTCGCACTTGTATTCGAGCAACGAGAGGAACGTTCGCCACGCGGCAGACGCCGTATTGCGGCTGTTCGACGGGCTTTCCATCATCCTCTTCACGTACAGGTCTTCGACCGCTACGAGGTCATATTCCCGAGCGTAGTACGCCGAGAGTTTGTGCAAGAAGTCGCGGCGCTTCCGGCGGAGGTCGGCGTGACACTCCGCGACCCGCCGCCGTTGATTCTCGTAGTTGTTCGACCCGTGTTGCTTCCGCGAGAGCTTCCGTTGCTCGCGCTCCAAGCGGTCGCGTTCGTCTGAGAGGTCGAGCGACCCGACCGCCGTGCCATCGGTGTCGTGGGCGTACTTGAGAATCCCCACGTCGATACCGACGCAGTTCTCGGGGTTCTCAGGCGGTTCGGGCGGTTCTCGGTCCAGTTCGACCCCGAACGTGGCGAACCACTCGCCCGTCGGTTCCTTCTTGAGCGTTACCTGCTTGAGTTTGGCGCTGTCGGGGATAGCGCGGTGGAGCCGAATCGGTATATCCGCGAGCTTCGAGAGTGACAACACAGTCTGACCGCCCTTCTTGTCGAGCTTGAAGCCAGACTGGCTGTAGGTGAAACTGCGGAACTCCCGTGGCGGCTTCCACTTGAGTTGACCGACGCCGTAGCCGTTCTCCTTGAGTTTGGAGAGTCCTTTGAGGTTGTCGAACAGGCGTTCCACGACCGTTTGGAGGACTTTCGAGTACACGTCCGAGAGGCCGTCCCACCACTTCTTGAGATCGGGTAGCTCCGACCGGAGGGTGGTCATGGACGGTAGATCGCCGTGTTCGTCTTGGTACTCGTTGAGACGGTAGAGCGTGTGGTTGTAGAGTTGCCTACAAATGTCTCGGTGGCGGTCCAACTCCTCGCGGTGGACGCCGGACGGCTTGAGACGGTACTTGTAGGCGTAGTACATGACGCTACTCGTGTTTCTCGATGTACTCGTCAAGTCGCTCTCGGATGAACGACGAGAGATTGAGGTGGTGTTCCTGAACCCACTCGTGTTGGTCTTCTCGGAGCGTGATTGTGGTCCGTTTCATCGTATGCATAATATATACTCTACGCACAAAAATATTGCGACTGTGTGGGCCTGTGGGCCTGCCACTGAATCGTGTATGGAAACCGTGCGGCGTGGACGAATCGCTCCGCGATTCGTTCGCACATCAGAATCTTTGATTCTGAGGACGCTGTATCCCCTCCCTGCTCGCGCCCTCGGCGCTCGCTGAGGAAGGGGGCTTAGCGCCTACTTTCAGCTCATAAAAGGAGCGCCGGTAACCCGTCGCTGACGGGCGATTACAGTCGTATCAGCGACCGGTGGTGAACACCGCGTCGTTGGCGGATGACGGTCGTGGCCGGCCGATCAGCCGAGCCGGAAGGAGGGTTCGTCCGGTTCGCCGTCGAGGTCCTCGAGCTGGATCACGTCGTCGTTTTCGTCCTCCAACTGCTCACGGAGGTAGTTGACGTACCGTTTGTGCTCCTCGAGCTGTTCGCGCAGGTGGTCGGCTTCGAGTTCGAGGCGTTCGTGTTCACGGACGAAGCTCTTCGGGACCTCGATCTTCGGCGGGAACGAGGCGCCGCCCTCGCCCATGCTCTCCAGCTCCGACTCGGGGATGACCCGGACCTGACCGTCGTGGGCAACGAGGGTGTCGACGTAGTCGCGGAAGACGGCCGAAAGCGAGATGTCCCGCTCTTCGGCGATGTTACGAAGGGTCTCGAAGGCGTCCTCGTTGACGCGGAACGAGATCGTCTTGTTCTTGTTGCCCATCACCGATCCGTTTGTTACGCGGACTACTTAAGTGTTTGTCAGACGGTGGCAACCGTTCATCGACGATTTTCCCGGAGTATATATAAACACACCACCGTGTGGCGCAGGTGAAACTGTGTGAGGTGGACACACATCTCTGTTCCATGTTCGAGCCGGAAACGTGGACGCGGGACGGCCAGGACGTACAGCACGCGGACGAACGATGGCACAGCCATCGACATACCTGTTCGACCGCGAAAGCGGGATGGTTCGTCCGAGAGAGCAAGTAGTGTCGTAGACCAGCACATATCCCACCTGCGGTACGGGAAGCCCTGTCGTTTACGACGGGGAGGATGTCACTCGAGCGGTGCTGTGGTCGTTCAATACAGACATCCATTGACGGAACGTTTCGCTCAAATGCCGAGGCTATCTTTGATTGCCGAGTCGATTTGTACCATATCTGATGACGGGACAGATCCAATGTTCTTTTTTACACGTTCATTGATATCGACAACCCGGATTTGGCTTAGATCTGCCACTGAATCGTGATCGAGGGCAGTATCCGAAGCCAGTATTTCCACCTCAAACGGGTACGTGTCTCCAGACGTGTACTGCTTTGTGAGTGGCGCGATGATGGTTGTCGGTGAGTACTGGTTCCCGACATCGTTCTGGATGACAACACACGGTCGGCTCTTTCCTTGCTGCTCACTCCCCTTCGTGGGATTCAATTCAACGATGACAATGTCGCCACGGCGTACCTGCACACGTGACTCCAGAATTTATTCGCTCCAGCCGGGCGCGTCACCGAGATGCCCGGTTGCTTCTGAGGATGCTTCTTCCATTTCATCAGCCAACTCACGAGACCGCTCGGCTCTCTTTCGATATCCTTCAGCAAGCCGTTCCTCATCTGTCGGCGGTTTGAGTATGATCTCGTCATTCACTTCGACGAATTCAATTTCATCACCACCTTCGATGCCACGACGGTCCCGCAGCTCCTTCGGAATCGTCACCTGTCCCCGATCTCCGATTTTCCGTTTGTATTCGGGCATATGAATTCATACTTTTTTCATACTCATATAGATGTCGGTGGCATGGTCGTTCAACTCGCAGGCTGATCCTCACACCCAGCCCTCCCCAGCCACACTCTCCTCCGCCTCAGCCCTCCCCAGCCACGCTCTCCTCCGCCTCAGCCCTCCCCAGCCTCGTTCGGGCGGGCCGCCGAGCGGTCCGGCGGCCCGCCCGAACTCCCTCGCACGCGCTCCTCGCACCCGGTGGGCGCTCGGAGGCGCGCGCCGACCGCAAGCGGCCGGATCAGCTGTTACTGGCTTTTTAAACGTATTCGGCGATCGTTTCGATCACCTTCCGCTCGGCTCGACGGAGATGGTCCTCGGCGGTTCGCCGCTCGACGCCGAGCGCCGCGCCGATTTCCGCGGTCGTGATCTCTCGTGGGATCCGGTAGTAGCCGCCCTCGACCGCGGCGAGCAGTGCCTCGCGCTGGCGGACGGTGAGGTCCGGGACGATCCCCGCGGGATCGAGCGTCGGGCCGCCGGTCGCGACGGCGTCGATCCGGCGTTTCGAATCGACGGTCACCGAATGGTCGTCCGCGAGGAGATCCCGATAGACCGCCGAGAGCGCATCGCCGCTCAACGAGAGCACGCGGCAGACGCGCTCGCCGCCGACGTACCGGAGCGGGGGAAGCAGGAGACAGCCGTGTCGCCCGACGTACGCTTCGATGTTGTCATCCCGGCGGGCGGCGAGACAGCCTTCGGTCACCGCGACGCGCTCGTCGCCGTCGACGAGGCTGTCCGCGATCCCGACTGACTCGGCCACGTCGGCGAGGACGGCCGCCGAATCCTCGCCGATCGCCTGCACCAAGTCGCTGTGATCGTTACACCAGAGGTCGACCCGCACGTCGCGACCGGCCGTCGGAATAAGCTGTGACGCATCGCCGACGCGAAGCATCGCTTCGTACATGGGCCGCTATCCGATGCGGAGTATTTAAATGATACGCCATATGGCACACATGTGCTCTCACTCCGGGCACACCTATGACCGGTATGGCCAAGAGCCGACAGCGAGCGACCGATCGGATCGGCGAACCGAGCGAGCAGTGGCGCGACTACCAGGGTTCCCCGACCGGGACCGACATCGAGTGTCAGGGATGGCGTCAGGAGGCCGCGCTGCGGATGTTGAACAACAACCTCGACCCCGACGTCGCGGAGCGACCGGAGGACCTCGTCGTCTACGGCGGGACCGGTCGTGCGGCCCGGTCGTGGGACGCCTACGACGCGATCCTCGCGGAGTTGCGCGAACTCGGCGACGAGGAGACGCTGCTCGTGCAGTCCGGCAAGCCGGTGGGACGGTTCCGGACCCACGAACGTGCCCCGCGCGTGCTCATCGCCAACTCAAACCTCGTCGGCGCGTGGGACAACTGGGAACACTTCCACGAACTGGAGGCCGAAGGGAAGATCATGTACGGCCAGATGACCGCGGGGTCGTGGGCCTACATCGGCACGCAGGGGATCATCCAAGGGACCTACGAGACGCTCGGCGCGCTCGCACGCGAGGAGTACGGGGAGACCGATCTCACGGGACGGGTCGTGGTTACCGGCGGGCTCGGCGGGATGGGCGGTGCCCAGCCGCTTGCGGTGACGATGAATAAGGGGGTCTGTATCGCCGCCGAGGTCGACGAATCGCGGATCGACCGGCGGATCGAAACCGGCTATTGTCAGGAGAAAGCGGCCGACGTCGACGAGGCGATCGAACGCGCGAAGGCGGCCGCCGAGGCCGGTGAGCCGTACAGCGTCGGCGTTCACGTCAACGCCGCCGATATGCTGGAAGGGATGTTGGAACGGGGGTTCATTCCCGATATCGTCACCGACCAGACGAGCGCCCATGATGCCCTTGAAGGGTACTATCCATCCGGACACACCGTCGAGGAGGCGGACGAGTTGCGCGAGCGCGACCCGGACGCCTACCGCGAGGCGAGCCTCGACACCATGCAGCGACACGTCGAGGCGATCCTCGACATGCAAGCCCGAGGCAGCATCGCCTTCGAGTACGGCAACAACATCCGCGGGCAGGTCGAAACGGCACGGGGCGTCGAGAACGCCTTCGCCTTCCCCGGGTTCGTCCCCGCCTACATCCGGCCGCAGTTCTGCCGCGGCAAGGGGCCGTTCCGGTGGGCCGCGCTCTCCGGCGACCCGGCCGATATCCGACGAACCGACGAGGCGATCCTCGAGCTGTTCCCCGAGAAGGAGCACCTCCGCCGCTGGATCGAACTCGCCGACGAGCAGGTCCAATTCCAGGGACTCCCCTCGCGGGTCTGCTGGCTCGGATACGAGACCGACGACGATGGGCTCACCGAGCGTGCTCGTTTCGCGCTTCGGATCAACGAACTCGTCGCCGACGGGGAGATCGCGGCGCCGATCGTCGTCACTCGTGATCACCTCGACGCCGGCTCGGTCGCCAGCCCGAACCGCGAGACGGAAGCGATGCGCGACGGCACCGACGCCGTGGCCGACTGGCCGATCCTCAACGCACTGATCAACACCGCCGCCGGCGCCGACATCGTTGCCGTCCACGACGGCGGCGGCGTCGGCATCGGCAACTCGCTGCACACGAACAACCAGGTCGTCCTCGACGGGAGCGAGTTGGCCGCCGAGAAGGCCCGCGCCGTCTTCACCACGGATCCGGGGATGGGCGTGATCCGCCACGCAGACGCGGGCTACGAGGAGGCGATCGAGGAGGCCGAACGCTCCGGAGCACACGTGCCGATGGCCGAACACGCCGGGGGAGTCACCGGTAACGCTGATGCAGTCGACGTGAGAAACGGAACGAACGATGACTGAAATCGAGCCGACGGATCACCCGATAGCGAACCTCGTTACCGGCGGCTCGGACTGGGAGTCGCCCGCGACGGATCCAAACGACGAAACGTTCGGTGACGTCGTCGTCGGTATTTCGCCCGAGCGGGCTGACGACTCGACGCTCGCGGGCCACGATGTCGTTCTGCTCGGCGAGCCGTTCGACGCCGCGGTGATCGGACGGCGGGGTGCTGCCGACGGCCCGGATGCGATCCGGGAATCGCTCGCGGGTCTCAAACGCCATCGATTCGGATCCTCAACCGATGCGACTGACGCGACCGCGGCGATCGGCGACCTCGGAAACGTCGCTGTCGACCACGGGACCGTCAACTCCGACGACGAGCGAGACGCGATTCGGTCGGCTGTCGAGTCCGTCACCGGCCGACTCCACCGCTCCGAAGCCGTACCGATCGTTCTCGGCGGCGACAACTCTCTTACCGTCCCGAACGTCATGCCGCTCCTTTCGGAGACGGACGCGGACGAGACGGTCGGGGTCTGCAACCTCGACGCCCATCTCGACGTTCGGGAGGTTCAGGAGAAATACACGAGTGGCACACCGTATCGGGAGCTGCTGGAGGCGGGGCTTGACGTCTACGTTGTCGCCGGCGCACGCGACTTCGAGACCGCAGCCAAGTACGCCGAGTTCGTCGACGACCACGACGGAACCGTCGTGACCGCAGATGAGCTCGGTCACCGCCCTGCAGCCGCACGTGACAGAATTCGGACGGCGATCGCGGACGTCGATCACCTGTACGTCAGCGTCGACTGCGACGTTCTCGATGCGACCGCTGCGCCGGGCGTCAGCGCCCCAACCCCCGGCGGGCTCACGAGCCGGGAGCTGTTCGCGCTCATCGACAGTCTCGTCGCGGACCCCCGCCTCCGTGGATTCGAGATCGTCGAGTGTGCGCCCCCACTCGATTCGGGTGGACGAACCGTGGATACCGTCGCTCGTGCCGTCGCGCGGGTGCTCCACGCGGTAACTGGATCGGCGGACACAGAGAGCGGGGGCGTCGGCCGATGAGCCGAGACGTTTCCGGGCCCGATCTCGTCGTCCACGATGCCGCCGAGCTGGTTGTCGGTCCCGCACCGGGAACGACAGACGGTGATCACCCGGGCGCGAACGGGCCACCCAAAGATCCCGATGCGGTCCTCGCTCGGATCGAGAACGGCGCGGTCGTCATCGACGATGGGCGGGTCGTCGCGGTCGGTCCGACCGACGAGGTCGTCCGTGAATATCCGCCCGAGAACGCCCACGCGGCGATCGACGCGACCGGTTCGGCTGTGATCCCGGGCTTCGTCGACTCGCACACGCACGCGGTCTTCGCCGGTGACCGCTCCGACGAGTTCGCCGCGAAGCTCCGTGGACGCAGCTATCAGGAGATCATGGCCGAGGGTGGCGGAATCCTCCGAACCGTGCGCGCGACCCGCGAAGCCAGCGACGCCACGTTGCTCGCCGACCTGCTCGATCGACTGGACGTCGCGCTCGCCGCGGGTGCGACGACCGTCGAGGTAAAATCGGGGTACGGGCTCGACACCGAGACGGAGCGTCGATTGCTCGACGTTATCGCACGGGCAAACGATCGACATCCGGCCCGGATCGTCCCGACGTTCATGGGCGCACATGCCGTTCCGGAGGAGATCGACTCGACCGAGGCGTATGTCGATCACGTGGTTGACGAGCAGCTTCCGACGATCGCCGCGGACGGGACGGCAACCTTCTGTGACGTCTTCTGTGAGGCCGGTGTCTTCTCCGTCGAGGAGTCCCGACGGGTGCTGGAGGCCGGCCGCGAGCAGGGACTCGTCCCAAAGATCCACGCCGAGGAGTTCGAACGGATCGGCGGGGCTGAACTGGCAGCAGAGCTGGGAGCGACAAGCGCGGATCACCTCCTGCAGGCCACCGATACCGATGCCGAGGCGCTCGCGGGAGCGGGTGTCACACCGACGCTGTTGCCCGGCACCGCGTTCGCGCTCGGCACCGACTACGCCGACCCCAGACGGTTTCTCGCGGCCGGCTGCGAGGTCGCCGTCGCCACCGATCTCAACCCGAACTGCTATGCACCCGGAATGGGCTTCGCGGCGACGCTCGCATCGGTCGAGATGGGACTCTCACCTGCCGAGACAGTCAGAGCCTGCACGTACGGCGGCGGGCTCGCGCTGGGGGCAGAACGGATCGACGATCGGACGGTGTCATCCTCGAACGGCTCCGATCCGGTTCCACCCGAAACGGGGACCCTCCGTGAGGGGGCTCCCGGTGACCTCCTCGTGCTCGACGCGCCGACGCATGCACACGTCCCGTATCGGTTCGGCGAGTCGACGGTCGCTCGGGCGGTCGTTGGCGGCGAGCCGGTCTACCGCAGACACTCGGGGGTGAAACGATGACGATGGTGCTCGACGGGGAGACCCTAACGATCGAGGATGTCGTCGCCGTCGCCCGCGAGGACGAACCGGTTCGCGTCGCTGACGCGGCCCGCGAGCGTGTCATCGAATCCCGTCAACGGGTCGACTCGGTCGTCGAGGCCGGCGACCCGGTCTACGGCGTCAACACGGGGTTCGGTGAACTCGTCGACGAGCGGATCGAGCGGGACCGCCTCGTCGATCTCCAGACGAACCTCCTCCGCAGCCACGCCGCCGGCGCCGGTCCAACGGTGCCGCGGGAGGCGGTCCGCGCGATGATGGTGACCCGGATCAACGCCCTCTGTAAGGGATATTCGGGCATCCGTCCGGTCGTGATCGATCTGCTGGTCGCCATGCTGAACGAACGAATCCATCCCGTCGTCCCCTCTCGTGGGAGCCTCGGCGCCTCCGGTGACCTCGCGCCGCTTGCACACCTCGCACTCGTGCTCATCGGCGAGGGCGAGGCGACCGTCGACGGCGAGTCGGCCGTCGACGACGGGGAGGAAACGACCGCACTCGTCGGCGCCGACGCGCTCGCGACGGCCGGACTCGAACCGGTCGACCTCCGCGCGAAGGAGGGGCTCGCGATGATCAACGGCACGCAGCTCACGCTCGGCGTCGCGGCACTCCTCGTCGCCGACGCGGAGCAGCTCTGTCGGGCCGCCGACGCGGCCGGCGCGCTCACGACCGAGGTGACGATGGGAACGACTGCCGCCTGTGCGGAGCCGATCCACCAAGCACGGCCGCACGCCGGACAGGCGGCGAGCGCCCGAACCGTTCGGCGTCTCGCCGCCGACAGCGAGGTCGTCGAGTCACACCGGAACTGTGACCGTGTTCAGGACGCCTACTCGATCCGCTGTCTGCCGCAGGTACACGGCGCGGTTCGGGACGCCGTCGCACACCTCCGCGAGGCGGTCACCGTCGAACTCAACGCCGCGACCGACAACCCGCTGGTCTTCCCCCGAGACGCCCTCGGCGATCAGGCCTCAGGAACCGAGGACGCCGCAGTCGTCTCCGGTGGCAACTTCCACGGCGCTCCGCTCGCCCACCGGCTCGATTACGTGATCGCCGCCCTGACTGATCTCGCTGCGGTCGCCGAGCGTCGAACCGACCGGATACTCAACCCGAACCTGCAGGAGCCACACCTGCCGCCGTTTCTCGCGGGGGCCTCCGGCGTCGAGTCCGGGTTGATGATCGCCCAGTACACCGCCGCGTCGCTCGTCGCCGAGTGTCGAAGCGTCGGCCGGGCGGCGACGGACAACACGCCCGTTTCCGGCGGCCAGGAGGACCACGTGAGCATGAGCGCGACCGCCGCGTTCAACGCCCGACGGGTGCTCCAGCGCGCACGGCAGGTCGTCGGGATCGAACTGCTCTGTGCGGCGGAGGCGGCCGAGTATCTCGATGACGACCTCGCGCTCGGCAAGGGAACGGCGGCCGTCCACCGCGTCCTCCGCGGGGTGGTCCCCGCGCTCGAAGGTGACCGGCGGCTCGACGGGTCGATCAGCGACGTGGAAACCCTGATCGCGGCGGGACTGCTCGACGAAGCGATAGCCGACAGCGTCGAGGATCTCGGCCGACCCGATCGGTGACGGGGTGGGCAGCGGTCGGCCCCCGGGCAGCCGCCTGCTGCCGATCAGCCGCCTGCTGCCGATCAGACGCCCGCCGGCGAGCCCGCCGTCTCGCCGGCGAGTTCGTCGCTCTCGTCGAGGTCCTCAAGCGCCGCAAGCGCCGAGGCCTTGTACGTCGTGGGATCGGACTCGTACTGCTCCCGGGCCATTCGGGCGTACTCGTTGGCCTCGTCCTCGAAGGCGGCGACGCGTTCGAGGGTCCGTTCTGCCGTCTCGACGACCCAGCGGTCGCGGACGGCCGCGTCGACCTCCGTGATCGATTCGGGTCGGACGGAGACGCGGATCGTCCCGTCGTCGGTCTCATAGGTCCGTGGCTTCCCGACGACCGCGACGTAGGCGGGGGCCTCCAGATCGCGGATCGTCGAGGCGGCCTCGGGCTGGTACTGGCCGGCGTAGACGAAGAACGTCCCCGTGGGGTCCACGATCCGGGCACGCCAGTACTCGGCGTCGTCGCCGACGTCGTCCTTCTCCGTCAGCGTCCCGACGAAGAAGACGCGGTTCGCGGACGCGCCCGTCGGCAACAGCGCGTAGACGGGTGCGCGCTCGTCGTCGGACTCCTTGAACGTGTAGCCGGCGTCGTTGAACTCGGTCGCGAAGACGCGCCGGGCGACCTCTCGGGTGGGGGTACTCTGGCTCATGTTAGATCGACCTCGCTTTGATCAGCGCGCTCTCAACGTCGACCGGACCGGGTTCCTCCTGCTCGTCGACGAGCACGTAGCGCCCGAAGGTGGGGCCGGTCACCCGGTAGTAGCGGCCGAGGATATCCCCGGCCATCTCCTCGGCGACGACGGTCGTATCGAGCGCGTCCATCGCCATCTCCTTCGCCTCCGCGAGCGTCATCCCGGTGAGCTCCTCGGTCGCCTCGCGGTCGAAGATGACCTCCGTGACGGTGCGGCCGTCATCGAGGACGCCTTTGATCCGGAGGTCGAACTCGCCTTCGACCTGACCGTGTTCGGAGCACCGGCCGTTCTGGAGGACGCGGGTGCAGTCCTCCTCGGGACAGCGTTTGATAAGCCCGGAGCCGGACTGGATGTCGACGAGCGCGCCCTCGACGGTTTCGGCGTTGTCGCCGACCTCGATCGCCTCGTCGATCTCGGTGATCGTGGTGGTCCGGTTGAGTTTGACCGAGTATCGGCCCTCGTATTCATCGGTGACGACGTTCGAGAGCCGATAGGACGCCCCTTCCTCCAGTTTCGGGAGTTCGGAGGTCTCGAAGGCGACGAACTTGATCGTCCCCGACTCGTCGCCGAGCAACCCGACCTGTGAGATGGAATCGCTGCGCGGCTCCCAGAGGTCGACCAGCTTCACGCGGAGGTCGACCCACTGCTCGTCCCGATCGATGTCGTTGACGAGCACCTGTTCGCTCCCGCCGCGGCCGATCTCGTCGCGATCCATGCCGGCGTCGTCGAGGTAGCTGTTCGTGACGCTCCGGCGCGCCTCGTCGAGTGGGACGCGGTATTCGTTGACGAGGTTTTCGAGTCGCCCTTCGACCTCGTCGGCGTCGACGTTCAGATGGTCCGAGAACTGTTCCGCTATCGCTTCCGCTTCCTGTCGCAGTTCGCTCATGGGTGTCTCTGCCTCCGGTCGTGTTTCAATGGGAGGCATACGCTGATTGGTTCGGTATGGTATTAAAAGGTATGTGAGCGCGGTGGAAGTGGTCTGCACGCGGGTGATCACGGGACGGTAGCGGGGGTCAGTCGATCGGCCATGGACGATCGCCGCGATCCGCCACTTCCACCGCGGTCGGCGCGGTCCGGCGAGCGCCTTTATAAGGCGCGAGCCGAGCGCGAGGGAGTTCCGACGGGCCGCCGAGCAGTCCGGCGGCCCGTCGGGACGAGGCTGGGGAGGGCTGAGGTTGCAGAGAGCGAGGCTGGGGACTGTCGATGGACCGTGATCCCGTCCCGTCAGCGACGACGCTTATAAAACAGCATCACTCCGACGCGTTGCGCGCGGTGTACGCCGCGAGCGCGGCCTCGATCGCATCGAGCGAACGGTTCACGCGGGAATCGGCGACCCGCATGAATCCGGGCGTGTAGGTGGCCGAATAGTCGAAGATACGATTGACCCCACGCTTGGGGACGCTGATCGGCTCGAACGACTCGATCGTATAAATACGGGTGGCGGGGAACGCCGTCCAGAAGGTCCCGCTTGCCCAGCGATCCTCGTCCTCGAAAGTGGTGCCGACGCGCCCGCTCGCGACGTATCGCTCGTCGTGATAGAACAGCAGAAGATCCCCCGCGGCCATCCGCTCGAACGTCGACCCGTTCCCGCTGTCGTCGGCGACCGCCCACAGCCGCGCCTCCTCGGCGTTCGCGAGCGGCTCCGGCCGGTTGGGATAGTCCGTGAGGTCGACCGGCGACCGCACGGTTCGATCGAAGTTCTCCGGGTTCACGGGGATCAGGAAGACGTTCTGACTCATGCGACGTGGATTTCACGGGCAGAGGTTTAAAAGCGTCCGTTGCGCCGTCGGCGGAGGCCACCGACCCAGTCAAAACGGGCGTCGGGATCGGAGACCGCTTCGGCTTCCGTTTTCCGGACGCGATCTACTCCTCGGGTGCGTACTCCTCGTGGATCCGGTCCATCCGCGCCGCCATCACGAAGTCCGCTTTATGAAGGCCGTCGATCTTGTGTGTCCACATCTCGACGCCGACCTCACCCCACGCGAGGTGGATGTCGGGGTGGTGCCACTCCTCCTCGGCCAGCTCGCCGATCTCATACGTGAACTCCAACGCGTCCCTGAAGTCCTCGAAGGAGTAGGCCGCCTCCAGGTGATGGCCGTCGATCACGTCCCACACGTCGTCATCGAGTTCGGCGAGGTACTCGGCGTACTCGTCCTCGGTCAGCGGTTCGTCCTCAGAGGTACACGCCTCACACGGTTCGTCCGCGAGTGTTCCGGACATGTTCACCTGTTCGTCCACGAACCCCTTAGCTTCCGCGTTTGCGAGGGAGTGGGAGCGACCCCGCCGTCGTATTGGAGGTCACCTCAACGTCGCCAGAACGGACGCCGACGACTAGTCCCGCTCGGGATCCCTCCCGTAGAACGTCCGATGGACCGCCATCGCCGCGTCCGTCGCGACGGGTCCCTCGACCGTTGTCCCCGCGGGGCTGCGACGGATCACCTCCGTACAGGGGATCGTCACGACGCCGCCGCTCACCGCGTCGAGCGTCTCGCCGGCGACCCCGAAGACGACCCGGCCGAGCCCCGCATACGCGATCGCCGTTGCACACATCGGGCAGGGCTCCGTGCTCGCGTACATCGTGCAGGCGGCCCGTTCGTCCCTATCAAGTTCGCGAGCGGCCCACCGGGCGAGTTTCAACTCCGGATGGGCGGTCACGTCCCCGTCGGTTCGCGTGGTGTTTTTTGCCTCCCGGACGACCTCGCCATCGACGACGAGGAGCGCGCCGAACGGGGTGTTTCCCGCGTCGACCGACTCGCGAGCGAGTTCGATGGCCCGGTCGATGTGTGCCCGATCCGGACGCTCACCGCCGGGACCGTCGTTACGATCAGGACCGTCGTCACGATCGGACATAGGGAGGCCTCCGATCTGCGTCGTCGGTTACACGTGATCCGTCGGTCCAGTCGATCCAACGGCGATCAAAGCGGGTATCTGACACGGGTTCTCAAGCGAATGCTCGAGCCCGGCGGACAAAAACGTCCGGGCCGGGGGCTTTCGGTGGTCCACCCATGAGGATCTTATATCTCCCGGACGGCGTAGGTGGAGGCGTGTCCAGCGTCACCATTCGCATCGACCCGCACGTCCACTTCGCGGACAGCTACGACGGTCATGAGCCGATCGAACTGATCCTCGAACACGCGGCCGACATCGGGTTGATGCGGTCGTCATTACCGACCACGGCGAAGTTGGCTACCTTCTGTCGGCCACCTCGACCACTAAGGTCGGCCATCTCTGCCACTAAGGTCGGGGCGCTTCGGAGCGCCTGCCGGGCCGCACGGATCGTCCCATGGGTGCGATGAGTCGCCACGCGCGACGATCGGTCGATACCTTATTGGATCCTACCGCGCGCGAAGGGAAACGCCTTAATGGACTACGCACGCAGAATCTCCTATTATGAGCAACGGCGAGGACGACCCGGCCGATGCCCCCGATGAGGCCGGCGCCCCGGAGGAGGCCGACGACGCGGAGGAGCAGGCGGCCGAGGAGGCCGTCGAGGAGTCGCTGCCGGCTCGTCCGGACGAAGCGACCGAGGAATCCATCACCGAGTATCTCGACGAGATCGAGGCCGTCCTCGAGGCGGCGGAGACGGAGGCCGACTGTGATGACGTCGAGGCGTTGTTGGACGACGCCGCCGACGTACTCGATGGGGCCGACCTGCCCGAACCGGACGAGGACGACGATGACGCTGACGACCCCCGTGGCGATCTCGAAGCCCGGGTCGAGGCGCTTCGCGACGCGTTAGAAGAGACGCGGGGACCATATGCCACGGACGTCATCGAGGCGATCGAAGCCGCGAGCGAGACCGTCTCGGGGACCGAATGGACCGCCGCGGGACACGAGGACGTCCACGGGGCGATCGAGACGTTCGTCGGCGAGGCGGCCGATGCGATCGACGACGATGCCCTCGATGTCGGCGATCTCGAGGACCTCGGCGACGCGGTTGACGCGGACGAGCAGGCAACGGACGACGAGCAAGCAACGGACGACGAGGTATCCGACGGCGACGAGGTATCCGACGGCGACGAAGGGACGGCGGAACGCGATGAGGACGCAGCCGACAGCGACGTGGAAGTCGACGAGGACGAATCCCCGGACGATGAGGCCGGATCGGCGAGCATCGAGGACCTCACGGCCGCGTTATCGGCTGTCGCTGTCGGGATCGAGGACGCCGGACTCGACCCCGACGAGGACGCGGAAGCCATCGCTGCCCTACTGGAGGCGACGGACGCGTTGGAGACGGGACTCGAGGACGCCGAGGAGTGGGACGACCTCGAGACGCACGAGCAGCTGTACGCGCAGGGCTTTTATGACGTCCTCGGCCACTACAAGGACTATCCCGTCGAGTGGTCGGCGCTGAAGGAGCACGAGAAGCGCGGCAACGTCGACATGGTGCTCCTCGCGCTCGATTCGCTGCAGTCTGACTTCATGGAGCGACACTCCCTGGAGGCGCTCGAACGGATGGGCAAGCGGGCCAAAACCGAGGAGTCGCTGGAGGTGCTGCTCGGCCGGGCCGGCAAGCGCGATCAGTTCGCCATCCGAATCCTCGGAAAGATGGCCGCCGAGGAGGCGACGGAGACGCTCATCGAGTACATCGATGAGGACTCCAACCCCGGTTTGCAGAAGGCGACGTTCAAAGCCCTCGGCGAAATCGGCGCGACGGAGGCGGTCCAGCCGCTCGCGAACAAACTCGAGATGGAAAACGATCACGTGCGTCCCTACGCGGCACGCGCGCTCGGACTGATCGGGGACACGCGTGCGGTCGAACCCCTCGCTGAGACGCTCGCGTCGGACGGCTCCGATGACGTCCGCGCGGCCGCCGCCTGGGCGCTCAGACAGATCGGGACCGAAGCGGCTCTGGAGGCCGCCGCCGAGTACGCCGACGAGCGGGTGTACCTCGTCCAGACGGAGGCGGAAAAGGCCACCGAGACGCTCGAGGCCGAGGCACGATCCGCCTGAACGGCAACAGAACCCTGGTCCTTTTTATCAGACCGTGATGCGTCCGTCAGCTTAAGTCGGATGACGGCGCCAGAGCCCCCGTGCGCTCACGAGCCGCCGGCTGGACACGAACGGTTATCCTCACGCTTATCGTTCTCACGGGGGTCACAGCGATACCCGTGGGATCGGCGAGTGCGATAACCGTACCCGTACAGTCGATGGATGGCTCCGGAGTAGCCACGCCGTCGGGAATCGAGAGGATCACGGCGGGCGGATCGACAGGGAGCGTCGAAGCACTCATCGAGGCGGACGACGCATCACGGCCCGCGAACGCGTCCCCGGCCATCGTCGAACTCTATCCCAACCCGGTGACGGAGCGAAACCGTGGCGAGTACCTGATCGTTCGGCTGCCGGGGCCGGGTAACTGGTCGCTCTCCGATGGGTATCACCGTGCGACGGTTCCCGAGGAGGCGAACGGGACGGTCGCGTTGAGCATGCATCCCTCGAAGGCGAGCGACCATGTCGACGAGGAGGTGCCGATCCGGCCGCTTTCGGATCACTTCCCGCTCGCGGCCGACGGCGACCGGATCGTACTTAAAGAAGACGGGGAGCCGGTCGACGTCGTCGAGTACGGGCGCATCAGGGAAGGGTATCGCTGGCGGGTCGACTGGGCGGAGTGGCGACCGGACGGCTACGAGCCGCGGGACCCGGTCGCGTTCTCCGACGCCGAACTGACGCCGTTCGTGTTGCCGGACAGCCCCGAACGGTCGATACGACCCATCGAGACGGCGTCCGAACGCGTGCTCGTTGCGGGGTACACCCTCTCTTCCGAGCGTGTCGTGGAGGCACTCATCGAGGCCGCAGACCGCGGCGTGACGGTACGCGTACTGATCGAGGGGACGCCGGTCGGCGGGTTCTCCGAACGGGGAGCGACGGCCGCGGATCGCCTCGATGCGGCCGGCGTCGAGGTTCGGGTGCTCGACGGCGAGCCCGATCGATTCCGGTTTCATCACGCGAAGTACGCGGTCGCCGACGACGAGGCGATCGTGCTCACCGAAAACTGGGAGGAATCGGGGACCGACGGCCGCTCAAACCGTGGTTGGGGGGTGACCGTGACCGAGCCGCGGGTCGCGGACGAACTGGCCGCGTTGTTCGCTCACGACGCGGCGGCACACGACGCACAGCCGTGGGAGGCGTTTCGTGCGAACACGACGTTTCACGAGTCGGGGGTGGCGAACGGCACGTAT
Organism: Halorubrum vacuolatum; assembly: GCF_900188065.1. Classification (GTDB taxonomy): domain Archaea; phylum Halobacteriota; class Halobacteria; order Halobacteriales; family Haloferacaceae; genus Halorubrum; species Halorubrum vacuolatum. The sequence goes on from NZ_FZNQ01000004.1 coordinate 23,137, forward strand.
CCCACACGCTTCGATCCGCCGAACCCCTCGGCCGCGGACGTGACACTCCTTACGGCACCCGGTAATGCGGACGATGAACTGGTCGCGCGGATCGACGCCGCCGAGGACCGAGCGCTGGCGATCGTCCCGCGAACCGGTGGTGCCGACGAGCGGATCGTGGCCGCGCTCCGCCGAGCGGCGGAACGGGGCGTGGAGACGCACCTGCTCCTCTCGGGCGCGTGGTACGATGAACGCGAGAACAGAGAACTCGCCGACGAACTCGCGGAGGAGCCGATCGAGGTCGCCATCGCGGACCCGCGAGGGCGATTCGACACGGTTCACGCCAAGGGAGTCGTCGTGGACGAAACCGTCGTCGTCGGCAGCCTCAACTACAACGAGGTGGCACGGACGGAGAACCGGGAGGTGTTGCTCGCCATCGACGATCCGGAGGTCGCGGACTTCTACGCGCGTGTCTTCGCGGCCGACTGGCGGGGCGGTGGTGTCCAGTTACCGATCGGCTTCCTCGGTGGCGCGGTCGCCGCCCTCATCATCGCCGGCGGCGTCGCCCGCCGGGAGGTCGAGTTCACGTGAGTGACGTCCGGGCGTCGACGTCATCGGACGTGAATCGACGAGCCGAGATAGTTGTTGAGGACTGCATCGACCGAATCAGTATTGAATCGTCCGAGGTCGTCGGCGATCGCCGATCGAAGCGCGGTGAGGTACGCCTCGTCGGTTCGAAGCTCCGCGAACTCGGCGGAGACCACGTCGACGCCGGGGCCGAGGCCGAGGCGGTCGCGTACGAACCGGCGGAAGGTCGGCGGATCCCCGACCTTCCCGCGCCAAAGCCGATCACGGAAGAGGAGCCAGCCCGGCTCCGGGGGCGCTACGGCGGGGATCGACATCGTCGTGTCGAACCGATCGGGGTCCACGCGGGCGTCCCGTGGGCGCAGGCGGACGGTGACACGGAAGCGGTATTCGGCGTCCATCGATCAACGTTCGTCGCTCATTGGTCGGGGTTCGACGGCCGTCGACCGGTCGTCGGGGTCCATCAGTACTCCTCGTTACAGATGGCGGCGAGCCGAAGGTCCCGCTTCGTGACCCCGTTCGCCTCGTGCGTGGTGGTGCGGACGGTCACCGTGCGGAAGGCGATCTCGATCGTCGGGTGATGGTGCTGTTCCTCGGCGACCTCCGCGACCGCGTTCGCGAAGACGACGCCATCGAGGTACTCGTCGAACTCATAGGAGCGGACGAGCTCGTCGCCGTCGTGGCGCCAACCGGTCGGCAGGTTCCGGTCGATCTCCGCATCGGAGAGCACGTTCGTCATGCACGATACTCCGTCGGGCGGGCGTTAACCGTTTCCCCGTCACGCGCACGCGACGACGCCGGCGTGAAGAGCGATCGGGATCCTGCGCCACGAACGACACGGAAAGGTACATACTCGCGGGTGCGCTTGACTCAGAACATGTTGACGCGGCTCCGTGAGACCCTCGATCGTGTCTATCTCCGACACCTTCGGGGGAACCTCGACCGGATCCCGACACACGTCGCCGTGATCCAGGATGGAAATCGACGGTATGCCCGCGAGCGGGGTCGCCCCGCGCCGGACGGCCACCGCGCGGGCGCGGACACCACCGAAGCGGTCCTCGACTGGTGTGCCGACCTCGGGGTCGAGGAACTGACGCTGTATGCGTTCTCCACGGAGAATTTCGCCCGGCCGGCCGGGGAGTTGGAGCCGCTTTTCGAGCTGCTCGAAACGAAGATCCGCGAGTTTGCGTCCGCGGATCGCGTCCATGAACGCGGGGTTTCCATCCGTGCCATCGGGGATCGCAGCCGGTTCCCGGCGTCGGTACAGGAGGCGATCGCCGACGCCGAGCGCCGGACGGCCGGCTACGACACGTTTCGGCTGAACATCGCGTTGGGCTACGGCGGCCGAAACGAGCTGCTCACCGCGGCCCGTGCGATCGCCCGTGACGTCGAGGAGGGGACGCTGGAACCCGCGGACGTCAACGTCGAAACCGTTGAGGAGCATCTCCACGATCGGCCGGTGCGCGATGTCGACCTCATCATTCGAACGGGCGGCGACGAGCGAACCTCGAACTTCCTCCCGTGGCATGCCAACGGGAACGAGGCGGCGGTCTACTTCTGTGCCCCGTACTGGCCGGCGTTCTCGGAGGCCGATTTTATGCGCGCCATCCGGACGTACCAAGCTCGCGAGGAGTCGTGGCGATCTGCCCGTCGGGAGCGGGCGGTGGCGCTCATCCGGGCGGCAGCAGCGGTCGAACTGGAGGAGGCCCGGACGGTCGCGGCGCGGCTTCGCGATCGACTCCCTCGGGGCGATCGCGAGGCGATCGCGGCCGCGGTGCCGGACGGACGTGGCCTGGATGGAGGTGGGCCGGACGGGACCGGCGGCGAGCTTGATGGGGGAAGCGTCACCGTCCGCGGAGAGGACGGGGCCGAACCGCTCGGATAACCGATCCGGCACGTCCGCCGGACCAACGATCCGGACGGAGGAAGCCAGTCAGATCGGGTTCTTTCTTGTCAGATCGCTACCGCAGATCGGACACCGATCCCGGTTTTCATCGAACGTTCGGCTACAGCCGACGCACTGAAACCGCCACTCGCGTGCCTCGGTGATCCCTTCGCGAGCGATGGGTTTGACGGGGATGTCCAGCCGCTCGGCGACGTTCTGCATCGCGTAGTCGTCGGTGACGAGCGTCGCGTGAAGCTCTAGAGCGGCCGCGAGTAAGCGGACATCGGTGTCGGAAAGTTCCGCGGCGTCCCCGGAGCCGCGCGCGGCGCGTTCGACCTGTTGGATCGCTTCCGGAGCAGGAACGTGGATCGTCATCCCCGAACCCTCCATCGCGTCGAATCGGAGCGCGTGTTCGGCTTCGAGTTCGTCGTGTACCTCGGGGACCGAGACGACGTCCTCGTCAGTGGTGTACTCGTGGATGAACGCGGACGAATCGAGGATCTGCATCAGCGCGTGACGACGATGTAGTCTTTTACCGCCTGCACGTTCGCGACCGGAACCTCGAGTTGGCCGGCGTCGTTGAACTCGAACGTCGAGCGCGCGACGTCGAACTGTTCATGGGGGCTGACGAGCAGGTGATGAAGCGCCCCGGATTTCAGGTCCATCGTGATGTTGTACAGGTCGCCGATCTCCGTGCCGTCGGCACCCATGACGGCCTTCCCGGAGAGGTTTTCCGCGAGGATGTCTCCCATGCGCGGATCCACCCGGCGTATCGTCTTAAACGCCACGGGGCGTCCGACGTGTGACCGACGCCGAGGACCGCATCGGGGCTGCGGAGGACGCCCGCGTTCTGAAACACTTAACTCACGTCCGGGTCGTACGGAAGGTAACGACCTTTTCGGGGCGATCTTCATGACTCAGGATACACGAACGACCCTTCGAACGCCGATCGTCGCCGTGCTCGGACACGTCGATCACGGGAAGACGAGCCTCCTCGATAAGATCCGGGGCTCGGCCGTGAGCGAGGGTGAGGCCGGCGCGATCACCCAGCACATCGGGGCGACGGACATCCCGCTCGAAACCATCTCGACGATGGCCGGCGAGTTGGTCGATCCCGACGACTTCGATCTGCCCGGATTGCTCTTCATCGACACGCCGGGACACCACTCCTTCTCGACGCTCCGTGCGCGTGGCGGAGCGCTTGCGGACATCGCCGTCCTCGTCGTCGACGTCAACGACGGGTTCCAGCCGCAGACCGAGGAGGCGATAGACATCCTCAGACGGACGGGCACCCCGTTCGTCGTCGCCGCCAACAAGGCGGACACGACGCCCGGCTGGAACCCACAGGAGGGTGAACCGATCCAGCGGAGCCTCGCCGCCCAGTCCGACCGCGCGGAGTCGATGCTCAACGAGAATCTCTATGAGATCATCGGCCAGCTCTCGGACGTCGGCTTCTCGGCCGACCTCTACTGGCGCGTGCAGGACTTCCAGAAGAACATCGGGGTCGTCCCCGTCTCCGCGATGACCGCCGAGGGGATCCCGGACCTTCTCACGGTCCTCATGGGCCTCTCACAGCGATTCATGCGCGAGGAGATGGCGATCGACGTTCACGGCCCCGGCGAGGGAACCGTGTTGGAAGTGAAAGACGAGCGGGGCTTCGGTGCGACCGTCGACGCGGTGATCTATGACGGCGTGCTCCGAAACGGCGATACGGTCGTCATCGGCGGCCAGAACGAGCCGATCGTCACCGAGGTCAGGGCGCTCCTTCGGCCACGACCCCTAGCGGAGATCCGCACCGAAAAGAAGTTCGAGAAGGTGGCGGAGGTGACCGCGGCGGCCGGGGTGAAGATCGCCGCGCCCGACCTCGATGACGCGATGGCGGGCGCGCCGATCCGCGTCGTCCGCGACCGCCCCGTCGAGGACGTGGTGGCGGAGGTGAAAGCAGAACTTGCGGAGATCGAAGTCGAGACCGCCGAGGACGGCGTCGTCGTCAAAGCCGACACGCTCGGTTCCTTGGAGGCGATGGCGGACGCGCTTCGGGAGTCGGAGGTGCCGATCATGCGCGCGGAGGTCGGAGACATCGCCCCGCGGGACGTCGCCATCGCCGAGACGGCAAACCAGCAGGAGCACAAGGCGATCCTCGGATTCAACGTCGACGTGCTCGCGAACGCGAAGCGTGAACTCGAGACCGCGGACGTGACACTCTACTCGAACGACGTGATCTACCAACTCATCGAGAACTACGAGACGTTCGTCGAGGAGCGCAAGCGCGCCCAACAGGAGACGGTGCTCGATAAGGTCGTCCGGCCGTCGCGCTTCCGCCTCCTGTTGGATCACACCTTCAGACAGAACAACCCCGCGGTCGTCGGCGTCGAAGTGATCTCCGGGACGCTCCAGAACAACCGCAACGTCGGCTACTTCGAGGGCAACGAGTTCGAACGCGTCGGCAGCCTTTCGGGGATTCAAAAACAGGGGGAGGACGTCGATGAGGCCCGTGCCGGCGAGCGCGTGAGCATCGCCATCGACGGGCCGACGATCGGCCGCGACATCGAGGAGGGCGACACGCTCTGGACGGAGGTGCCAGAGAAGCACGCGAAGATCCTCGAACAGGAACTTCGCGAGCAGATCACCGCCGACGAGCGCGAGGCGCTCGCGGCCTACCTCGATACGCGACGGAAGCGGGACCCGTTCTGGGGCAAATAGCGACGCATTCGCGGTCGTGAGCATCGCAAGCGGTCCGCAAACGAGCGCCGACCGCACCTACGCCACCGCTCCCTTCGAATACCGAACCCACAACAGCGCCGCGAGGCCGGCACCGACGAGCGCGAAGGACGAGAGGACGGCGAAGAAGGCCGCGAGGGTGAACGAGCCGAGGATGAACCCGCCGACGGCGATCGAGCTGGACGCGAGCCCGAACTGCCCGAGGTAGGTGTAGCCGTACGAGAGCCCGCGGCCCTCGGCCGGCGTGTACACGGCAACCGCGAGTTGATAGAACGGCTGGATCGCGAAGAGGAAGAAGCCGATGACCGCACAGAGCACGACGAGGGGACCGAGCCCGAGCGACGCCACCGGCACGAACGCGAGCGCGAGCAGCGCGAGCACGACGAAGATCCCCATGAGCCCCTTCTCGACGGCGACGTAGTTCGTCGCCCGACCGCCCGCATACTGCCCGGCCATCCCGATGACGAGCAGGCCGACGTAGAGGTAATCACCGGGCTCGATCCCCTCCAAGCCAAGCCCGGGGTCGAACCCGGTGAGCGCGGGCAACCCCTGCAGGATCTCGGGCAGGTAGGTGAGAATACCGCGATAAAAGAGTCCCTCGAAGGTGACGAGCACGAAGACGACCGCGAAGGCGCTCGCAAAGAGCGTCCGCGAGTCGGCGATCAGGTCGGAAAGCGACGCCTGCACGGTCGCATCGTCGAGCTCCTCGGTCGCCGCGACCGGATCGAAGTCGGTTGAGAGCCCCCAGAGTGCGGCGAGCAGGCCGGGAACCGCGAGCGCGGCGGCGACGAGCGACCAGTCGAGGAAGATCAACAGGGTGGCGGCGACGAACGGCCCGAGCGCGATCCCCGTGTTGCCGGCGATCCCGTGCCACGCGAACACCGTCCCGCGGTCCTCGACCCCCGTCGAGATGAGCGAGAGCCCCGCGGGGTGATAGATGCTGGCGGCGACCCCCCAGATCAGGAGCCCGACCGCGATGAGGTAGATCGAGTCGGCGAACGAGAGCACGAGGAACGCGCCGCTCATCCCGAACAGACAGACGATGATGAGCCGCTTCGTCCCGTAGCGATCCGCGAGGATCCCGCCCGGAAGCGCACCGATCCCGAACGGCGCGTAGCCGAGGGTGATCACGAGCCCCAGCAGGGCGACGGAGACGTCGAACTCAGCGAGCCAGACGACGAGGAAGATCGGAATGGACGTCTCGAACCAATGGACGAGCGCATGGCCCGTCATGGTGAACCCGGCGATCGACCGGTCGTTCTCGGAGAGACCCATCCGATACACGGGAGACGACACCCGACGCACTTAGCTTCACGCGCTTCGGCCACGATCGCCGTATGACGGCGGGTCGGGATCGACACGAAAGGGACCGATCCCCGACCGATCTACCGTCGTCGATCGAACCCCGTCGCCAGCGACGACTCCGGGACCGAGAGCACGGTCGGCCGCCCGTGCGGGCAGGCGAACGGTCGCTCACACTCCCCGAGCCGATCGAGCAGGGCGTGGAGGTCGTCGGTCTCGAGGCCATCCACGTCTCCCCGCTTCAGCGACGGATGACACGCGAGGTCCGCGAGCAGCGTCTCGCGGGCATCCCGAGGAGCATGGGTCTCCGTCGCCGTGAGCGCGTCGAGGGCGTCCCGAAACGCCGCCTCGTCCGCGACGCGGCCGAACGGGGCCGGAACCGTCCGAAGCCGACGGGTCGACCCGCCGAACGGCTCCGTCTCGAAGCCGAGCGTCGATAACGCCGATTCGAAAGCGGCGACAGCGGCGGCCTCGTCCGCCGACAGCGAGAGCGTCGCCGGCGGATCGAGCGGGACGGTCGGGACCGGCTCGTCGGCGAACGCCCGCTGAAGACGCTCGTAGTTCACCCGCTCGTGGGCGGCGTGGGTATCGATGACGAGGAGATCGTCGTCCGCCTCACAGAGTACGTACAGATCCCGAAAGGTCCCGATCGGCGTCGCCTCCGCGAGGACGGAGGATGCCGAACCGTCCGCCTCCCCGACCGGGGACAACGCCGTGTCGAGGTCGGTCGCCGTCTCCGCTTTCCGGCGAAGATCCGCACCGGTGAGCGCGTCCGCGACGGCCCGCTCAACCGCCTCCGCGATCCGATCGCCGTCGCGAAGCCCGACCTCGCGTTTCGCGGGGTGGACGTTCGGGTCGATCCGGTCGGGTGGAATGTCAACCGAGACGACGGCGATCGGCTGGCGACCGTCCGGGAGGAGTCGACCGTAGCCCGCGCGAACCGCGGCCGCAAGGTCGGGGGCGCGCACCGGGCGCCCGTTCACCGCGAGGCGGATGTGATCCCGCGTCGAACGGCTGATCGAGGGATAGACGAGCACCCCGGAGAGGTCGACCGTGACGGGATCGATGTCGACCGTCGCATCGAACGTCGTCGACTGGCTCGCCGTCTCGCGGTCGTACACCCCGAAGAGCGCGTCAGTTCGACCCGTTCCCGACGTGGAAAGCGTTCGAGATCCGTCGTGAACGAGTCGAAACGCGACGTGGGGGTTCGCCAGCGCGTAGTCCGCGACGAGCCGGGAGATGTGTGCGAACTCGACGCGGGGGGCCGAAAGCGACGCCAGCCGGGCCGGCCGGGAGGCGAACAGATCGGTCACGGTGACCGTCGTCCCACGACCTCGACCGGCATCCGCGGTGGACACCTCGCCGTCGGCAGCCACCGTCACCCGCGTCCCGATCGTGTCGCCGTCGGCGGTACACAGTTCGAGGGTTCCGGCCTCCGCGATCGCCGCGAGCGCCTCCCCCCGGAAGCCGAGCGTCTCGACGCCAACGGGGTCGCCGTCGGGGGCGAGTTTGCTCGTCGCGTGTCGCTCGACGGCGAGCCGGGCGTCGGCGCGGCCCATTCCACACCCGTCGTCGGCGACACGGATCCGATCGGTCCCATCGCCGTCGACGCCGACCTCGATCGATGTCGCGCCCGCATCGAGCGCGTTGTCCAGCAGTTCCCCGACGACACGGGCCGGCCGGGTGATCACCTCGCCGGCGGCGATCCGATCGACCGTCTCGCGATCGAGTCGACGGATCGTGGCGTCCACGTCGTCGTCGAACGAACCGGTTCGCTCCTCGGATCCCGTCGGGTCCTCACGCATCGTCATCGATCCGCTCCTTCGCCGACCCGGCTTTGCAGGTCATACAGCGCGTTCAGCGCCTCGATCGGCGTCATCCGCGCGAGGTCGAGCTCGCGCAGCGTCGATTCGACCTCGGTAGGTCCGTCCTCGCGCTCCTCCGCGAGGAATTCACGGAGCGAGCGATCCGTGGGTTCCGTATCCGGATCCCCCGATCCGGTGGGTGGCTCGTCGCCGTTGGAACCGCGGGGTGTCGAATCGTCGTGCGAGTCGGCATCAACCAGCTCCCGGGAGCGCTCGACGACAGCCGGCGGAACCCCGGCCAACTCCGCGACCTCGACGCCGTAGGACGACGAGGAGGCCCCACGGGCGACCCGATGGAGGAACGTCACGGTGCCGTCCTCGCGGGTCGCCGTGAAATGGAGGTTAAAGACGCGCTCATGGGTCGTTTCGAGGTCGATGAGATCGTGATAATGGGTCGCAAAGAGCGTCGTCGCGCCGAGTTCGTCGTGGATGAACTCCACGGCGGCGCGGGCGATCGCCTTGCCGTCGGTGGTCGCGGTGCCGCGACCGACCTCATCGAGCAGGACGAGCGATCGTTCGTCGGCATCGTGGAGGATCTCCGTCAGCTCACGCATCTCGCGCATGAACGTCGACTGGCCGCCGGCGATGTCGTCCGCGGCGCCGACCCTGGTGAACAGCCGGTCGATTACCGGCAGGCTCGCGGCCTGGGCCGGGACGAACGAGCCGATCTGTGCGAGGACGACGGCGAGCGCGACCGAGCGCATATACGTCGATTTCCCGCTCATGTTCGGCCCGGTGATCACCGCGATCGACCCCCGCGGGAGGTCCGCGTCGTTCGGGACGAACGAGGGCTCGGTCCGTTCGACGACGGGATGTCTTCCGCCTTCGATCCGGATCGGCGCAGCCGGATCGGTGGCGACGGCGGGCCGCACGTAGTCGCGCTCGACGGCGATCGTCGCGAAGGTCCGAAGCACGTCGAGCTCGGCGAGCGCATCCGCGAGGGCCTGAACGCGTTCGGTCTCCGCGGCGACCCGATCGCGAACCTCGACGAACAGCTCGTACTCGAGGGCAGCCGCCCGTTCCGTGGCGGCGAATATCTCCTCCTCGCGGCGTTTCAATTCGGGGGTGACGTACCGCTCGCTGTTTTTAAGCGTCTGCCGCCGGCGATAGTCCTCGGGCACCCGATCGCGGTTGGCGTCGGTCACCTCGATGTAGTAGCCGTGGACCTGGTTGTGTCCGACCGAAAGCGAGTCGATCCCGGTCCGTTCACGCTCCGTCTCCTCCAGCGTCGCGACCCACTCGCGCCCCTCCCGCTCGGTCGCGCGGAGGTCGTCGAGATCGGCGTCGAAGCCGTCGCGGATCACCCCGCCGTCGGTGGTCTCCCGCGGCGGATCGGTCGCGATCGCCTCGTCGATCAGCTCGCCGATCTCGGACAGCGCATCGAGTCGGCCGTGGAGGTCGCGAAGATGGTCGGAGCGGGGTGCGTCGGCGGGTTCGTCGGTCTCACGGTCTCCGTCGCCGCTCCCGCCCGCAAGCAACGACTTCACCTCGGGCACGGCCGTGAGCGTGGCGTGAAGCGACCGGAGATCGCGTGCATCGGCCCGTCCGCGTGAGATCCGGCCGACGAGCCGTTCGAGGTCGTAGGCGGTCGCGAGCGTCTCGGCGATCCCCTCACGAACCAGCGTTCGGTCGGCCAGTTCCGCGACGGCGGCGTGTCGCGATCGGATCGCTTCGGCTTCCACGAGCGGCCGTCGCAGCCATCGTTCCAGTCGACGACGGCCGAGCGCACAGCTCGTCGCATCGAGGGTGTCGAACAGGGTGTCGCCCGCGCCGAGCCCGCGGTTCTCGAACAGCTCCAGGCTCCGTTGGGCGGCGGCATCGAGCCGCAGGTGGTCTCGCGGGTCGTATCGACGGATCCGCGAGACGTACGCGAGGGGGCCGTCGTCGCCCTGCGTGTACTCCGCGTACGCCAACAATGCTCCCGCCGCGCGGATCGCTGCCTCGTGATCGAACCGGCGATCCGGCGCGGCACAGTACGGCCGGAGCCGCTCTCGGGCCGTTTCGGGCTCGAACGCCGTGGGATCGAACCGGTGAGCGTGCCAGCCCCGGTCGGCATCGGCGGGGGTGAAGTCGGGTGCATCGGGGGAGCTGAGGAGTTCGGCGGGCTCGATCCGATCCAACTCGGTGGCGATCGTCTCGCCGTCGCCCGCGGTGACGAGACACTCCCCGGTGGCGACGTCGATCGCCGCAAGGCCGACTGGCGAGCCGTCGACGTCATCAGCCCCATCAGCTTCGTCGCCTCCGCCGGCGACGGCCGCGACGTAGTTCGTCGTGCCCGCCTCGAGCAGGTCCTCCTCGACGATGGTGCCCGGCGTGATCACCTCGGTGATCGCTCGGTCGACGAGCCCCGTCGCTTCGGCGGCGTCCTCGACCTGATCGCCGAGGGCGACCCGGTAGCCCGCATCGAGCAGCGCCTCGAGATACGGTGCCGCGTTGTCGATGGGGATGCCGGCCATCGGATACTCGCCGGTCGAGTCCGACCGTTCGGTGAGCGTTACCTCACAGATCCGTGCGACGACCTCGGCGGCCTCACAGAACGCCTCGTAAAAGTCCCCGACCTGGAAGAGGACGAGTGCGTCCTCGTGGGCCGCACAGAGGTCGGCGTACTGTGCGAGCATCGGCGTGAGTTCCTCGCGGACGGCCGCGATGCCGGGGGGCATCCCGAGCGCCACCTCCGGTTCCGCCGGTGACATACCTCGGATCCGGACAGCCGAAGGTATAAACGGTGCGGAGCGGCCGACGCCTGCTCGGCCGAGCGACCCCGACCGTCGTGAGCCAGCAAGCACTTACCGCTGGCCGAGAGAGGACCCGGTATGTCCCTCACGGACCGTCTCGGAGCGCGGAGTATCGCTGCCGGCGGGGTCGGCGGGGTCGCCGCGTACGTCCTCGGCTACCTCTTCGTTTATATCACCCAGCGTAGCGGGGTCGAGGAGCAGTTGGAGGCGTTCAACGCGATCGCCGACCTCTTCGGCGGCGACCCGATCCCCGCATGGCAGGCGATCGGCTGGCTCTTTTATAACGCCCACTTCGTCGCCACCGAGGTCCCCCAGCCGCTCGGAGGCGTCCGGGTCGAGAACTTCGTCGCGAGCGCGGACGGGTTGAGTTACCTCTACGTCGTTCCGCCGCTCCTGCTCGTGATCGCCGGGGTCGCGACCGCACGGGTTGCGGTCGCAGAGACGCCGACGGACGGGGCCGCCGCCGGCGCGCTCGTCACGGCCGGATACCTCCCCGCGGCGATCGCCGGCGCGTTCCTCTTCCGGTACGCCGTCGGCGATGCGACCGTCACACCCGACCTCGTCACCGCGGTGCTGCTCGCCGGTGCCGCCTATCCGCTCGTGTTCGGCGCGATCGGTGGCGCGGCCGCCAGTCTGCTCGGTGGACGGGAGTGAAGGAACCGGCTACGGTAGATATCGGACGCTTATCAGCCCCGGTTCCGAGCGGATCTCGACGCGGTTCACGCCGAGCCGTGCCGCCCGCGCGAGCGTCGTCTCGCGATCCTCGATCACGTCCGAGACGGCCTCCTCGGTCCGCGCTTCCGGCGGTGTCAGGACGTGGATCTCGCCGATCCCCGCGCGTGGCTCGCGGGCCAACTCGCCGACCGACAGATCGGCGGCCAACTCGCGTTCGTGGACCGTCGGCGGCTCCTCGCTCTCCTCGATCGAAAGTGACCACCGTTCGGCAACCTCGACGGCTCGGTAGGTGACGTTGAGCGGCGGCTCGGGGGCGACCGTTGCTTCGACGGCCTCGTCGACCGCCAACCCAGGGTTCGAATCCAGCGTGTGGATCTGCCCGTCGTGGACGTCCCGCAACACCGCCGAATCGGGCTCGACGTGGGTGACGAGGAACGTGCTTTCCTTTTCGGTCTCGTCGGTCATTGCCGCCGCTACGGCGGCGAGCCTTTTTCAGGTTTCGAGCGGGGACGCGGGAGGAATGGCTGCCTTCCGAGCCTACCGTGTGGGTTCGACCCGATCGACCGGGGCATCACCGACCTCGCCGTTCGGGAGTTCCCCACCCCCGCCGCCCGATGCGGCACCGACGGTAAAGTCGTCGAGCAGGGAACGGAGGTCGTCGGACCGCTCGGAGAGCTCGCGGGCGCTCGCCGTGACCGTCGAGACGGTCGCGGTCTGTTCCTCGGTGGCCGCCGCGACCGTCTCGGCCTCGGCGGCCGTCTCCTCGCTGATGGCGGCGACCTCGTCGACCATCGCGACGACGTCTTGGGTGGTGTGTGCCTGCCCGTCCGTCGCGTCGCTTATCTCTTGGATCGTGGTGTTGACCGTCTCAACGGACTCGACGATGTCCTCGAACTCGGTGAGCGCCGTCCCGATCGTGTCGATGCTCTCGGCCACCGTCGCCTCCATCGCCTCGACATCGTCCCGCGTCCGCTCGGAGGCCTCCTGAACGGCCTCGATGCGGGCGGAGATGCGTCCGGCGGACGCTTTGGTCTCCTCGGCGAGGCCTTTCACCTCGTCGGCGACGACGGCGAAGCCCTCGCCGCTCCGGCCCGCGCGGGCGGCCTCGACGGAGGCGTTGAGCGCGAGTAGGTTCGTCTCCTCGGCAAGTCCATCGATGAAGGAGACGACCGTGTCGATCTCGGCGACCTCCTCGGCGAGGGCGTCGACCGCCGTGGCCGTCTGTTCGATCCGGGCCTCGAACTCGTCAAGTTCGGCGAGCGCCTCCTCGGCGGCCGCCGCGCCGATACGACCCCGTTCCGCGGTCCGTTCGGCCATGTCCGCCGCGCTCTCGCCCGAGGCGGCGATCTCCTCGACGGTCGCCGAGAGCGTGTTCATCTCGGCGACGACCGCCTGCAGGTCCTCGGTCTGTCGGGCCGCGCCGTCGGAGATCTCCTGAACCGAGCGGGCGACCTCGTCGCTGGCGTCGTCGACCTCGGTCATGCCCGTCCGGAGCTGCGTGCTCGCGTCGTCGACCACCCGAGCGAACCCCTTGACGTCGGCGATGGTTCCGTCGAGGGTTCGAACGAGGTCGTTGTAGTTCTCGGCGAGGTCGCGGTACCGTTCGTCCGCGATCGCCCCCTCGCCGGCGTCGATCGTCGCCGTGAGATCGCCGTTACGGGCACGGTCGGCGGCCTCGGAGAACGTGTCGACGAGCGCTTCGAGCTGCGTGGAGCGGCTTTCGAGCTCCCGCGTGTAGGCCTCCAGGCTCTCGGCCATCCGGTCGAGCGACCGCCCGAACTCCCCGGGAACCGTCTCCGCAAGCGCCGGGTCGTCGAACTCCTGGCGTGCCAGCGCGTCGGCCTGCGCGGCGACGGTTTGTAGGGACCCCTGCATCTCGGCGAAGGCGTTCGTGAGGCTGCCCACCTCGTCCGGCTGGTCGCTGGGCTCGACGGTGACGTCGAGGTCCCCGGCGGCGATCCGATCCGTGCTCGATTCGAGCGCGAGCAGCGGGCCGGTGAGGTCCCGCCTGACGATAAGCAGGGTGTTCACGAACGCGACCACCGCGGCCACGAACAGTACCGCAGCCAGCGTGTAAAAAAGCGGCCCGTGGGACAACAGGACGGCCAGCGCGAAGATGGTCACCGTCACCGCGAACTGGATCCCCACGGCGGCGCCCACCTTCCGTTCGACCGATTCGGTCACGCCGAGGAGGTCCATCGAACCCCACAGCAGGGACTGATAGCGTCGCTGGAGGCCCGTGGACACCGATTTCGTCCCGCTCATTTATATGCCCTCCATGATCTAACGGCGAGGGGTATGCTACTTAAAACCGCCACAAAGCGGTGATAAAAGATCCGTGACAGGACGGCAGCGGGCAACCGGCCGGCTCACTCGGACCGGGTCGGACGGCCCGTTTCCGGGTTCGCCGTCGCTGAATCCCCGTCCGCCGCGACGTTCGGATCGTTCCCCTCCGTTTCCATGTTCACGGTCCGTGAGTCGTCGTCCACCCCTACCTCGGGCTCCGCGGCCGGCCGATCGACGGAGGACCCAGCATCCGAACCGACAGCATCCGAGTCAGTTGCGTCCGGACGCCGGAGTCGTCGATGTGCGACGAAGACGAGCGTTCCCGCGAGTACCGGCGGAACGAGTCCGGCGAGCGGCGGGAGCGCATACAGCGCGTTGACGATCACGGAGCCCGAGGGATCACGGAGATCCGCCGGTGCCGAGATCACCATGCCGACGTACAGCGAGACGAGGAAGACGAAGCCGGTGTACGCGAGGACTCGGTCGTAGTTGTCCGCGACGGGGTCGTCCCGGCGGTGTCGCCGCGCGACGAAGAGCATGGGGGCGATGAGCGGAGCCACCGCGGCGAAGCCGGCGATGACGTACAGCGAGCGCGAAAACAGGAAGAGCCCGCTGTCCATCTCGGCGGTCTCGCCCATCCAGACGACGAGCGCGAGCGTCACCACGAGGGAGATCAACGCCGCCGCCAACGCGCCGACGACGCCGTACACCCGCATCGTCCACGAGTCGGTGTGGCGGATCGCATAGGGGATCGCCCCGAAGACCCCGCGATAGCTGTCGGCCATTGGCGCGTATAGGGGCGAGACGTGATTAAATCCCGCGACATCCGGCTGTGACACGCTGAGAGAGAGGGCGAGGACAAGTCGACACGCGCAAGAAGCCTTTTCAATCTCGACCGCACAGCCGAACTATGACCCGTGCCGTCACTCCTACCGCCGAGGAAGCCCTCCACACGACACTTGAGATGTCCTTCGAGGATGCCGTTCCGTTCGTCCAGATAGAACACGAACTCGCGGACTTCGAGACGGTGAAAGTGACTCGGTTGGACGCGATGATCGAGGGAATGCTCGGCGAGGACGACATCGAGCGGACCGCGCTGATCGTCGTCTGCCACCCGGAGGTCGCTCGCGATGCGATCGCCATCGATCAGACGCTCGCGGGATTGCTTCCCTGTACGACCGTCGTGTATGAAACCGAGAGCGACGACGTCGTCCACGTCCATCACGTCTCCGCGACGAAGGCGATCCGTGATCTCGGCTGTACACCGGGTGACTGTGGAGAGGAGATCGACGCCCTGATCGAACTCACCGGCGAGCGTATGCGGGTCGTCTGGGAAAACATCGAGAAACACGGCGCGGTGGCCGCGGACGACTGAGGAACGAACCAGCTAACCGGTCAGTTTCCGTGTCCGTGACCGTGGCCGTGGTCGCTCTCGATGGCGCCCGGACCGAACTCGTCGACCGGCATCACGCTGTAATCGACCGTGAGCGTGTCCTTCGTGGCGCGAACCTTCCCGACGAACGTCGAGATATCCGCCAAGCTTCCCTCGAGGACGAACAGCTCCATGCAGTAGTGCGGGCCGACGTGGCTGTGGAAGTTCGAGGCGACGAGCCGCTCGTGTTCGTGGCGCAGATGCATCATCCGTTCCTCCACGCTCGTCGTCTCGTAGTTGAAGAGGACGGTGACGATGGCCATCAGGTCACGGTCCTCCAACTTGGCGTCCTCGAACTCCCCCAGCAGGTTCCGGGAGGCCTCGCGGACGACCTCGCTGCGGCCCGTATAACCGTGTTCGTCCGCAAACTCGTCGATCCTGTTCAACAGCTCCTCCGGCATCGAGACGCTCACTACGGCCATATGTTAACGTAATCGGACGAACTTATTAATCTTTGAGATCCGGATCGGCGGACGGGTGTGCGGCACTGTCGAGTCCCTCCTCTCCGCGAGCGACGCAGTCGGAGAGCCACGCGTGGTGATCACGAAGTGCCCGTTCGCCCCCGTCGGTGAGTCGATACACGTCGGCGATCCCCTCGGTCCGGCGCTCGAGGTGGCCGGCATCGACGAGCGCGGAGAGCGTCCCGTAGAACGAGCCGGGATCGATCCGTTCGTCGTAGTGCGATTCGAGCCGGTTTTTAAGCGACTGGGCTCGCATCTCGCCGGCCGCATACAACAGCGCACAGAGGTCACGCCGTCTCCCGCTGTGAAACCACTTCGTCATAAGCGGGCGTTCTCGGCCGTCGGGGACGTAGATTTCGATCGACGGAGTCGGCCCCCCGATCCGGTCTCACCGACGCAACAGTTCGTACGCCTCGGTAACCCGTTTGAACGCCTCCTCGTCGCCGTCCTCGCGGTCGGGATGGACCCGTTTGACCCGCTGTCGGTACGCGGAGCGCACCGCGTCGCCGTCGGCGGACGGCTCGAGCCCGAGCGCCGCATAAGCCTCCCGCTCGGTCATGGTGTTGACGCGAGGAGCCCGCTCCCGGGGGTCGCCGGTCGAACCGTTCCAACCGCCGCCCGCGCTGGCACCCGCGGTACGGCCGGTCTCCGTGCGACCAGCCCCGGATCCGGCGGTCGTCCCGGCGGTCCGATAGGCCTCACGACGGTTGCTCGCGGCCCGCGCCCGCTGTCGGGCGCGTTCCCGCTCCGTCGGCCCCGCGGTCGCGGCCTCCCGTCGAGCCTTGGCGTGGAGGCGCCCGCTCGCGTGGTACCAGAGGAAGTACGTGACCGCGCCGAACGGGACGGCGATCGCGAGCAGCAGCGGGTTGACGACGATCCCGGCGACGACTAAGAGGGAGGTCAAGCCGACGAAGGCCGCCGCCATGCCGACGAGGATCGTGCGGTTGCTCACATCCCGGATCAGGCCGCCAGGATTGTAAGGTTCTCGGGCGTCATCGACGGCGGTCGACACCGCGAGTCGGGGAATCGGCAGCTCAGGGGGTCCCAAGTCCACGCCGGCGGAGCTCCGCACGGATCGCCGTCCGTTTGACGAGCGCGAAGCCGACACAGATACAGAGGAATCCGACGACCGTCGTCGCCGTGAGCCCCTCCGAGAGGAAGATCCATCCGGAGAGCGCGGCGAAGATCGGCGCGACGTACGAGACCAGATTGATCTCGATCGGGCCGAGCCGGTCGAGGAGGTCGAAGTAGATGAGAAACCCGAGCGCGCTCGCGGCGAGCGCGAGGTAGGCCAACGCGAGGACGGCCTCCGTCGTCCAGACGATATCGGCCATCGACTCGCCGAGTCCGACCGCGACGACGTGCATGATGAGCGCCCCGAGAAGCATCGACCACGCCTCCATCGTCTCGATGGGCAGTTCCGCCTCGACGGTCCTCGTGAGCACCGATCCGAGCGCGAACGCCGCCGCTGCACCGAAGACGAGCAGCTTCGCGACGGTTCCGTCCCCCGTCAGGTTGCCGGGGTCCGGGGCGGCGAGAATGACTGCGCCGAGCAGGCCGACGAGGAGGCCGACGATCCCGAGCGCGGTTAGCCGCTCGCCGGGAAGCAGCAGACGCGCGAAGACGGTCGTCAACACCGGCGAGAGGCTGACGATGACCGCCGCGATGGCGCTCGTCACCGCCGGGTCGGACTCCCCGATGAACAGGAGTGCGTGATAGGCCGCGATGATCAGGGTCGCCCCGATGACGACGACCGTCCACTGCCCGCGGCCGCGTGGGATCGGGTCATCGACGACGGACGCGGCGTACGCGAGCATGACGACGGCGGCGATGTCGTACCGGAGCGCGGCGAACAGCACCGGCGGGAAGTAGGCGAGCCCGGCGTTGATCGCCATGAACGCCGATCCCCAGACGGCGGCGAGGACGAGAAACAGCGCGAGGTTTCGGTACCGGGTCACGCCCACGCTCCGTCGTCCGGGGAGCAAAAGCTTCCGAAAGCGGTCGGGGACGCCGGGTGTCGGGGCAGAACGAGACGGTCACCGGGTCTTGACAGGAACCCCGCCGGATCCTGACGGGAACCTCAGCGGATCCGGTAGCGATCGCCCTCGCGGGCGACGACGCCGACGTCGGCCAGTCGGGCGAGCGCGTCGAGGACCGCGTCCTCTGGAGCGCCGACGTCCTCGGCGACCGCATCCGGCGTCCCGTCGGTCTCGACGAGTGCGGCGAGGGTGGCGGCGAAAAAACGGCTGTCCGCCTCGGTGCCGAGCCGCTCATCGAGGGCCGCGAGCGTGTCCTCGACCCGGCCGTGCACCCAGCGCTGGGCCAACGACAGCTCGCGGTCGAGTTCCTGGAGGCGACCGTACTCGGTCGCGAGGTCGGCGAGATCGTTCGAGGAGTCGCCGACGGACGGCAGCTCCATCGAGAGATGCGGGCAGCGACCGGACATATCGAGGCTGCGCTTCGCCGGATAGGCGCTTTTCGCGCCGAAGCCGTACGGCGAGACGCTCACCTCCAGACGGAGGCTGCGGGAGATGTGGAAGTACTTCCGGCGCTGGTCGTCGGTCGTCGATTCGATCAACCCGGCGTTCTCCAGCTTCCGTAGGTGATCGATGACGGCCTTCGGGCTCACCCCGAGATACTCGGAGATCTCCGTCACGTAACAGGGTTTGTGGGCGAGAAGCCGGAGGATGCGCCGGCGGTTCTCGTTGCCGAGGAGATCGAGCAGTACCGCGGAGTCCATTAACGTGGGGTAAGTCTTTGCGACATAAAACGTTGCCTTCACCGCGACGATGCTGTCGGCGCGATGACCCGTCGCCCCGCGGTTTCGGTTGACGAGGGCAGACACGGCAGGGGGGATTTATAAACGAAGGAGCGATCATACGTGGGTAATATATAAACGGCGAGGGCAGGGACGGGCGGGGAGTCGGGGGAGTTGCGCGTGGGGGCTGTCCCCCGTCGGCCCCGGGCCGTCGTAGCCTCGGCCCTCCCCAGCCTCGTTGCGACGGGCCGCCGGAGCACTCGGCGGCCCGTCGCAACTCCCTCGCGCGTCTCTCCTCGCGCCTTTAAAAAGGCGCTCGGAGGCGCGCGCCGACCGGGAGGGGTCGGTGGACCATCGACCGGCGAGGTTCGTCCGAAGCGGAAGTCTCGTTAGGTCGGGCGGAGGAGACCGGGTATGGATGCGGCGCTCATCGTGCTGGACGGCTGGGGGCTCGGCGATCACGACCGACGGGACGCGGTACGGGGGGCCGACACGCCCACGTTCGATGGGGTCGCCGAACGGGGCGCATACGGCGAACTCGTGGTTCACGGCCGGCGCGTCGGGCTGCCGGACGGACAGATGGGCAACTCGGAGGTGGGCCACCTCAACATCGGCGCCGGGCGCGTCGTGAAACAGTCCTACACGCGGATCGTCGACGCGCTTGCGGACGGCTCCTTCGCCGAGAACGAGGCGCTCGCCTCGGCGTTCGAGCACGCCGCGGCGACCGGCGGCCGCGTCCACTTCATGGGGCTGGTCTCGGACGGCGGGGTCCACTCCGACATCGCCCACCTCAAGGCGCTCATCGACGCCGCCGCGACGGCGGACGTGCCCGCGACGACCCACGCGTTCACCGACGGCCGCGACACCGCCCCGAAGATCGCCGACGGCTTCCTCGAGGAGATCGAGGCACACGCGGCTCAGCGGGGCACCGGCGAGGTCGCCACCGTGATGGGCCGATACATCGCGATGGACCGTGACGAGAACTGGGACCGTACGAAGCGGGCCGTTGACGCCATCGTCGAGCGCGAGACACCACACGAGGCGGCCTCGGCGGTCGAGGCGGCCCGGGAGGCACACGCCCGCGGCGAGACGGACGAGTTCATCGAGCCGACGCGGATCACGGGCGGTCGCGCGCTCGAAGACGGCGATGCGGTCGTCTTCTTCAACTTCAGGGCCGACCGGGCGCGCCAGCTCGTCCGAATGTTGACCGACACGGATCCGACATGGGGGGTCGCCGTCGACGCACCCGATATCGAGCTGGTGACGATGACCGAATACGACGAGACCTACACGTTCCCGGTCGCGTTCCCGCCGACGATCCCCGAGGACACGATCGGGGAGGTCGTCTCCGAGGCGGGGCTGACGCAACTGCGGATCGCGGAGTCCGAAAAGTATCCGCACGTCACCTACTTCCTCAACGGCGGTCGCGAGGTGAAGTTCCCCGGCGAGAAACGCGAGATAATCAAAAGTCCCGGCGTGCCGACGTACGATCTGCAGCCGGAGATGTCGGCGCCGGAACTCACCGACGCGGCGATCCGGATCATCGAGGGGGAAGATCCCTCGCTCGTCGTGTTAAATTACGCGAACCCCGATATGGTCGGACACACCGGCGACTACGAGGCGGCCATCGAGGCCGTCGAGGCAGTCGACACGCAGCTCGGCCGGCTGCTCGAAGCCGTCGCCGAGGCGGGCGGCGAGGCGGTCGTCACCGCCGATCACGGCAACGCGGACGACATGGGCACGCCCGAGGATCCACACACCGCCCACTCGTTCAATCCGGTCCCGTTTATCAGCCTGACGCCAGCCGGTGACGACGGCGGCCGGTCGATCCGCGAGGACGGCTCGCTGTGTGACGTCGCGCCGACGGTCCTCAAGCTGATGGGGATCGAACAGCCGGCGGCGATGACCGGCGAGAGCCTGATAGAGTATTCGAGTGACGAGTGAACTGTACCCCGTGTCCGTTGAGCTCGTAAACGGCCACGTGTTCGGACGGTCGGGCGCTTGCACCGCCGTGCGATCCGCGGGACGGATCCGTGCCTACAAAGTAGGGTGAGCGCTGACGGTGGCGTATGGATCCGCAGGCGTTTATGAAGGCACGGCTCGATCGGGGAGCGGTGCCGTTGGCCGTCGGCGACGTGCTCGCGCTGATCGTGTTGTTGACCGTCGGCACGTTGAACCACGTCCCGGCGTCGTTCCTGATCGACAACCCGCTTCATCTCCCCGAGGTGTACGCGCCGTTTCTGATCGGCTGGCTGCTCATGGCCCCGCTCATCGGGGCGTACTCCGCCGGGGCCGTCGAGACGGCGAAGTCGTCGATCCCGCTCGTGATCCGTTCGTGGATCCCCGCGGCGGCCATCGGGTTCGTCCTCCGGGAGTTCGTCTTCGCCGGCGGCGCGAGCCCCGTCTTCGTCGGTATCATCTTCGTTACGGGCCTGATCGCGCTGGCCGGCTGGCGCGCGCTCTATTTCAAGCTCCGCGGGTGAAGCTCACATCCCGGGTGCGTTCCCGGGAGGATGACCACCCCGTGGTCGTCAGGCGGCGGGCATGTGAAACACTTACAATCAAGCGTCTGAGAGCCTCTCGGCACTATAGTTACTCATAACTTATGAGTAACCATCGGATATTGGCCACCCTCGTAACGGCACAGGTATGGGAAATGTTTATAATAACCCCACACATAGTATAGAGTGTATTATGACTGGATACTACGACTACGTGCTCGGGCTCATCCCGGCGGTGCTGATCGGAATCACTGCGGTCTTGACTCTGGTCGGCTTGTCGACGCCGTTCGCCGTGTCCGTAGGCGCGATCATCGCGGTAGGCCTGATGGGCCACGCGATGTTTGTCAAGGGTCCAGTCGTCGACGTCGGCGCACCGACGAACCACACGGACGGGGCGAACGGCACCCACCCGGGAACCGGTACGTCCGACTGAACCGCTCGATTTTCGCGACGCCGTCGGTCGAACACACCATCCCAGCGACGCGTTTCGCCGTAGCCTGCAACGTTTAGCCGTCCGCTCACGAATGTCGGTGTATGACCGACGCCCTGTTCCTCACGAGCGCCGACGTCGACGACCTCGCCGAGCCCGCCGACTACGTGACC
Source organism: Halorubrum vacuolatum (assembly GCF_900188065.1). GTDB lineage: Archaea > Halobacteriota > Halobacteria > Halobacteriales > Haloferacaceae > Halorubrum > Halorubrum vacuolatum. The sequence continues at coordinate 44,925 of NZ_FZNQ01000004.1, forward strand.
GCCGTCCGCGACGCCTACCGGCAGATTGGGGAGGGAGCACCCGCGGAGCCCCGAACCAAGCTCATCTCCCGTTCCCCGCCGGGGATGCTCACGACCTACGCCGCGGTGCTGCCCGAGACGGGCGCGATGGGCGGTTACATGTATTCGGCCGGCTTCGACGCGCGTGACGCGTGGTTTATGACCCCGCTGTTTGATGCCGACTCCGGGGAGCCGCTGGCGCTCATCGACGGTGCCTCGATGAATCCGTTTAAGACGGGTGCGGCCGGCGCGGTCGCCGTCGACGCGCTCGCCCGCGAGGACGCCACCTCGCTCGCCGTGATCGGCAGCGGCGCGCAGGCGCGTGGCCAGCTCAAAGCGACCGCCACCGTCAGGGCGTTCGAGACGGTCCGCGTCTTCTCGCCCACCCCCGAGAACCGCGAGGCGTTCGCGGCCGCGTTCGACGAGGAGCTGGACGCCGACGTGCGGGCGGTTTCGGACGCAAGCGAGGCGGTCTCGGGTGCGGACGCGGTCATCACCGCCACGAACGCGAGCGATCCGGTGATCGACGACAGCGATGTCGAACCCGGCACCCACGTGACGGCTATGGGGCAGTACCATCGCGAACGCAACGAGCTCCCGCCCGAACTGATCGCGCGAGCGACCTACGTCCCGGACCTTCGGGCTCGCGCGACACACGACGCCGGGTCGTTCCTCGCCGCGTTGGAGGCCGGCCTGATCGACGAGGATCACGTCGCTACCGACCTCGGGGAGGTCATCTCGGGGAGCCACGCCGGTCGAACCTCGGCGGAGGAGGTGACCGTCTTCGACTCCGGTGGAACCGGGATCGAGACGGTTGCGGCCGCACACATGCTCTACACTCGAGCCGTCGACGCGGGACGTGGCGAGTCCATCTCGTTCGCGCCGGCAAGCGAGGCGCTGACGGGGGAGTGACCGGTTCAAACCGGGATACGCCCGTCGGAGACTACGGCCGCTGGCTCGGGTGACGGGTCGTCGCGCCGTGGATCGCTCGATAGACCCTGGGGAACGCGGCATAAGCGATCGTCGGAACGATGATCCCGCCGAAAAACGCAACGAGCAGGGACCCGATCGCTGCAGCGACGGCTGCGACACCGAACGTCGCCGCGAGGAACGTCGCGGAGAAGTAGGTCGCGCGGAGCGGGACGCTCGAGAGTTCGCCGAGACGCGGCCACGGACCGAGGTCGATCGCCTGGGCCCGAAGGACCGCGAGCGAGAACGACCCGACGATGAGCGCCGCAAGCCCCGCGAGCGGGATGGCGTCCGGATAGAGGTGCTGGAAGAGCACGACCGGAACGAACGCGGGCGTGGAGAGGGCGGTGATCTCGATGCCGGCATAAAAGTAGCGTTCGACCCACAGACCCACACCCTCCTTCTGTTGGGAGTAGTGTTTCTCGTCGTAGCCACGCGGTTCCTTGCTCATGAGAGGCGGTATCTGAGGATGGCGGCGATGCCGCCGAGGTTCGAGAGCTGTTCGCCCGGCGCGAACGCCGCGGAGAAGACGACGACGTCGCCGCCCTGCCGTTCGACCGTCTCGATCACCTCGTCGACGTCGACCGACCAGTCGCCCTCGCCCTGTCGCTCGGTTCGGAGGCGCTCGTCGACGACGAGTAACGTCTCGACCGCGCCGAAGGAGGCCGCCTCGGCGACGTCCTCGGGTCCGTACGTCGCCTTCGCGCCGCGAGCGATGTTCTCGGTGAGCTCGTCGATCAGGTCGGCTTCCCGGGCGATCCGCGTCTCCTTTTGGACCTCGTCAACGGCTCCGCGTTTAAGCACCTCGTGGACCCCACGATCGCCCGCCGCTGAGGTGTCGACGACGGCGGCCGAATCGAGGACCCCGGGGAACGACTCGGCGATGTAGTCGCGCGCGTCGTTCTTCGTGAACCCCGGGCCGGCGAGGATGACCGCGTCCGAATCGAGGTGGGTGAGCGCCTCGCCGAGCTCCGCGAACAGCTCGGTTCGCGGACGGGAGTACTCCCCCTTGCCGGTGGGTTTGGTGAAGGAGGCGTACTCCTCGGTCCCGTACTGTTGAACCGTGTGGATGTAGGCGGCCCCCTCCTCGACGGTCACGATGGCGACATCGGGGTTTTCGGCGGCCTCCGTCGCCTCCTCCAAGCGATCGGTCTGGTCCGGTTTGAAGTGTTTTTCCACCGTGATCTCGTCGTGTTCCTCGACGTTGATCGTGTGGTGAGCGCCGAGTTGGTCCTCGCGCGAGCAGCCGACGATGACCCCGGAAACGCGTAGGCGGTTGGCGAAGCGAGCGAACTCGATGTCCTCGATTTCAAGCGTGACGTGGAGGTGTTCACGCTGGCCGCCGGTGTCACGCATGTGATCCTCGTCGCGTTGGATCCGGCGGGTGGTGTCCCCGTCGACCAGATCACCCGGTTCGAGGACGTGTGCGAGATGCCAGAGGTCGTCGACGTTCTCGGGGACGAGCGTGAGTCGCTCACGGCCCTCCTGGCCATCGCCCCGATTCGCGATGCGCATGGCTGGGGGTTCGATTCGTGACCTATCAACCCTTGTCATCTCTGTTCGGTGGGCGAGGGTGGGAGCCGAGTCTGGGCTCATCGCTCCTCGACGGTCGGATCTCGCTGCTCAACGGGCGGACCCCACTGGAACGCGGACTCCCCGTCGTCCGGTTTTTCGGATGAGGTCTTGTCGCCCCCGCGGTCATCGTGACCAGCCGAATCACCGCCTGCCCGCGCGCCACCGACCGGACCGACGGTCCGACCGACCTGGACGGCCGGCGGCGCTTCGGCCGCGGACCGGCGGGTGCGGGCGGTGACAGGGGACGACACATCCCGATCGGGGCCGGGCGAGGCTTCGTCGTGGGGTCCACCGCCGTCGGTCGCCTCGATGGAACTGACGGGCGTCTCGACGGATCGATCGATCGCGTCGTCGGCGACCGGTTGCGATGCCGGCAAGTCGGGCTGAACCGTGGGTGGGTCGGGGTGCGCCCCGGCGTCGGAGCCGGCACGCATGGCCCCCGCACCCCGGCCGTAGAGCGCGTGGACGGCGACACGGATCGTGAACACGAACGTGATCCCGACGAGCAGCGGGACGAACGGCGTGGCGAGCGCGTATCCGACCAGAGCGGTTGCGAGCGCGAGGAGCCAGGCGACGGCGTATTCGCCCGAGGCGGCGACACGAACCGCCCGACGGGGTCGGATCGCATCGCGGAGCCGGCCCGTCTCGGCCAACACGGCGAGCGCGGCGGGCCGAACGTAGACGAAGAAGACGAGGTAGCCGAGGACGGCGACCCCGGCAACGCCGCTGAGAAGCCCGGCGATGACCGAGAGGGCCGACTCCTCGCCCACCGGCGTGCCCTCCCCGACGGTCGTCTCGGCGATGGGATCGAGGTCGACCGGCGCGGGATCGACGATCACCGAGTCGATCCGGCCGGCGTCCGCGAGCAGGCCGATCGCGACGACGACGCCGACGACGATGATAACGGGCAGGAGATACCAGACGGTGAGGCAGACGGAGCGAACCCCGTCGCGGTAGAGCGTCCCCCAGCGGACGAACGACGGCGCGCCGGCGGCGTTGCCGTCGTGGACGCCCTCACGGACCACACGGAGGAAGTAACCGCGGGTAATAAGCGCGGGTGCGAGCGCGACCGGAGCGAGGAATAAAAAGACGGGAACGAGCACCGAGACGAGGAGCCAGATCGGCACGATGATCCACGAACAGAGCGTGAGAACCGTCCCGACGATGGCCACGCCCGGGGCGTCGGCCGTCCGAAACGGCGTCGAGAGGGCCTCACGAAGCATACCGGGTACACGGGCGGCAGCATATAAAGGATCACGCGATCCGGATGGGGGTGGCCGGCGCGATTCGGGTCCCATCGACGATCGATCCCGGCCGTCACTCACCGATCGATCCTGAAAGCCACTCAAGTATTAATCCCGGCCGGACACAACACCGTGTATGCGCATCGGCTGTACCGTCGGCGTCGACCTCGACCTCGTCTCGGCGTCCTCTGACGCCTTCGATTTCGTCGAGATCGGCGTCGGCGACGGAAGCCTTCCACCCGAAACGATCGACCCCGATCGCCTCGCAACCGACCTCGCGGGTCGCGACCTCCTCGTCCACCTTCCTTACAGCGGCACGCTCACGAGCTACGCTCCGGAGCTCAACGACGGCTTCGTCGCCTCCCAGCGCCGGCTGCTCGAGACGGTCGGCGATCTCGGCGCGGAGAAGGCGGTGTTACACGCCACGACCGCCGACCGCGACGACGTCGAGTTTCGCGAAATCGCCGCCGAGCAGCTTCGACGCGTCGCCGACGCCGGGTGGGATGCGGGCGTGGAGGTCGTCGTCGAAAACGTCGGCCATCACCACGACGGGGTGCAGCTCTCGATTCTCGGTGACCTCGTCCGCGAGACGGACCTCCCGGTCTGTTTCGACATCGGCCACGCCTATATGGAGGGTGGAAACGACGCGATCAAGCGGTTCCTGCGGAGCCACGCCGACCGGATCTCCCACTTGCACCTTCACGACGTGCGTCGCCGGGGCGACACCCACCTGCCGATCGGTGCGGGCGAGATCGAGTATGACCCGGTACGTGAGACGCTCGCCGACTTCGACGGCACCGTCGCATTGGAGGTGTTCACCGACGACACGCGGCTACTGGCGGACTCCGCGGAACGGGCCGCCGAGATGCTCGGGACGACGTTTCCGACGCCCGAGGGGAACGGCACACACACCGTGATCGACGACGGCTAGGTCACACACCGTGATCGACGACGGCTACGTTCACGATTTGAGAGCTGGAATTTCGCGTGAGAGGAGGAATGCTATATCAACCGACACGTGGTGGTATATAAACGGCGTGTGGGGAAGTTCCCGATCCACGTCCAACGGTGATCGGCGACTCGGAGTGGGCGTTAGGTTCGGAACGACTCCCCGCAGCCGCACTCGGAGACGACGTTCGGGTTCTCGACGTGGAAGCCCGCAGCCTGCAGGCCGCGTTCGTAATCGAGCCTGCTCCCGCCGATGTAGTTCTTACTCGCCGGATCGACGAACACCCGAAGGCCGTGGTGCTCCACGACCATGTCGTCGTCCTCCGGTTCGGTGTCGAAACGCATGCCGTACGAGAGGCCCGCACAGCCGCCCTGCTGGACGAAGAGCCGCAATCCCGCCACGTCGGTGTCGAGGCCCTCGCCCGAAAGCAGCGCAAGCGCCTCCTCGGCGGCGTCCGGTGTCACCTCGATCGCCGTCTCGTCGCTCGGCTGGGCCGGTTCGGTGCTCATGGCAGCCTGTTCCTCCCGCAGGAGCAAAACCCTGACGGCGGTCAGTTTATAATCGATGTCGGCTCCAAAACCCCTCGTGTGCACCATCGTTGCCGCACGGGGGAACGCGGGTGTGTGGTGCGGTCCCGTGCGGTTTCGTGGCCGTTACCGACCCGGCCCGCGGTGAGACACGCACCACCTGCCCGCAATCCCATGCCATCCGTCGGCTGAACTGGGCCACACAACGACACCGAGGCGGGAGCGCTCAGTACACCATTATCACGGGTTTCGGCTACTCCTCAAGCCGTTTCCGGACGCTCTCGGCGTGGGCCTCCAGCCCCTCGGCCGTTGCCAACGTCGTGATCGTCTCGGCGAGCGACGCAAGGTCGTCCCGATCGAGGCGCTGAACGGTCGAGGAGCGGAGGAACGTGTCCGTGGAGAGCCCGCCGTACCGTTTCGCGCCGCCGTTCGTCGGCAGCACGTGGTTCGTCCCGGCGGCGTAATCGCCGGCTGCGACCGGCGAGTACGGCCCGAGAAAGACCGATCCCGCGTTCGTGATCCGGTCCAACAGCGCCTCGTCGTCCGCGGCGATGATCGAGAGGTGCTCGGCGGCGTACTCCTCGGCGAAGAGCACGGCCTCCGATATCGACCGCGCGAGGAGGACGCCGGACGCGTCGTGTGCGAGCGCCGCCCGGATCGTTTCGCTCCGTGTCCGCTCCTCGATGCCGGCATCGACCGCCTCGACGATCGCACTCGCCAGATCCGCATCGTCCGTGACGGCAACGACGGAGGCGTCCGGATCGTGTTCGGCCTGAGCGAGCAGTTCCGCGGCGACGAGTTCGGGATCCGCGGTGTCGTCGGCGAGTACCAACACCTCGCTCGGCCCGGCGAGGAAGTCGATCTCGACGTCCCCCTGAACCGCCGCTTTCGCCGCGGTCACCCACTTGTTTCCGGGGCCGACCACCTTCTGGACGCGTGGAACCGTCTCGGTCCCGTACGCGAGCGCCGCGATGGCCTGCGCGCCGCCCACCTGATAGACGGCGTCGGCGCCGGCCTCGTGAATCGCCGCGAGCGTCACCGGGTTCAACTCGTCGGCGGGAGGGGTCGCGACCGCGACGTGCTCGACGCCGGCGACGGTCGCCGGGATCACACCCATCAGCGCGCTCGACGGATACGCCGCCGAACCGCCGGGGACGTACACGCCGGCTCGGGCTATCGGCCGAAATCGCCGTCCGAGTTCGCGACCGTCGAACTCCGCCCGCCAGTCCTCCGGTCGCTGCCGCTCGTGGAACGCCCGGATGTTCGCCGCCGCGTTCCTGATGGCGGTGAGAACGGGATCACTCGCGTCCTCCAATTCGGCGTGGGCGCGCGCGGCGTCGTCGGTGACATCGATGTTTCCGACGGTCGTGTCGTCGAACTTCGCGGCGAACGCACGAAGTGCCGCGTCGCCCTCCTCGCGGACCCGATCGATGATCGACTGTACGTCCCCGCGGACGTCCTCGACGCCGGCGTCGCGTTCGAAGAAGGCGCGCCGTTCCCCCGGCGAGAGGTCGGCGACGGCTCGTACCTGCATAGCCTCCCTCGGGGCCGAGGTTAAAAGGACGTTCCGGCTCGGTGGTACGGTCCGCTCGCGACTTACTCCATCGGTCGGATCCCGGTCACATCGAGCGTCGCGAGGAGGACCAGCCCAGCGATCAACAGGACGCTTGCGAACAGAAGCGGCGCGGAAAGCATGACCGCGAGCTCGTATGAGGCGACGAGTCTGGTCGTTCCGCGCACGACGAACGACGCGAGGACCAATCCGAACGCGAGAAGCGTCAGTTGGACGAACCGTGACCGATCCATGATCCGACGGATCAGTCGGTTCGGAGGATCGCCGAGTCCCGCGGACCGTGCCGACGGGAGCCGGACTCGCCGTCGAATCCGTGGCTCACCTCGTAGAAGACGGCTTCCGGGTCACGGTTCCACTGCCACCGCCAGCGCGTGTGTGCGAGCAACCAGAGCTTTCGTGGGGTCGAAAGCTGTGGCGTCGCGGTCAGCGTATCGTAGCCACGCCTCCGAATGAGTCGATGGTGATCGGCATAGAGCACGGCCGCGAGAAGCACGGCGAACTGACAGTCAGCCGGGAGGTACTTGATCCCCGCGACGCCCTCCTCGTAGAGCCGCTCGGTGCGGGAGAGCTCGTCACGCATGACGGCGGCGACGTTCGAATCGAAGCGTCGGTCCAGGATCTGTTGCTCGTCGACGCCGTGCTGTCGAAGCGACTCCAGCGGGAGATAGATCCGCTGCCGTTCGATCACGTCCTCGCCGACGTCACGGAGGAAGTTCGTCATCTGGAACGCCTCACCGAGCTTCGTCGCGTGTGGCAGCGCGGCGTCCTCGTTTTCGACCTCCATGATCGCCGTCATCATTCGGCCGACGGCCGCCGCGGAGCCGTTCATATACGCCTCGAGGTCCGCATACGTCTCGTACCGGTCGGTGTCGATATCGCTCGCCATCGCGTCGATGAACGCGTTCACGTCCGCATCCGCGATCCCGTACTCCTCACGGACGGTGGAGAACGCATCGAGGATGGGATCGTCCGTCGGCTGTCTCCCCAAGGCGGCAAGCCGCAGCCGCTCAAGTTCCTCGTGCTGCACCTCCGGCGGCGGTGTCTCCTCGGCGTCGACGACCTCATCGGCGATGCGAAAGAACCCGTAGAGCACGTACGTCGGATGGCGGGTCCGCTCCGGGAGCACCCGCGTGGCGACGTGGAACGTCTTGCCCGTCCGACGCTGGATCCGCTTTCCCTGGGCAACCTGTGTGTCGTCTACCATGGTGTCCTCGGACCAACGGCACGGAGGATTGCAAGCGGGTCGCCAGACATATCTTCCAGTTCGGTCTCCACGGTCATAACAGTTCGCACACCCCTACGGTTTCTCGTTTCAGTGGACGAACTCCGGACGATTTCCCGTCCACCGTCCCTGCCCCGAAGGGCTCAATAAAACGTGTCGCTGCAGTCGTAGACGACCCCGTGACTGGGGCAAACGTACTTGCAGTGTCTGTGATACATCGGCGTTCCACAGAGCGGGCAGGGACGCCCACCTGGACCGTCGCGTCGCCCGCGCGTTTTGGACGTCCCGGCCGTCCGATCGTCCGTCCGGGTCGTTGAGTCGTCGTTAGGCACCGTTTATTAACGTCCGCCTCCGGGAAGTTAACTCCGTCGTCGGCTTACATCCCCGCGAGGGCTTCGTAGACGTCCTCGGCGAGGTCCTCGTCGACGAACGGCAGCGTCACCACGCCCTCCCACTCTTCATCCGTGAGCGCGTCGACGGTCGGGCCATCGAGGGATACCTCGCGAACGACGGCCCCATCCAGCGTCATCACGATCTCGAACCCGTCCGGATCGGCCTCCGCTCCGGCGGCGGCAAGCTCGTCCTGAAACCGCTCACGCCCCGTCTCCGTGAGTTCGATGAAAACGAGGTACTCCTCATCGTCGGGATGGACGCCCTGGACGTGTACGAGGTCGGCGGCCGTGAAGAGTTCCCGGTCCCCGTCGTCGTCGACCAATCGCGCGATGAAGGGGGTTTCCGGGTCCACCTCGACGTAGTGTGCGTCCGTTTCGTCCTCGTCCGTCGCCGGATCGTCAACCGCGGATGCGCCCATGAACCCGACGGCTCCGACCGCGCCGATCGCCGCCAGCCCGCCGAGTGCCCCGCGTCGAGAGAGTTCCATGTCCGACCGGTCGGGAAACCGAAATAAAAGGCTTTCACGCCGATTCACGACGCTGATAACTGCGGCCACCGATCGGATGCTCCCGCGCCTCAGGCGTCGCTTTCGAACGAGATCGCCTCAAGCGTCGTCGTCTCCCCGAAGAGCCAGTCGGCGTGGTCGATCGCGTACGATTTGTGGTCGGCGGTGATGTAGCCCAGCGCGTCCGTCACGATGACGGGGCGATAATCCCGTAACCCGGCGCTCGCGGCGGTGTGAAGGACACAGACGTTCGCGAGCGTCCCACAGATCAGGAGATCGTCGATCCCGTGGGCATCCAGGTAGCCCTCGAGTTCGGTCCGATGGAAGGCGTCGTAGGTGTGTTTCAGTACGACGTGGTCGTCCGCGTGAACGTCGAACCCATCGACGAGTTCCGCCTCCCAGGAGCCTTCGATGACGTGTTCGCCCCATCGCTCGAACTCGTCGTAGTAGTGGTTCCCCTCGAACTGTTCGGGCGGATGGACGTCTCGGGTGAAGACGACGGGCGCGCCGGCCTCGTGGGCCCGGTCGACGAGCGTGCTCACCGGCCCGATCGCGGCCTCGCTCGGGTCCGCGTGGAGGCTTCCGTCCGGATGACAGAAGCCGTTCTGCATGTCGATGACGACGACGGCGGTGCGGGTCGGATCGTACATGTCGGTCGATTGTATCCGAGCACCAATAAGCGTCGGCGTGGCCTCCGCTCCATCCATGACGCCACCGGCAAGGTACTTACGCAGGCGCTCGCTATGGATCGCATGGGACGGATCCGCAGCCCGTCGGGCACGCTCCCCGCGGTCCTCGTCTTTCTCCTCGTCGCCCTCACAGCCCTCACGCTTTCGACCGCCGGGGTCGGCGCGGCGACCGCCCCGGTCGTGGACGCCGCCGAGTGTACCGACGGGAGCGAGAACGAACTCGTCGGCTGCTGGAACGGGATCCATCACACGGCGGATCCGGACGGCGATCTCGGCATCGATCAAGCCGACGGGCTGAGCGATGAGGAGTTGGCGGACCTCACCTCGCTCAAGATGGCTCGCGTGGAGGCGATCCGTGAGCGACCGTTCGAGGCCGAAGTGGCCGTCGATGTCCTCACACGGGAGGAGTTCGCGGACCAACGGACGGAGACGGATCGGGACCCGGAGTTCGACCGCTGGAACGATCAGGTCTGGAAGGCGCTCTTCGTCATCGGTGAGGACGAATCCAGCGGGGAGGTGATCGACGAGGTCTTCTCCGGGGCGGTCGCCGGATTCTACTCGCCGGCCGACGATCGGATCGTCATCGTCGTCGACGACGATGAGAACGTGCAGGTTTCGCCGTCGACGCTGTTACACGAACTCGGCCACGCGATGCAGGACCAGTACGACGATTTGAGTGACGAGCGGTTCACCGGCGAGACCCAGGACGCCGACCTCGGCATCGACGGGGCCGTCGAGGGCGAGGTGGTCTACATGGAGGAGGTGTATGCCGAACGCTGTGCGGACGAGTGGGCCTGTACGCCGGAGCCGTCAGGGACCGGCGGCGGGGGTGGTGAGGAGAACCTCGGCGTGTTGCTTACCGTCCTCCAGCCGTACTCCGACGGCGCACCCTACGTCGACGAACTGATCGAGGCGGACGGTTGGGAGGCCGTCGATGACCTGATGGCCGATCCGCCGGAGACGACCCGCGAGACGATCCATCGGGAGCCGTTCGAACCGACCCCCATTGACCTCAACGATACCGCCGAGGAGGGTTGGGAGCGGTACGACGAGCAGGGCGTCAACGGCTCGGATACGGTCGGCGAGGCGTCGATGTTCGTCTCGCTGTGGTATCAATCAAGCACCTACGATGCGGGTGTAATGGCACACGACGATCTGTTTCCAAGCGAGGATGCACATCCCTATCAGACCTATAACTACTCACACCCGGCGACGAACGGCTGGGCGAACGACGTCCTCTACCCCTACCGGAACGACGAGGGCGACGAGGAGCGGGACGGCTACGTGTGGCGGATCGAGTGGGAAAGCGGCGCGGACGCCGAGCGGTTCCACGAGGCGTACCTCCAGATCCTCGACGCCCACGACGCCGACCACCGACCCGACGGCATCTACGAGGTCGCCGACGGCGACTTCCGGGGGGCCTACGGGATCGAACGCAACGACACGACGCTGACGATCACCCACGCGCTGGCGCCCGACGAGGTGTTCGAGATCCGCCCGGATCTCGACCCGACGGACACACCTGCGAACGTCGAGCCCGACGATTCCTTTGACGAGCCGATCGGGGACGACCTCGGCGGCGTCGATCCCGACGGGTCGCCCGAGGCGGACGATGTCGGTGACGACGCGCCCGGATTCGGTGTCCTCGTTGCGCTCGCGGCGGTGCTGTCGGCGGCCACACTCCTCGCCCGCCGAAGCCGGACCATTTAGAGTCCCGGCCCGGCTAGCCCGTGTATGACTGATTTCGACATCGTCGGGCCCGAAGCGATCCGAGAGGGTCGCGCGACCGACGCCTACTTCGAACGGACCGAGACGACGCTTCGGGAGGCAGGCCGGAACCCCCGGGTCGTCGCGGAGGTGACCGCGGACCAGTTCCCCGACGGCGAGTTCGAGCTGTTCGCCGGGTTGAAGGACGCGGTCGCCCTGCTCGAAGGTCGGCCGGTAGACGTCGACGCGCTCCCCGAAGGTCGGCTCTTCGACGGGGGACCGGTGATGCGGATCGAGGGCGAGTATCGGTCGTTCGCCCGCTTCGAGACCTCGCTTCTCGGGTTCCTCTCACACGCCTCCGGGATCGCGACCGCCGCGCTCGACTGCCGGGTCGTCGCCCCCGATGCGACCGTGTTCTCCTTCGGCGCCCGCCACGTCCACCCCGCGATGGCCGCGACGGTGGAACGCTCCGCGCTGCTCGCGGGCTTCGACGGCTTCTCACACGTCGCCGCCGGCGACCTCCTCGGTCGGGAGGCAGCGGGGACGATGCCGCACGCGCTCGTCCTCTGTTTCGGCCCCGGCGAACAGGAGGCAGCGTGGGTCGCCTTCGATGAGGCCGTCGACGACGATGTCCCGCGGATCGCGCTCTGTGATACCTACACGGACGAACGCGACGAGACGCTCCGGGCGGTCGCTGCACTCGGAGACCGGCTCGATGGAGTCCGGATCGACACCACCGGCTCCCGGCGGGGCGATTTTCGCCACATCGTCCGGGAGGTTCGCTGGGAGCTTGCGGCCGCCGGCCGGCCCGAACTGCCGATCTACGTCTCCGGCGGGCTCGGCCCGGACGACCTGCGCGAGCTTCGCGACGTCGTCGAAGGGTTCGGCGTCGGCGGATACGTCTCGAACGCCGACCCGGTCGACTTCTCGCTCGACCTCGTCGCCGTCGACGGCACGCCGGGGGCGAAACGGGGGAAGCTCTCCGGCGTGAAGGAGGCATACCGGACCGCCGACGGCGCACATGCGGTTCGCCCGTCGGCCGATCCCGCACCCGACGACGCCGAGCCGTTGCTCACGCCGGTCCTCCGTGACGGCTCGCTCGTCGACGGCGCGGACGACCTGTTCGCGCTCGAATCGGGCATCGAGCGCGCCCGCTCGGACGCGTCGCTCGTCGGGTATGGCGAGGCGTGAAAATCCGGAGACGATCGGCGCTTACAGCTCCTCAACGGCGCCGCCGTCAACGCGCTCGCGGAACACCTGTCCCTCGATCAGCGTCACCATCGTGTCGTCGTCCTGCCAGGCGTTCGGCGGGAGTTTGGCCTTTCGGCAGGCGCGCGAGAGGAACTCGGCGCCGGACCAGTCGTTCTCGACGGGAAGCGTCGGGTAGAGCCAGCCGTGGGCGTTGCCGCGGTCGACCGCGACGCCGTGAGTACCGATCTCGAGGTCCGCGAGGGGATCGTTCGTGATCACGGTGTTCGAGACGATACAGACGGAGACGACGATGTTGTCGAGCTCCTTCGGTTCGACCTCCGAGCCACAGGAGTCGCCGGAGGCGGCCTGGATGGCGGCCTCGACGATCGCGTGTCCGAGCTGCTCGGTCGTGTCCCACGCGCCGGCACAGCCACGGAGCCGGCCGCGTCCCCGCGTCGATTGAAGCCTGACGAACGCGCCGGTCCGCGCGTAGAACGCCTCGCGCATGCTTCCGGGCTGTTCCCGCTGTCCCTGTCGTACGAACGATTCGACCGCCTCCCGCGCGAGTTCGACCGCTCGTGCTCCGTCGTCGTATGAGAGATGAACGGTCTGGGCCTCGGACATACCTCACATTGCGCTGCCGTGAACTTGAACGCTTCCCTTGGCGGTGAAGGTTCATGAGGAACCCTGATCGGACGTGAGAGCGCTGAAAAACCCGGATTTCGGGGCGTTCCTTCCGGCTTCGATCCCGTGGCCACGGCGGTCCAGTCGGATCACATCCGGTCAACCGAACGATCACACCCGATCGACCGAACGGCTTATTCGGACACGCCGGGTACGTTATGGCGGACAGAGGGAGCCCGACTCCCGTGCATCCGCATGAGGAAAGTCCCCCCACCGGCCGGACGGGCGACCGGGCTCACGCCCGGAGTCGGAGACGGCTGGCGCTGGAACAGCAACGAGACCCCCCGCCCCGACCGATGAGGTGCGTCAGGTCGCCATCGGCGACCGGCGACGTCCGTAGCCTCGCTATGGCCGTGCGAACCGACTCGTAAGAGGAGGGAGCTAACCCACCGAGGGCCCACGACGGGCGGGAACGGATGGAACGGCGAATCCTCGCCGGTGCAAGTCCGTGCCATCAGGTAGTCCGGCCACGGCGCGGACGCTGAGCCGAATGTCGGGACGAACCGAAGGGGGCTTACTCCCCTCAGTCCAGCTCACCCGTGGAGCGACGGCGATATCCTGTGACATCCGTGGTCGCTTTACCGATTCGACGAGGGCCTCACGGTCCACCGACCGTACACTCAGTCGACGGCCGCAAGTCGCCGGCGGATCGTCTCTTCGACCCGTTCGATGCATCCACGCTTGCCGAAGCCGAAATGGACGGTATTCGTATCGACCGGGGTTGAAAACAGGCTCTCGCTGTCAGCGGTGATTCCGTCCTGTTCGATCTGGAGGTAGCTGATGACGAGTCGCTTCGAGTACGTCACGCCGGTGATCTCGGATAGGGGGATCCACCGATCGGTGAACTGTGACTTCGGGGCGCGTTCGATGAAGACGCCGTCGGGGTAGACGTGGACGGTGCCGTCTTGACACTCACAGGTAACGAGGATCTCGTCCTCGCGAGGAGGTCCTGTCGGGGGCTCATCGGTACGCTCGGACTCCATTACAGGTCCGTTTCGGGAGTTGATATAAAAAGGCTGGCGCCGTGTGCATCCGTTTCAGGGACAAGCAACTCCGACCCGTCCTCTCTCGTTCAAAACGGAAGCGGTAAGACAGCCATCTCGGCGAACTCCTCGATTTCGTCGGCGAACGTGACCGAGATGTAGAGGATGGTGAAGATCACGGCGTTGTGGAGGCCGTGGAGCAGCGACGGCACGACGATGTTCTCGGTGTACTCATAGACCGCCCCGAAGACGAGGCTCGGGAAAAAGAGGATGGCGACGGTCGTCAGACGACCCTCGACCCCGCCGGTGAGCGCGACGACGTGGATGAACGCGAAGACGGCGGAGGCGATGACGATCGACGGCGCCGCGGGGAGGCGCTCCCTGAGCCGCCCCTGAACGACCCCGCGATACAGGATCTCCTCACAGGGGCCGATCACGAGGAACGACGCGAGGATGAAAAGCGGGATGATCGCGGGGTTGTCGATCGCGAGCTCCGCGCTCTGGTTCGCCGCCGTCTCCACGCCGAGCAGCTGGACGATAAACGAGATGCTGAGCACCGACGCGAGGATCACCACCCAGCCGACGACGACGAGGCCCAACTCGAAGGGGGTCGGCCAGCGCACGCCGAGATAGGAGACGATCCTCGAGCGGTCGAACCCACGCCAGGCGAGGTAGGCGATGGCGAGCCCGGCGAAGGCGACGTACTGGCCGACGATGAGCGTGAGGACTAGGTTCGCGACGAGCGGGAGTCCACCCACCGCCCAGTCGACGGCGAAGATCCCGAATCCACCCACCACCGCGATAAGCGGTCCGAGAAAGCCCAATCCGACGGCAACGATGACGGCGACTGCCGCGGAGTCGTTCGTCCCGCCTCCATCGTCGTCGACGACAGTTCCCTCGGGCGGATCGGGTGTGGGGCCCCGTGTGTCGTCGGCACCCAGCGTCGTCGTCTCGACGCCGCCGTCCGGCGCCGATTCGTCCTCGCTGTTTGCCGAGCGGGTTTCGTCCCGCCGATCGGCCGGCGCACGTCCGTCCCCGTCGTTGCGGGAGGTGTCGGTCATTATTCACCCCTAGGCGATGGAGGTTGAAAAGGGCCTTCGTCGTGACGCTCCGGGAGCGTCCGCTCCGTTCGGCTCACCGGCTGATCAGTTCGTAGTACACCAGCGCGGTGACGGCCCGGCCGTCGCGGAGTTCGCCGTCGATGGCGGCGCTCACGAGTTCGTCGTACTCGACGACGGTGACCCGTATCGACTCGTTGTCATCGAGGTTTCGCTCCCCGATCGGTCGGCAGCCCCGGGCGACGAAATGATGATGGACGGCGTTCGACACCCCGTTCGTCGGTTCGATGGTGAGGAGATGTTCGAAGGAGTCGGCTTCATACCCGGTCTCCTCGGCGAGTTCGCGGGCGGCTGCGCCCACCAGGTCGTCGCCGTCGGCGTCCTCGACCGAGCCGGCCGGCAAGCCACGGTTGACCCGGCCGACCGCCTGTCGCCACTCGTCGATGGCGACGACGTCGCCCTCGGGCGTGAGCGGAAGGACGACCACGGCCGGCGGCTCCTCGACGGAGTGGTACTCGTCGGCGGTTCCGTCCGGAAACCGCACGTCGTCGCGGCGGATCTCGAACCCCGGACAGCGGTACTCGATCTCGGTGTCCGTCGTCTCCCAAGCGAGGTCATCCATGCCGGGTTCTCCGCCTGCGGACGGATAAAACCGACCGGGTTGGACCCGTATCGAACCGCCGCCGTATCCGACCGCGTGTCCGGTTGAACCGACTCATCCCTCCGCAGTCATGCGGTTTAATCCGGCTAAATTCGGGACAAGGGTCGTCCCGTATGAAGTCTCGGGGTGGCATATGGACGTGTATGTCACCGTGGGAGCGACGGTACGTCGGGGAACTCATCGATGCATTGGAACGACACGATCGGATCCCACCTGCCGTCGCCACGGAGGCGCGTCTGGCCGTCGATGAGGATCGGTACCGCGACGCACTCGATACCGTCCTCGCCGTTGCTTTCGAGGATACCCCCCCGACCGGGATCGACCTCGACGGCGATACCTACGGGTACACGGACGGTACGTGCCGTCCCGTCGCCGGGGAGGAGTGAACCGCGGACGGCTACGCCCCGTCCTCGAGGCATGCGACGACCGGACGGTCCGCCCCGTACAACACGTCCTGTGTCACGTCGCCGAAGACCGCCTTTCCGACCGGCGATCGTCGGGTTCCGCCCACGACGAGCAGGCTCGCGTCGACGTGGGCTCCATGTTCCATGATCGTCTCGGCTGGGTCGCCGATGAGCCCGACGTGATCGACGGCCGATGGAACCGTCCCGGGCCCTGCGGTGTCCACGGTCCCGCCGTCGGTGGGTATCGTTTCCTCGCGCGTCCCGTCGAACGCCCGTTCGAAGGCGGCGGCCGCGACCTCCGCCGCCGCGTCGCGGACGGCCCCGAACGTCGGCGTCCCCTCGCCACCGTTCCGGTCCTCGAATCGCTTCTCCGATCGGACGTGGACGACGTGGAGGGGCTCATCGAGGCCGACGGCGAGTCGGGCCGCCTCGCGGATCGGTTCCGGCCGACAGTCCTCCCCCGGAACGCCGACGACGACGGTCATCGCTCCACGCGGGGGCGGCCCCCTGGCTCGTCGGCGCCCGATCCCGCATCCTCCATCCCTCCATCAGCGTCCGGATCGGTCGGGGACAGCGCCTCGCCGGCGTGGTCGCCCGCGATCGCCCGGGAGGTCGCAAGCGGGGAGACGCTGATCTCGCCGTCGATGGCCGCTCGTCTGTCGGAACCGGCGTCGTCTGCGACGTCACCACGGAGGAACTCCCGCCAGAATCGATCCCGAAGTTCGAGGCCCATCTCGCCGCGTCGTTCCTCGGCGCCGGCCTCCGAGGCGGCCGTCTCGCCGGGGCGGAACTCGATCACATCGAACCCACGCGCGGGCTCCGTGATCCGATAGGTCGGGGCATCGGCGGCCTCGTCGCTCGCGGCCGGCACGTTGACGTTGATCACGTCGGCGCCTAAGGGGAGTCCGTCGCGTTCGAACCGTTCGACGAGCGCCACGGCCACCCGCCCGGCGAGCGCGAAGTCGTCCCGCCCCGTCGTCGGCGACACCGGGAGGTTCCCCCGATCGTACATCGAGACGGCGATCCCCGGCGTGCCGAGGAACGCGGCCTCCATCGCCGCGCCCACCGTCCCCGACTGCCCGAGGATGTGCGCGCCGATGTTCGGGCCGTGATTACAGCCGGAGACGACGAGGTCGGGATCAAGCCCGAGCGCGACGTCCGCGACCGCGACGCAGTCGGCGGGAGTTCCCTCCACCGCGTAGCCGAACGGCGTCTCCGCGTACTCCACCGTCGTCTCCCACCAGGACCGCCGGCCGCCGACGCCGGACTGGTTCGTCGCCGGCGCGACCACGGTCACGCGGTGGTCGGCGGCGAGCGCGTCGTGAAGCGCCCGGAGGCCGGCGGCGTCGATGCCGTCGTCGTTCGTGAGGAGAATATCAACGCTCATACTCCTCTCTGGTCACCGCGGGTAAAAACCTCGGCGAAACGCGATCCGCGGTCGGCCGAGTCGCCGGAGACTGCCGACCCTCAGTCGGCAGCGACGCGGCGACGGGCGTCCGCCATCGCCAACACGTCATCGAAGAACCCGAGCGAGTCGTGCGGGCCGGGGTTCGCCTCGGGGTGGTACTGCCGCGTGATGACCTCCAGTTCCTCGCTGTCGAGTCCCTCGACGGTGTCGTCGTTGACGTTCACCTGGGTCACCTCCAGCGGGCCGGTGTCGTCGACGGTGTAGCCGTGGTTCTGTGTCGTCATGACCACCTGCCCGGTGCGGAGGTCGCGGACGGGCTGGTTGACGCCGCGGTGACCGAAGGCCATCTTCTTCGTGGAGCCGCCGAGTGCGCTCGCGATGATCTGCTGGCCGAGACAGATTCCCGCAAGGGGCAACTCGCCCGCGAAGGCGTCGACGACCGCCTGCGCGTCGACGAAGTTCTCCGGGTCGCCGGGGCCGTTCGAGATGAAGAGCACGTCCGGGTCGATCGCCTCGACCGCCTCCGGTGTCGCGTCGTACGGAAGGACGTGGACGTCCGCGCCGCGCTCGGTCAGCGAGCTGATGATCGAACCCTTCGCGCCGCAGTCGATGAGCGCCACGTCGACCTCGCCGCCGCCCTCGTGGACGGTCGGCTCCGCGATGGTGACCTGCGCGCCGATGTCGGTATGGTCGCTCATCGGGACGCAGGCCTCCATCTCCGCGACCGCGTCCTCGGGTGTGACGTCCTCGCCGGCGGCGATCCCGCAGGCCATCGCACCCTCCTCGCGGACGGTCGTGACGATCTCGCGGGTGTCGACGTGGTCGACGGCGGGAACGTCCTCGCCCGCCAGCCATTCGGCGACGTCGTCGGTCATCTCGCGGGCGATCGCCGCGCGGGGATGAACCGTCTCGGATTCGAATCGCTCCGCTCGGACGCCGTAGTTCCCGATCAAGGGGTATGAGAAGGTCAGGATCTGTTCGGCGTAGGAGGGATCGGTCAGCGATTCCTCGTAGCCGGTGTACGCGGTCGTGAACACCAGTTCACCACGTGTACGCCCCGGCACGCGGGTGCGTGCTTCGAGCACGCGCCCGTCGGCCAGCGCGATGTAGGCGTCCGACATTACGAGATACGTATGCATGTTCGCTAATAAATGCGTCGTTCGTAGATTCGTTACGATATTCGTAACGGGTAAGTCGGACGCGCCGTACGTGACGACATGGACGACCTCGATCGACGGATCCTCTCGATCCTCCGACGGGACGCCCGAACGCCCTATACCGAGATCGCCGATCGCGTCGGGACCTCCGAGGGCACCGTGAGAAACCGCGTCGATCGGATGACCGAGGAGGGCGTTATCGAACGGTTTACCGTCACCACCCGCACGGGGAACGTCAAGGCGATGATCGAGATCTCCGTGGAAATGAACGTCAACACCGCCGCCATCGGCGAGCGGATGGTCGAGTGGGAGGAGGTCGATTTCGTCTGGCAGGTCTCCGGCGAGGAGGACGTCGTGCTCGTCGTCGATGCCGTCGACACCCGCGCCGTCAACGAGTTGATCACCAAAGCCCGCGAGATGGACGAGGTCAAATCCACCAAGACGCGGCTCATCCTCGAAGAACGGCTCGGATGAGACCCCGTGGGTGAAGGTGAGGCCATCCCGACGCGTATCGAACGCTTATTAGTCCCCGTCGACGAGGATTTCCTCATGAGCACACATGACGCCAACGCCTCCGGGGCGGACGCCCCCGAAGTCGACGCCGCCGGGAGCGCCGACGACGCGGACGTCGAACACGAGAACGCCCTGCAAGACGTCATCGCCGTCGACCCCGACGACACCCCACAGGGGACCGTCAACCGCCTCGACGCCCACACCGGCGACGGGATCCGACACCGCGCGTTCACCTGTCTCGTCTTCGATACGGACGGCCGCATCCTCCTCGCACAACGTGCACCCACGAAACGATTGTGGGACGGCCATTGGGACGGCACGGTCGCCTCCCACCCCGTCGAGGGCCAGAGTCAGGTCGACGCGACCGAACAGCGCTTGGAGGAGGAACTCGGTATCACCCCCGACCAGTACGACGACCTTCGGGTGACCGACCGGTTCGAATACAAACGCTACTACCCGAACGAGGGCGTCGAGTGGGAGGTCTGTGCGGTGTTGAAGGTCACGCTCCAGGACACGTCGCTCGACCCCGACGACGAGGAGATCGGCGGGATGCTCTGGGCGGATTATGAACACCTCCACGAGAACCCCGCCCTCTACCGCCAACTCCGGCTCTGCCCGTGGTTCGAGATCGCGATGCGTCGCGACTTCGCGTAAGCAGCCTTCTGTCGAGCGTTGAACGTTCGTCCCCTGGGTTACATGCGGCGCAACATGTATGATGCACGAGCCGCTACTAGCGCGTATGGCAGCCGAAGAAGCTCCTGAAGAAACCAAAGTCAGTGACCGAGGGATGGTCACGATCCCAGCTGACCTTCGGCGACAGCTCGATATCGAGCCTGGTGACAAACTTCGTTGGCACACTGATGAAGCGGGTACGCTCACCGTAAAGGTGGTCAAGCAGCGGTATGGAGCGTTCGAAGACGACGATATGAAGGCGCCAATGGGCGGAGATAGCCTCGAAACACATGACCTCACCGGTAACGAGGAAGATCCAGCGTTTACGGAGGATACCTGAATGGCAGTTGGGGTAGTCGATTCCAACATCCTCATCGACTACAAGGACACCAGTCCGGAAACCCGCCATAAACGAGCTGAGAACATTGTCTATGCCATTGACAGCGGCGATCTCCCGGTCGCCCACGTCACGAATTATGTTCTGTTAGAAACGCTGAACTGGATTCACGAGCGGCAGCGACACGATATTGCTGTCGACTTGAAGACTCGCCTCGCCAATTCAGCAGGGTTTGAAGTGGTCCATTGTGCCCAGAAAGACTTCCACCGTGCCATGGAACTCTTCGAGAGCTATGGGCCGCTCTCGTTTGGTGACGCGACCGTTGTAGCGTATATGCAGCGGACGGGTATCGAGTACCTCTACTCGTTTGACGATGACTTCGACGGGGTCGAGAGTATTACACGGCTAGAGACTGTTGAGAACCCATTCAATTGAGTTTATGAAACACTCTCTCCGATGTCCCCACCGATACACCCTGTCCCCGAAACGCCGAGTTCAAGACGATTCCGCCGCCACCTCCGTGTATGACCATCGTCGTCGCGTTGGCGAACCCGCCGCGTGAGGGACTCGTCGGCACGGAACTGGCCGCCTCGACCCCGCTGTCGACGGCGGAGGCGGCCGATCTCTATGAGGCACAGCTCCGTGATCTCGTGCTCGCCGTCGACCGATCGGGTGGCGACCTGCTTATCAACTACCCCGAGCCGGACGCACTTCCCGAGGCGTACCGGACGGAGCGCTCCCCGGAGGCCGAGTTGCGCGCGGTCGTCGCCGACACGCTCGGCGGGACCGAGGAGGTTCGGTTCGAGCCGCAGGTCGGCTCGACGGTCAGCGCCCGCGCGGGCAACACCGTCACCCACCTGCTCCGCGAGGAGGGGGCCGACTCCGTGGCGGTCATGACGCCGACGACGCCGCTCTGTTCGCGGACGACCATCGATGCGGCCGCGATGAAGCTCCGAACCAACGGCGTCGTCCTCGGGCCGTCCACCGAGGGTCGGGTCCACTACGCGGGCTTCACCCAACCGATCGATTTCGAGGCGGCCTTCGAGCGGCCGAGCCTGTCGACGCTCGCTCAGCGGGGTCGTGACGCCGGGCTCGATGTCGAGTTCATCGAGCCGTTGCCCGTTCTGGAAACCGGGCGGGACCTGCTCGATGTCGTGCCCACGTTGCGCGCGCGGTTCACCGCCGAGCGCGTCGTCCCCAAACACGTCTCCGAGTTCGTCTACGATCACGGGCTCGATGTCGTCGTAGAGGACGGCGAGACGCGGCTCGTTCGAGAGGAGACTGAATAGGCTCCGTTGAAATGCTAGAGAGGTGGTGTATTCTGAACTCCCGTGATCAAGAGAGGGACCCAGCGAGCGATCCCGGACTCGATCGGTCAGTTATAAGTGCCACTAACCCGGTGACGAGAGCATATATAAACCGGCCCCTAGCGGTCGGCGCGCTCCGGTGAGCGCCCGAAGGGCGCGAACCGAGCGCGAGGGAGCCCACGGCTGATTTATAATCAGCCGTGGCGAGGCTGGGGAGGCGTGAGGTTGCGGTGTGGATTTACAACGTTCCAAGTTGGTGACGTGGAAGCGTTCAGAACTGACCCACACCGACACGCATTAGTTGACCCATACCGACCGTTCGAGTCGAGGTGGGATGGCAGAGCGGCCTATTGCGCCGGTCTTGAAAACCGGTAGCCTCACGGCTTCCTGGGTTCAAATCCCAGTCCCACCGCATCCACCGTTCTCAAGGCTCCACCTCCGCCAGCCCGCCGGCCCCCGCCCCCACATCATGTAACGACTCATGGTTACTTCCCGTTGGCCGTCGATCGTGACTGCCGTCGTCGGATTTCGGGCGGGACCGCAATCCCAGCGGTGCTGACACGGGCTCCCCGGTAACGCTCACGTCCGGTGATCCATGATACCACGACACGCATTATCTTTAACAGGTTTCGGTTGGATCTATGAGGTGGGTGATTAACCGATGAGCTACGAACTCGATCCGCTTCCGTACGATTACGACGCACTTGAACCGCACATCTCCGAGCAGGTGCTCACCTGGCACCACGACACGCACCACCAGAGCTACGTCAACGGGTGGAACGCCGCCGAGGAGACGCTCGCCGCGAACCGCGAGGAGGGAGACTTCTCCTCCTCCGGCGGCGCGCTCCGCAGCGTGACCCACAACTCCTCGGGTCACATCCTCCACGACCTGTTCTGGCAGAACATGTCGCCCGAGGGTGGCGACGAGCCCGAGGGGGCACTCGCCGACCGCATCGAGGAGGACTTCGGCTCCTATGAGGCCTGGAAGGGCGAGTTCAAGGCCGCAGGCGGCGCCGCAAGCGGCTGGGCGCTGCTGGTGTACGACACCTTCTCGAACCAGCTCCGCAACGTCGTGGTCGACAAGCACGACCAGGGCGCGATCTGGGGCGGCCACCCGATCCTCGCACTGGACGTCTGGGAGCACTCCTACTATCACGACTACGGCCCGGCCCGCGGCGAATTCATCGACAACTTCTTCGAGGTCGTCGACTGGGAGGAGCCGTCCGCCCGCTACGAGCAGGCCGTCGAGCTGTTCGAGTAACGTCGCTCGGACGTGTCCTTCAGGACGCGTCGAACCCCGACCGTTTTTTGAAACGCCGTGTCCGGAGAGCCCCGGGACCGTTTTTCCCGTGACTTCCGTGGCCTCTTAGCCGCCGGCCCTCCTAGCTTCGATCATGCCGAAACCAAAGGAGGCCTTCGAGGAGACGTTCCCCTGTGACTTCTACACGCCCGCGGAGCTGCTCGAGCCGGATCTGCTCTACACCATCCCCGAGATCGCCCGGCTGTTACAGGGGCTCGATCCGGAGGCGACCGTCGACCCCGATACCGAGGCGGTGCTCATCGACTGGGCGGTGCCGTGGGTGATCGTGAACGGTGAGGACCTCGTGATCGCAGAACCACTCGAGGAGAACGGGCCGGGTTACTACGGGGTCGCGCCACACGCGCTCGAAGACGACGGGGCGCACTGAGGGGGCCTTCCAACAGCTCACAGCTCGTATGCCTCGCCGTCGACGGCGAGCGGTTCGGCGAACGCCTCCTCCGCGGGGTAGTAGTGGGCGATGTGGACGAGCCGGGTTCGGGCGGCGTTCAACTCCTCGGCGAGCGCGAGCGCTCCCTCGCGGGTCATGTGTTTCGACCCGAACGTCCGTGGGACCCCGTTGGGACCCTCATGACGACCGCCGATCGGATGATACTCACAGACCGACGCCGGGACGATGGCGTCGGCGAGCAGCAGATCGGGGTCTGAAAGCGCTTCGCGCGACTCCTCGGATATCCCGTAGCTGGTGTCGCCGGTTATCGAGAGCTTCGCGTCCGTCTCCGGATCCTCGATAACGACGCCGTAGCCCAGAAGCGGCGGATGGGTGACGGGGACGAACCGGACGGTGAGGCCGCAGGCCTCGAACGGCTCGAACGCCGGGCGGGCGTGGACGCCGATCCGGTCCTCCAGATAGTCGTATTTCGACCGGATCGTGTCGGCGACGCTCTCATCGGTCGCGGGGTCGACCTCCGCGGGTGCGTGGATCGGAACGCCGTCGACCAGCCGGTAGAGGTTGCCGAGCCCGTCGAGGTGATCGAAGTGAATGTGCGTCACGATCCCCTCGTCGGGGAGCGGCACGTCGGCCGCGAGGAACTGGCTTCGGAAGTCGGGGCTGAAATCGATAAGTAGCGACTCCTCGAGACGCTCGTTGTACACGTGGACGGAGAACCGCGACCGAGAGATCCCGCGGTCGCGTGCGGTCCGGCAGGTCCCACAGTCACAGCCGACCGTCGGCGTGCCCGTCGTGTCGCCGGTTCCGAGGAGCGTCACCCGCATTGGTTCCCCTCGACTCCCCATCCGTTTAGCGTGCACGATCCGCGGTGTGGGAGGGGCGTGTTCCGAGGCGTTTCGTGTCCTCGATCCGCGGCGTTGCAGTTCACAGCGCCCCCGCTGACGCGGGGTTTATACTCACCCGTGGCTAACGACCGACGATGCCTGATCGCGAGGGCGGGATGGCGTCGGAACGGTCCGACGATCCGGGCCCCGACGTCCCCCTCCCGGAGCCGCTCCAGACGTTCTTCCGGATCGATGGCGTTCGTGCCGACGATGGCCGGATCCGCTACGTCGGCGAGTCATACATCCCCGAACGGACGTTGCTCAGGAAGATCGTCCCCGCGTTTCGCGAGGCGGGCTACGACGTCGACCTCGAGGCTACGGAGACGGGACACGTCGTCATCGCGACGCCGTTCGACCACGGTCGCGAGGGGATCCCATGGGTCAACGTCACGCTCTTTGTCACCACCGTTATCACGACGCTGTTCGTCGGCGCGTACGGGTGGTACTACGTCCCGCTCGCGGAGATCCGCGCGAACCCGCTCACGATGTTGCAGGCGTGGCCGTTCACCGCCGCGGTACTCGGCGTGTTGATGGTCCACGAGTTCGGCCACTACCTCGCCGGGAGGTACCACGGCGTCGACGTCTCCTTGCCGTACGTCATCCCGTTCGTCTTCCCGTTCGGGACGCTCGGGGCGGTGATCCGGATGCGTGGTCGAATGCCCTCCCGAAAGGTCCTCTTCGACATCGGCGCGGCCGGGCCGATCGCGGGGCTTTTCGCCACGGTCGTCGTCACGATCATCGGCCTGTCACTCGATCCGATCCGGGTGCCCGCGGAGGTGGCGAACCAGTCGGGGACGATGATCCAGTTCAACAATCCACCGCTTTTGACGATCATCGCCGATCTCCTCGGGCAGGAGACGACCTACGACGACCCACATCTCTCGGCGCATCCGGTGATCATCGGCGGGTGGGTGGGAATGTTCTTCACGCTTTTAAACCTGCTTCCCGTCGGCCAGTTGGACGGCGGCCACATGATCCGCGCGATGGTCGGTCCACGTCAGGAAACCATCGCGTCGCTTGTCCCCGGCTTCCTCTTCGGACTCGCCGCGTATCTCTACTACTGGCGTGGGTTCGGGCTCGACGAATCGGTGGGGCTCTGGGCGTTCTGGGGCGTCTTCGCGCTCGTCATCGCCTTCAACGGCCCCGCGAACCCGGCCGAGGAGGACCGCCTCGGGCCCGCCCGCATGGCGATCGGGGTCCTGACCTTCGCGGTCGGGGCGCTCTGTTTCCTGCTCGTCCCGATCGAGGTCGTGACGACCTGAGGGAGGTCGGTATCGACCCGCCGAGGCCGGGATCGTCACGGGTTTATCACCGGAGCCGAACCGTCGATCATGAGCGAGACCCTCGATGACGACCTCTACGTCCGGACGAAGGCGTTGTTGGAGCCCGGCGATATCGAGTTAGTCGGTTGTATCGTCCATACGACCCTCTCCGGCAGCGAGGACCTCGAGATGCACGAGTTGACCGTCGCGGCCAACGACGTTATCGCCGCACACGCCGACAAGGGCGAGACGTACATCGAGGCCGGGAACGACAACACCGACTTCTCCTCGAACCAGTTTCAGGGGCTTACGCTCGACGATGAAGCGTTCGTCTGGGAGTGTCAACAGCTCCTCCGTGAGGGAACCTTCGACATCGTCTTTTATTATGAGGCCGGCGTCGATCAGGATGCACTCGCAAGCGCCCTCGCCGATCTCGACGGCGTCGATCGCGTAACGCAGGTCCCGTGAACTGCCTCGGGGTCAAGCCCCGAGGCACTCGCCTTGTTTTCTCTGTAGACCTCAGGGACACCGCGTTCGGACGTGACGTGATCACACACCCCTCGTTAAATTATGCCATTTGAACATCTGGAAATAAATCTTTAAGCGGGGTTAAACCACATCCCGAAACGCATGCCATACGAACATCAGCCGGCGCACCAGACGCCGGGCGCAGGGCACGTGGACAGCAGATATGAACCGCCCGTCGCCACCGATACCGTCGACGGGACTCCAAAGGGCGAGTTGGCCGCCGGCGAACCCATCGGAGGGTGCCTATGAATACAGACGCCCCATCAGACGAGTTCTTTTATCCTGACGGTGGCACCGATGAAGGTGCGCCGTCCGAACCGATCCCCGAACAACACTTCGATACCGTCTCCGAGGTCCTCACCGGCGACTACGTCGCCGTCGGCTCCGATACCTTCGCCGGCATCGCCATCGAACGCTTCCGAGAGTTCGCGCCGACCGACGAGGACGAGACCACGGTCTACTACGTCTACGTCGTGGAGGGCGCCGATGAGAACGGCGAACCCGGCGAGCTCGTCGGGGTGCTCTCGCTGCGCGAACTGTTGAACGCGCCGGAGGACACACCGGTTTCGGAGATCATGACCGAGGACCTGATCACCCTCGGCGTCGACGACGAGATCGAACCCGCCGCCCGCCGGATGCGCGAACTCGAGTTCCCGGTGCTGCCGGTAACCGACGCCGACGGTGCGCTTCGCGGCGTCCTCCGCGCCGACGACATGATGGGCGCGCTTGAGGAGGAGGCAACCGAGGACATCATGAAAAGCGCCGGTATCTCCTTTTCGAGCGCCGAGGAGGCGCGCTCGACGGCGATCCTCGAATCCTCGATCTCGCGGATCCTTCGGCTGCGACTCCCCTGGTTGCTCGTCGCGCTGGCGGGTGGACTCGCTGCGGGGCTCGTCATCGAGGGCTTCGAGGAGACGCTGGATGCGGTCATCGTCCTCGGCTTCTTCATCCCCGTCATCATGGACATGGGTGGCAACGTCGGCACGCAGGCGTCGACAATCTTCGTCCGCGGCCTCGCGCTCGGGCACATCGACGACGAGAACGCGATGCGTCACTTCGCCCGCGAGACGAAAGTCGGGCTCGTGATCGGCGTCATTATCGGATCCATCGGCGCGCTCGCCGCCTACGGCTGGATCGCCGGTCTGCGCGGTGAGGCGGCCGACGCGGGCACCATCGCCTTCGTCATCTTCGTCTCGCTCGTCGCGGTCTGTGTCATCGCGAGCCTCGTCGGCTACGTGATCCCGTGGATCGCCCACAAACTGGACTACGACCCCGCGGCGGTCTCGGACCCGCTCGTGACGACCGTGAAGGACGTCACCGCGCTCGTGATCTACTTCGGGCTCGCGACGGTGCTTCTCGCACACTTGTTGTAGGGATCGTACCTCCGCTGTGGGGTTCGCGGAGCCGACCGCCGCTTCCTTTTATACACCTCGGCCGGGAAGTTTTCAATATGAACCGGACCTCCCACCACGGCCGTGAGACCGCCTACCGCCGATTCGATCGCGGCGGCGACGGCCCGCCGATCTGTTTCATCCACGGCAGCGGCGGCACCGGCGACGTCTGGCGCGCACAGACACGGCTCGCCGATCGGTTTCCGGTCGTGACGCTCGATCTCTCCGGACACGGCGCGAGCGACGACGTCGACGCCGAACCCGGAAGCGAGACGCTCGGTGTCTACGCGGACGACGTCCTCGCCGTCGTGGAGGCCGCGACGAACTCCGGGGAGCGGCCGGTCCTCTGTGGCAGCTCCCTCGGCGGGGCCGTCGCGTTGTGGGTCGCGCTCGAACGCGACGTCGACCTCGCGGGGCTGGTGCTCGCCGGGACGGGCGCGAAACTCCCCGTGCTCCGAGATCTGCTCGACTGGCTCGCGAACGATTTCGATCGGGCGATCGAGTTCCTCCACGGCGAGGACCGGCTCTTTCACGACGGTTCCTCGGCGTACGTGGACCGCTCGGCGGCGACGATGCGCGAGTGTGGACGAGCCGTCGTCGAGCGCGACTTTCGGAGCTGTAACCGGTTCGACGTGCGTGACCGGCTCCCGGCGGTGGAGCCGCGGACGCTGGCGGTCGTCGGCGAACACGACCGGCTTACGCCGCCGTCGTATCACGACTTCCTCGCCGAATCGATCCCGCGGTGTGAGCGGGCGACGGTCGAGGACGCCGCCCACCTCGCGATGATGGAGACGCCGGTGGCGTTCAACGCCGCGCTCGCGTCGTTTCTCGACCGATTGGGGTGACGATCCGCGAACCGTCCCGGGGTCGGCCACCTTTTTATATACTCATCTTGTCCCTCCCTGCATGAGCCGCGACGATGGGGCCGAGGATACGTCCCCTCCGGACACGACCGGGGCCGAGGCACCGACGGGCGATCCCAACGGCACCCTCACGGCCGGGCTGCCGGAGGACCCCAACATCGACGACCTGTTGAATAAACTCGACGCGCTGGAGGCGATCGTCGACGACGACGCCGAACGCCGGAAGGTCAAACAGACGATCGCGCTGGTCGAACGGATGCCGGGGAGCAGGGCGTTTACCAGCCACATCAACAAATACACCAGCCGCGATATGGCGGAGTCGTTCGTCGGGGCGGTCATCTTCTCGTTGCCGCTTTTGGTCGAGGACGGCGTCTTCGAGATCGCGGAGTGGTTCATCGAGTTTACGCCCGGCGGCATCCCGGTCTTTTTTATCATGAACGTGCTGTTCGTGTTGGGCATGACCGCGGGATTGTTGTATTACGCCGATTTCAGGCAGGTACAGGTGACGAACCCGATATTCGGGTTCATCCCACGACGGTACCTCGGCGTGCTCCTCATCTCGTTGCTGACCGCCTTCTTTATGCTCCTCATGTGGGGCCGGCTTCACGAGGAGGACCCAACGACGCTGGAGCAGGTCGGTCGCGTGACGGTGATCTGGGCCGCCGCCGCCTTCGGGGCGGCCCTAGGGGACATCCTCCCCGGCGAGTCGAAGGGCGACGACATCGGCGGACCCGTCGAGTGAGCGCCAAACGGACGCCCTTATACGCCTCGGCCGGCAATTCGGGGCTATGATATTCGAAGGCCTCCCGACGACCCCTCGGTCGGGGGAGTTGGTGGATAAGGCCTTTTCGCGGGCCGCACGCGCGGGCCGCGCAAAAAGCGGCCACGAGGCCCAAGAGTCGATGCTGCGGACCGCGGGCAACGTCCTCTCTGACAACTTGGAGAACGTCGTCGTCTCCTGGCCGGATTTCGGCTTCGACGTCGACCCCTTTTATTACGAGCTCGCGGACGCCATCGTCGACGTCGACGAACTTCGCCAGTCGCTCTCACGGGTGATGTGGACCGCCCGGCGGATCGAGACGCTCCGTGACGATTACAGTTCGCGGCTCCGCAGTTCGGACCTCGAAACGGCCACCAAACATCGCAAGCAGGCGTTCGCGCGTATGGCCGACCTGATGGACGACATCGAGGAGGACCTCCTCCGGATCGGCGAGGCGCGGGACGCGCTCCGTACCCTCCCGGACATCCGGCCCGATGAACCCGCGATCGTCGTCGCCGGCTATCCGAACGTCGGGAAATCCTCGTTCGTCAACGCGGTCACGCGCGCCTCCAACGAGATCGCCGAATATCCGTTCACGACGAAGGGCGTGCAGGTCGGCCACTTCGAGCGCGACCACATCCGCTACCAGATCGTCGACACGCCGGGATTGCTCGACCGGCCCGCCGACGAGCGGAACGATATCGAACGACAGGCCGTCAGCGCGCTCGAACACCTCGCCGACGTCGTCCTCTTCGTGTTGGATCCCTCCGGCGACTGCGGCTATCCACTCGAGGTGCAGTTGGCGCTTCGCGAGGAGGTCAGGACGCTTTTCGACCCGTCGATCCCCGTGCTCACCGTGGCGAACAAACACGACCGCTTCGAGGCGGTGAAAGCGGAAGCAGTAGATGCGACGATGAGCGTCACCGAGGACGAGAACGTCGACGAGGTTCTCGAGATGGTCGTCGAGGCGATCGCGTACGAACCGGAGCTCCCGACCCGGGATCGAAGCGAGAAGTGAGCGGCGAACCGGGAGCCGTGCTAACTTCCTCCGGCCGGCGCATGTACGGACGCGACGTCATGCGCGCTCGACGGTGACGAACCGCACCTCGACCGCGACCCCATGGCCCACCGTCGCCTCGATCCGTGTATCGAGTGCCGCGGCGAGGCCGTCGACCGCCGTACCGGGCGGGCCGCCGACGGTGATGATCACGCGGTCCGTCGACAGCGGCGGGACGGTTCCGGAGCGTTCGACTTGGAGCTCGAGGAGTTCGAGTTCCCCGTCGATCGCGGCGAGTTCGTCGCCGACGGCGCTTCTGATCTCCGCTTCCGTCGTCGTTTCGACGTAGGTGTCGTAGGTGACCCCGCCGAGAAACATCGAGAGGATCGCGATGGCGACGACGAGCGCCGCCGCGCGCTTCAAGAGTGCCGCCCGCGCCTCGTCCTCACGGAACCATCGCTGTGGGCGATACCCCTCGTACCAGAGCATGACGAGCGCCGCGAGGTTGATCGAGAGGACGTTGACCATGACGAGGACGCCCGCACCGAGGGCGAGCCGTGGGATGCCGAAGGCGATCCCGATGCCGACGGCGGCCGCGGGCGGGATGAGCGCCACCGCGATCATCACTCCGACGAGCGCGGCGGAGACGCCGGTCATGAGCGAGACGATCCCCGCGACGCCCGCGCCGAGCGCGACCGCGAGGGCGAGCACGTTCGGTGCTAGTCGCTCGGAGACCTCCGCGAGCGCCAGCGGATCGACTCCGGGGGGCACGAGGTTGAGCGCCCGAAGGGCCGCGGCGAAGACGGCGGCGGACCCGACAGCGAGGGCGACCCCGAGTACCTGGAGCCGTATCCCTCGTCTGAAGAGGTCGTCGTCGTCCACGACCGTTCCGACCGCAGCCGACATCGCGGGTCCGATCAGCGGCGCGATCACCATCGAGCCGACGACGGTTGCGGGCGAGTCGAGCAGGAGGCCGGCGGTCGCGATCACCGCCGACAGCACCGTCATCAACACGTATGTTTCGATACCGGAGACGAGGTCGACCGCCTTCGTCTGGAGTTCCTGCGTCGAAATACGGTCCTCGCCACGCTCGGCCTCCTCGGTGTACTGCTCCTCGAGCGTGTCGAAATCCCGAGAGACGACCGTCTCCGCCGCGGTGATGACCGTGTAGGTTCGTTCGTCGATCCCGGCCTCCCTGAGCCGCTCGAGGACGGGTTCGACGGCGGCGGTCGGGAGCGGAAACATCGCGACCGCGTCGTACTCGCGGGTACTCGTTTCGTCCGTGATCACGTAGTCGACCCCCTTCTGATCCAGCGCGTCGATGACCGCCTCCCGTTTACCGACGGGGATCATGATCTGTACGAGTCGCACGACTGTGGGTCGATCAGCCAACGTTTATAGTTCCGGGTTCATCCCGCGATCCATCCCGGCGGGTCGCCCGTCCGCCGAAACGGAACTTTAAAGCGCGAATCCCGCCCAGATGACGACACGAATGACCACGCCCCTGCTCATCGACGCGTTCCTGCTCGATTATCACTTGGGCCACGTGCTGATCCTGGCGTTCATCGCGTCCTTGCTCGGCGCCGCGCCGCTGAAGTCCCAGAAAGTGATCTCGCTGGTCGTCATGGGCTTCGGCGCGATCTTCCTCATGGCCCCGTTTACGACGATGCCGCCGACGTACATCCTCTTCGGGATCGGGCTCGCGATCGTCGGGCCGCTGCTCTGGACGACCGCCGACTCGTGAATCGCCTCGGGGACAAGCCGTGCACGTCCCCGGTATCGTTCTATCGGTCCCGGTGACCCGCCCTCCGGATCCCTCCTGATCGGCCCGAAACTACCCGTTTAAGTCGGTCCGCCGGATAGCGTGCATACATGGCGTTAGAGCAGACAACGACGGGCGACGGTGAGCGCGTGTACGTCGACCGTCGGCGGATCGAACGGGGCGCCGAGGGGCCGTTTCACGTCGTGTTCGACGACGAGCGCGCATCGAGTCGATGGGGGTTTTACTGTGGCAGCTGTGACTCGCTCGATACCGCGATGGACACGATGGGGCGGATCCAGTGTAACGACTGCGGAAACGTACGGAAACCCGACGAGTGGGACGCCGCACACGAGTGATTCGTCCGTGATGACCGCGGGCCCGCCGGACGGGCCTACACCGTGGGAAAGTTTATCACGGTCGCGATCGAATTTTCAGCCAGATGGCCACTGCGAGCATCCCACCGACGACGGAGGCCAGAGACGTCTTTCGTGAACTCGGATACACCGTCACCGAGGGCGGACAGGAGTTCGTCGCGGAGCGGAAATGGCGACGTGTCCATGTGACCGCGCTTTCCTCCGACGGAACGGAGGACCTCGGACCGTATCTCGCGGACGGTGGGGAGACGCCGCGGCTTCGGTGTTTCGTGACGTGGCGTGACCACGCGACGGCGCTCCGCGACGACCTGACCGCGTTGAAGCCGCCGTACGACTGGGCGGTGATCGGCGTCGACGGCGACGACTTCGTCGTCATGGAGGGCGCCCCCGGTAGCCCCTGACGGCGATCGAAACACACGCCCCCGATGACGCACTGGGGCTGCACCCGGCACGGCCTTTTATTAACACGTGCGTCCAACCGACACGACGCATGGTATTCAAGAAGATCACGCTGATCGGAACGAGCGAGGAGAGCTTCGACGCCGCCGCGGACGACGCGATCGACCGGGCCGAGGACACCCTGGAGAACGTCTACTGGGCGGAGGTAAAGGAGTTTGGGGTGGAGATCAAAAACGCCCCGGAGCGTGAATATCAGGCGGAGGTCGAGGTCGCCTTCGAACTGGAGGACTGATCGGAGACGGTCCGGTGGACGCCGCGTCATCCGCGGTCGGGGCCCCGGCCGGTCGTCCCGCCGGGACCGATATCCATTTTCTACGGGGGGACCGAGGGGCACGACATGGAGATCCTCGTGTACGGCGCGGGTGCGCTCGGAAGTCTCATCGGGGGACTGCTCGCTCGAACACACGAGGTGACGCTCGTCGGTCGGGACCCGCATATGCGTCGTATCCGAGCCGACGGGCTGCGGATCGAAGGGGCGATCGAGACGGCCGTCCGGCCGCGGACGACGACCGACGGCCGCGACCGCAGCGCCGACATCGCGCTCGTGACCACGAAGGCGTACGACATCGACGACGCCGCACGGGCGCTTGCAACCGGCGAGTACGGGATCGTCTGCCCGCTCTCGAACGGACTCGTCGAGGAACGGTTCGCGTCGCTCGAAACGACGGTCCTCGCCGGCACCGCGAGCTACGGCGCGCGATTCGACTCGCCCGGTCGGGTTCGATGTACGGGGATCGGCGAGGTGGTGGTGGGTGGGCTGACGACGGACACACAGCCGGCGGCCGAACGCCTCCGTGAAGCCTTCGCCGCGGCAGGCGTTGAGGCGACCGCTGCGGACGATATGCCCGAACGGCGATACGAGAAGCTCGCGGTCAACGCGGCCATTAACGGCCCCTCGGCGCTCGCACGGATCGAAAACGGTAGCACGCTGTCGGGCCCGACGGGTCCCGTCGCACGGGAGGCGGCCCGCGAGGTCGCGTGCGTCGCTCGCGCGGAAGGGATCGATCTCCACCGCGATCGAGCGGTCAGCGCCGCCGAACGTGTCGCGGCGAACACCGCGGGAAACCACTCCTCGATGCGCGAGGACGTCGAGCGTGGGCGGCGAACCGAAGTCGACGCGATCTACGGGGCCGTCATCGACCGCGCGAACGACGTCGGGATCGACGTGCCGGTCTGTCGACTCCTCGATGCGCTGTTACGCGGATGGGAGGCCGAGCATGGGCTGCGCCCGTCGGAGTGAACCGCCTCACAAACGAAATCGCTGCCGACCGTTAACACCACTCCTCGAGGACCGGTGCGTCCGTCTGGTCGACGGAGAGCCACGCGTCCTCGCGGGAGACGTCGGCGATCACGAGCTCCGGTCGGGACCGGGTGGAGTCGACGGACGCCATCACGTCCGGCGACGGCGATACCGTCGCGTCGGCACCCGTCGGCACGCCGGGTCGGCGGCGGTCGGGGTCCGGTTCGTCCCAAGGAGTGGAACTCCGTGACATGGTAGTGAGTATTTCTCACGTATTTATAAGGGTTCCGAACTGTGACAGCGATCGCACTCAGACGTTCACAAACGTGCAAGCATGCGACTCTAATCAGCTAGATGAGTAGAAAAACACCGATTATCGATCACATAACCAATTTTCACGTGATGTGGGAACACTGTTTAAGATAGCATGCTGACAATAATTTCGGTTCCCGGTATGCAGCTCCACGGAATGGCCGAGACGGCGGGGCGGCCGGCCACGAAATGGTCGAGACGGCGGGGCGGCCGGCTTCGAAGTACACAAGAGGCGTGCCGGCAAATGGCGGGGCATGAACGTAATAGACGCCATGACGTCGCGGGCGGACCTCGTCGTCGTCGAGATCCCCGGGAGCCGCGGCGACGTGCTGGAGTACATTCAAGAGCACGGCTTCTCCTCGGTGCCGGTCGTCAAGCACGTCGACGGCGAGGAGATCTACCGCGGGCTCGTCTCGCGTGACGACCTCATCGAACAGCCCGACGAGGACCAGCTCGCGCTGTTGATGCGCGAGGTTCCGACCGTCGGTGCCGACGATGACCTCCGTGAGGCGGCGGCGACGATGGTCTCCGAGAAGTCCCGTCGCCTCCCCGTCGTCGATGGCGACGCGCTCGTCGGGATCGTCACCGTGACCGACGTGATCCGCGCCATCGCGCGGGGCGAGGTCGACGGATCGAGCGAGGTCGGCCCGCTCGCGACGAGAACGGTCAACACCACGTACGTCGGGACCCCCCTGCCCGTCGCCGAGCGTGAGATCGGGCTCGCGGACGTGCCGTACGCCATCGTTCTCGACGACGACGCGCGGATGGCGGGGATCCTCACCGAGGTCGACATCCTGGAGGTCGCCCGTGTCGTCGAGGGCGAGGCGAGCACCGGGGACTCGATCGCCGAACAGGACTCCGAGTGGTCCTGGGAGGGGATCAAAGCGATCGGGGCCCGCTACCTGCCGACACGGAACGTCGAGATCCCCGCCGAGGAGACGCGTCAGTTCATGACCGAGGACCTCGTCACCGTGACGGAGACGCGGACCGCAAAGGAGGTGGCTCAGGAGCTCATCACGAACGACGTCGAGCAGGTCCCGCTCGTGAGCGGTGCCGAACTCGTCGGCATCGTCCGGGACGTCGACCTCCTGGAGGGCCTCTGATGGGCGGCGGCGACCTCGTCGAGTTGGCGAAGCGCCGCGGATTCTTCTTCGGCTCGAACGGCGCATACGGCGGAACCGCCGGCTTCTACACGTTCGGTCCACAGGGGGCCGCGCTGAAACGGAACGTCGAGGACGCCTGGCGCGACCGCTTCACGATCAAGGAGGGAAACCGTGAGATCGAAGCGCCGACGGTGATGCCGGAGCCGGTCTTCGAGGCCTCCGGGCATCTGGAGGGGTTCGACGACATGCTGATCGCGTGTCCGGAGTGTGACTCCTCCCACCGCGCCGACCACCTCGTCGAGGACGCGACGGACGTCGAGGACGCCGAGGCGCTTCCCGGCGAGGAGGTCGAGGCGCTGATCGCGGACGCGGAAATCCCTTGCCCGACCTGTGGGGCGTCGCTTTCGGGCGTCCCCGTCGAGAGCTTCAACCTGATGTTCGCGACCGACATCGGCCCCGGCGACGCCCAGCCGGGCTACTTGCGCCCGGAGACCGCACAGGGGATCTTCGTCGAGTTTCCCCGATTAAAGGAGTACGCCCGCGGGAACCTCCCGTTCGGGATCACCCAGATCGGTCCCGCCTACCGCAACGAGATCTCCCCGCGGGGCGGACTCCTGCGGCTTCGTGAGTTCACGCAGGCGGAGTTGGAGCAGTTCATCGATCCCGAGACGGACGACCCGCCGCTCGACCGCGTCGCGGACGTCGAAGTGACGCTCTACCCCGCCACTGAACAGGAGGCCGACGACGGCGACTACGTCGAGACGACGATCGGTGCGGCCGTCGAGGATCGGATCATCGGCTCGCCGTGGGTCGGCTACTACCTCGGCGTCGCGAAACGGTGGTACGACCGGATCGGCGTCGATATGGACCGGTTCCGGTTCCGCCAACACCTTCCCGGCGAGCGCGCGCACTACGCCACGGACTGTTGGGACGCCGAAAGCGAGGTGGACGGCGACTGGATCGAGATCGCGGGGTTCGCCTACCGGGGCGATTACGACCTCTCGAAACACGACGAGTACGGCGACGACTCCTTCACCGTCTTCAAGCGGTACGACGAGCCGAAGACGGTGGAGCGGGCGAGCGTCGACCCGGACATGGCGACGCTCGGCCCCGAGTTCGGCGCGGACGCCGCGGCGGTCGCGGAGGCGCTGGAGACCCTCGCCGCCCGCGATCCGAACGCCTTCGACGCGGCGACGGTGACCGTGGAGGTGGGCGAGGGCGACGCGGCCGAGACGTACGAGGTCGAAAGCGAGGTGGCGAACTTCTCCATCGAGGAGGTGACCGAAAGCGGCGAACACATCACTCCGCACGTGGTCGAGCCCTCCTTCGGGATCGGGCGAACCGTCCAGACGCTGCTCGCACACGCCTACCGAACAGACGAGGTCGACGGCGAGGAACGGACCTACCTCGCGTTGGAGCCGGGGATCGCCCCGCGTGACGTCGCCGTCTTCCCGCTCGTGACGAACGACGACCGGTTGGTCACGTTGGCCGACCGGGTCGCAAGCGACCTCCGCGAGGCCGGCTTCTCGGTCGCGTACGACGACTCCGGCTCGATCGGCCGCCGCTATCGGCGACAGGACGAGGTCGGCACCCCGTTCTGTCTCACCGTCGATCGCGACGGGATCGAGGGCGACGGCCCCGAGACGGTGACGCTTCGCGAGCGCGACTCGGCCGTACAGGTGCGGGTGCCCGTCCCGGCGCTCGTCGACGAGGTGGCTACGCTTCGAGAGGACGGCGACTTTGCGGCCCTCCGCGAACGCCACGAACTGGTCGAAACGGACGTGGAGACCGCGTAATGGACCGGATTGGCGGCCCGATGGGTCACCGATGAGCCTCCCGGGAGCGGCGTGGCGCGAACGCGTCGAATTCGAGCGACGCCTCGTGCACGCGGGTGGAACCCTCTACGCCGTCCCGTACCTCCTCGGCTGGATCTCCTGGCAGCAGACCGGCTACCTCCTCCTTGTGGGACTCGCCATCGTCGCGATACTGGAGGCGCTGCGCCTGCGCGGAGCCGCCGGTCCGCTCGATCCGCTGT
Organism: Halorubrum vacuolatum; assembly: GCF_900188065.1. Taxonomy (GTDB): domain Archaea; phylum Halobacteriota; class Halobacteria; order Halobacteriales; family Haloferacaceae; genus Halorubrum; species Halorubrum vacuolatum. Next base: position 82,350 of record NZ_FZNQ01000004.1, read on the forward strand.
ACGACGCGCTCGTCCGGGAGTACGAGGCGGACGGGATCGCCGGCTACGCGCTGTATCAGGTGAGCATGACCGCCGTCGCGCTCGCGCTGGCGCCGACGCTCGCGATCCCGGCGATGTGGATGCTGTCGCTCGGCGACCCGATAAGCGGAATGCTCGGGGACAACGGACCGACGGAGCCGAAGCGGGCGACCGTCTGGGTCGTGATGGGGCTCGTCTGTACGGCGATCGCGGCCGCCTTCACGGTTCCCGCGTTCGGGACGACCGTGGGGGTCGCCGTCGCGATCGCCGGGGGAACCGCCGCCGCCGTTGCGGACGGATCGCCACCGATCATTCGGGGGGTCGCCGTCGACGACAACCTCACCATTCCGCCAGCCGCGGGCGTCGCGATGGTCGCCGTGCTCGCGCTCCTGGGGTAAGCGGCGTTCCGGGTGGGCAGCGTTCCGGGTGAGAGGACCCGACGGGAGGGCGTCGATCCCGGACCGATAGACGAAAGGGCCACGCGCACCGAGGTTCGGGTATGAGCGAGGAACGCGAGGCCATCGCCCCGAGCGACCTCGGCGGGGAGGGGCCGCCGATCGACGAGAAGCCGTACAAGATCGTCTTCGAGGCCAACAAGTGCTTCGGGGCGGGCAAGTGCGCGGAGGTGGCGAAAAACTGGGAGATGGACATCTCCACGGGGCTCTCGAAGCCGCGAACCTACTATTTAACCGAGGAGGAGCTGCCGGAGAACGTTCGGGCGGCGGAGGTGTGTCCGGCGAAAAAGGATCGGGGGATCATCCACGTCGTCGACCGCCGAACCGACGAGGAGATCGCGCCGGATCCACACGGCGACGGGACGCTGTCGGTCGACTGGTAGTCCGGAACGGCCCGCGGGCGATCGTATCCGAAAGGGGTTTGCCCGCCCACCGAGAACGCGAGGATGCGCGGGGGTGGCTGAGCCTGGCCAAAAGCGGCGGACTTAAGATCCGCTCCTGTAGAGGTTCGAGGGTTCGAATCCCTTCCCCCGCATCCCGTGGCGAACGACTGTGAGCCACGGGTGCGGCTCAAAAAGGGATTCGAGCTAGAGAGCGGGAGGTGAGCGAGCCGTGCGAGCGAACGGGAGCGACCGTGGTTCGAATCCCTTCCCCCGCATCCCGTGGCGAACGACTGTGAGCCACGGGTGCGGCTCAAAAAGGGATTCGAGCTAGAGAGCGGGAGGTGAGCGAGCCGTGCGAGCGAACGGGAGCGACCGTGGTTCGAATCCCTTCCCCCGCATCCTACGGCGAGCAATTCGCGAGTCGGAGATATGGACAAAGAGGGATTCGAATCAGGGAGCAACTCCGTTGCGACCGAGGTTCGAATCCCTTCCCCCGCATCCCGTGGCGAACGACTGTGAGCAACGGGTGCGGCTCAAAAAGGGATTCCAACCCACGACGATGTCCGCTACTGGATGCCGAGATATCCCGCAGCCTCCGCCGCGATTGTAGCAACGGCTTCTTCTGCGAGACGTCCCTCTTCATGTCGAATGTCACTGTGGCGGATCGAGACGATCGTCCAGGGGTTTACGTAGCTTTCACGCGGCAATCCCCCGGAGACGAAATCTTCCTCGTCAAGCGGGAGTGCAACAGGTCGCTGGGTCGTCGTGACGGCAGTATACAGGGCTTCTTCGTCGGAGAATGGGTGTGATTCATCGCTGAGACACACGTAGGGGCGGTAGTCGTGCCCCGCAAGGAGGTCGGGACCTTTCACCACCATCCCACGAGTATAGATGGCACTCATTCCTCGCCGTAGTAATCGTCCATCGTCGAGGCCGAACTCGCCGCTTGTTGTGCGGCATACGAAGCGAGGCGATCGTCTTCGCCGATCGCCCAATATCGTCCACGATGCCGGACGAGGCCTCGATCCTCCAGTCGCGAGAGCACGGCACCGACGCTTCCCCGATTGATGCCGGTCGCCTCGTGGATCTCCGTCTGTGTAAACGCCTGATCACTGTGTTCGGCGAGAAACTGGAGGATGCGAGACGGCTGTGTGCCCGTCTGTATGTCGAGAGCGTCATCTGGGCCCTCCTCGAACCGATCGATGCTGATTGGCATAGTAAATAAAATGCAATAGAGTGTAATAACTGTTCGGTGCGAGCGAACGGGAGCGACCGTGGTTCGAATCCTCTCCCCCGCATCCTGCGGCGAGCAATTCGCGAGTCGCAGGTGTGTATTAACAGGGGGATTCGAATCAGAGAGCGGGAGGTGAGCGAGCGATGCGAGCGAACGGGAGCGACCGTGGTTCGAATCCTCTCCCCCGGATCTTGCTTAAATTGGATATAAATCACCCACAACAGAGTATATAAACAATCGTCGAAGCAACGGGTAATACGACACCGACCCGCCACCCGCGGACGCTACCTCCCGACGTGCCGCTGAAGCCCGTCGATCCCGGCCGTGATCGACGCGATCGGATCGTCGGGGTCGTCGTGTTCGTAGACCCACCAGTCGGCGTCGACGCGGTGGAGCGCGTCCGCAAGCGCGTCGAGGTCGAGGTCGCCCTCGCCGAGGCCGACCGGTTCGCCGGCGACGACGTCGGCGTCGGAAACATGGATGTGCGTGATCCGGTCGCCGTATCGGTCGAGCAGGAGGCCGGGGTCGACGCCGCCGACCAGCGCCCAGCCGAGGTCGACCTCGAGGCCGATCCGGTCGTCGGTGCGGTCGAGCAGTTCGTCGAGTGCGGTCCAGCGTGCGTGATCGGCGCTTTCGAGGGCGACGAGTTCGTGGTCGTGGTGGTGATACGCGAGCGAGATCCCGTCGGCCGCGAGGTCGGCGGCGAGCTCGTTCAGCCGCTCGGCGACGGTGGCGATCCGCCCGACCGTCTCGAAGCGATCCGGATCGATCCACGGGATAACGAGCGTGTCACAATCCAGTTGCGTATATAATGCGACCGTCGCGTCGTACTCGACTGCGAGCGATTCGATCGGAACGTGTGCGGCGGCGACCGCCAGATCGGTCCGATCGAGGGCGGCACGGACCTCGTCGGTCGGCGTCTCCTGAACCCGATAGGCGAACTCGACGCCGTCGTAGCCGAGGTCGGCGATCCGGTCGAGGAGGGCCGGAAGCGGCTCGTCGAGGGATCGAAGCGTGTAGAGTTGGATGGCGAGTCGAGGCATGGGTATTCCACCGTACGGACTGGATTAAAAATCCGTCCACTCGGTCGGGCCACCGACCCGATCGAGGGTGCGGAACTGGCGGCCGTCGTCGGTCACGCGGGTCTCGACGATGAGTTCGAACGGCTCATGCAGGGTGTGGATGGTCTGTGTGTCGTGTGTCTCGGAGCCGATGACGGCCACGAACGGCCACCCCTCGCCGGAGGATTGTGCAGCCATTACCCGGGTGAACTGGTAGATCCGCTCGGCCTCCCAGTACATCAACAGCTGTGAGAGCGAATGGATCCCGATCGCACGCTCCAGTCCGGCCGATGACTCGACGACGTTGGTGAATTTGATCCCGATGTCGGTGAGGTTTCCGGGGCTGGCGACGTACTTCGTGGTCGGGGTGTCGGCGTGTTCTGCGCCCTGTTCGTGGGAGGCACAGTCGATGACGACGAGATCATCCCCGGAGCGGTCGGTGATCTGTTCATACTCCTCCCGGACCTTCCCTGCCGACCGTCCCGTGGAGATCATGACCGGCTGCTCGGACCACTCGGCGAGGATCCGCATCAGGAGTTCGTACTTCCCGCTCATCGGCGGCCCGCTTACCAACACGCTTTCGGCGTGGCGGACGGCGTCGGGAAGGAGGGTCATCGTCTTGGTGTGGGGGCGAGGCCGGTAAAACCCTTCCGAGGGATCACTTTCGGAGCATCGACGGAAGGTCCAACGAGGACGGCAATCCTTCGCTTCGCTTGCGTAGAAGTGTCAGCTCCGTTATTGCACCGGGGACCGCCGCCGGCAGCGGTGCCTCCCGCGGATTGCCGAGTTCGTCGACCAGTTCCTTCCAGAGCGTCTCGGTGTCCTCGGCGGACGCCTCGAGTCCCTGCGTGCGCCCCTCGTCGTATGCGAGCTGGATGAGGCTCCGATCGTAGGCGCTATCCGCGGTTTCGAGGAGTCGCGAGAGCTCCCGCCGTCGCTTCGTTCCACCGGCCGCCATGACGCCGAGCGCGAAGGCGCGATCGATCGCCTCGCCGCGATCCAGTTCGGTCCACTCCGTGCCGTACGTTCGATCGTACATCAATGTCTCACCGTCGCGGCCGTCCCGACGTGGAGTCCGGCGTTCGTGAACTCGACGTCCTGAATGTCGGTGTCGATGTTGGTTCCCCGCATCTTCAACACCTGAATGCCGCGGCGCATCCCGCCGTCTTCGAGGTAGTTGTGCATGAAAATGACGCCGTGAGCGAGGTAATGCTCCTCGGAGTAGGCGCTCGGGTCGGTCATCTCGGAGATGAGAAGCGTCGTCGCCTGAGAGCGTTTGAGCGAGGAGAGCATCTGGATCATCGTGTCCTCGTCGTCATCGAGCAAAAACCGCATGAGCATCGTCGAATCGAAGACGACCCGGTCGATATCGCGGGAGTTGATAAATCCGGTGAGTCGGTTCGTCACGCCCGACCGATCGCGGCGTTCACCCGGCAGCCCGAAGAACCGGCGACCGTCGGTAGAAAACGAGTCGAGAAACGTCACGCGGTCGGTGTCGAGTGCGCGATCGAACCCGAAGTCGTATCCGCTCATGTCCTCACGGATTCCCTCCCTCGTCTCGTGCATACTGACGTACAGCACGTTTTCGCCGTTGCGGGCGCCCTGGGCCGCGAACTGTGAACAGAACGTCGTCTTGCCGCTGCCGGGCGGGCCGCTCACGACGTATAATCGTTGCCCCGGAAAGCCCCCGTCGACGAGTTCGTCGAACCCGGGAACGCCGCTGGAGACACGCATAGCCGTATTCAACTGAAAGGACTCATAAACCTTGATGTCCGAATTTCATCCGCGAGAATGGCCTCGGCGGATCGGATGGGTTTTCCAGTAGAGCCGGGCTCCGCATTATGTTGGAAGGGGGACGGTCGTGAGGATCGGCACGCTCAGGCTTCGGCCGGTGTCTCCGTGGTCTCACTGTGGACATCCGGCGCGACCCAGACGACGAACCGATCGTCGGATTTGACGATCCCGTTGACGCCGTCGTCATCGACCGTCGTCGCCTGATCGACGTCTTCGGGGGCGACATCGCGTACCTGGAAGACCTCATCGACCATCCATCCCAGGGTCCCGCTCTCATCGAGCCGATCGTCATCGAAGACGACGATCCGTTCTCGGGGACCGGCCTCGTCGATCCCGAACAGCGTCTTCGGATCGACGATGGTCGTCGTACGCCCGCGCAGATCCATCACCCCCTCGACGTGTGCCGGGGAGTTGGGGATCCGCGTGAGCTCGCCGGCGTCGACGATCTCGTCGATGACGCCGATGTCCAGACAGTACGTTCCGTCGCCGAGGCCGAACTCCAGCACCTTCGTGGGTTCGGCGTCCGCCTCGATGGCTGCCATACTCACCGATGCGTCCATTCGACTCATAACGGTATCCCCTGAATTATCAGGGGTGATTACTGGGTCCGTGTCTTTATGCTCGTCCTGCGTGCCGATCCAGACATGAGTAGGACGACGGATCGGCGCGTCGATCCCGAGGGTTCACCGAGGGCGGTGGTCGTCGACGACTCGCCGTTCATGCGCGGGTTAATCGCCGACCTGTTGACCGACGGCGGCGTGTCGGTCGTGGGTGAGGCCGGGGACGGCGCGGAGGCGGTGCGAGTCGTCGCACGGGAGCGCCCGGACGTGGTCACGATGGACGTTGAGATGCCCGGAATGAACGGGATCGAGGCCGTTGAGCGGATCATGGCGGAGACGCCGACGCCGGTGTTGATGCTTTCGGCATACACCGATGAGGGGGCATCCGTCACCTTCGAGGCGCTCGAACGGGGCGCGATCGACTTCTTCGCGAAACCCGGCGGGGAAATTTCGACCGGGGTCTCACAGCAGGCCGACCGCCTCGTGAAGGCGGTTCGATCGGTCGCGGACGCGGACCTCGATGCCGTCGTACGTGACGGGACTGAGTCGATGGCCGGCACGGTGGACACAGCGGACACGACGAACACGGCGACACCGCGGGCGACTCGGAACGCCGAGGAGCCGCTCACCGTCGTTATCGGCGCGTCGACCGGCGGCCCGAACGCGGTCGAACGTGTCATGTCGGCGCTGCCGGCGATGGACTGCCGGGTGTTGATCGTCCAGCACATGCCGGAGGCGTTCACCGCCCGGTTCGCGGCGCGTCTCGACGCGGCGTCCGCATACGACGTCTCGGAAGCGACCGACGGCGCACGGGTCGGGTCGGGGGAGGCGGTCGTCGCCCGCGGCGGGACCCACATGGAGGTGACCGGCTATCGGGCGGGACGGCTGCGGATCGGGCTCGAAGCTGACGATTCCCTTCCCGTCGCTCCAGCCGTCGACGTCACGATGCGATCGGCCGCCGAGACGATAGACGATCCGCTCGTCGGCGTGATCCTGACCGGAATGGGTTCGGACGGCGCAGCGGGGATCCGCGCGATGGCCGACGCCGGGGCGCGGACGCTCGCACAGAGCGAGGAGACCTGTGTGATCTACGGCATGCCGAAACGGGCCGTCGAGACGGGGGCCGTCGACGAGGTCCGCGACCTCGACGGCGTCGCAGAGGCGATCGTCGGGGGTGGTGCCTGATGGACGCCCACCGCGCGGCCTTCGTCGCGGAGGCCGAGGAGGGGATCACGGACCTCAACAACGCGCTGTTGGCGCTCGAGGCGGATCCCGAAGACGACGCCGCGATGGACGACGTCTTCCGCGTCGCACATACCCTGAAAGGGAACGCCGCCGCGATGGGCTATGACGACGTCTCCTCGTTCGGCCACGCGCTTGAGGACCTCCTCGATGCGATCCGCCAAGGCGAACGTGAGGTGACTCCCGAGGTCATGGACCTGCTCTTCGAGGGCGTCGACGTCGTCGAGGCGATGGTCGCCGAGATCGACGCGGACGGAGCGGTCGTGACCGATCCATCCGATGTCGAAGCCCGGCTCCGTGAAATGGAAGAACATGGGACGATCGGGGGTGCGGCGACCGACGCCGACATCGAATCATCTGGCTCCGATGAGGCGGACGCCGATGAGATCGACGACGCCCCCGAGACGGAGCTCAGCGAGGGCGGACAGGAAGACGATCCCGTCCCGCCGGTCCCGGATGCCGCGACGGTGCTCGACAGCGACACCGTTGTTTTTTGTGACGTTACGATCGGCGAGACGGCGATGGCGGGCGTCGATGCGACGTTCGTCATGCAGGCGCTTGAACGTGAATTCGACGGGTATGTCACTGACCCCGAGCCGGCGACGTTGGAGGCCGGCGAGTACGACGAGGGGTTCGATGTCTTCGTCGCCGCCGAGGATCCGGCGACCGTCGAGTCGACCCTGAACTCGCTTACGCAGGTCGAGGCCGTGGAGACGGCCTCCATCGGTGAGGGATCGGCTGAGGGGACGGCTCGGAACGAAGCGGCCGTCGAGGCTGTCGACGAAGCCGACGAGATTGTCGAGGAATCCGCCGAGAAAGCCGACGAGGATCGGCTCACTGATCGGGACGAAGAAGCCGACGACACGGAGCGTGCCGGGGACAGTGCCTCCGGGGCGTCGAAACGGAACGGAAGCGACCGCGACGAGATCAAATCGATCCGGGTCGACGTCGATCAAGTCGATGACCTCTATGGACTCGTCGAACAGCTCGTGACGAGCCGGATCAAGCTTCGACGGGAGCTCGAGGAGGCCGACATGGAGTCCGACGCCCTCGACGAGTTGGACAAGCTCGCATCCAGCCTGCAGGACACGGCGATGGATATGCGACTCATCCCGTTCTCACAGGTATCCGATTCGTTCCCCCGGCTGGTTCGTGATATCGCACGCGACGTCGACAAACGGGTGCAGTTCGACATCGAGGGCGACGACGTCGAACTCGATCGGACCATCCTCACCGAGATGCGCGATCCCCTCGTACACGTCCTGCGGAACGCCGTCGATCACGGGATCGAGCCGCCCGAGGCGCGTGAGGCAGCCGGGAAGGACCCGACCGGAAACGTCCTGTTGCGCGCCGAACGTGACCGTGACCACGTCGTCATCGAGGTCATCGACGACGGCGGCGGCCTCGACCCGGACGCGCTCCGCGAGAAGGCGGTCGCCGAGGGCGTCGAGAGCCGCGACACGGTCGCGGCGATGAGCGACGAGGAGGCCTATGACCTCGTCTTCCACCCCGGCTTCTCCACGGCCGAGGAGGTGACGGACGTCTCCGGCCGCGGGGTCGGCATGGACGTCGTCCGGACGACCGCCCGCGACCTCGACGGCTCCGTCTCGATCACGAGCGAGCCGGGCGAGGGAACGGTCGTCCGGTTCCGGCTGCCCGTCACCGTCGCCATCGTGAAGGTGATGTTCGTCGACGTCGCCGGGACCGAATACGGCATCCCGATCAAATCGATCGCCGAGGTCTCCCGCGCGAACGACGTCGAGGAGGTTCACGGCCGGGAGATCGTTCGCCACGAGGACGACCTGTATCCGGTGATCCGGCTCGGCGAGCGGCTCGAAACGGTCCCCGATTCGGCGAGCGGCTCGCACGGATCGGCGGGAACGAGCGGCTCCCGCGGGTCGGCGAGGACGCAATCGACGGGAGAAACCGACGATGGAGGCGTCCCGGTCGCCGCCGACGGCGGGGCGGACACACTGAACGCCGACGCCGCCACACCGAACGCCGACGCCGCCACACCGAACGCCGACGCCGCCACACCGAACGCCGACACGGCTGCACGGAATGCCGACGGGGCCAGTGTCGATGCGACCGCGACGGACGCCGGCATGCTCGTGCGGATCCGCGAGGAGACCCGTCGGGTCGCGCTCCACTGTGACGCCGTCTTGGATCAGGAGGAGGTCGTCGTGAAGCCGCTTGACGGGCCGCTCTCGGGAACGCCGGGGCTCAGCGGCACCGCGGTGTTAGGCGACGGCGACGTCGTGGCCGTCCTCGACGTGGTGAGCCTATGACCGGACGGACCGCCTTCGAGGGCGTCTTACGACAGATCACCGACTCCGTGCCGTTCGAACCCGGCTACTACAACGAGTCGTACCTCGACCGACGGATCACCGCCCGCATGCGCCGCCGCAATACCGACTCACACGCCGAGTACGAGCGGCTCCTCCGGGAGGACGAAACCGAGCGACAGGCGCTCATGGACGCGCTTACGATCAACGTGACCGGGTTCTTCAGGAACCCCGAGATGTGGGAGGTGCTCCGGGAGGTTCTCCGCAAACTCACCGCGAACCAACGACGCGTGCGGGTCTGGTCTGCGCCCTGTGCGGACGGCCGCGAGCCCTACTCGCTCGCGATGCTCGCCTGTGACGACGCCGAGATCGAGGAACGGCGGATCGAGATCCTCGGCTCGGACATCAGCGAGGAGGCGCTCGAAAACGCCCGGGAAGGCGTCTATCACACCACCCGGACGACGGATATCGCCGAGGAGCTTGCGCCGCTTTCTGACCCCGACCGATTCGTCGAACGCGAGGGTGACGACTTTCGGGTTCGATCCGCTCCACGCCGGCTGGTCACCTTCGAGACCCACGACCTCATTCGCGACGGCGCACGGGGGCCCTTCGACGTCGTGCTCTGCCGGAACCTGCTCATCTACATCGACGTCGATCACAAGGGAGCGCTCTTCGACACGCTCGAGACGTCGCTCACCGACCGCGGCGTCCTCGTCGTCGGGATGACCGAGAGTGTTCCGCCGGATCGCAGCGACCGGTACGAACCGATCGACAAGCGGAGACGGGTGTTCAGGAGGGCGTAATGTCGTTATACCAGTACGCGCGCGAGGGAAACGTCGAACGTCTGCGGGACGCGCTCGGAAGCGACAGCGCGGCGGTCAGAAAACGGGCGCTCGAGCTGCTCGGCGAACTCGCCGACGAGAACGACCAGGCGTCCATCGACGCGATCATGCGGGCGGCGATGGGCGACGCGGACGAGCAGGTCCGTGGTGCCGCCGTCGACGCGCTCGATGCGATCGGCCCGGATGCCGTCGAGCAGTTCCTCGCGGAGGTGACCGGGAGCAAGCGCTCGGAGGCGGACTGGGTCACGGCCGAGCGCTTCGCGCGGGCGCTCGGCGCCGAGCGACCCGAGCTTCGGATGGCCGCCGCGAACGCACTCGGCCGTCTCGGTGAACCGAGCACGCTGCCGGCGGTCGTGGAGGCGCTTTCGGATCCGGACCCGCGGGTTCGGCTGCGCGCCTGCCAGGCCTGTGGCGCCTTCGCGGACCCGCGGGCGATCCCGGCGCTCATTGAACGGCTGGAGGACGACCCGCGCGTCCGGCGGGCCGCGGCCAACGCGCTCGGCGGGATCGCGACGGATCGCGCGCTCGATCCGCTCATCGACCTCCTCGATGACGCGGATGAGTCGATCCGCCGTATCGCGGCGAGCGCGTTAGGCAAGGCGAACAACCCGCGGCCGGTCGAACCGCTTGCGCGGGCGCTCGGCGACGAGAGTGCCATCGTGCGGAACGCCGCGGTTTACTCCGTCATCGAGCTGCTCTCGAACGTCCCGACGAAACACAGCCACGACGTCCGCGATCGGGTCGTCTCGGAGCTGAAAGCCGCCGACGACGAGACCGTCGTCGAGCCGCTCGTCGAGATCCTCACCCAGGGTCGACAGACGAGACAGCGTCGCAACGCGGCGTGGATCCTCGGTCGCGTGGCGGAGCCCGACTCGGAAGTGGCCGTCGCCGCGCTCGCCGACGCGCTCGCCGATGACGACGCACAGACGGCACAGTTCGCCGCGACCAGCCTCAGATCGCTCGGCGGCACGACGGTCGAGACGGAGCTCCTCGGGCGACTGGATTCGGAACATCCGGACGACGTGCGGGCAAAGGCCGTGTTCGTGCTCGGGGCGATCGGCGGGCAGGAGACGTTGAATCGGATCGAGGAACTGACCAACGACGAGAGCAAGGCGGTCAGAAAGCGCGCGTTCTCGGCCGTCTCGAAACTCCGCGCGGGAGGGGTATAAATGTCGAACGGACAAGGAGAGTACAAGATCGCCGACGTACAGGCGCGGTTCGCGGTCGCCGTTCGCGACGGTCGGCCGGTGAACGACGTCTCGTGGACGCCCGGACGGGTGCTCCTTTCGAACCGCCGACTGGTGCTCGCAGGCAACGACGGGAAACGGACCATTCCGCTCTCGAAGCTGCAGGGACTCGGCGGGCGACACGACGCCAACCAAGCGATCACGCGCGTCTCGAATTACGTGAGCTTCGATCTGGGCGAGCAGGTGCTCATCGTCGCCGCGAGCGACCACGAGGCGTTCGAACGCGACGTCTACCGCGCGTTGCTCAACCAGCGGACGGTGTTGGCGAAACACCCGGCGGTCGCCGGCGGCGTCGTCCAGGATACCGAATGGGAGCAGGCGCGGGTGAAGATCGACGAGAACGGCCTGAACGCCGCGACCGAAAGCGGCGCGTTCGTCCACTTCGACCTCGATGACATCAGCGGACTTGAGGCGGCTAAACGGACCGTTCAGGGCGAGAAAAAACCCGTGATCGAGGTCTCCCACACCGACAGCGACGGCACGAGCATCGAGACACACATCGCCGGCGAGCCACAGCGCGTTCGGTTCGTGACGGCGTGGCTAAAGAAGGGCGAGGAGCGCTCCTCGACGAACGTGGACCTCACGAACCAGGACCGGGAGGTTCTCATGGCGCTGTACTCCGGTGTCTCACCCTTCGAGATCCCCGGATTCCTCGGGCTCGACGTCGACGTCGTCGAGGAGACCTTCGAGAAGCTGATCGAGTTGGAAGTCGTCGAGGAGGTCCGGGTACGTCGTGAAGTCTCGCTCAACTCGCGTGGCCGCAACATCGCCAGCGAGGCGATGAACGAGCAGTAGCACGGGCGTTTCGACGGATACAAACGACGACGGGGCCGACAGCAGGCCGGACCGCCGCTCAGGCGTTAACGGACTCCAGATACGTCGTCACGACCATCTGTCCCTTCCTGGTGAGCGTCAGCCCCGATTCGCCGTCGACGATGAGCGCGTCCTCGCGAAGCGAATCGAGGATCATCGACGTCTGGGTGACGTCCCCGGTGACCACGTCCGCGACGTCGACCTCGCCGCCGGCGGAGTAGATGGAGACGAGGATCTCCAGCTGTTCTTCGGTCGGATCGAGGGATTCGACCTCGGTTTGAACCTCCTCGTACTCCAGTCTGAGGTATCGACCGAGCAGGTTGAGCGTCCGTTCGTCGGGAACGGTCACGATGGACGTGACGGTCCGTGTGTTCGGGACGTGTCTGAAGACGAGGGCGGGACGGTTCTTCCCGCCGAGCGTCCGATCGGTCCGTTCGAAGTCGATGACCGTCGAGAGGTCGACGGAGAACGGCTCCGGGCAGTCTATGAACCCGAGCGCCCCCTGTGAGAGCTTGACGGCGGCGGTGTGATCGGTGGCACCGGTGACACGGCCACCGACCTTCGCCGGGTGACGCACGGTCACGGTGACGCCCCGAAGCAGCGCCTTGAACAGGATCCGGATGAACCGCTCCATGTCGTCCTCCTCACCTTCGACCATCGCGGTCCGTCGGGACGAACCGACCTGATACGCGATGGTGACCGTATCGCTGAAGAAACTCCGGAGGTCGTTCGGAACCATCCCGACGGCGACGTCGAAGACCGCGGACAGCGGGATCGTCGTCTTCGCGTCCGCCGTCGCGAGAACGAGCCGACGCTGGCTCAAGAGGATACGGCCGGTGACCGGCTCGTCGGCCCCGATATCGGGGGTGTGTAGCCGACCGACGAAATCCGCGACGACAGACTCCTCCATCGGTACTCCCTGCGTTGGCGCTGCCCTTTAGGGTTGCCCACACGGTATCAAAACTGAAAACCGGTCCCGAGGGATGGTCCCTCGATGACCGGTCCGGCGCCGTTCCGGAGGGAACAGCAAAGCCTAATGAGGTGGGCTTCAAACCGTCAGGTGATGCCCACCGTAGAATACCTCAATTACGAAGTGCTCGACGACCACGGCTGGTCGCTCGACGACGACGACCTCTTCGCGGAGGCCGCAGACGCCGGTCTCGGCGACGAGGACTATGGGTCGCTCGAGGTGAATCAGGGCGAATACATCCTTGAAGCCGCCGAGGCGCAAGGGTTCGATTGGCCGTTCTCGTGCCGCGCCGGCGCCTGTGCGAACTGTGCCGCCATCGTCAAGGAGGGCGACATCGAGATGGACATGCAGCAGATCCTCTCCGATGAGGAAGTCGAAGAGAAGGACGTCCGCCTGACCTGCATCGGCAGCCCCGCTGCCGACGAGGTCAAGATCGTCTACAACGCAAAGCACCTCGATTACCTCCAGAACCGCGTCATCTGAGACGACGGACGCCGTCGCGACCCGATTTTTATTTGATCAACCGACCACGAGCGTAAGCGATCGAACCGCGGTCACGAACCATCGAACGACGGCCACCACGTCGTTTATCGATCTGCTCGGCGACGAGCGAAGACGAACTCGGAGCTGCTCCCCAGCGGGTCGTCCGCGGTAGCGGTCTCCACCTCGCTAAATCCCGCCTCACGAAGCTTGGCGAGCGTCCGCTCCCGACCGGGCGAGGAGAAGAACATCCGGCCGCCCATCCATCCGCGTCTGACCGTCTCGAATCGGCCACTCGGCAGCGTCATCAACAGCCGCCCGCCGGGCCGGAGCACCCGCGCGAACTCCGTGTATACCCGCGGATGGTCCGCTCGTGGAACGTGAAAGACCGCGTAGTAGGCCGTGATCGCATCGAAGGTCGCGTCGCGAAACGGCAACTCGGAAAGCTCACCCTGCGCGAGCCGAGCGGCCGGGGCCGTCCCGCTCGCGAGCGCGAGTCCACGCCGGGAGATGTCGAGCCCGACGCTTCCGTCCGGAAGGTTCGCGAGGGTTCGCGCGCCGTCCCCACAGCCCACGTCGAGCACCTCCGGATCCGAGGGCAGGAGCTCTAGCAGGTCGTCGATCAACGCCGCATCCGAGCCGGTCGGGTCGCGGCGTTCAGCATACCGCTCCGCGACCGACTCCCACGCCCGGCGAACCTCGTTTCGGTCCATGTCATATCGAAGGGCGCGGGGGATATGATTCCACGGCGGTGGCCCGCCGCTCGCGCCGTCGGGAACGGAACGAGCGCGAGAGACGGACGGGGCGTGGCCGGCGCTTCGTGTACGTTTTTACTCCCGCGCCCGTAGCGTGACCGTGAAACAAACCGGCCTTTTCCACCTCGCTGCGACCGCGGCCGTCGGCGTCGGGATCCTCGTGAGCGACCAACTCCTCACGGCGGGGTTGCTGATCCTCGGACTGCTCCTGTTCGTCGCCGGGATCGTGATCGCCCGTCGGGACGATGGCGACGATGTCGATACCCCCGACGGGACCGAACTCGTCGACGACTGAGCCCGAGAGGGGAGACGCGAGCGCGACGGACGACAGACCCGTCACGGGCGACGTGAACGCTGACTTTTAAATAGGGGCGGATGGGGCGCCGGTTACCACGCAGACCAGGCTGTCAACGTCTCGTCGCGGGCGTACACCCGCTTGAGATCTTTTGCATACGCCATATCGCCGCGGTGGTCGAGCTTTTCGTGACGGTACGCCGGGGCGTCATCGCGGATCTGTAGTCCCTCGATCGTGAACTCCTCATCGCCGAACTCGACGGTCTCGCCGACTTTGAACTCGTAATCGCCGGGGACGTTCACGCGAAGCGATCGGGTCCCATCGGGGTCGTTCGCCCCCTCTTTCGGGTGGAGCGTCACGTCGACGCCGACGTTGTCGACCGCGCGGGTCCACAGGGTCTCGATATCGGTGACGTCTGCCTCCTCAACGCGGGTTTCCGGACCGACCTCGATTCCCGTGATCCGCACCTGCATCAACGCCTCGGGCGTGTCGACGACGAACTCGTCGGTCTCGGCGACGTAGGTGTCCGCCGGGACGGCCATCTCCGTGGTGAACGACTCGCCATCCTGTGAGACGACGATCCGCAACGGCGTCGTCTCCTCCTCGGGGATCGCTACTTTATGCGTGTGGCTACACTCCTCACAGCGGACCGTCGAGTGACCGCCCGGTTTCAACACCTCGTGAACGGTCGGCTCGCCCGGCGAACAGGACGGGCAGGCGAGACCGACCCGGTCTCCAGCGTCTGTCATGCCGCGTCGTTCCCGTCGCGCACCTAAATATTCGCCCCTGTGGCGGGCCGCATGTGGAGAGGTGGCGTACCACGCGTGGACCGGGGACAGGGACGGGGGCGACGCTCGCGCCGCGAGGGAAACTGGTTTATTGGAGTCGGCGGAACGGACGGCCATGATCGTATCCGGGTCGAGTTCCCAGCTGCTCGCGGCCGCGCTCGCGGACGAAACCGGCCACGAGCTGGCGACGGCGACGTACGACCGGTTCCCGGACGGCGAACAGCTCGCCGCCGTGCCGGCCTTCGAGGGCGAGGAGGCGGTGGTCGTCTCGTCGACCGCCTCCGATGCGGCGTGGGTCGAACTGCTGCAGCTCCAGGACGCCGTTCGTGAGGCCGGTGCGAACGAGATCACCACCGTCGTGCCGTACATGGGCTACGCCAGACAGGATCGGGCGTTCCGTGACGGCCAGCCGATCTCGGCGCGGGCGATGGCGCGAGCGATCTCGACCGGCACGGACCGTGTCGTACTCGTGAACCCGCACGAACCGGCGGTCGCCGAGTTCTACGACGTTCCCGTCACGGTCGCCGATGCGGCCGCGACGCTGGCCGATCCGCTCACGGACCTCACCGATCCCGTGTTTTTAGCACCCGACGCCGGCGCGGAGGGGATCGCGGAGACGGTCAGGGACGCCCACGGCGCGGGCGAGACGGACTACTTCGAGAAACGACGGGATCGGGAGACCGGCGAGATCGAGATCACCCCCTCTGACGCGCCCGTTTCGGGCCGCGACGTCGTCGTCGTTGACGACATCGTGGCGACGGGATCGACGATGAGCGAGGCCGTGAGCGTGCTCCGCGAGCGCGGTGCGGAACGGCTGGTCGCGGCGTGCGTTCACCCCGTACTCGTCGCGAACGCGACGACGAAGCTACGGGCGGCTGGTGTCGACCGACTGATCGGTACCGACACCGTCGAACGCGGCTGCAGCGTCGTCAGCGCCGCTCCGGCGATCGGAGACGCGCTGAAGTAACGCGTCACGGAGCGAACGGCCGCTTAGGTCATCTCGAAGCCTTCCCGTCGCAACAGCACGACCATCGTCACACCCGAGATCAGGATCAAAAGCAACGCGGGTATCGCCGCATAGCGATACGCGAGCGCGTCGTGTGCCTGCCAGACTTTGATGACGAGCGTGTCCATACCGATCGGCTGGAGCATGAGCGTCATCGGCAGCTCCTTCATCGTGGTCAAAAAGACCAGCACGGCACCGGCGACCATCCCGGGAGCGATCAGCGGAAGGGTGACGCGCCGGAACGTCTCGATGCGTCCGGCGTCAAGTGAACGAGCGGCCTCCAGCGTCTCATCGTCGATCTGTAGCACCGAGGATCGGACGGTTCCGACGGCCTGTGGGAGGAAGCGGACGACGTAGCCGAACACGAGCAGCCAGACGCCCTGCCGGTAGAGCGAGGGGAGCGTGCGGGTGCCGAGAAAGACCAGCGCGAGCCCGATCACGACGCCGGGAACCGCGAACCCGAGGTACGTCGCCCGTTCGAGCACGCGGGAAACGAACGAATTCGTGCGCCCGGAGTAGTAGGCGACGGGTACCGCAAAGATGCACGCGGCGAGCGCGGCGAGCCCGGCGAGATACACCGAATTGAACGCCACCACCGACTGGAACTCCAGTGCGGGGATCCGGTCGCCCTCGCTTCGGAGCAACCAGCCGACGAAGATCGACACGGGAACGACCAGGGTGAGGACCCCGATGGAGGCGATGGAACCCATAGCCGGCCACTTCCAGTAGCCGAGCCGGAGCGTGCTCCCCCGCTTGCGCCCGCCGCTCGCGTCCGTATCCTGGCCGATACCCGCCTCGATCACGAGGATGACCGCGACGATGGCGATGAGTTGGAGCGCAAGCAACGCGGCGTACTCGACGGCGAAGTTGTTGAACTCGGCGTAGATCCGATTGGTGAACACGTTCGCCTGCATGAACGCGGGCGTGCCGAAATCGGAGATCGCATACAGCGCGGTCAACAGCGCGCCGGCGGCGATGCCGGGACGGATGAGCGGAAACGTCACCCGTCGGAACGCCGCGACGGGACCATGGTTCAAGGTTCGGGCCGCATCGATGAGCGAGTCGTCCATCGACACGAGCGCGGCACGGGTCGTCAGGAAAACGTACGGATACGTGTAGAGGGTGATGATGAAGATCGAGCCGGAAAGCCCCTGAATGCGGGGGATCGTCATCCCGAGCACGGAGTCGACCTGCCCGCCGGAGCCGAACATCGAGACGAACGCGATCGCCCCGATATAGCTCGGAATGACGAGCGGCAAGGCGGCGACGATCGTCCAGAATCGGGGGTACGGGAGGTCGGTCTGTGTCGTCAGGATGGCGAGCGGGACGCCGATCAGGATCGATGCCGCCGTCACCGCCGTCATGAGGACGAGGCTGTTGAGCGTGACCCCGGCCGTCGCCGAGGAGAAGATCAACTCCGTCGCGCGGGCGACCTCCACGGTGGCCGCCTGCCAGAGCAGCCAGGCCATCGGCGAAACGATGAGGATCGCGAAGACGGCGCTGATGGCGGCGACGGCGACCATCCACGGATCGATCCCGCGGAGACGGCTCTGGACCGCATCCGGCGACCATCGATCCGTGCGTGGTGTGCGTCGGCCCATGACTGACGGTCGGTGCGTATCGGCCGGCTACGCCCGCGGCGCGTTTGACTCTTCTGAGTCGTCGATCCGGCGTGCTGGCTGCGCTCGTCTCTCGATTCACCGTCTCGGAACTCGGTTCAGACCTCCATCCCTTCCTCTTCGAGGAGCCGGCTCGCGCTCTGTAAGTCCATATCGAATCCCGAAAGGTCGAACTCGGGGGAGTCGAGGTCTGCGGGATTGGGAAGGTCGCCGACGTAGTCGACGCCCTCGATAACGGGAAACTCCCCGTTATCCTCCATCATCGCTTCCTGTCCCTCAATGGCGAGGAGGTGACGCACGAACTCGGCCACGAGTTCGGGGTCGTCGACGGTGGGGGTGGCCGCGACGCCCGCGACGCTGAAGAGCGCCCCCGCGTCGCCTTGGGTGAAAGTCACGCGGATCGGGGCGGTGGGATCCTCATTGACGAGCCGCGCGCCGTAATAGCTGTTGCCGAGCGCGAAGATCGGGTCGTCGTCGCCGCCGCGGTTGATCGCCTCCGCCTGATCGCTCCCGCCGGAGAACAACTGCGGATCCTGATCCATGAAATCACGCACCCACCCGCGGGTGGTCTCCTCACCTTCGAGCTCGACCATCGCCTGGATAAACCCGCGGAACGTGCCGGAGTTCGGACGCGTCGAGATGATCCCCTCGAAACGGGAATCCTCGGCGTACGCGAAGATGTCGCTCGGCAGGTCGTCCGCGTCATCGAAGTCCGTCTCATCGAGCCGGTCCTCGTTATACAGGATCGAGCGAACCCGTCCGCTGACCCCGGTCCAGAGCCCGTCCGGATGGCGGTAGCTCGCGGGGACCGCGTCGACGACATCCGCGGGAAGCGCCTGCACGAGGTCCTCGGCCCTGACCGCCTCAAGCGCGCCGGGGTCCTGCGAGTAAAACACGTCGGCGGGAGTGGCCTCGCCCTCCTGCATAAGCGAGTTGACCTGTGTGTTGTTGTCGTCGTAGTCGCGGCCGATCGTCAGGTCGTCGTACCGTTCCTCCAAGGCGTCAAAGACGAGGTCGATCTGGTCCGCGGTCCGCCCGGAGTAGATGGTGAGTTCCCCTTCGAGGTCGCCGAGGTCGTCCCACGTGACGCCCGAGGAAGTGACCGGTTCACCGAGCGGTTCGGCGTCCGCGACGGCACCCGCCGGATTGCCGCCATTCCCACCGAGACAACCGGCGAGCCCGGTGAGCCCCGCAACGGATGCACCGGCCGCGGCGAGAAACGGCCGGCGGCCGATCGTGTGGTCGCGCCCACGCTGGTTGTCCTCCATGCGTGGATTTAGGTTAACCTAAAAGTAAATGCCTGTCGGTCGCCGCCGACTACCGGTTGAGCGTGTGGATCGCCTGTCCGAGGGCGTTCTCGGCGGCCTCCATCACCGCCTCCGAGAGCGTCGGATGCGTGTGGGTCGTCCCCGTCACGTCCTCCAGTGTGGCCCCCATCTCGACGGCGAGGGCGACCTCCGCGATAAGCTCCGACGCCTCCGGGCCGACGATCTGCCCGCCGAGCACGAAGCCGGTCCCGTCGTCCGCGACGATCCGAACGAACCCGTCGGTGTGTCCGGTGGTCAGCGCGCGGCCGGAGCCCATGAACGGCATCTCGCCGACGACCGGGTCGAACCCCGCTTCCGCCGCCTCCGATTCAGTCATCCCGACGGTGCCGATCTCCGGGTCGGTAAAGACCGCGGCGGGGACCGCCTGTCGGTCGAGCGCGGCCGGTTCACCCGCGATGGTCTCGGCGGCGACGATCCCTTCAACCGAGGCGACGTGGGCGAGCATCGGCTCGCCGGCGACGTCGCCGACCGCGTGGATATGCTCGACGTCGGTCCGGGCGCGATCGTCGGTCTCGATGAAGCCCCGATCGGTCGTCTCGATGCCGGCGCGTTCCAGATCGAGCGTGTCGGTGACGGGCTGCCGGCCGACGGCGACGAGGATCTTGTCGGCCGCGTAGGTGGACCCGCCGTCGGTATCGTCGACATCGGCGTCCGTGTCGCTGTCCTCGGTCTCCCGATCCTCGTCGCCATCGGTACCATCCTCGTCGCCATCGGTACCATCCTCGTCGCCATCGGCACCCTCCTCGACGGGCTCGGTGTGGAGGAGATAGCCGCCGTCGGCACCCTCCGACCAACCGGTCGCGCCCTCCCCGAAGTGGAACTCGATCCCGAGGTCCTCGGCACGTTTCCGAACCACGCGAGCGATGTCGTCCTCGTATGGGCCGAGGATGTCATCGAGCATCTCGATCACCCGAACCTCGGCGCCGAGTTTCGCATAGACCGTCGCGAGCTCCATCCCGATGTAGCCGCCCCCGACGATCGCGAGTCGATCCGGAACGGACTCGGCCGCGAGCGCGTCCGCGGAGGTCCAGATGTGGTCCTCGCTGAACGCGAAGCCGGGGATCTCGATCGGCCGCGACCCGGTCGCGATGATCGCGTGCTCGAAGGAGAGCGACTCCGAGCCCTGACCGTCGCCGCCGTGGGCGACGCGGACCGTGTGTTCGTCGACGAACGACGCCTCCCCCTCGATGAGGTTCACGCGGTTCGCTTTACAGAGCTTCTCGACGCCGCTCGTGAGTCGATCGACGATCCCGTCCTTCCAGTCGACGGTCTTCGCGAAGTCGACGGCGGGATCCGCGTGGATCCCCATCGACTCCGCGTTACCCGCCTCGTGGGCCAGGTCCGTCGCCGTGATGAGCGCCTTCGAAGGGATACAGCCCCGGTTGAGACAGGCGCCGCCGTAGGCGTCCCGTTCGACGAGCGTCGTGTCGAGGCCGCGTTGGGCGGCCCGGATCGCGGCGACGTAGCCGCCCGGCCCCGCGCCGATCACCAGTACCTCCGTTCCCGTCGTGACGTCTCCGACGACCATACTATCGTTCCTCCATCGCTGGGTATTTTTGTGAGTTCATTCGGTTAGCAACAGCAGGGGATTCTCCAAGTGGTCCTGTACCGTGTTCGCGAACGCCGCCGCCTCCGCACCGTCGACGACCCGGTGGTCGATCGACAGCGACAGCGGCAGCGTCGGGGCCGGGACGACCGTCGATCCGTCCGCCTCATCGAGGAAGCCGCCGTCGACGTCGGCGTGACTGCGGACGACCGGCCGCTCCTCGATCGCGCCGAGCCCGAGGATCGCCGTCTCCGGGTAGTTGATGATGGGCGTCGCGTACTCGCCGCCGATCGCCCCGAAGTTCGTGAGCGTGAACGTCCCGCCCTTCATCTCCGCCGGGGTGATCTCGCGCTCGCGGGCGCGGGCGGCGAGGTCGTTCACCTCGTCGGCCAGCTCGAACAGACCCTTTGTATCCACGTCCCGGACGACGGGGACCATCAGGCCGGCGTCGGTCGCGACCGCGATCCCGAGGTTGTACTCGCCTTTGATCAGGATCTCCTCGTCCTCCTCGCGAAGTTCGCTGTTCAACTGCGGGTACGCCTTCAGCCCGGCGACGACCGCCTTCATCACGAACGGCATGTAGGTGAGTTTCACCCCGGCCGCCTCCGCCTTTGGCTTGAGTTCGGCGCGAGCGTCGACGAGCGCGTCCACCTCCGCCGTGTCGTGATGGGTGACGTGTGGGGCGGTGAACTTCGACTGCTCCATCCGCTTGCCGATCGTCCGGCGGACCCCACGGTACGGGATCCGGTCGATGACGGTGCCTTCAGGGTCGGCGGCGGTCGCTCCGGCCGTGCAGGCCGCTTCTGCCGCGTCCGTCGCTTCCGCAGCTCCCGTTACGTCCGTGGGCGGTGCCGACGACGCGTCCGCCTCCGCGTAGGCGCGTACCGCCGCCTCGTCGACGAACGGCTCGCCCTCGCGGGTGCGGTCGGTCGGCACGTCGTCGACCTCGACGCCGAACTCGCGCGCCAGCTTCCGCGTCGCCGGCGCGGCGAGCGTCCGATCCCGTCCCGCCGGTTCGGTTGCGGTTGCCCCCGCCGATGCCCCGCCCGCAGCGGCGTCCGAGTCGTCGCCGCCCCCGCGTTTCGTCACCGCGGATCCCCGATCCTCCGATCCGATGTCGATGGGCTTCGGGGTGGGTGCGTCGTCCGCTTCGTCGTCCGCGGAATCCGTTTCCTCGTCAGCGTACGCGCGAACGTCCGACTCGCCCACCCGGCCACCCGGGCCGCTCCCGTCGACCGCGGCGAGGTCGACGCCCAGTTCGCGAGCGAGCCGCCGGACCGACGGCGGCGCGAAGGTTCGACCGCCGGGAGCGACGGCGTCCGCATCGTCGGCAGCGTCGGTGTCGTCGGCTACATCGGTGTCGTCGACCTCGGCCTCGCTCGGCTCGGCGGGACCGTCGTCCGTGTCGGCCGCCGACTCGGGGGCCTCATCGTCCTCATCGACGCGGAACGAGATGATCACGTTTCCGACGGGAACGATCTCGCCTTCCTCGGCGAACAGCTCCTCGACGACCCCGTCGTATCGCGAGGGTACCTCCACGAGGGCCTTGTCCGTCTCGACCTCCGCGACCGGCTGATCCTCCTCGACGCGGTCGCCGGGTTCGACCAACCAGGTGACGAGTTCGCCCTCGGCGACGCCCTCGCCAACGTCGGGTAATTTGAATTCCTTGATGGCCATGATCAGAACTCCACCGCCTCCCTGATACCTTCCTCGATACGTGTCACGCTCGGGAGGTAGTAGTCCTCCAGCGCGTAGAGCGGATAGGGAACGTCGAAGCCGGTGACGCGCGTGACGGGGGCCTCCTGATACAACAGCGCCTCCTCCTGAATGATCGCCGTGATCTCCCCGGCGAGCCCGCCGGTCTTCGGCGCCTCGTGGACGACGACCGCCCGGCCGGTCCGTTTAAACGCGTCGACGATCGCCTCCCGGTCGAGCGGCGAGACCGTTCGCAGGTCGACCACCTCGGCGTCGATCCCCTCCTCCGTGAGCGACTCCGCGGCTTCGAGCGTCGGGCGGGCCATCGCGCCGTAGGTGAAGACCGTGACGTCCTCGCCCTCGCGACGGGTGACCGCCTCGCCGATCGGGACGGTGTAATCCTCCTCGGGTACCTCGCCGCGGAACGCCCGATAGATGAGCTTCGGTTCGAGGAAGATGACGGGATCCGGGTCACGGATCGCCGAGATGAGGAGACCCTTGGTGTCGTACGGGGTCGACGGCATCACGACTTTCAACCCTGCCTCGTGGACGTAGAACGCCTCCTTCGATTCGGAGTGGTGTTCGGGTGCCCGGATACCCCCGCCGTAGGGCGCACGGAGCGTCATCGGGAGGGTGAACCGACCGCGGCTGCGCGCGCGGAAGCGGGCCATGTGTGAGACGATCTGGTCGTAGCTCGGGTACATAAAGCCGGAGAACTGGATCTCCGGAACCGGCCGCATTCCCATCGCGGCCATCCCGACCGCACAGCCGACGATCCCCGATTCCGCAAGTGGTGTGTCGACCACGCGGTCACCGCCGAACTCCTCGAACAACCCTTCCGTCGCCCGGAAGACGCCGCCGTTTTTGCCGACGTCCTGTCCGAGGACGATCACCTCCTCGTCCAATTGCATCTCCGTATATAACGCGTCCCGGACCGCCTGTACCAGCGTCAGGTTCTGTGTCTCGCTCATTTATTCCTCCAGGAAGGCCGCATCGCCGTGTTTTTCGCGAAGCGCTTCGAGCGCCTCGAACTGTCGTTCCAGCTCAGTAGGGAGCGCAGCGTACGCGTGTTCGAACAGCTCACGGGGTTCCGGTCGCACCATCGACTCCGCCTCGTCGATCGCCGCCGCCACTTGCGCTTCGACGTCCGATTCGATCGAGGCGACCCGCCCGTCATCGAGGATCCCTTCGGTTCGGAGATACGACTCCAGCCGCGGGATGGGGTCCTTCCGTCGCCACGTTTCGACCTCGTCGTCGTCGCGGTAGACGGTCGGGTCGTCGGCGGTCGTGTGTGCGCCGAACCGGTACTGGACCGCCTCGATGAGCGTCGGCCGCGGGCGGTCTGGATCGGGGTCGCGGGCCTTCTCGACGGCCGCCTTCGTCACGGCGTAGACCGCGAGCGGGTCCATCCCGTCGACCTGTACCCCATCGATCCCGTACGCCTCCGCCTTCTGTGCGAGGGTCTCGCTCCGGGTCTGGCGCTCCCGTGGCACCGAGATCGCCCACTGGTTGTTGTTACAGAAGAAGACGTTCGGGGTGTCGAAGACGCCCGCGAAGTTCACGCCCTCGTGGAAGTCGCCCTCGCTCGTCGCGCCGTCACCGAAATAACAGCAGACGACGGCATCCTCGTCCCGAAGTTTCGACGCCCACGCCGCCCCCATCGCGTGCGGCACCTGCGAGGCGATGGGCACCGCGACGGGCAAGACGTTCACGTCCTCCGGCGCCCGGTTGCCGTCCTCGTGGCCCATCCAGTAGAGGAGCGTCTGGGTGAGCGGGATCCCGCGGACGAGCGCGGCGGCGTGCTCGCGGTAGGAGGGAACGATCCAGTCGTCCGCACCGAGCGCGTACGCGGATCCCACCTGTGCGGCCTCCTGCCCCGACAACGGCGGGTACGTCCCCATCCGTCCCTGTCGCTGCAGGCTCACCGCCCGGCCGTCGAAGTGACGGGCGATCCGCATATACCGGTACACCGCGAGGAGGTCGGACTCCTCAAGGTCGGGGACGTCGCCGACGACCGCCCCGTGCTCATCGAGTACGCGGACCGGATCGTCGTACGGTCTCTCAAAGACGTTCACGGTCGCACCCTCCGGTTCATACCCGAAAAGTCCGAGTCCCACCTAATAGTGTTTTCGTTGGAGGTTTACGATAGCCAAAAATACGGCCATTCGAGATAAATACGTCCATAACGATGTTTGAAAACTGAACAAATTTAGGTTCTATGGGAGCACAGCGGCAATATTTTCGGAACGATCGTGATTTTTCCAAACAGTAGTGGGCAAAGGGCACGCTTTCACGGCGGATCGACGGCTGGACCGTCACCCGCTCACGTCTCCTGTTCGTTTCCACCCGTTCACGCCCGTGATCGACGGGCCCGGATCCCGCTGCTTTTTGAGTCCTGCCGTCCACCGACGCACATGATCACGGTACGGGCACCGGCGACGAGCGCCAACCTCGGGAGCGGCTTCGACGTCTTCGGGGCCGCGCTCTCGCGCCCGGCCGATGTCGTGACGGTCGAGAAGGCCGACCGGACGACCATCGAGGTGACCGGCGTCGGCGCGCAGTACATCCCGGAGGACCCCGAGAAGAACACGGTCGGCGCGGTCGTCGAGGCGCTCGATGCGCCCGCCCACATCCACATCGACAAGGGCGTTCGGCCGGCCTCCGGGCTCGGCTCCTCGGCCGCCAGCGCCGCGGGCGCGGCGGTCGCGCTCAACCGGCTGTATGACCGCGGGCTCTCACGAACCGAACTCGTCCCGATCGCGGCGGAGGGCGAGGTCGTCGTCTCCGGGGTCGCCCACGCCGACAACGTCGCGCCGTCGATCCTCGGCGGCTTCACGATCACGAGCACACACGGCACCCGCGCGGTGAGCGCGGACGTTCCGCTCGTCGCCTGTCTCCCCGACGTGGCTGTCTCGACGCGTGATGCCCGGCGTGTCGTCCCCGATACCGCGCCGATGGAGGCGCTCGTCGAGACCGTCGGCAACGCCGCCACCCTGACCGTCGGCATGTGTCGTTCCGACCCGGACCTCGTCGGCGCCGGCATGGACGATCCCGTCGTCACACCCGAACGCGCGCGGCTCATCACCGGCTACGACGACGTCCGCGAGGCCGCCTTTGCGGCGGGCGCGACCGGGGTTACCGTCAGCGGCGCGGGCCCCGCGGTCATCGCCGCGTGTCGCGATGGCGACCGCCGCCGGGTTGCCGCCGCGATGCTCGACGGCTTCGCGGACGCCGGCATCGACGCCCGTGCCTACCAAACGCGGATCGGCGAGGGGACGACGGTGCTCCGCGGGTGAGTACGTACTCAAAAGTTCGTCGTGTCGGCGCTAGACGCCGCGGCTCTGAAGCCGTTCCTCCTCGGGGATCGAGTCGTTCGACTGTCCCTTCATGCCCTTGCCGATGCCGGTGGCGATGGCGGCGAGCTCGTCGGGGTCGTCCCAGTTGTTCACCGCCTCGACGATGGCGTTGCCCATCTCGACGGGGTCCTCCGCGCCGAAGATACCGGAGCCGACGAAGATGCCGTCACAGCCGTGATACATCATGAGCGCGGCGTCGGCGGGCGTCGCGATCCCGCCCGCAGCGAAGTTGACCACGGGGAGGCGACCGGCCTCGGCCGTCTCGTGGACCAGTTCGCGTGGCGCACCGTGATCACGGGCCCACTTCTCGCGCTCCTCGTGGTTGAGGCCGGTGAGGGTGCGGATCTGGTGTTTGATCGTCCGCTGGTGTTTCACCGCCTGATTCACGTCGCCCGTTCCGGCCTCACCCTTCGTCCGGATCATCGCCGCGCCCTCGTTGATGCGCCGCAGCGCCTCGGGAAGGTTACGCGCCCCGCAGACGAACGGGGAGGTGAAGGCCCGCTTGTCGATGTGATACTCGTCGTCGGCGGGCGTGAGCACCTCCGACTCGTCGATCATGTCGACGCCGAGCGCCTCCAGGATCTCGGCCTCCTTGCGGTGGCCGATCCGCGATTTGCCCATCACGGGGATGGAGACCTCGTCGATGATCTCGGTCACGTTCGTCGGGTCGGGCATGCGGGCGACACCGCCGCGTTTGCGGATGTCCGCCGGAACGGCCTCAAGCGCCATCACCGCGACGGCTCCGGCATCCTCCGCGATCCGGGCCTGCTCGCGGGTGACGACGTCCATGATCACCCCGCCTTTTTGCATCCGGGCGAAGCCGCGTTTTATCAGCTCGGTGCCGTGTTTCAGCTCCTCCAGATCCGTGGCCTCTGGCATGGAAATCTCTAGGGCTGGCGCACACTTAACGGGTCGCTTTCGGCCCGTTTCTCCCGTCGTTGACGATCCGTTCACCCCGCGGTTTTTGGCCCGTGCTTCCAACCGCCTTCAACCCGTCTCCCCGCCGCTTCGGCCCGTTCCTCCGGCCGGCCATTTTCCCCCCGACTCACGACGGTCCATCCGTGGGGAACGGGGTGCCGACCGGCGTCGAGCCGTCGACGAGATCGGCCAGCCCGAGGCCGGCGACCGTCGCCGCCGTCGGCAACCCGTCCGGGCCCCATCCCCGGGCGCGGTAGTACGCCGTTAATAGCTCCTCGAAGGCCGCCGGATCGATCCGACTCCCGGCGGCGGGGCCGTTCGCGATCGGCTCCGAGAGGACCGCCGGTAGCCGGTCGTCGGTCCGGTCCGCGCCTTCGCGGGCGTTAAACAGGCGAACGAGCGTCCAGATCCGTTCACCGCACTCGGCGAGCCCTGCCGGGGTCTGCGGGAGGTCGCCGCCGGTCGTCCCGACGTGTGCCGCCATGAACGACGCCCCGTAGTCGTCCCAGAGCGTTTCGCCGGCGAAGTCGTCGGCGACGAGGCTCCAGAGGACCGAGCGGGTGTCCTGTGCAGCGATCACCGCCTCGACCCGGTCGTCGTCGTCCCACGCGGCGAAGACCTCCGCCTCGATCGGCCTCGCGCGCCGATGACAGCCGCCGCGATCGCTCGTCGCGTACGCGAGCGCCATCCCGACCGCGACCCGCGGGTCGTACCCCGGAAGCGACATCGATTTCATCGTGGGGACGCCGTCGTAGCCGACCCGATCGGCGGCGGCCTCCACGCCCTCACGCAGCGCGCACACGAGGTCGGCGACCCCGTCGTCCACGTCGCGCTCGTCCCAGCCGATCCCGGCGATCGCCGTCACGAGGTCGCGTGCCGCCTCCGGGTCGCCGAACGTCACGTCCTCGATCCGGGTGCCGCCGGGTAGTCTTCCAGTCACATCGAGTTCGCCTGCCTCGTTTGCGCGGGCGACCCACGCCACGGCGGTTCCCGCTTCGATCACGTCGAGTCCGAGCCGATCACAGCGGCCGCCGAGCGTCGCGACCGCATCGAAGTCGTCGAGGCCGAGGCCCGCGCCGAAGGTCATCTGGGTCGCCCCGCGTGGGACGGTCTCGCCCGACTCCGTCTCGACCCGAAACCCGCCCGGTACGGATTCGTCGGGGTTCTCCCGCTCGGATGCGGCCGCGCGGGCGGCGTCGATACCGATCCCGTCGATCCCCTCGAAGCGCCCCCGCTGCCATCCCTCCGTCGCCAGCGCGCCCACGGTGTCGGCAAAATCGGCCGATTCGAGGGTCTCGGCGGCGCGCTGCCAGCGCCCCACGTCCTCCTCGGCGTATCGCTCCGTCGCCGCCTCCCGAAGCGCGGCGAGTTCGGCCGTCGGCGGCTCGGCCGTCGGCCCGCGCGCGAGCACCGCCTTGAGCCCCTTCGCGCCCATAACGGCACCCGCGCCGCCACGTCCGGCGTGGTGCTCGCCGCCGTCGCTGGCGATGGTCGCGTAGCGGACACCGGCCTCGCCGGCTGGACCCACACAGGCGACCGCCGCGTCCGGGTGGGCGTTCGCGGTCTCGGCCGCGTCCGCGCCCCATGTCCCCGCCGCGAGGATCCGCCCGTTCCCGTCTTCGATCTCGATCCGGACGGGATCCTCGGCGGCCCCGGTGACGAGCAGGCCGAGGCAGTCATCGAGGCTGCCGGCCAGTCGGGAGGCGAACGCACCGCCCGCATACGAGTCGAGGAACAGGCCGGTGAGCGGCGATTTCGTCACCGCGGCGTACCGCAGTTCGCCCGGGAGCGATCCGGAGAGCGGGCCGACGAAGAACCCGAGCAGGTTCTCTGCGCCGAGCGGATCGACGCCGGCGTCGAGTTCCGCATAGAGATAGCGTGCGCCGAGTCCCTTGCCGCCGAGGTATCGTCGCCGCCATCGCTCCGGGACACGCTCACGCGTGACCGTGCCCGTGGAGAGATCGGCCCGCAGCACGTGAGTCCGGTCAGTCATTCGGTGTCACGGAGTTACGCGGGCTGACGTATATGCTGTCGGGTCGGACGGGTGGGTGCGCTCGACCGATCTCCGGGCGACCACAAACGCGAAGCCCCTGCGCTGAGACATATCGACCATGACGACCGGAGCCATCGTGGCGGGCGGCCGTTCGACGCGGTTCGGCGAGGCGGACAAGTCGGTCGCCCCGCTCGCAGGGGTGCCGATGATCCGTCGGGTCGCGAACCGGCTCGCGGGGACGGATGATCCGATTCCACCCGGGGCGGGACGCGCGTCCGGCGGCGATCCCGTCGTGGACGACCTCGTGGTCAACTGTCGGGCCGACCAGCGCGAGGCGATCGAGACGGCGCTCGCGGACGTTCCGCTCCCCGTCCGGTGGGCCATCGACGAGGAGCCGGACCTCGGTCCGATGGCGGGGATCCGCAACGCCTGTCGGGCCGCACCGAGCGACTACGCGTTCGTCGTCGCCTGCGATATGCCCTTCGTGGACCCCGCTTTCGTCGCGACGCTCTTCGCGGACGCGGCGGGCCATGACGCCGCGGTCCCCCGACTCGAGGACCGATGGTTTCAGACGACACAGGCCGTCTACCGTGCGGATGCGATGGCGGACGCCTGTGAGCAGGCGCTCGCTCGCGGCGACCGAAAGATCCTCGATCCGCTCTTCGAACTGTCCTACGTCGTCGTCGACGACGCGACGATCCGGCGC
This sequence comes from Halorubrum vacuolatum, assembly GCF_900188065.1. GTDB lineage: Archaea > Halobacteriota > Halobacteria > Halobacteriales > Haloferacaceae > Halorubrum > Halorubrum vacuolatum. The sequence goes on from NZ_FZNQ01000004.1 coordinate 111,739, forward strand.
CGAACCGAGGAACGGACCTTCGAGAACATCAACACCGATGACGACCTCGAGGCCGCCGAGGGGATCATCGAGGGTATCACGGGGTGAGCGGTGGCGGGCCTCACGGGATGAACAGTGGCGGGCCTCACGGGATGAACGGTGGTGGGCCTCACGGGATGAACGGTGGCGGGCCTCACGGGATGGGCGGTGGCCGGGACGTCGTTGCCCGCGCGGCGGCCGGACGAACACTTTTGCGCTCGCTTCGTGATATCCCCTCATGGACACCGAATCGGTCGCTGCGTCGGTTGACGCCCGTCGTGAGCAACTCACCGCCCTCTCCAGGAAGATCTGGGAACACCCACAGACCGCCTTCGAGGAGACGTATGCCGCCGAGCAGTTGATAGACGCGCTCATCGAGCGCGGCTTCACGGTCGACGTCGGCGTCGGCGACATCGAGACCGCGTTTCTCGCGCGATACGGGGACGGGAGTCCCGTCGTCGGGACGCTGGGCGAGTACGACGCGCTCCCCGGGCTTTCCCAGCGGGCGACCGCGAACCGGGAGCCCGTCGAGGATGGCGCGCCCGGTCACGGCTGCGGACACAACCTCTTCGGCGTGGGTTCGCTCGGCGGCGCGCTCGCGGTCGCGGACGCCATCGACGACGGGCTGGAGGGAACGGTCATCTACGCCGGTACGCCCGCCGAGGAGGGCGGCTCCGGCAAGACGTACATGACACGCGCCGGCGCCTTCGACGACGTCGACGCGCTCGTCTCCTGGCACCCCGGCTGGTACAACGCGCCCACGGCCGCCTCGTGTCTCGCGGTCGATAGCTTCGAGGTGACCGCACGCGGCACCCCCTCACACGCCGCGGCCGCCCCCGAGGCCGGCCGGAGCGCGCTCGATGCCATTCAACTACTCAACACCGCCGTCGAGTATATGCGTGAACACGTCCCTGACCCCGTTCGGTTGCACTACGTCATCACCGACGGCGGCGCCGCGCCGAACGTCGTCCCGGCGGAGGCGACCGCCGAGTACCTCGTCCGTGCACCGAGCCGGACGCAGGTCGAGACCGTGAGCGAGTGGTTCAGAAACGCCGCCCGCGGCGCGGCGCTCATGGCGGACGTCGACGTCGAGGTGACCCAGACGGGCGGCGTCTACGGCGTCCGTCCGAACGAGACGCTCGCCGCGACGATCGGCGAGGTCATGACCGATCTCGGTGGCTTCGATGTCACCGACCGAGCGCTCGCGGCCGACCTCCACGAGACGCTTGAAAACGGCTCCGAGGCGGTGTCGGTGCTGCCCGCGGATGTTCGTGAGCGGGCACGAGCGGGACCGTATTTCACCGAGCCGCTCGACGCCTTCGACGCCGGCACCACCGGCTCGTACTCGACGGACTCCGGGGACGTGAGCCAGGTCGTTCCGCTCGGCCGGATGACGACGGCGACGTTCCCGGTCGGGACGCCGCTGCACTCCTGGCAGGCGGTCGCCGCGAGCGGATCCGTCGGGGTCGATGGAATGTGTTATGCCGCGAAGACGATCGGGGCCACGCTCGTCCGGTTGCTCTCGGACGGCGACCTGTTGGCGGCGGTCTCCGAGGAGTTCGAGGCACGTGGCGGCGTCGACTACGACTCGCCGATGCCCGCGGACGCCGACCCGTACGAGCTGTTCGACGTGGCGCGGCCGACGCTCGACCTCGATACATCCGATCGCGTCCGAGTCGTCACCGCGGACGACTGAGCGCGACGAGCGACCGTCGTCGCTCTGTTATTCCCGTTATTCGCGTTGTTCCCGTTTTTCACGCTGTTCGCGCTTACGTGCCGCCTCGACGACTGCGGCGGCAAGCGTGTCGAACTCGGCGGTTTCGGGGACCACGTCCACGTCGATCCCCTGTTCGGTCGCCGTCTCCGCCGTCGGTGGTCCGATCGTACCCACGACCGCCCGGTTCAACCCCTCGATCGCCTCCTCCCGGATCCCCCGCTCCTCGGCCGCCTCGAGGAAGTGGATCACGGTGAGCGAGGAGGTGAACGCGACCGCATCGAGCTCGCCGCGGGCGGCCATCGCGGCCGACTTGCCGCTTCCCTCGGGTCGCACGAGCCGGTAGAGCACCGTCTCGTTGAGATCCGCACCCGCGTCGTGAAGTCCCTTTAAAAGCACGTCGCTGCCGTGATCCGAGCGGGCCACCTCGACGCGCTCGCCGGCGACGTCGCCTTCGAGCAGTTCGACGAGCCCGGTCGAGGTGTACTCCTCGGGGATCAGATCGACCGTCCAGCCGGCCTCGCGAGCGGCGGCCGCGGTCGCGGGGCCGATGGCGACGAGGGTCGCGTCGTCGGGGTCCCAGCCGGCTTCCGCGGCGAGTTCGACCCCCGTCTTGCTCGTCACGATCACGTACGTGCCCGGCCCCGGGGTCGCACCCGTGGGCTCGACGGCGAGCATCGGGTCGGCGACCGCCTCCGCGCCGAGCGCTTCGAGGCGCTCGACGGCGTCGTCGATCCGTTCGTCTGCGGGCCTGAAGACGGCGATACGGGGGGCATCGCCGGTTCGCTTCCCTTCGCCCACTTCCGCATCCTCATCGGTTCGGTTCATTCTTCTCCCTCCTCCTCGCTCGCGTTCATGAGGAAGTCGATCACGCGGTCGCGGGTCGCCGCCACCTCGCCGATCACCGTGATCGCCGGGGGCGAGATGTCGGCCGAATCGCGCACGTCGACGATGGTCTCCAGCGTACCGGTCGCGACGTGCATATCGGGCCACGTCGCCCGCTCGACGAGCGCCGCGGGGACGTCGCCGTCGAGGCCGGCGCGCCGGAGTTCCGCGACGTACTCCGGGAGTTTCCCGACGCCCATCAGGACGACGATGGTGCCGCCCGTCGCCGCGAGCGCGTCCCACTCGACGGCCGACTCCTCCTTCGTCGGGTCCTCGTGGCCGGTGACGAACGAGACCGAGGAGGCGTGATCGCGGTGGGTGACGGGGATCCCGGCGACGGCCGGGCCGGCGATCGCGGAGGTGACGCCGGGGACGACCTCGAAGGGGATCCCGTGTGCGGCGAGGTGTTCGGCCTCCTCGCCGCCGCGGCCGAAGACGAACGGGTCGCCACCTTTTAAGCGGACGACGGCGAGCCCCTCCTCGGCGAGTTCGACGAGTCGACGGTTGGTGTACTCCTGTGGCGTCCACTCGCCGCCCGCGCGCTTGCCGACGTCCTCGCGTTTCGCCTCGGGGATCCGCCCGAGGATCTCCGGGCCGGGGAGTTTGTCGTGGAGGACGACGTCGGCCTCGTCGATCAGCCGGGCGGCCTTCACGGTCAACAGCTCCGGGTCGCCCGGGCCGGACCCGACGAGGTAGACGGTCCCGGGTTTCGTCGGCTCCGTCGTCGCCGGGTTGCCTCCGTTTGCCCCCTCAGTCATCGGCGTCCACCTCCTCGCGAGCGGCGGCGATCAGATCGGCCGCGCCCCGGTCGGCCAACTCGGCCGCGAACGCCTCCGCCGCCTTCGCGTGGTTTTCGATCGGAAGGTCGCGGGCGCCGGCGACCTCCTCGGTGCCGTCGATCGAGAGCACCCGCGCCCTGACGTGGACGTGCTCGCCCTGGACGAGCGCGGAGACGCCGATCGGCGCGATACAGCCGCCGTTGAGTTCGGCGAGGACGGTTCGTTCGACCGTGACGGCCACCCGCGTTCGGGGATGATCGACGGTCGAACGGACCGTCTCGATCACGTCCGGATCGGTCGCGGTGACGGCGATGGCGCCCTGACCGGCGGCCGGGACGAACTCCTCGCGTGGCAGCCGGGTCGTCGCCACGGCGTCCGCGAGCCCCGAGCGGAGCAATCCCGCCTCCGCGAGCACCAGCGCGTCGTACTCGACGTCGACGACTCGACCCATCGCCGAGCGCTCCAACTCCGTGAGCCCGTCGAACCACTCCTCGACGCTCCGGTCGAACGCCTCCTCGGGGGTTTCGGTGTCGTCCGTGTCCTCTGCGTCGTCCACGTCGCCTTCGTCGACGTCGCCTTCGTCGTCCGCGCCGTCGGGATCCGCATCGAGCCCACCTTCGGCAAGCAGCCGTCGTTCGTGTTCCGCCTGCAGATGCGGCGCGAGGAGCTTTTCGAGCCGCGTGTCGACGTTGCCGCGGATCGGCTCGACGGTCAGATCCGGCCGGCTCGCTTTGATCTGTGCCGTCCGCCGGAGCGATCCCGTACCGATCACGGCCCCCGCCGGAAGTTCGTCGAGCGCGAGGCCGTCCGGATGGACGAGGACGTCACCGGCGGGGGCGCGCTCCGGGATACCCGCGACCACGAGGCCGTCGGCACCGACGGTCTCCGTCGGGACGTCCTTTAACGAGTGAACGGCGAGGTCCGCGTCGCCGGCGAGGATCTCCTCGTCAAGCGCGCGCACGAACGCGCCGGTTCGGCCGAGCCGATGAATCAGCTCGTCGCGTATCTCATCGCCACGGGTCTCGACGCGACGGATCTCGACGTCGCGCCTGCGGGTCGACAGGACGTCACGGACGGCTCCGGCCTGCCGGAGGGCGAGGTCCGACCCGCGGGTGGCGAGTCTGAGCGTATCGGTCATAGCTGAATCGAGACCCCCCGGACTCAAAAGGACACCAGTTCGTTCCTGCGAGGCTGAACCAGCGTGAGAGACGCCGGCAACGCTCACCGAACCGAAGGGGTGTTGGTTCTGGAGCGCGAATTTCGGGTAATGGAAGTTCAGGAATCGTATCCGTTCGACGTCGAGGCGGTCCGTGCCGACTTCCCGATCCTCGATCGGAAGGTCGGCGGCGACCCGACGACGATCGGACAGGACGACAGCGACGACATCCCGCTCGTCTACCTCGATAACGCGGCGACGACACACACCCCGGAGCCGGTGGTCGACGCCATCGTCGACTACTACCGCGGCTACAACGCGAACGTTCACCGAGGGATCCATCAGTTAAGTCAGGAGGCGTCCGTCGCCTACGAGGAGGCACACGACACCGTCGCCGACTTCATCGGCGCGGCGGGCCGCGAGGAGGTCATCTTCACGAAGAACACGACGGAGGCGATGAACCTCGTCGCATACGCGTGGGGGTTGGAGGAGCTCTCCGCGGGCGACAACGTCGTGCTCACCGAGATGGAACACCACGCCTCGCTCGTCACCTGGCAGCAGATCGGCAAGCGGACGGGCGCGGACGTCCGGTTCATCGAGGTCACCGACGAGGGACGGCTCGACATGGACGACGCGGCCGAAAAGATCGACGACGACACCGAGATGGTCTCGGTCGTCCACGTCTCGAACACCCTCGGGACGGTGAACCCGATCCGGGAGCTCGCCGACCTCGCACACGAGCGCGACGCGCTGATCTTCGCCGACGCCGCCCAGTCGGTTCCCACCCGCCCGGTCGACGTGACCGACCTCGACGTCGACTTCCTCGCCTTTTCGGGGCACAAACTGTGTGGTCCCACCGGGATCGGCGTGCTCTACGGCCGCGAGTCGATCCTCGAGTCGATGAGCCCGTACCTCTACGGCGGCGAGATGATCCGCCGGGTCACCTTCGAGGACTCGACGTGGGAGGACCTGCCGTGGAAGTTCGAGGCCGGGACGCCCTCCATCGCGCAGGGGATCGCGCTCGCCGCGGCGATCGAGTATCTGGAAGGGTTCGGCATGGAGCGGGTGCAAGCCCACGAGGAGCTCCTCGCGGAGTACGCCTACGACCGGCTCACCGACCTCGGCTACGTCGACATCTACGGCCCGCCGGGCGACGAGCGCGGCGGCCTCGTCGCGTTCAACGTCGAGGGCGTCCACGCGCACGACCTCTCCAGCATCCTCAACGACTACGGGGTGGCCATTCGCGCCGGCGACCACTGCACCCAGCCGCTGCACGACACGCTCGGCGTCGCCGCCTCCGCGCGGGCTTCCTTTTATATTTACAACACCGTCGAGGAGGTCGATGCACTGATCGAGGCGGTGAGCGGCGCGCACGAACTGTTCGCCTGATCGGCTTCGTCTTTTCGGTCACTCCTCTCGAACCCGATCGACGCCGACGGAACGCTTTTGCTACCGAGAACGCTATCTCGACCCAACATGGGACTAGGCTCGGATATGTACAGACAGCAGATCCTCGATCACTACAAAAACCCGCGGAACTACGGTGAACTCGAGGATCCGGACTTCACACACGTCGGCGAGAACCCCTCCTGTGGCGATACGATCCGCGTCGACGTCGCGCTCGCGGACGACGAGGAGACGATCGAGACGGTTCGGTTCACCGGCGACGGCTGTGCCATCTCGATGGCCTCCGCGAGCATGCTCTCGGAGCGACTCAGTGGGATGACCATCGAGGAGCTGCACGAACTCGAGACCGAGGACATCACGGAGATGCTCGGCGTCGATATCTCTCCGATGCGCGTGAAATGTGCGGTGCTCGGCCGGCAGGTAACACAGGACGGCGCGAAGATCCACCGCGGCGAACTCGACGTCGACCGCACGAGGACGGAGGACTGAGCCCGCGGGACTTTTCGGTTCGGACCGCGTGTACTCGCGCATGAGCGAGGGGTTCGACAAGGAGGCCGAACGCGAAAAGCTCCGCAAGAAGTTCGCAGCGGACGACCAGAAACGCGAACACACGAAGCGGATGTCCGAGCTGCTTTTAAAAGGGGCGACGATGACCAACCGTCACTGTGAGACGTGTGGCGACCCGATCTTCCGTCACGACGGCCAGGAGTTCTGTCCGAGCTGTAACGCCACGACCAACGGGACGGATGGGGAGCAGGCGCCCGCAGGGACCGACGAAACGACACACCCCAGCGGTGCCACGGAAGCGGACGCCCACGACTCCGCCGCCGTCACGCCGGCTGATCCCGTCGATGGCACGACCGGACCCACCGGCACCGATGAGGCGCACGAAGCGACCAACGTCGGCGGCAGAAACCCTCCTGACACGCCGGCCCAAGGACCGCAACCGGGGGCCGGGGATGTGCAACCGGCGAGCCCGTCCGCCCGTCCCGAGGGACCCGTCGAGTCGGGCCACGGTGAGGTAGCGACCGACGTCGCAACCGCCCGAGCGTCGCTCACGCGAACGCTTGTCCGGTTTGCACAGGCTGCGGAGCAGACGGACGATCCACGACGGGCACGCGACCACCTGCGGGCGGCGCGGGAGGCGGCCGAGACGCTCCGCGCGTTGGAGTGAGCGACCGGCGGATCCCCCGACCGGGCACCGACGATTCGTTTATAAACCTCGACGATTCGTTTATAAATACGTCCCGCAGTCACTCGTACGGGCTTCCGACGACCTCGCGGATCCGATCCGCGGTGACCGCTCCAACGCCGTCGACTTCCAGGAGTTCCTCGCGCTCCGCGGTCATCACCGCCTCCACGCTGCCGAGGTGTTCCAACAGCGCCCGGGCGGTGATCGGACCGATGTCGGCGATGCTGGAGACGACGTACTCCTGTTGTTCCGCGCGCGTTTTCGTCGTCTTCTCGCCGTGCAGGCTCACCTCCCGATCCCGGGTCTCCTGTTCGCGCCGGGCGATCGTCGCCAACAGCGCCGTCGTGTCGGCCTCGCTTTCGGTCCGAAGAACGCTCACGCCGAAATCGACCGCGAGCGCCGAGAGCGCTCCACGGATCGCGTTCGGATCGATGTCGCGCTGGCCGTAGAGGTTCTCCCCCTCGACGATCACGATGGGACGTGCATACGCCCGGGAGAGTTCGCCGACCTGTTCGAAGAGCGACCGGTCCGAATCGAGCATCGAGTCGACGAAGTCGGCGGCGGATTTCCGCTCGACGGCGACGCGGTCCGAGAGGACGTAGTCGCCGACCGCCAGCGTCTCCAACCGGGTTACGAGTCCGTCGCGCGTCGAGAGATCCTTCGCGATCGAGGAGTCGAGTTCGCGCTGGTCGATGACGACCTCGACGCCCTCGTCGACGCCTGCGGTGGCGACGACCCCGTTTTCGTCGCTATCGCCGTCGGCCTCGTCGTCCTCGCTGTTATCGTTGCTGTCGCTGTCGCCGCCGTCATCACCCGCCTCGGCGCCGGCATCGCCGCCATCTTTCCCCCCGTTCCGAACCTCGGCCGCGAAATCCGTGAGCGCAGGATCCTCCGAGTCGTCCGCGGACACATCGGCCGTAGCCACGTCGTCTGCGGCCGCGTCGGCCGCTCCCGATCCATTCTCGGCGGGCCGTGCTGTCGGTTTCTCCTCATCACCCGCCGACGTGGCGAACGCATCGAGTCCCGCCTGCCCGTCGCCGACGCGCGATTCGATCTCGTCGGTTGCCGCTTTTAATTCAGAGAGCTCCGACTCCATCCGTTTCTCGCGGCGTCTGGAGATCCAAAAGAACGCCTCATCGCGGGTGTCTTTCGCCATCAACACGACGACCTCACCGCTTGCCTGCCGGCCGGTTCGGCCCTTCCGTTGGATCGAGCGGATCGCCGTCGGGACCGGTTCATAAAAACAGACGAGGTCGACCTCCGGCACGTCGAGGCCCTCCTCGGCGACGCTCGTCGAGACGAGCACCTCGAACTCGCCCGCCCTGAAGGCGTCGAGTGTCTCCTGTTGTTGCTTCTGGGTCATCCCGTCGGAGCCCTCCTTGTCGCCCTGCCCGACGAACTTGCGCACCTCGAAGCTCGTTTCGAGGAAGTCGACAAGTGCCTCCGCCGTGTCCCGCGATTCGGTGAAGAGGATCGCCCGCTCGCCGTCGTTGATCCCGAGCGTCTCCGCGAGCAGGATACGGGCCTGTGAGAACTTCGGGTGGAGCCCGTCGAACGACTCGGCCTCCCGCATCGCCCGCCTGACGGCCGGATCCGCGATCATCCGCTGGCTCGCCTTCGAGGCGCCCGAGGAGCGCGCCGCGTTGCGCTGGCGCTCGAAGTACCGCCGGACCGACTCGACCGACTGCGTCTCCACGAGCTCGACGGCCCGCCGGAGCTTCATCACCTCGGCGTGGACGGACATCCCCTTGTACCCGTCCGAGTTGTCCGCGTCCATCATCTTCCGGAGGGTCCCGCGCATCCCGTTGAGGTCGCGCTGGGAGAGGTCGGGATTCGTCGAGTTCGTCACGCCGAGCGACTTCAGCGTCTCCAACCGGTCCGAGATCACCTCGTTCAACGCGTCGCGGATCGCAAGCACCTCCGGGGGTAGCTCGACTTCGATCCATCGAACGTCGGTGTCGTGGGTGTACTCCGAGACGTCGGCGTCGCCCTCGGTCATCACCTCGACGTTGCGGAGACCGAGATTCGTACAGACCGTCTCGATCTCCTCGGTGTCGCCGCCGGGCGAGGCGGACATCCCCGTGACGAGCGGGTCGGCGGCGTCCGCGTGGTACCGCTCGGCGATGTAGACGTAGGCGTACTCGCCGGTCGCGCGGTGACACTCGTCGAAGGTGAGGTGGGTGACGTCCCGCAACGAGATCCGGTTTCCGACGAGGTCGTTCTCGACGACCTGCGGCGTCGCGATCACGATCCGCGCGTCCGCCCAGAGCGCGGCGCGGTCGTCGGGTTTCACGTCCCCGGTGAAGACGACGATCTCCTCGTCGGGGATCGTGAGCGCCTCGCGGTAGAACTCGGCGTGCTGCTGGACGAGCGGTTTCGTCGGCGCCAAAAAGAGCGCCTTGCCGCCGGCCGCGTGAAGCCGCTCGGCGGTGACGAGCAGGCTGACGGTGGTCTTGCCGAGGCCGGTCGGGAGACAGACGAGGGTGTGTGCGTCCCGGGCCGCGTCGGCGAGTTGGAGCTGGTAGCGCCGCCGCTGGAGGAAGTCGTCGACGAGCAGCGGGTGGTCGATGCCGGCGGCCTCGGTCGCCATCGGCGGCTCTTGGCCGGCTTCGGCCTAAAGGCTTCGCGAAGCGCGGTGAAAGTTATCGCTCGCCGTCCTCACGCTCCCGGAGGTCATCCGGGACGCGCTCGTCGGTCAACTCCGCCCACTCGACGAGTCGGTTTCCGGATGTCGTGTGCGTGCTCATCACGCGCCACGTCTCCCTCATGAATCTTAACGTTTTCTCCGATTCCCGCCGGATCGGAGCGGATCGCCACCGATCGACGGTCCGTCCCGCCCGCCAACGCCGATCCGAACACGGTCGGCTTTTAGGGCCGACGCCCGTCGGGCCGGCATGGACACCCTCGAAGCGTTTCTGGCCGGCGATCGGCTCGACGACGTCGTGCTCTTCATCAGCGACGCGTATCTGGAGGACGACTCGCGGCTTCGATCGGTCGGGGTCGAAACCGACGCGGGCGTTCGGCTCGTCCTCGACGGCGAGAAAGGGCGATCGGCGTTTCAGGCCGGCACCGGCATGGACGCGATGGCGTTCGCAAAGGAGGCGATGGGCAACGACGGCTCGATCGCGCGAACGCTCGACGCCGGCGAGTGCCCGTTCGCCGATGCGGAGCCCGACGTGGAACATACGGTCCGGTTCGTCTTCGCGTTCGCTGAGGCGCAGAACGAGGAGGTCGGCGGCATCTACGCCGATGGCGACGTCGTCCACGCCTACGCACACTGTGCCTGCGGCGAGAGCTATTCGGATCGGTGGGTCGTCGGCGAGCGGGCATAAGGGCGGGTCGCGGCTCGGCGAACGCGCATAACAGCGAGTCGCGGCTTACACCCGTCAGACGATCGTCCACTGGCGATCGCATCGAAACCCACGGCACAGGAAGGGATGGGCGCAGACGGTCCGACGCACCCGGCAATCGAAGATGGCCGATCACGGAAAGACGCCCCGGAATAAGAATGTTGAATACCGGAACGAGGCGATATCTCTCCGCTTCGACGTTGTTCCTCCGTTATCTCTCCGCGTTCGGTTCCGAACTGAAACACCTCGGAAGCGACGGTCGGGGGAGCCTGCTCCTCGCCATCGGAGCCGGGTGGGGCTTGACCACCGGCGCGAGGACGATCTATCCCGTGTTGCTTCCTCACCTCCGTGCTTCGTACGGACTCACCCTCACGGGCGCCGGAGCGCTGTTGACGGTCCTGTTCGCCACCTACGCGCTCGGACAGCTCCCCGGCGGGATCCTCGCGGATCGGATCGGCGAGCGGAAGACGCTGACGCTGAGTTTGGGGGTCTCATCGGTCGCCCTCCTGTTCGTCGTCCTCTCCCGCTCAAGTCCCGTCCTGTTCGTCCTGACGGCCCTGTTTGGGTTCGGCGTCGGCCTCTATGCGATCGCTCGGTTCACCGCCATCGCTACGCTCTATCCGGAGCGGTACGGAACCGCGATCGGCGTGACCAACGCCGCTCCCGAGGTCGGACAGGCGGTGTTGCCACCGGTCGCGGGCGTCGTCGCGGCGGCGGTGGGCTGGCAGTTCGGGTTCGGGTTCGCCATCCCGCTGTTCCTGATCATCGCGGTCGTGCTCTGGACGTCCCTGCCGGCGCATACGGCCGGCGAACGGGGCGCGGTCGACACCTTCTCCTCGGAGACGCTCCGGGTTCTTCGCTCGGAACTGCGGAAACCGCCGGTCGTGCTCGCGACCCTCCTGATGATCCTGGGAATCTCCGTCTGGCAGGCGTTCACCGGCTTCTACCCGACGTACCTCACCGAGGAGAAGGGACTCTCCTCGCCGGTCGCGAGCGTGCTCTTCGGGCTGTACTTCGGAGCCACGGCGTTCGTTCACCCGCTTTCGGGGGCGATCTACGACCGGCTAGGCGTCAGGTTCACCTACGCGGTCGTCGGCCTCTCCGTCCCCGCACTGGTCGCGCTCACCGTCGTCGAGAACGTCTGGTTGCTCGTCGTCATCTCGATCCTGTTGGGAACGCTCCTCGGGTTCGAGACGTCCACGGAGTCGTATCTCGTCAGGACCCTCCCCTCAAGCGTCGAGGGAACGGGGTTCGGCATCCTCAGAACCACCATCTTCGCCGTCGGGGCGACGAGCCCGATCGTGTTCGGTGCCGCCGCCGATCGCGACTTCTTCGACGAGATGTTCCTCCTCTTGGCGGCGATCCTCTTCGTCATGGTCGTGCTCGCGACCCGACTCCCCGTCGCGACGGACTGATCTGGAACCACGAAACCGACGGTTGTCGTACGAGCACGATGGGGTCTCGCTATCTCGGAATGTGCTGCGTTCGGTTGGGCACACATTGGCTATAAGTCTGGAAGGTACTCGCTGCGCTGTTCAGCCTGTTCGCGGTCGGACCGTCGGTCGTAGTGACGATCGAGAATATCCTCGCTTGCGTTCAGGCGATCTTTAACGACTCGACGAGGCACGTCCTCTCGTCGATAGTACGTGACACGCCCGCTCCGAACATCGTGCGGAGATCTCGACGAGGGACATTTGCTTGCGTGATCGAGATGGGTAGCTTCGCACTCATCGACGACCCGATCATGCGGGCACGGTTCTCCCCGCCAGCATGGACGGGTGACTCGGTAGAGTGTCGTCCGTAGCGTGTTTGCAGCTGGTCGACCATACTCGGTAGTGATCAGGGGTTGCCGCCCGTGCTCGTCAGTCACATCGTGTCGATGATAGTCGATGTAATCCGCGATGTACTGCGCCGTCGGTTCGCTAATTCGATTCCACCGCGTTCCCTTTTCTTGATTCTTGAGCGGAGTTCCGGTATCCGGTCGGTGAACGAAGTGGATGGCTGGTCCGTTCACGCGCGGGTGGGTTCCATCGAGATCAACGTCCCGAAGGTCGAGCCCCCGAATGGCTCCCGTTCGTGCGCCCGTTTTCCAGAGCAACAGCAGAACGATGTGATCACGCGAGCCCGGCTGTGCGTGTTCGAGGTAGTCCAGAATTTCGAGCACCCTGTCGGCTTCGAGAGTCGAATCGGAAACGTCCTCTCCGTTCGACATTCTCGGGAGAGCAACCTGTTCGTAGAGGGTCGCGGGGACCGCATCAATATCGGCGGCAAAACGAAGAAATCGACGAAGGGATGCGAGTTGGCTCTTGAGCGTAACCCGCTTGATTGGGTCACGCCCATCTCCATGTCCTTCGCGTCTCCAGGTGCGGTAGCGGTAGAGATGTCTCCCAGTTAGGTCGTTCAGATCCTCGATATCGTGCTCGTCACAGAATTGAAGAAACGCAAGAAGTCGATGCTTTTCAGCTCGACGAGTTGATTCCGCATGCTCGTCGCGCATGGCGCTATGGAACATCTCGACCGCATCTACCGGTGTGATGGGGTCGAGTTCACTCATGTCCCCTAGAGATACCGTTCGTGTCTACCGCTCCTTTCGCTGGCATATCATAACCGTAGGAGCCTTACCCAATAAAGATTTCCTAATTAGGAAATAACAAACAGAACTCTAAGATTGGTTTCCCAGAAAGGAAACGGTATTATTATCTTCGAGTTATAACTGCGACTATGAGTGATACTGAAGGGGAAGACGAAGTGGTGGAGGCCGACGATCCATCAGACTTAGATTACAGTATTGATCTCTCTGGGGATGCTACACCGGTTATTAGTGGTAACCCTCCTGACTGGTTTACCGATGCAGATGCACAGATTCTATTCGTGATGTATACCGGGTTAGTTCTGACACCCTCGATAATTGCAGATAATACAGAGATCACACGTCAAACGGTAGGCAAGCGGTTGAATACACTTCGAGCAGCAGGGTTCGTTGAAAAACTGGACCGAGGAAAGTATCAAATCACGCGAGATGGAGCGTTTGTTGTTTCCGGAGATCTAGAACTCTACGATAACACCGATCGATCTCCCCCTGAAGAGTATCTGTAAAACCGGCTGACCGGCTCTACCAAAATTTAAAGAGTTGGTTTGTAATGAAAACTTACAACTACAATTGATTCTCAAGAAATTCCTCATTTAGTGAACTATCTAACTTATACAGTTGAGTCGTGTTATTAAGAGACACAATCAATGAAGGCAGTAATTCAGGGTGAGATTCATGTTTCAAGTACGGATAGATGTCTCCTTGATTCTCGTTTAGATCAAAATGCAGACGCGTTATTTGTGGAGGCGAGAGAAGACCGTGTCGGGCCAGATGGCTGGTCTGTAGGATATCTTTCTTTTTTGATCGGGATTCTCATTCTGTACTGGTTACAGGATGTCTTATCTAATGGACCCGGAATCAAAGAGAAAACTAATCTGCCTATTCACGATGAGATCGATACACCTCTTCCGGAGCTGTATGCTGAGTTGCCCCAGAGTTGGATAGTTACGTTAGGGATACCCACCGCGATTATTTTTGTTGCGGGATTGTTGATTCCATCTTTCCCAATTCCGTTTATCAACGAACCAGTGATTGTTGGTGTCATATTCACACTTTCAATGAGATTACTGATGTTAATCTCGGCTATTTGTCTGTTCTCATTCGGCCTAATAATTCTTGAAGAAAAACGGATTGGAACCCGTGACCAACACATGGCAAGCGAGATCGACAGAATAGCTAGAGCGAAAGGGTACCAGACCGTGGTTGTTTCCTGTGGTGATGAACACATAGACCGACTTCCGGCACTTTTGGAAGAGAGAGGATGGGAGACTGAGGTCCACGAATCCGCGCACAATTGGGCTGCAAAGATCTCTCCCTGATTGAATTATCGGCTCTGAATAGAGAGGCTGTAGTCACAGAGTAAGTGTAGTGTACAGCTGGTAACTTCGTATTATGAAGGCCCAGCTATACCCGCATCTCGATGGATCCCATCAAAAGCCGCATGTCAGCTTCAGCGACGTGCCAGCATTGATCTTCACCGACGTAGATTGGCTGAATAGGGACATTACACATCTCACCCATTTGTGGGAGTATGTTTCGCCAGAACTGTCGGTAGAGTTCAAACGTCTCCGAGTCCATCATCCCAGTGCTCGCTGATTGGACGGTCGGTGCCATCTTCTTACCATGGGCAGCGTCGTGACACCTACGACAAAGGACTGTCTGATTACTCATCAGGTTTGATCCACCTTGTCCCCTTGGGACGATGTGGTGGACATCTAGTACCGCTTCATGCTCTTCTACTCCACAGTTGGCGCAACGGTTCTCGCACCGTTCCCGAACGGCCATATTCGTAATTTTGTAGGCTTGTGTTGTCTTGCTCATATGCGTGCTATGGGCACCGCTTTCGAACAGGACAAGAGATAAATTCGGGTGCTTCGTTGCCCCAAATGGCGTCTCCTGTCCGGCTGCACATCCACGGTCCGGGGATGCTTATCGGCTCATGCGCCGAGATCCTTGATCTCCCTCGGCGCACGATCTAGATTGAGAGAGTAGTCACTTCCGGGATGATACTCTCTGCGGCTCTCAAACTCAACTTCGTCCGTCTTTTTCAGCACCGAACTGCATCTGGAAAGATGAGAGGTATTATTATATACTTACTGGACAAAACGTACAGATATACAAAATGTATGATTCGTAGAGAACCTTCGGAGGTTCATTGGGATGAGCTGGAGATCGAACATGTGTATATCGATGATACTGAGGTCTATGGGGAAAAGCGGATACCACGTGAGACAGAGCACACCACGTTCTATGACGAACCCACAAATAGAACCTACGTAATAAAGTGTAACTCTGGAGAAATATTTGAATTTAGTGGCGGAACAGCATCTGAGAATGAAAGAAGGGCGGATGTATTCATGACTCTTTGGCTTCGTACTGGTGGATTTAAAATAGGAGACAACCAGACAATGGTACCGGCGCAGATAGCTGCACTAGGGAAACCCTCAATCGCAGCCTACCTAGACGTGACCCAAGAACTCGACCGAAATAGGATTGGCGAGTTATTGCGTATTAGCAAAGGAACTGTTGAGCAATACATCTCAAAAGTTAGGCGTGGACATCGATGAACACCTCTGTCTTATTGATTAGGTTATGATCGATTAAAATCAGTGTCTCGGATTTATCACGTCGCTTCTGTCATACTTGACCGGCTCTGTTGAAATCCTTCAGACTTGATACGATCTGCGTGCTGAATACGGAGCGCGAATGCACCACGAGTTGAAGCTCGATCTCGAAGAGTAATGGGCGGTCAATACAGGGAACTCAGCAAGCGGAGGCGATCTTGACGCTATGAACTCCTGATCAGAATCGACTGCTCAATATAAATACTTAGACGGCGTCATTTATCCCAATGGTTGGGTGTTTCTCGTGAGTATACGGCGAAGGCTCGTCGTTTCAGGATGTCTTGGGATGATCTGTGGTGGGCTAGGCTGGCTCGTCTTCACCATCCTTCTGCTTGAGCATCCTGCCGCAGCATTCGCCCCCCAGCAACCTTTGCTATGGATCGGTCTCTTCGGATTCTTGTTTGCCGTGAGTCAAGCTATTGATGAGAAGCTCGGACACCGACATGGTGATCAATAAGCACTCTTCAGCGATCAGTTAATTCAGCACTGATTGTTCGGAAGCAACGGACCGCCCGTGCTGCATACGTCCTCTGTATCTCGCACGGCGCCCGAAACCTATCAACAGTTGAGGATTTCAACAGAGCCACTTGACCAACTTCAGCAGAGTTACCGGAATGTATTAAGATGGGCATCTGTAGTACGACAAACAGGGCGGTCTGATGGTTGGTAATTCGGAGGATCAAGATGCTCTGCTCCCTCTATTTTTTGATATTGAACCGCACTCCGTTGGATATCGAATATCGTCTCCCCGTCCCGATCCACACGGCCGATCCCCTCTAATGACCACCCTTCGTTGACGATCTCCACCGGCTTTTCATCGGTTTCTGGAGTAGCGTCTGTTTCCGGATCGAACGAAGGGTTCGGGATAGCAACCGCCTCTACATCACTCTCTTCAGCATCAAACTCCCGGTCAATCAACTCGTTTGCACCCGTCGAGAAGCGAACCATTTGGGTACCAGTCGCCCAGCAGGATGCTCGGAAGATCAGCTCATCTACGTTCCTATCGAATAGCTCCTCTCCGTACGATCCAATGTACTCACCGATGTAGGATCCCAGATTTCCTACGTCCTCATACTGCTCGTATTCTTCGGGGGATAGATCTGTATCGACACGCCGAACGGAGATCGGACGATTGTCTGGATCAGGACTGTAGTAGTCATGTGCGTCCCGATGGGCAATATCGCAGACCCGAAGATGCGCATCGATAGCTGGATGGAAATCGGATTCATCGATCGCTCCGTCGACGAAAATCGCGATGTGGATATGCCCGTACCCGGTTTTGTGATGCTCAGCAACCAGAGCGTATTCCCACTCCTTACCGCTTAACGAATCGTATAGAGCGTGATAGACACCACGCCCTTCGTCAGGACGGAACGAGTTGACGACATCACGGAGATGATCGGCTGGACATCTCCACCCACCGCTTCCGTTGCGCGATGAGCCCGATAGGGTGAGCATCGCGACATGAAGATCATCGTATTCAGCCGTGATCTGTCGTTCGAGGGCTTTGATGCGAGCATAGTATTTATCACCGTAATTCGGCTGGTGAGAGTTCGTTAGCGGTGCGCGGACCCGCTCCCCATCGGGCGATTTGAACACACGATGGGCAGAGCGGTATCCATTGTACCAGGTGAGGAACGCCCGAAGCGTATTACTCCAGGTCGCAGAGCGGAATCCGTTGTCACCGTACTTTTCGACGGTCGCCTCTTCGCGAATTGATGTACCCTCCCGGACGGAGATGGGCCGGTTAGCCCGTTTGGGCATCTGGTCGATGAATTTATCGACAATTCTGTTCTTCTGTTTCCAGTAGTGCCTTCGTGAAGACGGTACATCGCCCGTCTCACCGCCCTCAGTGTTCGATGTACAGTTAGTCTTGGAAGGCCGAGAGCGCGACTCCCAATCTGGTGCGTGCGGACCCGTGATTGAGGTGGGATTACTCACAGCAACCACCCCGCACCGCACCACGCATCCCCCCTCCCTTCGGTCGGGGGGGTGCGCGGCGGCTTCCGTTGCGTGGGGGCAAGCCCCACGGACGGCTGGTCGAGCCGGTGCGCGCGCCTCGGGGCACTCGGCGCGCGTTCCGGGGTGCTCGCTCCTAAAGGTCGCTCGCACCCGGGCAACCCGGCTCTCCCGTTCCGCCGCTCGGAGGCAAGGACGGGGAGCAAACGCAGGCCCGAGTCAACCCCCACAAGGGGGGCTGACTCTGACACGTCGAGAGCAATCGACCCATCTACTTCGGAAAGGGTGGGCCGGTGGGTGGGTGGGTACAACCAGTGTTGACCGTATGGTTCGGTAGGGAGAACACCGAAAACCGACCGCAGGCGCGGGGGAGCGTTCAACGACTTGACGAACTCCAAAATGAGAGAGTCAGGTGTGGATTGAGAAACCCGTGATTCCGAGCGAGAGAGGTTCTGAGCCGTCGGTTTGAATAGAACCACTAAACCGACGGTTTTCGTACGAGCACGATGGGATTCGAACCCACGACCATCGGATTAGAAGTCCGACGCTCTATCCTGGCTGAGCTACGTGCCCTCGTGAGGTGAAAAGCGACCGTCGCTTAAAAACGACCGTGATTCGTGCCTCGATCGGTTATAAATCGTCGCGGCCGTCGCCGGCCCAACAGCAGACATAAGTCCGTCACGGGGGTAGCCGCGGGTGATGAACGTCTACGGAACCGTCGGCCTCCCCGGCAGCGGCAAGGGGGAGGCGGCGAACGTGGCCGAGGCGGCCGGCGTCCCCGTCGTCGTCATGGGCGACGTGATCCGCGAGGAGTGCCGACGACGCGGCCTCGACCCGGCCGAACACCACGGCCGTATCGCGGGCGTCCTCCGCGAGGAGGAGGGCGACGACGCCATCGCCGCCCGAACCCTCCCGCGCATCCGCGAGGCGGCCGCCGAGGGCGACGCCGACGCCGTCCTCGTCGACGGCCTGCGATCGACCGTCGAGTTGGCGCGCTTCCGGGAGGCCTTCGGCGACGACTTCACGCTCGTGGCGATCCACGCGCCCTTCGACCTCCGCGCCGAGCGCCTCGGCGACCGCGGCCGCGACGCCTCCGATTCGAACCTCGAAGCGCTCCGCGAGCGCGACGCCCGCGAACTCGATCTGGGCCTCGGCGAGACGCTCGACCGCGCCGACGTCGAGATCGACAACACCGGCACGCTCGCGGAGTTCCGCACCCGGATCCGCGAGCTGCTGGGCGTCGAGCCCGACGACCACGCGGACCCCGACGACTCCGCGGAGACTGCGGATGCCACGGAAACCGCGGACGCCGGAGGTGAGTCGGCGTGATCTACAGCGTCGACGTACGGATCGAGACGCCCGTCCGCGACACGGAGGTGACCGATCGGGTGATGGACGCGGTACGGAACGTCTTCGCGGACGCCGATTTAGTCCATTCGGACGGCCGACTCGTCGCGGAGACCCACACCCTTGACGGCTTCTCCGACGTGCTTCACGAACAGGAGATCCTCGACACCGCCCGTGGCGTGTTCCGGGAGAACGCCACCGACGAGGGCTTTCACTTCTCGTTGAAAAAGCAGGCGGCCTTCGAGGGGACGGTCAACTTCGCGGTCGGCGAGCCGGACGAACTGGGCGACATCGAGGTGACCGTCCGGGTGCGAGAACCCTCGGTCGCCGAGTTCATCGACTACGTCGCCCCCGAGACCGACGAGGGCCAGCCCGTCGACCCCGTCCGCGAGTACGGCGACCGATTCGACCCGGCCGATTACTGACGTCCGCGGCCGGTGGCGGCTCCGCCGACCGACGCCGTTTAGATGCCGGCCTCTGAACCGGGACGCATGGAGCCGGTCGACGACTGGCGGGCGGCGCTCCGGGACGCCGGCGAACTCACCGGACCGATAGCCGCCGGGATCGTCGAGGCCCACGGCGACCGCGGGAGTCGCGCGCTCGAAGCGGTCGCTGAGGAGCGCGTCAAACGCTATCGGGACTTCACCGTCGTCGTCGGCCACGAAGACGAGTACGTCGTCGAGGCGGGTCGGTGTACCTGTGCGGATGCGACCTACAACCTCGACCCGGAGAACCCCGAGGAGCGGTGTTGGCATGCCATCGCCGTCGACGTCGCGGAGGCGCTCGACGTGGTCGACCACCACGACATGTGGTATTCGGAGGTCCGTGAGTTCCTCTGAACCTCCCGCCAGTGGCGTCCTCCGTGGACCGTATCGTGACGTCCTCGGCGGACCGTATCGCATCGTTCGCGGGCCCGCAGGCCGGAAACGTTTAGAACGCCCCCCGGCTATCGGGAGCCATGGCGGACTGTCCACTCGCCGACGAATGCCCCAGTTTCGATGAGCGGATCCAGGGCATGGGGTGTCAACACTACGGCAACAAGGGCGGCGCCGAGTGGTGTAACCACTACGACATGCCGATCTACGAGCTGAAGGCCCAGCCCGTCCAGCCCGGCGAGGAGGTCGTCGTCGAGGTCGACGACATGCACGAAAGCGGCGCCGGCGTCGGTCGCACCGAGGACGGCTTCATCATCCTCGTCGATGGGTTACTCCCGCCGGCGCGCGCCCGTGTCTCGATCGATCGGGTGAAATCGAACCACGCGACCGCAAAGGAGATCGTCGAACGTCTCCCGGAGGAGGCCGAGGACGACGAGGACGCCGAGGAACCCGCCGACGAGGACGCCGACACCGGACGTGACCGGCCACGGCGTGCGGACCGTGAACGGCTCGGTAGCCGCGAGAACTTCTGGGGCAAGTAGCTCGTCCGTTACCGTCGCCGTTGCTTCCCCGCTCCTTTTGACCCCGCACCGCCTTCCATCCGGTATGGATGCAGACGATGCCCGTCCGGCGGACGCGGACGTGGCCGCCGATGAGGTCGATCCCGAGGCGATCGATCCCGACGCGCTGTTGGCGCGCGTGGGCTTCGACCCGGAGGCGAACGTCCTCACACGTCGACAGGCCGAGGTGCTCGCGCTCCGGGAACGCGGGCTGAGACAGTCGGACATCGCCGACTACCTCGGGACCTCCCGTGCGAACGTCTCCAGCGTCGAGGCGAGCGCCCGCGCCAACGTCGACCGCGCGAAGGAGACGATCGCCTTCGCGGAGGCGCTCTCGGCGCCGGTCCACGTCGAGATCGCCGCCGGCACCGACCTCTATGACGCGCCGAGACGGGTATATGACGCCTGCGATGAGGCGGGTGTGAAAGTGAACAAGACCGCACCGGATCTGATGAAGACGATCGGCGACCGCGCGGGCGACGCGGTCCGCGGCCGCGAGGTCAGACATCGGCTGTTCGTCACCGTCACCGACGAGGGGACGCTTCGCGTCAGGAAGCCGTGAGCGACGCCGATCGGCTGCGACTTGCGGTGACGACGGATGCCGAGACGCTCGAACGGATCCGTGATCCGCTCGCGACCCGTGGGATCGACGCCCGCCACCTCCCCGTCAAGGGTCGGTCGATCCCCGTCTCGGGGGGGATCCCGACAGACATCGCATCCGCGTTCGACGTCGGCTTCGTCTATCCCTCCCGCCTGATGGAGGGCGGCGCGCTCGATGCCCGGTTGGAGATCCCCTGGGTGAACGGCCGCGACGCCGTGGTGACCTCTCGGAACAAGGGAGGGGTGGTGGCCGCGCTCGATGCGGCCGACGTGCCGGTGCCGCGGACGACGATGATCTCGAACCCGGTCGATGAGGCGGTCGTCACCGAGGCGGTCGAACGGTTCTCGTTTCCGGTCGTGGTGAAGCCGAACTCGACGACACGCGGCATCGGGGTCGCGAAGGCGACCGACCTCGATTCGCTCCACGGCATCATCGACTACCTGAACCTCGTCCACGACTACCGCGCGACCGGCGACAAGTCGTATCTGCTTCAGGAGTACCTCCCGAACGCGACCGACTACCGCGTCATGGTGATCGACGGGACGTATGCCGGCGCGGTCGAGCGGCGACTCCCGCCGGATGCGCTCGCGGCGGGCCGCTGGAAACACAACGTCCACCGCGGGGCCGTCGCCCGCGGCGTCGACCTCGGGCCCGAAGCCCGAGCGCTCGCGGAACGGACGGCCCGGACGCTCGATATCGACTGGCTCGGCGTGGATCTGCTCGCCGTCGGCGACCGGGCGGCAGCACGTTCGGATGGCCACGAAGCGGACGACGGTCGTCTCCTCGTCAACGAGACGAACGCCCGACCGACCGTCGATGCGGCGACGAAGTACGAACCGGACTTTTACGACCGGCTTGCGGCGCTTGTTCGACGGATCGCCGCGGGCGACTGACCGGTAAGGATGCGTCGATCCGATCGAACGGTCCGTTCGGTTACGTACCCACCGCAGCGTCGCTACGTCTCCGTTCCGTCGAAATCGGGCTTCCGCTCGCCGGCCGGGATCGTCGTCTCCAACCAGTTCTCCTCGGGCGGAAGCGGACAGGAGAACGTCTCGCTGTACGCACAGAAGGGATTGTACGCGAGGTTGAAATCGATGGGTACGACGTCGCCGTCGGCGAGTTCGCTCGTCGGCTCCAACTCCATGTATCGGCCCCGTTCGTAGCTCTGTTGTCCGGTCGTCTTGTCCCGAAAGGGGACGAACAGCGCGCCGTCATCCCCCTCCTGCCGATATCCGGAGAGGGTGTGCTCCTCGGGACCGATCTCGAAACGGAACGTGATTTCCCGGAGGTATCGGACCGGATTCCCCGCCGTCGTTTCCATCTCGACGGGCTCCGGCTCGTCGTGGACCGTCACGGTCGCTTCGAGCCGGGAGGCGGGATCCGGGTCGAAGTACTGGAGGCCGTCAAACGCCTCGCGGCGCGCCGGTGGGATCGGCGACTGTGGATGCTCGGCGAAGAACTCGTCCTTCTCGCGGCGGTTCGCTCGAAGCTCGTCGACGTACTCGCTGGTCACGGCGGATCTGGACGAGCCACCGGTTTCAGTGGCCCGATCCCGTCTCGCTAGAGTGCGCGCAGGTCCTCAAGGCAGTCGTCGAGATCGCGCGTCGAGGTCGCGAGCGAGAAGCCATCGACCTGTGCGAGCGCGCCGGCGTGCTCCCAGAGGTTGTCCGCGTCGATCCCGTGGAGGATCACCGCGTTGGGGGTCGGGCTGACGACGCGCATCGCCACGAGCGGCGACTCCCCGCGGGTGACACGGGTGAACACGAGCACCCGGTTCGTCGACTGTCCGTAGAGGCGATAGAACTCCTCGCTCGAGAGGCGGGTGATCGCCTGAATGGAGTCGATGACGGTGTGGCCGTTGACGTGGTCGTGATCGCCGCGGACGACCTCCGTCGCCCCCATCGCCTCGTAGAACGTCTCAAGCGGGACGGCGGTGGTGTACTCCCGTAAATCGTGGACGATGTCGTTCTCGAAGCCCGCCGTGAGCACCCGGGCGTACTGCCGCAGTCGGCTCCCGCCCCGGCGCTCGTCGATGTCGAGCAGCCCCTCGACGGTCCGGCGGACGACGCCGATCCCGGGGCTTTCCCGGCGGCCGCTCTCGTAATCGGAGATCACGGACGAGGAGACGCCGAGCTGCTCTGCAAGCTCCGTCTGTGAGACGTCGAAGTCGGTCCGCCACTTTCGGAGGGTCGCGCCGGGGTCATCGCTGAGCGTGATCTCGCCGGCGATGCGGCGGGAGAGCTCCTCGCGTGCGGTCTCGCTCATCGCTGCAACCCACGCGTGACCGTTTCAAAAGGCTGTCGAACGATGGGTTCGTCACTCGACGTACAACGAGTAGACGATGACGGCGAAGCCGAGCGCCGTGAGCGTGCTGTCGATCGCGATCCCGACCGCGAGGTCCGTCCCGATGAACTGATGGGATACCCCTCCGATCACCGCGCCGACGGTGACGACCCCGAAGCCGAGCCCGAGCGCCCGAAGCGACTGATCGCCGGTTCGGCGGTACGCCCGGAGCGCGTAGTAGGTGATGCTCCCACCCAG
This sequence comes from Halorubrum vacuolatum, assembly GCF_900188065.1. Lineage (GTDB taxonomy): Archaea > Halobacteriota > Halobacteria > Halobacteriales > Haloferacaceae > Halorubrum > Halorubrum vacuolatum. Next base: position 135,337 of record NZ_FZNQ01000004.1, read on the forward strand.
AAGCAGGATGGCGGTCTTTGCGACGATGATTGCGAGTTCCACGTGCATGTCTATGTCTCCTCCCGAAGCTCGGACCACAGTTCCGCCAGCCGTTCGTCGCGCGTTCGGTCCGGACGGCTGAACTCGACGACGAGTTCGCGCTCCGGATCCGCTTCGACGCTGACGGTGATCGATTCGAAGCCGACCGCGTAGCGCGTCGTGTGCTGGCCGTCACGACGGATCTCCGTCGACTCCTCCAACAGCGAGGCGTCGGTGAGCTTCTCGAGTTTCCGGTAGGTCGTCGAGAGGGGGACCTCACACTCCTCGGAGAGCTCGCTCGCCGTCTTCGGCTCGGTGAGCGCCCGAATGAACCGCTGGGCGGCATCGTCCGCCAGCGCATCCAACACCGCCTCCGGCGACGGTGGCTCCTCGTCGCGCGACGGGTCCCGCACCATGGACACCGCTTCCGGCCGGGCGTTCTTAAAGGATCGAGTTTCCGCGTCGTCACCCGACTTCGTCCCGCCTCACGAACCGCTTCGATCGCAACGGGCGTTGCACTGGCCCGTCGAACACCTGTTGCACTGGCCCGTCGAACGCCTGTTGCACTGGCCCGTCGAACGCCTGTTGCACTGGCCCGTCGAACGCCTGTTGCACTGGCCCGTCGAACGCCTGTTGCACTGGCCCGTCGAATCATCCGTTACATCACCCGTCGCATCGACCCGCCAAGCCGTTCAGCATCTTTCGAGGTGGAGCCCCCGGCCTCAGGGAGCGAGGGCTTCCGACTGGTCGGAAGAACGAAGCGAGTAGGCCGGGGAGGAAGCCGACGTGCTGGGAAACAGCTACGGTGGCTTCTGCCACCTGACTCGCTATCCGATACATTTTTTCTGGGGGCCGCCGTGCAAACATCCAGTGATACCGTCGCACAAGTCGCCGGTATCACGGGCCGCAGTAGCCAGGCCCCCGAATGGTGGGGACGTTGACCCCGAAGGTCGTTCGGTACGGGAGAGGAACAACCTTCCTCCCCGGCGACAACTGACGGCGAGTCCCACATCAAAGCCCCTCCCTCCACGAGCGAGGTCGTAAGACCGAGCGAAGTAGGGAGGGGTCGGTTACCCGGAACCTGCTTCCGCGCCGGACAGTTCAGCGTACACCGGCCAGGAGGCGTCGCCGTCGGGCGGACTCGTCTCCTCGCCGTCGATGGCGACGCCCGCACCCCGCTCGACCGTTCCGACCACGGCCGCGGGCGTGTCCCGCGCCCGAAGCGTTTCGACCACCCGCTCCGCGTCGGCCGGCGCGACGGACGCGAGCAGGGTTCCCGAGGTCGTCGCCCGCCACGGAGCCATCCCCAGCGCTTGACAGACGGGCTCGACGCCCTCGGACACGGGGACGGCGTCGCGCTCGATCTCGAACCGGACCCCGCTCGCACCCGCGGTCTCGTGGAGCGCGCCGAGCAGTCCGCCCTCCGTCGCGTCGTGCATCGCGTGGACCTCCCCCGCGGCCGCCGCGGCGAGCGCGTCCTCGACCAATCGGACGTCATCCAGCCGTTCGGCGGCGACGGCGACCGTCTCGGGGTCGAGATCGGAAAGCGCCTCCGGAAAGAGCGAGGCGAACAGCCCCGTCGCCTCCACGGCGGGCCCCCGTGTCACGACGAGTCGGTCGCCCGGTCGCGCGCCGTCGGGGCGGACGATCCGCTCGGGGTCGCCGATCCCGAGGACGGTCGCCGCGCCAACCCATGGGAGCGTCGCGCCGGGATATCGGGCGGTGTGGCCCGTCGTGACGGCGATATCCAGTCGCCCACACTCCTCGCTTATCGCCCGCCAGATGCTGGCGAAGTCGTCGTCGTCGAACGTCGTCGGCAACGCGAAGGCGATCGAGAGGTGTGAGGGGGCGATCCCGGAGACGGCGACGTCCGAGAGGGCGATGTGGAGCGCGAACCGCCCCGCCCGCTCGAAGCCGAGCGCGGGGAGCATCGAGATCGGATCCGTCGCAACCACGACCGCCGGCGATTCCTCGGCACCCTGAACGGCGTTCGGCGCTATCACCCCGAAATCACAGCCGTGGGCGGGCCCGAGCGTCACGTCGGAGCGGTCGGCACCCAGGTTCGGTCGGATCCGCTCCTCGAAAAACCGCCGTCCGATCTTGCCGTCGCTCATGCCGATGGATTCCGCCGGTCGAGCAAAACGATTCGGTTCGGAACCGGCACGGGGCGGAACGCCCCCTCAGTCGTCGTCTTCGAGCGCCTGCGCGATCCGCTGGAGCTGTCGGGTCGCATCGCGGACCTCATCGCGGAGCTGCCGGACCTCACGGACGAGCTCCTCGTTGCCCGCGTCGCCGCCGCGCTCCTCGCGTGCGCCCGGACCGCCACCCATGCCCGGCGGGCCGCCGCCCATGCCGCCGGGGCCGCCGGGGCCGCCGCCCATCATCCCCGACATCATCTGTGCGAAGGGGTTACCGCCACCGCCCATCCCCGGGCCGCCGCCCATGCCGCCGGGGCCGCCGCCCATCATCTCCTCGGGGTCGGGGCGGTCGCCCTCCTCGCGCTCCTTCTCGCGTCGCTTGCGGATCTCCTCGACGCGCTCGCGGAAGGACTTCTCCTCGTCGTTGTCGCCCTCGCTTCCGTCTTCGCCCCCGCCTCCCCCGCCGTCGTTCTCAACGTCCGAACCCGTCGGCTCGTCGTCCGATGCGTCCTGTGCGTCCGCCGCCGGATCGTCGTCGTTCGCCATGGCTGGGCTTCGACGGGCCGGCCGAAAAGGGTTGTCGCTCCGGCACGGGCGGTGGTGGGGTGGTCTCGACGCACACTCCACACCGACTCAGTCGTGTCCGGAGACCCGAACCGGCTCGTAGGGCTCCTCCAGCCACTCGATGTCGGACTCCGAGAGGTCGATATCGAGCGCCTCGACGGCGTCCTCTAAGTGCTCGACGCTGGAGGTTCCGACGATCGGCGTGTCGACCCAGTCCTTATGAAGGAGCCACGCGAGCGCGATCTGGGCCATCTTCACGCCCTTCTCCTCGGCCAGTTCCTCGACGCGGGCGTTGACCTCGGGGCCGCCGCCCTCGCGATAGGGGTGTTCGTACATCCGCTTCTCCGTCCGGCCACGGAGCGTCGAATCGACCGCCCCGTCGGGACGGGTGAGATACCCGCGGGCCAGCGGGCTCCACGGCATCACGCCGATCCCCTCCTTCGCACACAGCGGGAGCATCTCGCGCTCCTCCTCGCGATAGACGAGATTGTAGTGGTTCTGCATCGAAACGAACCGGTCGGTGCCCAGCCGGTCGCTCGCGTGTAACGCCCCGGCGAACTCGTGGGCCCACATCGAGGACGCGCCGAGATACCGAACCTGCCCGCGTCGGACGAAGTCGTCGAGGACGCCGAGCGTCTCCTCGATCGGGGTGTCGTGATCGAGGCGGTGGATCTGATAGAGGTCGATCGTCTCCATGCCGAGGCGATCGAGGCTGTTTTGCAGCTCCTGTTCGAGCGCCTTTCGCGAGAGGCCGCCGGAGTTCGGGTTCGACTCGTCCATCCGGAAGTAGCCCTTCGTCGCGACGACCGCCTCCTCACGATGGCCCGAAAGGGCCTTCCCGAGGATACGCTCGGACTCGCCCTTCGAGTACATATTGGCGGTATCGAAGAAGTTGATCCCGAGTTCCAACGCCCGCTCGACGAGTTCGATCCCCTCCTCCTCGCCGAGGACCCACTCGCGCCAGTCGGGGTCGCCGAAGCTCATACAGCCGAGACAGATGCGCGAGACGGTCATGCCGGTGGACCCGAGCGTCGTGTACTCCATGCGGACCACTCCGCACGAACCCTCAAAAAGGTAGGTTCGGCCGGTGGGCACGTCGAGGAAACGTCATCCCGCCCGCGACGTCCGCCGCTTACTCGCTTTTAAACGAGGCGGTGTAGACGAGGAACGCGCCCGTGAGCAGCACGAACGAGAGGAAGGTGACGAGCGCGAGAACGTTCGCGACCGGGTCGAGCGGGTTTAAAAACTCCTGACCGGTCGTATCGAGCACCAAGACCGCGAGGAGGGCGGCGATCAGGCCGAGCAGCCAGTTCGTCAACAGATCGTCCATACCCCTCCCCTCACTCGGATCGAATAAAAAGCCCGTGGGGAGACGATCCCGTCCACCCCCGCGATTATGTCGCTGGCGGCCCTTCCTCGCATGTGAGCGACGACGTCACCGCCTGGCTGCTCGGCGACCAGCTTAACCCGACCCTCGACGTGCTCGCCGACGCCGACCGCGTCCTGTTGATCGAAGCGCACGGCTTCGCCGACCGCCGGCCCTATCACGCCCACAAGCTGACGCTGGTCTTCTCGGCGATGCGCCACTTCCGCGACGACCTCCGAAACCGCGGGCACGACGTCACCTACCTGAAACGTGATTCCTTCGGCGACGCGCTCGGAGCGTTCCTCGCCGATCGGCCCGAAACCACGCTCCGACTCATGTGCCCCGCGAGCCACGGCGCGGCCGAGCGACTGGAAGCCCTGGTCGACGAGCATGGCGGCCACCTCGACCTCGTGGAGAACGAGTGTTTCCTCACGACGCCCGCAGACTGGCGCGAGTGGACCGGCGAGCACGAGCCGGGCCGAACCTACCGACAGGAGCACTGGTACCGCCACGCCCGCCGGGAGACGGGGATTTTGATGGACGGCGACGAGCCGATCGGCGGCGAGTGGAACTACGACGAGTATAACCAGGAGACGCCACCCGAGGGATGGAGACCGCCGGAGACGCCACGCTTCGAACCGGACGCGCTCACGCGTGAGACCCACGAATGGGTGACCGATCGCTTCGACACGTGGGGAACCGACGACCTCGACGGCTTCGCGTGGCCGACCACGCGCGCGGACGCGCTCGACGCGCTTGAGGATTTCATCGAGCGACGCCTCCCCGCATTCGGGCGGTATCAGGACGCCCTCGTCGCCGGCGAACCCTTCCTCGCACATTCGTTGTGCTCGCCGGCGATCAACCTCGGGCTGTTGCACCCGATGGAAGCGATCGAAGCCGTCGAGGCCGCCTACGCGGAGCGCGGCGTGGATCCGGGGGCGTTCGATCCCGCGGGGGACGGGACCGGCGTGGGTGGAACCGGGGACACGACCGCGACGACGCTCGCGGCGTTTGGTGGCGATGAGTCATCCGCGGATACCGACACCACGCTCCCGCCGGTCCCGCTCAACGCCGCGGAAGGCTTTATCAGACAGGTCCTCGGCTGGCGGGAGTTCATGCGACACGTCTACCGGGAGACGATGCCCGAGTTGGCGCGGGCGAACCAACTCGACCAGGCGCGCGACCTGCCCCCGGCCTACTGGGACGGCGAGACGGGGATGACCTGTCTCTCGGAGGCCGTCGGACACGTCCGCGAGTACGGCTACGCACACCACATCGAGCGGCTGATGGTCCTCTCGAACTTCGCGCTGCTCTACGGGGCCGATCCGGCGGAGCTGAACGAGTGGTTCCACCTCGGCTTCGTCGATGCCTATCACTGGGTGACGACACCGAACGTCGTCGCGATGGGCTCGTTCGGCACCGACGTGCTCTCCTCGAAGCCGTACGCCTCATCGGGGAACTACGTGAACCGGATGAGCGACTACTGCTCGGACTGTCCGTACACGGTCTCCCGGACGACCGGCGAGGGGGCCTGCCCGTTCAACGCGCTCTACTGGGACTTTTTAACGGAGAACGAGGAGTTCCTCCGTGGGACGGGTCGGATGGGGCTGATGTACAGCCACGTCGACCGCAAGGACGACGAGGAGTGGGAAGCGATCCGCGAGCGCGCCGCGACCGTTCGGGAGCGGGCGGCCGCGGGCGATTTATAAGGGCGGCCGTTCGGTCCGCGTTGCCCGCCCGTGATCACTTCATCCCGAACATCCGCATCGTCGAGTCGGCGACGCCCTTCGCGATGAGCGCCAGTCCGGAGAGGAGGATCATCACGCCCGCGCCGATGACCGGATCATAGACCGTCAGGAGCGCCACGGCGAGAAAGACGACGAGCACGCCGAGGATCCCTTCGAGCCCGAGAGTATCGCGCATGTCGTGACGCTCGACCCGCCGCCAGTTAAAAACGACCGCTCCCGACGCGGAGGGCGGTGTTTTTATTCTCTGACCCGCGTATCGCCGCGTACGCATGAGCGACGGAGACGGTCGACGTGACCTCCGGATGCCAGAGGACGATGAGGTGTTCGCCGAGGTCGTAGAGATGCTCGGGGCGAACCGCGTCACGGTCCGCTGTGCGGATGGGACCGAACGGACCGCACGGATCCCGGGCCGAATGCAAAAGCGGGTCTGGATCCGCGAGGGCGACATCGTGCTCGTCGACCCGTGGGACTGGCAGGACGAGAAGGCCGATATCACGTGGCGCTACGAGCAGAACGAGGCGGATCAGCTCCGTGAGGAAGGCCATCTTTAACTCGGACCGACCGATTCACTCGATCCGCTCGGCGACGCCGACGAGGGTCTCGCCGGCGATGACGGTCGACTCCCGCGTGATCGAGTAGACGATCCCGTCGCGGTCGGCGGTCGCGGTCTGGAGCACCTCGAAGGTCGTCGGATCGTACACCTCACCGACCGGGTCACCCTCGGCGATCTCGTCGCCGATCGCGAGCCCATCGACGACCGAAAAGAGCCCGGAGTCGGCCGCGCGCACCCGCCCGAGGTGGTTGCGTGCGAGCGTCCCGTCCCACGGATCCGGGTCGCCCGCGAGGAGGTCCCGCTCGCGAAGGACGCCGAGCATCCCCTCGACGCCGACGGCGACGGCTTCCGGAACGATCTCGCGGCTGTGTGCCAACTCGGGGGTGATCGTGGGGATCCCCTCGCGAGTGGCGGCGACGCGGAACTTCCCACTGAAGCCGCGTTCGGCCCACTCCACGTCGGCGTCGTCGCCCGCGGACTCCGCGAGCAGGAGGTCGGTGCCGAACGCCTCCGCGAGCGTCCGGCAGTCGTCATTCCCGCGCATGTAGACGGTGTGGGTGCGCATCGACGGCGACCCGGTGTGCAGGTCGACGATGGCGTCCGCCCGGCTCGCGAACGGCCAGAGCCGGGCGGCCATCCGCTCGTGAAGCGTCCCGTCGGGGTCGCCCGGCCAGCAGCGGTTCATGTTCGGGTTCACCGAATCGAGGCGCTCCGGCGTCGTGTACGAGACGTGATCGAAGGTGAGCGGGTCCGCGACCGGGACCGTCACGAGCGTCCCCGCGAGGTCTGTGGCGCGTTCGTCCGTCCCATCCGCGGCGTCGCCATCCCCCGTCAGCCGCTCGTGGAGCCGCCTGAGGACCGCCGTCCCGTTCACCTCGCGGCCGTGTTGTGCCGCCTGCGCGTAGACGACCGGATCGCCGTCGGGAACCGAGAGCGTCGGGCCGTCCTCGCCGTCGACAAGCGAGCCCGTCCCGTAGACGTGGACGGTCGTTCGGATCGGCACGCCGGAGGGGAGCCGAGCGAGCGTGAGGGTACGCGCGTCGTGCATACACGTCACTCGCGCCGTGCGGATTTATAAACCCGGTTCGGTGGACGTTTCGCCGGTTCGACGCGCGACACCGGCCCGCTTCACTCCCGCTGGTGGACCCAGAACTCCTCGCGCTCCGTCGTCTCCTTTTTAAATATCGGCACCTCGTCCTTCAGCCGGTTGATCCCGTCCTCGACGGTCCGGAACGCCTCCTCGCGGTGTCCGGCGAGCACGACGACGAAGACGATGTCCTCGCCCGCTTCGATCACCCCGGTGCGATGATGCATGAGGACCTCGAAGACGCCCGGCCGGTCGGTGAGTTCCTCGGAAATGGCGTCCATTCGCTCGCGGGCGACGCCCTCGTACTTCTCGAACGCGAGGTGGCTCGTCCGGTCGTCGTCGGGGGCGTCCTTCGCGCGAACCCGTCCGGTAAACGTCGCGATCGCCCCGGAACGCTCCTCGCCCGCGGCCTCGCGGACGCGCTCGGTCAGCTCCTCGACGGTGATCCACGGCTCCGCATCCGCGAGTGACGCCACGAGGTCGTCGAGGTCGACCGTCTCGGCCGACGTCGCGGTCACGATGACCGTCCCGGGGACGTCCTCGGCCCCCCTCTCGTCCCCGAGCAGCACCGTCGGCACCCGAAGCCGGCTGTAGCCGACGGCGACACAGTAGTCGTGATCCGGCGCGACCCGGTCGAGGACCGTATCGAAGCCGTCGGCGCGGCCGGTGCCGCTCCAGGTTCCGTCCGGCGAGAGCGAGAGTTCCGTGGCGACCGGCTCCGATTCGGCGTCAAGAAGCGTCGTCCCCGAGACGCCGCCGTCCGTCGACGTCACACCGGGGGACGGATCGTCGGTTGGCCCGGCGTCGGCCCGAGTGACGACGGCGACACGGCCATCCAGTCGCTCGACGAGGCGATCGGCGAGGCGATCCGCGTCGGGACCGAGGATCGAGATCGGTTGCATATCCGAACGGCGGGCATCCAGCGGCTTAGGCGTTTCCCGCGGGGCTCGGGTCCACCCGAAACCGCTCCGTTTACCGCCCTCGTCGCCGCTTAATAATCCTTAAGCCCGCGACCGGGTTAGCCCACGCCAATGAGAGTCGTCGTTTCCATCGGCGGGAGCGTGCTCGCGCCGGATCTCGATCCGGACCGGGTCGCCGCCCACGCCGAGGCGCTCGAACGGCTGGCGGCGGACGGGTGTGAGCTGGGCGTCGTCGTCGGCGGGGGCGGCGTCGCACGCGAGTATATCGAGGCGGGCCGCGCCCTCGGCGCGAACGAGGTCGAACTCGACCAGCTCGGGATCGACACGACTCGGCTGAACGCCCGGCTGCTGATCGCCGCGCTCGACGGCCGCGGCAACCTCTCGCCGGCGACGGACTACGACGAGGCGGCGGCGGCGCTGCGCCGTGGCGAGGTATCGGTGATGGGCGGGCTCGTCCCGGGCCAGACCACGGACGCGGTGGCGGCCGGCTTCGCGGAGGCGGTCGACGCGGATCTGCTCGTCTACGCGACGAGCGCGGACGGCGTCTACGACGTCGACCCGAACGTCCACGCGGACGCCGCCCGCTTCGACGAGATGACGCCGGCGGAACTCGTCGACGTCGTCCTCCCGATGAGTCGTGACGCCGGTGCCTCCGCGCCGGTCGATCTGCTCGCCGCGAAGCTCATCGACCGCGCGAGGATCCGATCGGTCGTCCTCGACGGCAGCGACCCCACAGCCGTCGTCGATGCGGTCCTCAGCGGAGAGCACACCGGGACCGACGTCGTCCCCGAGGGGACCGATGCGCCGAGCTACTGGAGGGACCGAGCATGAGCGACGACTCCCCGCATACCGATAGCCCACATGACGACTCCCCGCATGTCCTCTCGACGCGCGCGGTCGGATCGGCGGACGAGACGAGCGACGAAGGGGTGGAGGCGGGCGAGTTCCACGCCTTCTGGGCGGACGAGGTCGCCGACATCATCGAGGCGCGCGAGCCGGACGAGCCGATCGTGATCAAAGGCGGGGTCTCCCCGTCCGGGGTCGCCCACCTCGGCAACGTCAACGAAGTCATGCGCGGCTACTTCGTCGCCGAGGTGTTGCGCGAGCGCGGCTACGAGGTTCGGCAGGTGTTCACCTCCGACGACAAGGACCCACTCCGAAAGCTCCCGCGGAAGCTCGCGAACGCCGACGGCGAAATCGTCGGCCTCGGCGACGTCGACGCGGGTGCGCTCGGGCGCAACCTCGGAAAGCCCTACACCGCGATCCCCGATCCCTTCGGCGAACGGGAGTCGTACGCGGCGCACTTCGCGGCGTTGTTGCAGGCGGATGCCGACCGGCTCGGCGTGCCGGTCGAGATGATCTCGAACACCGAGCTGTACGCCGAGGGGGCCTTCGACGACGCGATCCGGACGGTACTCTCCGACCTCGATGGGGTCCGGGAGACCCTGTCGGCGTATCAGGACAAGGTCGACGACTCCTACGTCCCGTTCAACCCGATCTGTGGCGATTGTGGGAAAGTGACTGAAACGGTGACCGCGGTCGACCTCGAGACCGAGACGGTCGAGTACGCCTGTACGGACATGACCGTCGGCGGCGACGTCATCGCCGGCTGTGACCATGAGGGGACGGCCACCTTCCGCGAGGGGAAGCTCCCATGGCGGCTCGAATGGCCGGCGCAGTGGGACGTCCTCGGGGTCGACTTCGAGCCGTTCGGCAAGGATCACGCCGAGGGATCGTGGCCCTCAGGGGTCGACATCGCGCGAAACGTCTTCGGGGTCGAGCCGCCGGTGCCGATGGTCTACGAGTGGTTCACGCTGGACGGCGAGGCGCTCTCCTCCTCGGCGGGCAACGTCATCACCGTCCCCGAGCTGCTCGAGCTGTTGGAGCCGGTGGTCGTCCGCTACTTCTTCGCGCTCCACCCGAAGAAGGCCCGTGACCTCGACATCGCGCGACTCGACCAGCTCGTCGACCGATTCGACCGGTTCGAGCGCGCCGCCGCCGGCGAGGTCAACGACGAGGAATTGACCGCCTTCGCCGAACGGGCCTATCCGTTCGTCGCCGGCGAGGAGCCACGCGCGGAGCGGGTTCGGCTTCCCTACACGTTCGCGGCCGTGCTGGGAATGGTCGATGACCCGGCGCTTCGCGAGCAGCTCGCCCGCGACGAGGGACATATCCAGGAGGACACGCCCGCGTGGGCGGTCGAGGAGGCGCTCGAACGCGTCGAGCGTGCGCGGACGTGGGCGGAGCGGACGGACAACGAGTACAACTATCGGCTTCAGACCGACCTCCCGGACGTCTCCTTCGAGGACGACGTCGCGGCCGCGCTGGACGACCTCGCGGCGTTCGTTGAAGCCGGCCACGACGGCGAGGCGATCCAGAGCGAGATGTACGAGACGGCCCGCGCACACGACCTCGAGGTCGGCGAGTTCTTCGAGGCCGGCTATCGGCTCTTCTTCGACGATACGCAGGGGCCCAGACTCGGCGAGTTCCTCGGGGAATTGGAGCGTGAATACGTCGTCGCAAGGCTCCGTCGCGAGGCGTAGATGCCCGAGGACCGATCGCTCGATGAGTTCATCGATGCGGGCGCGGGGAGCGATAACGACGATCCGGTCGACGGTGAAGACGATTCGATCGACGAGGTGGGTTCCGAGAGGGACGGTTCGGAGCACCCCGAGAGGGACGGTTCGGAGCCCCCTGATGACGGCGTCATCCCGGCGCGGTCGACATCGACGTGGACGTCCGGTGGAGTTGCCTGTCCCCGATGCGGGACGGTCGTCGAGCGCCGCTGGATCGACGACGACGAAGCCGTCTGTGCCGACTGTTTTCAGTGGTGAGTGCCGGCCGGCGCCCGCATCCTCCTCGACGATGAAAGCTTAATACCCGTCCGGTGCATCGGTTGATTACACGCCTCACCCATTCATTTCAAGTAGAATATATGATGAACGATACCCCGAGCGTCCCCCTCGATCGGCCCGCCGCCGCCATCGCGGGTGGGTATCTCCTCCTCGCAACGGGTTGGGTGGTTCTCACGGATCTGGCGTTTGCCTCGATGTCTCCGGGGTTCCAGCCGCTGGATCCGACCCGCCTGCTGTACGCGTGGACGCTCGTCGCCGTCTCGACGCTCGGCGTCTATCTCGTCGCCATCCGGTATCGTCGTCGTGCTGGGGCCGTCCGCAGCGACCTCGCGATCTCGAACCAACAGCTCCAGGTATTAAGTCGGGTGTTCAGACACAACGTGCGGAACGACCTCAACGTCGTTCGCGGCTACACACACCTCATCGAGGACCGCGTGGACGACGAGGAGGTCCGACGCCACCTCGAAACGATCCGCGAGACGACCGACGACGTCGTCGCGATCAGCGAGAAGCTAAGTGTCGTCGAGGAGACGTCGCCGCGTACCCCCTCGGGACGTGTCGACCTCGTGAATATCGTCGACGACGCGGTCGAGGACTTCGAGGATGAGGACGTCGACATCACCGTCATCGCGCCATCCGAGGCCTGGATACGTGCGGATAGCTCCGTGCGCTATCCGGTCCGGGAGGTCTTCGAGAACGCGATCGCTCACAACGACAAGCCGACCTGTCGGGTCGATGCCCGGATCGACGTCAACGGGACGGCGACGTATCTCGAGGTCCGCGATAACGGTCCGGGGATCCCCGAAAACGAACGCCAAGTGCTTCAAGCCGAAGAGGAGACGCCGCTGTCACACGCGAGCAGCATCGGCCTCTGGCTCGTGAAGTGGATGTGCGAGCTTCACGGGGGGACCGTCAGGTTCGACGCCTCCGATGACGGGACGACCGTCCGCCTTCGGTTCAACGCGCTCGCCGACGATCCGATCGATTTCGCACCGTCCGCGGGGTAACCGTTCCGCGGTGAATCGCCCCGGCGCTTCGGCTTGTCGGTGAAGAGAATCGGAAAACTGAGAGTTGAAACCACACGGCGTCGCCCGCACGGCGACGACCGGATGTCGCGGACCTTACTCCAGTTCAGTGATCGTCACCGCGTAGACCGCCCCACAGTTGCCACACTCGACGTGGACGCCGTGGCTGGTCTGTCCACGCGTGAACTCGGAGATCTCCTCCGAACACGAGCACTCGAACTGGACTTTCATCGCTTATCCTTACGTGGATGTCATACTTAAAACCGAGTATTGTCTCTCAGTAACTGATAACCGGTCGTCCGTTCAGCGCCGCTCAGTCGTTGTCGACGATGACCTCGACCGGGCCATCGTTATCATCCGTTTCATCGACCGTTCCGACCGATTCCCCGCTCTGTTTGCCCTGCCAGTAGAGCCCGGCGGCGACGGCGAGGACGACCCATGATCGCCAATTCGCAAGATTGAGTGTGTAGCCGATTCCGAACGGCTTCTCGACCAGCATGCCCTTTCCGGGCTGCCAGTACGAGGACAACAGCCGGCCGAGGCTCGGTCGTTCGAAGTTGTACGGGATGCCGAATATCTCTCCCGAGGATGGTTTCTCGTCCATACGCGTCCCTTCATCCGCCGAGAACGTGAATGTTCCCCCGCGGCGGTCTGGAGATCACCCGTACCGGTGCCTCCGTACACCTCACCGATACCGTCCCCGACGCTCCACGTCGCGGAGCCGATCCAGCGTCTCCGTGCCGGCGACGCGTCGATACCCCGTCTCGAACGCCTCGATTGACGGGTCCGGATCCGTCGCCGTCGCCCGGACCGATCCCTCGAAGACGTGGAGGTCCATCGCGTGGTCCTCCACGTGGCCGCTGTGATAGCCCAATCCGAAGTCGATGAGAAACGTCGCGGGCGACTCGGCCGTCGCTACCGTATCGACACGCACGTTTCTGATCGTCGGATCGCCGTGGACGATGCCCGCGCGGTGCAGCCGCGCCAGAAGTGCGCCGACCGTTCCCATCCGATCGGTCGACGGTGCGTCCGCGAGATCGTCGTCCCCGACGTACTGCAGCGTGAGCGTCGCGTTCGCGACGTCGACGTCGTAGACGAGCGGAGTCGGCACACCGGCGCGCCTGGCCTCGCTCGTCAGCCGTGCCTCGGCGACGGTTCGGTCCCGACGTATCGACGCATCGAGACGCGGATGTCGGTACGCCTTCGGCACCCGGCGTTTGATCACCCGGGGCTTCCCGCCGTCGGGATCGGGCGCGACACGCACGACCGCCTCGGCCCCGCGCTCGGGTTTCCCCCCGGGGCCACCGCCGGCTGCCTTGTCCCGTCCAACGGACGGATCGCCGGCCCGCCACGTCACCGGGACGTCGTCCGGCCGGAAGTTCGGGTCAACCCCCGAATCGGCGATCGGCATGGTGTCGTCGACCTCTGCCATCTTCGCCCCGAGGACGGCGATCATCCCCGCGTTATCGCGGAGCAGTCGCGGCTCGGGCGCAAAGAACGTCGCGCCGCGCTCGCGACACATCGTCTCGAGCATTTCCCGAAGCCGCTCGTTCTGGCCGACGCCGCCGCCGAGGACGAGTTCGTCCGCGCCCGTGAGCGAGAGCGCCCGTTCGGAGACCTCCGTGAGCATCGCGAAGACGTGTTCTTGAAGCGCGTGACAGATCCCGGGAACCGCGACGCCGTCGTCGTACGCGTCGTTGGCCGCGGAGCTGATCCCGGAAAACGAGAAGTCCATCCCCTTCACGACGTACGGCAGTTCGAGCAGCTCGTCGGGATCGGCCTCCGCGGCCGCCACCTCGACCTTCGGGCCGCCTGGATGGTTCCAGCCGATATGGCGGGTGAACTTGTCGATGGCGTTGCCGACCCCGGCGTCCATCGTCTCGCCGAGTACCCGATAGCGCCCGTCGTGATAGCCGAGCAGGTGGGCGTTCGCGCCGGAGGCGTTCAGACAGACGGGATTGTCGAACCCCGACTCGTGGCGACCGATCTCGAGATGTGCGACCATGTGGTTGACGCCGACGAGCGGGACCGCGAGCGTCCCGGCGAGCGCCCGCGCGGCGGTCCCGACGGTCCGCAGACAGGGGCCCAACCCCGGTCCCCGTGAGAAGGCGACGACGTCGATCGCGTCGGGGCCGTACCGTTCCTCCGCGTGCGTCAGCACCCGATCGATCACCGTCGGGATCGCCTCAGTCATGTGCTCTGCGGCCTCACGTGGATGAATGCCGCCGCTCTCCGGCTCGTAGGGATCGGATTCGATGTGTATCTCGTCGCTCTCGGCGTCGTACAGGGCGGCGCTCGCACACCACGCCGTCCCCTCGATGCCGAGAACCCGCATTAACAGGGTCCGTTCAGGCTTCCTCGGCCGCCGCGTCCTCGTCCGCGCCGATCTTGTTGCGTTCGAGCATGTATTCCTGTTCGACCTCCAAGGCGTCCGCGGCGGTGTCGTAGACCTTCGCGTAGCCGACCGTCTTGCGCATCCCGAACTTCGTCTCCAGCTCGTGGATGACGACTTCGTCGGAGGCCTTGTCGAGCTTGGCCGCGAGCGAGTCGCGAACCGAGAGGCGTGAGGGGGTCGCGTCCTCGTGGGTCGTCTCGAAACGAACGTCCGTGCGGTGCAACATGGGGTTCTCCTCCTCGGAGATGATATCGACGTCCATAGTTCAGTTACCTACATATCCCCCGGAACGCTGTAAAAGGATTTCGAAGCGACGGACCCCGCTCGACCGGATCTCCACGGCTCCGTGGGAGCAACTCGGTGTCGACGGATCCGGACCGGTGCCGACGGATCCGGACCGGTGCCGACGGATCCGGACCGGTGCCGACGGACCCGAACTGGTGTGGGTATAGGTGTATGTGTCTGGAGTCCGTACCGATAGCCATCCAATGCCACCGGAACCGTCACACGCCGCCCGGCCGGAGGAGCGCTCCCGGTACGAGCTGATGCGGGTCAAACACGTCATCCTCTCGCTCGCGCCGATCCCGCGGAAGCTCCGCTGGTGTGGCTACCTCGCGCTCATCGCCGCGCTTCCCGCCCCGATCATGCTCCTGCTTCCGGCCGATGTTCGGGCGACGTTCCACGCCGGTGACCCGCTTACCGTCCCGCTTGCGGTCGTCACGATCACCGGGATCGGCATCCTCAGCCTCCTCCTCGGAACCCTCGGGTTGGCGTTTATCGGCCATCGGACGGCCGTCCACGAGGGGCTCGCCGAGCCACGGATCTGGACCTACATCGGCTTGGAGGACGCGTTCACCTTCGCCGCGTTCATCACGGGCGCGCTCGCCACCGTGGCGAGCGTAGGCATCCTCGCGAGCGGTCTCGCGGGCACGGGGGCGGTCGTTTGGCTCGAAGGCGTCGGCGTGCAGCCGTACTTCTCCGTGCCCGGGCTGTCGCTTCCGCCCGTCGCCGCCACGGTGGGCGGACTCGTGGTCGCCGTGACCGCGTTCGGGAGCAGCCGGTGGGTCGCCGGGCTCGACGGTTGAAAAGCGGGATGAGAGAGGTCGCCCGGACGCGTCATCGTCGATTTTTATACTGGCCCGCTCGAACCGGCTGGCGATGGCCGACCTCAACCCGATCGCCAAACGGATCCACAACATCCAGCCGAAACCGGTTCGTCTCGAACTCGACTCGGGCGACTCCGGAACCTTCCGGTTCTCCTCCACGGAGTTCTTCCAGCGCGAGTTTCGCGGCGAGGGCGAACGTGTCGACGACGATCCGGACGCCGAATACCGACTGATCACCTCCGAGGATTACGAACGGGTGCTTTTGGGTCGATCCGGACCCGACGAAGGGGGCTGGGAGATGGTTGGCGAGATCGTCGCCGTCGAGGCCGCCGAGGCCTGACACGTTCGGTTCGCTGGCTCCGCAACGCGGTCGTTTCCCGCCGATCCATACTCGTTAGATAGATCGGCTATATTCGGGTATCGCTAACGATCGCTCATGTTCTTCGACGGACGGAGACGACCGTCCACGACGACGATCGGATCGGGCACGCCGGCGACGTTTCCGACGTCACCCGGCGAGGAACCGACGCTGATCTTCCGGGGTGAGGGATGCCGACCGATCTGAAACGCGACCTCGGGCTCGCGGAGACCACGGCCATCGCCGTCGGGGCGATGGTCGGGTCGGGGATCTTCATCCTCCCGGGGATCGCCTACGTCACCGCCGGCTCGGCGGCGGTCCTCGCGTTCGTCATCGCCGCGATCCTCGTGTTGCCCGCGGCGCTCTCGGCCGCCGAGATGGCGACGGCGATCCCGGAGGACGGCGGCCCGTACCTCTTCGTCGAGCGCGGAATGGGGCCGCTCATGGGAACCATCGCGGGGGTCGGGACGTGGATGATGCTCTCGTTAAAGAGCGCGCTCGCGCTCGTCGGGGGTGTCCCCTATCTCGTCTACGTCCAGCCGACACTCGCCGAGGCGATCACCGCCCTCGCGATCGGGTTGGCGCTGTTTTTCACCGTCGTCAACCTGGTAAGCGCCGAGGGCTCCGGCAAGCTCCAGTTCGGTATCGTCGCCGCGCTGCTCGTCGCGCTCGCGTGGCTCGTCGTCAGCGGCGTCCCCGACGTGCAGGCGGACCAAGTCGCCGGCGCGTTCGACCCGGCGACGGAGGGGATCCTCGCGGCCACCGCCATCGTCTTCATCTCCTATGCGGGGATCACGAAGGTCCCGGCGGTCGCCGAGGAGGTGAAAAACCCCGGCCGCAACCTCCCGCTCGCGATGGTCGGCGCGCTCGCCATCGTCGCCGTCCTCTATGCCACCGTCGTCTACGTCACGATCGGCGTCCTCGACGTGACGGCGGCGGTCGAGGCCGGCGAGCTCCGGTCGGACGGCGAGGGCGCGATCATCGCGCTCGTCGCCGACGAACTGCTCGGCTTCGCCGGCGTCGTCGTGATCGTGCTCGCCGCCATCCTCGCGCTCGCCTCGACCGCGAACGCGGGGATCCTCGCCGCCTCGCGGTTCCCGCTCGCGATGGCGCGTGACGGCGTCTTTCCGTCGTCGTTCGAACAGGTCAGCGAGCGCTTCGGGACCCCCGCGAACGCCGTGGCGCTCACCGGCGCGCTCCTCTTGCTGCTCGTCACGTTCTTTCCGATCCAGACGGTCGCCTCCTTCGGGAGCGCCTTCCAGATCCTCGTCTTTATCCTGCTCAACATCGCGCTCGTCGGGTTCCGTGAAGGTGCGGTCTCGGAGTACAAACCGGTATTTAAAGCGCCGCTGTACCCGTGGCTCCAGCTGTTCGGGATCATCGGCGGCGGCTACGTGCTGTTCCAGCTCGGGCTCGTCCCCGCCCTCGGCGCGCTCGGGATCGCGGCGCTCGCGGCCGGCTGGTACTTCCTCTACGCGCGACACCACGTCGACAGCGAGGGGGCCGCCCGCGACGCCGTCCGCCGTGGCGCGGCCGAGCGCTCCATCGAGCGGACCCGTGCGGCGTTCGAGAACCGCGACGGCACGGACGTCCTCGTCGCGCTCACCGAGTCGACGACGCCCGAGGCGGCCCGCGATATGACCCGCATCGGGCTCGACATCTCCCGGTTGCGCGGCGGCCTCATCGACGTGGTTCGGTTCGACTCCCACCCACACCGGGTGTTCACCGCCCACACCGACCGGCTTGAGGAGCCGACGGGCACCCTCGGCGACTGGCTCGGTTTCGGCGAGGAGCCGCCGAGTTGGTTCCCCATGGAGTCGGCCGAGGAGTCGGCGGGATCACGCGCCGATGGGTCCGGCTCCCGCGATACCGACTCGACGACGTCCCGCGGCGACGGCGGCACCGAAGCCCTCGCACACCCGCCGGAGGAACCGCTTCGGGTCGAAGAACCCGAGCGGGGCCGGCTCCAACGCCACGTCGTGAGCACCGAGAACGTCGTGGACTCCGTCGCGGCGTACGCGGCCCACGAGGGCATCGACCTCGTCCTCGCGGAGCGACAGACGGCCGACCTGCATCGGGCGTTGTTCGGCGGGGAGACGGCCGAACTGCTTCGCGAGGTTCCCTGCGGCATCGCGCTCGTCGAGGACCGTGGCTTCGACGGCGACGAGACCCTCGAGGAGATCGCCGTCGTCACCCATCGGGGCGCATACGATCCGCTGAAGCTGCTTATCGCCGACGCCATCGCGGAGGAGACGAACGCGACGATCTCGCTGTTACAGGCGGTTCCGGCGGACCCGCCGGCCACCCAACGCGAGCGGATCGAGGACTATCACGCCGAGCTGATGCGGATCCTGACGGTCCCCGCCCGCTCGCGGATCATCGAGGCCGACGACCGCATCGCCGGCCTCGCGCGGTTCGCGACGCCGGCCGACCTGCTCATCACGGCGACCGAGAGCCGAGGACTCGCGGGATCGGTTCTCGGTCGCCCGGGCGACGAACTCGTTGACCGGGTCGACTGTACCGCGGTGATGGTCCAGCCGGCCGACGAACAGCACGCCGGACTCGTCCAGCGGTATCTGTTGAGTCGGATCTTCGGGAACTAAAACGGCGGGTCCGAACGCCTCGTCCTTATCGAATTCGCCCGCGCCAAAAACGCCTCAGCCGTCCACGCCGAGCGCGGCGAGCGCCCCCTCGACGTCGCCGTCCATCGCGACGAACAGCTCACGGGCGTGTGCGCGGCGCTCGGGTGTGATCGCGATCCGGACCATTCCCTCGCCGGGTTGGCCGTAGACGACGGTTGCACCGTCGGGTGCCGCAAGGATCGCCGGCAACGCGGCGAGGTCCTCCTCGCCGTCCACCTCGATGATCGTCGCTTCCGGCGTCGCGATCGCGTCACGAAGCGCGATCAATAGCGCCTCGGAGAGCTCCGCAGGGGGGTTCTCGACGTAAACACGCCGTTCGTCGGCGGCCGCGAGCGCCTCGTCTATCTGTGTGTCGACGGCCTCACGTTCGGTCCGTCCGTCGATAAGCGCGACATCCGGGACCCGGCCCGCCTCGCGGAGATGGTAGGTGACGACGTCGCCGACGGCGACGAGCGGGGCGTTCGGCGCGTCGTGTTCGGCCCGGGTGTCCGCGGCGGCCGCGAGCAGCGCGTCGGTGTCGGTCGTGACCGGGCCGAGCGGATCTTTAAACGCGTCTCGGAGGGAGTCGGGAAGGGTGAGCATGGGCGGTGGTGCGGGCGGGGGTTATCTGACCTTTAACGCGTACGAGCCCGGCTTCGTGACGTTCATCTCCTCGGCGATCTGGCTCTCTTCGGGTCGGGTGATGATCACGTATCCGGCCCAGTCCTCGGTGAGCGAGGAGGAGCCACAGTGTTCACACGCCTGTGCGTCCGGGTCGTTGACGAGATGACACTCCCGACAGGCGAGACGGTCCTCCGCCATCAGTCGTCCTCCCCGGTCGCGCCGGTTTCGGCGCGTCGGCGGCGACCGCTTTCGAGCCAGTCGTGTTTGCCGAGCCCGGGCTGTTTCGCCGTGAGCCCGATCTTCGAGTCGCGGGGGTTGCGCTCGTCGACGCTCTTCGTGACGACCCGGACGCGGACGGAGTCGTCGACGCCGAGCGTCTTATCGGAGTCCGAGGAGGCGAGCTGCTGGTTCGCCCCGTCGAAGGTGAGATATTCGTCGGTGATCTGTGAGACGTGCAAGAGGCCGTCGACCGGCCCGATCCCGACGAACGCGCCGAACTCGACCGTCTCGACGACGGTGCCGTCGATCACCTCCTGCATGTCCGGATCGAAGGTGAGTGCGTCGAACTCCACCTCGTAGTAGACGCCCGGACGGTTGTGCAACACCGCGCCGTCACCGACATCGTGGACCTCGATGACGCTCACGACGCTGCCGACGTCCTCGTCCATTCGTCCTTCCAGTTTGTCCTGTAGCAGGGCTTTCACTCGCTCGTCGGTGACGTCCGCGAGGTGTTTCGGCGGGACCTCAACCGTATCCTTGAGTCGAACTCGTTTGTACATGTGCGTGTGTGCGTGGTGCGCGGTAAACCTGCGCTACGGTTCCGTTATCGCCAGTGCGTTCCGCCCCCTTAAACCGATTACTGGTGCGTCCGCCGCGAGCAGCCGGTTCCTGAGGGGACGGTCGTTCGTGACGACGTACCCCACCCGACCCGTCGTGGCCAGTTCGAGGAGCGCGTCGTCCGCGTATGATTCTTCGGTTTCCACCGTCCGTGCGCGTTCCGCGAGGTCCGCGCCCACCGCCGCGGCGGTCGCCGCCTCCCCGGCCCCCGACTGGAGCCCATCGAGCTCCGCGAGGACCGCCTCGGGAACGACCGCCTCGTACGACCCGAGGAGCCGATCGAGCTCCTCGAAGAGGCGAACGTTCGCCTCCACCGGGGCCATCAGCGCGCTCGCATCGAGCGCGACGACGGGCGGGGCCGCGGCGCGACGGTCGGACGATGACACGTTAGACGAGCGTCCCGACCCCGATAAGCCGCCACCGGGTCCCGACCCGGCGGTTGATCGCGATCTGTGCGCCCGAGGCGGCACAGACGGGACGTTTGAGCTTCACCTCACATTCGCCGTCGCGCGCGCTCGTCACCGCGCCGACGGTCGTCGCGGTGCCGACGGTGAGCATGAGCGGTTCGCCCGTCGAGATCTCCTCGACGGTTCCCTCGCCGACGACGCGGTCGAGCAGGTTCACGGACATCTCGAACTCGTGGCGCGTCGGCGGGAGCGTCCCCGGTTCGCCGGCGACCTGTCCCGCGAGCGCGTCACCCTTCGTCAGGCTCGGATCGAGGCCGGTTCCGACGCCGAGGAGCCCGCCGGGTTTCGCGGTCTCGACCTGCTGGCCCCCCGCCTGCAACGAACGGACGGTCGTCTCCAGGGATCGCCACTCCGTCTTGCCGCCCTCCTCGACCTGCCGGCCGGGGCGGATCTCCACGCCGTCGCCGACGGAGAACTCGCCTTGGATAAGCGAGCCACCCACGACGCCGCCCTGAAGGTTTTCGGCGGTCGCCCCCGGGCGATTGATGTCGAACGAGCGGGCCGCGAACATCCGCGCCTCCTCGTCGGGGTCGCGCTCGGGCGTCGGGATCGACTCCTCGATGGCGGCGATGAGGAGGTCGAGGTTGACGCCCTGTCCCGCCGAGACGGGGACGATGGGCGCGCCCTCGGCGACCGTTCCGTCGACGAACTCCCGTATCTGTTCGTAGTTGTCGACGGCGCGGTCGCGGTCGACGAGGTCCACCTTGTTCTGCGCGATGACGATGTTCTCGATGCCGATGAGGTCGAGCGCCATCAGGTGCTCTTCGGTCTGTGCCTGCGGGACGTCCTCGGTCGCGCTCACGACGAGGACGGCGCCGTCCATGATCGACGCCCCGGAGAGCATCGTCGCCATCAGCGTCTCGTGGCCGGGCGCGTCGACGAACGAGACCGTCCGTAAGACCTCGCTTTCGCTGCCGTCGGGACACTCCTCCTCGATGGTGTAACACTCGGGCTCGTCGACGCCGGGACAGCGGCGGAACGTCGTGTCGGCGTAGCCGAGTCGGATGGAGATGCCACGTTTCATCTCCTCGCTGTGCTGGTCGGTCCACGATCCGGACAACGCCTGGACGAGCGTCGTCTTGCCGTGGTCGACGTGACCGACGAGACCGATGTTCACCTCCGGTTGTGTGTTGGCTTGGGTCACTTTTGAACCTCCTCAGGGAGTAGTCTTATGCGAAATTCGCCCCGTGCGACTGATAAAGTTGCTGTTATAGTGCCGTGATGGGCCCGATCCCCCCGGCCGTGTGTGACGAACTCCCGTCATTTGGTCGCGGGCCGTCTCCGTGACCGAAGCCAACGCATGCCTTTCAGCCCCATGCCCCGGATCCCTGTCGTGATCCCGTCGTCACGGACGGTCTCCGACCGGATCACTCGATCCGGATTTCCGCCCGATCGACCATCGCTTCGACTGCATCCGGATCCGGGCCTGTCACCCCCGCTCGCTCGCGGGCGGCGGTGACCGTTTCGCAGGCGGCAGCAACACAGTACCGATGGAACGGCGAGTCTGCTGCGGCCGCATCAGCCAGTCGTTCGAGCGCCGGCACCCAATCGAGGTGATGCTCCAAGAACGACCGATACGCCGTTCGTTCATCGGTCCGGAGCAGCGCTGCCGCGTACTCGAACACCAGCGCGAGGTGATCGGGCTGATAGGCGGATGGAACTGAGAACCCGCCCGCGTCGTATCGGCGCTGCATGTCGGCCGCGGGCGGCCCGAGGAGCCCACCGCCCGCCGTCCCGTCATGCCACGGTCGATAGACGGACTCCACGAGCGGCGCGTATGGGGTCCGCAGGCCCTCGAACAGCGCGGTATACTCACGGTCGAATGCTGCCCTCCCGGTCGGCACCGCGTCGGGGCTCCCCGGGCCGTCCGGAACGGGGATCGACAGCGCCTCCGCAAGCGCCGTGTACTCGGCGGCGAACCGCCCGGCTTTCACGTCCCGATACAACCGCTCGTCGGGGTGTTTCAGTCCCTCGGCAAGGAGGGTGTACAGCGATGCCCAGCGCTCACGGTCATCGGCGTGGTGGTCCGTTCGGCGCGTGTGTCCCTGTGGCTCCGTTCGGCGCGTTGGTCGTCGTTTGGACATGTGTGGTGTGATGTGGGATCTGTTGTCGCCTCGAAGCTACGTCGACAGCGGGGCGTTGTAGGCGGCGGCGATGATCAGATACCGGAGCGCGACGCCGCCGAGCACGACGAACCCGAACTTCAGCGTGTAGGTCCCCCGGACGAGCCGCCGTAACCGATCGCTTGCGTGCACGTCCACGCGACGTTCGAGGGCGATGAGGCCGACGGAGATGGCAAGCGGGAGCGCGAGGCCGACGGTGACGACGCCACCCCAGAACACGAGTCCATACTCCTCGGTCAGCAGTCCGAACGCGGAAACGGCCCCCGGTCCGCCCGATGCGAGCGTCGTCAGGAACAGCGCCAAGACGGCTATCTCGCCGAGGATGACGACGTCGTCCGCCACGCTGAACGCGGTGACGTTCGTTCCCTCGACACCGTCGAAAAGCACCGTCACGCCAACCGTCGCCGCGAGGCCGATCGAGAGCGCGCTCGCGAGGAAGAGCGCCGGGAGCAACGTTCCGTCCCAGAGCGGCACCGTCGCCGAGACGTCGCCGAGTTTGAACCCGGTGTACGCGATCATCGACAGCGCGAGCGCCGAGCCGACCCCGGAGCATAGCAGCCGCCGCCGAGGACCGGGGTGCGTTCGGCTGGCCACCCGGGCGAGCCACGAGTCCACCGGCACGTCGAAGCGGTTCTCTATCCGACTCGTGACGACCCGGGGAAACGCGGCCCTGCCGGCGGGATTCTCGTGCCACACGACCCAAAGTCCCTGAAGCGTCGCCACCGCGGAGAACAGCACGATGATCCACGTTCCGATCACGAGCCAGGACCCGACGTTGACGAAGAGGATCGGAAAGAGCAGCGCCCGGACCGGCGCGCCGAGATGGAACACGAGCAGGAAGACCATTCCCGCTCCGACGGCCCCAAGGGCGAGCACGGTTCCCCATCGAGTGATCGAGTACATCGGGCGGTCGACCGCCGGGTCCGTGGAGCGAACCCTGAGTACGTCGGCGGCGAACCCGGTTACGTAAGCCCCGCCGGCGAGACCGCTGAAAAACAGGTAAGCGGCGATATACCAGCCGTACTCCTGTTGGGTCAACCAGACGAGTCCATCCGGACTATCCATCATCCCCGCTCACCCCCTCAGTCCCGGTCGCGGGTTCGAGGACGACAGCCGGGCCGCCGTCATCCGATCGGAACTCCTCGGCGGCCGCCGTCGACGCCCCCCGCAGGAGTTCGTTGATCGGCCCGGAATCGAGCGCACCGGTGACACAGTTGTCGACACAGGCGGGGGTTTCACGGGCCGTCTCGGACTCCTCGCGGGGCGGGGAGCCGTGGCCGTCGCCGGCCCCGGAGCCCAGACAGCCGTGACACTTCTGTGCGAGTCCGTCCTCCCCGAATTGGATCGCCCCGTACGGGCAGGCGTACGAACAGTAGTTACAGCCGATACACCGGTCCTGCTCGATGGTGACGATCCCGTCCTCCGCACGTTTCTCGAGGGCGTGTGTCGGACACACGTCCCGACATTCCGGCTCGGCGCAGTGGTAACAGCCCATCGAGATCGAGATCTCCTCGTAGTCCGGGAACGTGCCCTCCCCGACGTGTTCGACGCGTCGCCAGGTGACGTCCCCCTCGTCGATGTCGTTCCTGACAGTACACGCCTGTGAACACGCGTGACAGCCGATGCATTTGTCGGGGTCGAAGTAGAATCCCCACTGGCTCATGCGGTTTCACCTCCGACACGGCTGACCTCCACCGGGAGGTTCCTGTCCACCTGTCCGCTGACCGGCTCGACATGCCGTTCGGTGTTCATCGTCATCATGTTCGCGCCGGCCTCATCGGGCGCGAGCGAGTACGCTCCGAAGCCGGAGACGGCAAACAGCCACCCCGGGCGAACGCCCTCGTAGACGTGTGCGACGAGTTCGACGTGGCCGTCGGGGGACTCCACGCGAACCCGGTCGCCCGTCTCGATCCCCCTCGGGTCGGCATCGCTCGGGTTGATGTGCAACAGGTTGCCGTCGTACCCTTCATACCGGAAGCCGAACCGATCGAGGTATTCCTCGCGCGCGTCATCGAGCGCCTGACAGTGGCCCCGCGAGAGCTGTTGCACGAACCCGTCGGTCAACAGCAACGGATACTCCTCGTCGGTCGTCTCGCCGTACAGGTCGTCGTCGGGCGGATGCCACTCGGGTGCAGTACTGACGTCAGTTTCCTCGGCGAGGGCGGCGTACCCGTCGACGACGTCGAGATCGAACTGGAACTTCCCGGTCTCCGTGTCGAACCCGTGCTCGCGCCACTGCTCGTACTTGACATCGGCGACGATCTCGTAGCTCCGCTCAGCGATGTCCTCGAACGAACGTCCGATCCCCGAGAGCTGTTCGTCATAGAACTCGACGGCGTCCTCCCACGGGAAGTAC
Source organism: Halorubrum vacuolatum (assembly GCF_900188065.1). Lineage (GTDB taxonomy): Archaea > Halobacteriota > Halobacteria > Halobacteriales > Haloferacaceae > Halorubrum > Halorubrum vacuolatum. Next base: position 160,498 of record NZ_FZNQ01000004.1, read on the forward strand.
TCCCCCCAGCCAAGCTCCGTCGCGAGGGCACTGTAGATCTCGTAGTCGGTCCGACAGTCCCCAACCGGCTCGATGAGGGCGTCCGAGGCGGTCACCCACCCGGATTCGCTGTAGGCGCTGTCGCCGCCCGTGGCGAGGAACGGCTGTTCGAGCGTCGAGGCACCGGGGAAGACCACATCCGCGCGACGACTTACGCCGCTCCAGAACGCGTCGACGGTGATCACGAGGTCCATCGCTTCGAGGGCCTCGGCCCACGCCTCGCTGTTCCCACTTTTAAGCGGGGCCGACCAGTTGTTGACGAACCCACGGATGTCGCCGCGCTCGACCGCGGTCGGGACGGCGTTGTGTGACAGGTCTCGGATGTGGCGCTGGTACGGGTGGTCGTCGTAGTCGGGCGTGGGACGACCCTCGTGGTTGGCCGGCACGTCGATCCCCCGCTCCTCGAAGGGGTCGGCGAGCGAGAAGCCGGCCCGCCAGTGGCGGGTCCCGCCCTTCCGGTCGATGTTGCCGACCAGCCCGTTGAGCGCGTGGACGTTCTGACAGTTCTTGAAGCCGTTCCCCTGAAACGAGAGGCCGGTAAACGGGAACGCGACCGCACGCGGTGCCGCCTCCGCAAACCCAATGGCCACCTCGCGGATGGTCTCGGCGTCGACGTCGGTGATCCCCGCTGCCCACTCTGGGGTCTTGTCCGCGACCGCCTCGCGGTACGCATCGAAACCGTAAGTCCACTCCTCGATGAACTCCTCGTCGTGGAGCCCCTCCTCGATGATCACGTGGCCCATCGCGAGCGCGAGCGCCCCGTCCGTCCGCGGTTCGATCGGGATCCACCGATCCGCGACCTCCGCCGTCTTCGTGTATCGGGGGTCGATACAGACGAGCGTCGCGTCGTTCTCCTCGATGGTCTCCATGATCCCTTTCGGCTCCCACTGGCCGCGGAAACACTCCATGGGGTTCCGCCCCCACGCGATCATGTACTCCGAGTTCCGCCAATCGGGCCACTCCCGGCCGTAACCGGCCATCCACTCCCAGGAGTCCGAAAACGGCCCGTGGCAGGTCGTCTTGCGGCCGACCTGGATCGGTGCGCCGTATAGGTCCCTGAACAGCAGGTCATGGAACTCGCCGCCGATCGGATAGCCCTGGTATCGGAGGAGCTTCTCCGGACCGTGTTCCTCGCGGAACGATTCGAGCCGTTCGGCCGCGTACGCGATCGCCTCGTCCCACTCCGCGCTCCGCAGTTCGCCGTCCTCGCGAATGTACGGTCGCGTGATCCGGTTCGGGTTGTACGTCTTATCGAGTTGGGCGAGCCCTTTCGAGCACAGGGTCCCCTCGGCTCCCGGACCAGCGCTGGCTTTCGGATGGCCGTCCACACCGGTCAGGTCGACGGCCGTCCCGTCCTCCAACGTGACCTCCTGCCCGCAACTGGCACGGCAGATCCAGCAGTTGTTGTACGCAGTTTCGCGGGCCGCTTCGGCGTGTGCAACGGCGCCGGAGTCCCGATCGACACAGCCGGCGGCCGCGACCGACAGCGCGCCCGCAGCCCCCTTGAGGAACGTCCGTCGTCTGACCTTGCTCCGTTCGTCCTCATCCATACAGAACACACACGTTGATACGTTTCTCACCCGTGAAGCGCCGACGCCTCACTGTGAGTCCCTTTAAATATCCCCGTTCGAGGAGACCCGACTCGCGTCGAGGACGAGCTTTCGCTCGATGGTACTGAGCCGTTGGGAGAGGGTCCCCTTCGAGACGTCGAACTCGTCCGCGAGCGCCGCCAAAGACGTTTGCCGGGGATCGTCATAGTAGCCCGACGCAACGGCCCGCCGAAGTGTTTCGCGTTCGAGGGGAGTGAAGATTCCGAAATCGACCGTCCGAAGGTCCGAAAACTCGCGGTCCGGGTCCGTCTCGCCGATCTTCCGTACGGTGACGGCGCCGATCTCGGAGAGCCCACTGATCACGTCCGTCAGCAGCTCGCGGGATCGGGCGTACGCTTCGATCCGGACGCCCCTCTCCGTCACTTCGGTCACGCCGGCGCTGATCCCGTTGCGGTTGAGCCGCTCGTAGTAACACTCACGCTCGTGACACGGCTGTTGTGTCTGCTCGATCCGAGCCTCGCCCGCCGCGTCGGACGCACCGCGGACGGTAAGCGAGCAGCGTCCATCTTCGGCGTGGCGTGAGACGGTATCGAGTGTGTCGGTGCGTGCGTCGAGGCGTCGCATTGCACACGGGTGATCCTCCGGGAGCGCCAGTTCGACCTCGAAGTATATATCCAGCGCCTCCCCGCCCGGAATCATCACTCCCATGGCCGGGTTTACGGCTTGAGCGAGGTAAGCACCCCGTCTGATAATGAAGCCCTTTTTATATCCTCTCCCAACCCGGATTTAACTCGCGAACGCCGCCGGCCCTGAACCCTCCTGTGGAGGGGACTGCAGACCGCTGACGGCCGCCGTCATCGGGTCCACAACGACCCACGAACGTGTCGGCCGGCTCTTCCGCCGTGAGCACTCGATCATCTATTCACCGGAAGTCTTTATATACTGCTCTTAGCTATGTGTATCGCGAACCGGGTTCGAATAAAGGTTGCTTTGTGGTACGTTGCGACGCTTTCTGCGCTCGTCGGCATCGTCGCCGTCGCCATCGGGGTGGTTCCCGAGGGATGGGTGCTCGTCGGCGTCGGCGGGGGTGTATTGGTCGCCTCCGCGCTCGCGACCGCTTGGCGGGTCACCCGGCAGCGGGCCGCCAGACCGATCGGCGGCCTCGCCACCATCGTCTTTGGGACGGTCGCCGTCCTCGCCTCGATCATCGTCGCCGTGGGGCTGCTTCCGGCGGAAGTTCCCTTCAGCGTCACCGTCGTCACCCTGGCAGCCGGGGCACAGGCGTTTCTGCTCGCGATCGACGTCCGGCTCTCGGGGGCCTCCCGGGCGGAACGCGTCGCGGTTCCCTTCACCGGCCACCTCGCCGTCCTCGCCGCCTCGGCGCTCATGTTGGAGCCCGGGCTCCACGAGCCACGGGCCGCCTACCTCGCGTATGCTACCGGCTTCGGGGCGCTTTCGCTCCACGCGTTCTGGATGTACCAGCGATCAGAAGGGATCTCCCCGCCGCTCCCCGGTACGACGCCGGGCTACTGGGAGGGAATACTCCTCGCGGCGCTCACCGCCGGCGTGCTCGCGACGGCCGTCGTCGCGCTCACGCTGGGCCCCGACCCCTTCGTCGCGATGCCGTGGGCGCTCCTCCCTGCCTCGGTGGTCGTCGGGGTCGCCGCGATCCTCACGCTCGCCGTCCTCTCGACGGCACCCAACCCGCCCGTCGCCTTCGGCTTCCTCTCGGGGGAGGTGGCGACCGCCATCCAGCACGCCCTCGTCGCCATCGTCCTGTTGAATACGCTCGTGATGTCCGGGGTCGTCGTCGATCAGACCGCTTTCAGCGTCGTTCTCGCGGTCTATCTCGGGTTGCTCGTGATCGGTGTCGGACAGGAGTACTGGATGGTCGCACACGCCCGGCGTCGGCTTCGCCGCCGCGACCGGGAGGAGCCACCTGAGCCCACCGTCGACCCCTTCGGCCCGGAGCCGACGGTGACGGTGATCATCTCCGCCGCGAACGAGGCGGGTGTCCTCCCCGAAAGCCTCGATCACAACCTCGAATCGCTCCCGGACGTCCCCGTCCTGTTGCTGCCGGCCGCGAACTCGACGGATGGAACCGTCGAACTCGCTCACGAATATGCCGCCGACTACCCCGAGCGTGTGCGGGTCATCGAGGGGACGAGCGGATCGAAGGCGGGCGACCTCAACGCCGCATGGGACCACGTCGACACGCCGTTCGCGCTGCTGCTCGATGCCGACGAGACCGTGGATTCCGACTTCCTCACGCGGGCGATGGCATATCTCGAGGAACATCCCGAGGTCGGCGTCGTGCAGGGGCGAAAGGTGGCGAAATATCCGGACACTGGCCGATTGGCGCGGTTCGTCACCGCCGAGCGTCAACACAGTACGTGGGTCGAACACCCGTTCCTCGCTGACGTCTTCGGTGCCGGTCACTTTGCGGGCTCCGCGGCCGTGTTCCGGCGGGAGGTTCCCCCGGCGGTCGGTGGGTGGTCGACGAGTCGGCTGACGGAGGATATCGACCTCACGCTTCGGCTCCTCACCCGGACGGACTGGCGGGTCGGCTACGACCCGTGGATGGTCGCCCGCGAGTTCAACCCGGACAGCACGGGTGCGCTTATCCGCCAGCGTGTCCGCTGGGCCCGCGGGTGGGCACAGGTGACCGCCGCACACCTCCCGCGGGTGATCCGGTCGTGGCGCACGCTCGGGGTCCGTCGGGTCGTCGGGCTCACGTGGTTGCTGTTCACGGCCGTGAGCGCGCCGTTTTACACCGTGTTTCCGGTGCTGTTCGTTCTGGCGGCCGTCGGGTGGGGCGTGTCGCTTCCGACCCTTCTCGCGGTCGGACTCGCGGTCGTCCTCTTTCCGGCGCGTGGGATATCCATCGGCTATGCGACCCTCCGCGACCCCGAGATTCACCTTCCGCGGACGCCCCGACGGGTCGGCGGGATGCTGTTTAACGCATACCTCTGGATCCCTGTCGGTTGGGTCATTCAGCTTCACTCGCTCTATCTCCAACTCGCCGGCGCACCGACCCGGTGGCACGTGACGAAAAAGCAGGGTCAACAGGAGTACGTACGAAAGAGCCGTCGACCTCCGGCCTCGTCGACCCCTGTGGCGTCCGAATCGGCGCGGGCGGACACGGTACAGGAAACGCAACCGGCGGACGCGTTGCAAGCGGCTAACGGCTCGGCCGGTGATCCCGAGACGGTCCCCGAACCCGCCGTCGCCGACTCGGGTGAGGGATACGCCTCCCGGTCGAACGCGCGACGCGCCGTTTCCAGGGTTCGGAAACACGCGGAGATGGCGGCGCTCCTTCGGCCGGACCCGGCCGGGTTCGTGATCCACCGCGAGGAGGGTCGCTGGCGCTGGCGGTTGGTTTCCCGCAACGGCCGGATCCTCGCGGAAAACCCGGAGGGATACGCCGCGCGGGCGAGCGCCGTCGGGTCGGCGAAACGGTCCCGTGAGGGGATCGACGCTGACACCGTCTCGGTCCTCGAGTCGAACGACGGCACCTATCGCTGGCAGGCCCGCGCGAAAAACGGTACGCCGCTCGTCCGTTCTGTTCGGCGGTTCGGGACACCGGCGGCCGCGTTGGACGCCGCTGAGCGTGTTAGTGCGCGGATCGTGGAGGCCGACCTCGTCGTTGCGGCCAACGCGACCTTCGAGGTCTATCAGGACGCGGGCGGGGAGTGGCGCTGGCGACTCCGCCATCGAAACGGGAACATCCTCGCCGACTCGAGTGAAGGGTATGCCTCCCGGTCGAACGCGCGACGGGCCGCCGAACGACTCCGGACCATGGCCCCGAACGCGTCCGTTCAAGTGCTGGCGTAATCCGCCGATCCGATCGGCGGTGGACCTCGGCCGATCAGTGTGTTAGGCGTGATCTATTTTGTCCGACGCTCCGACGCAGATTTAGGATCCACCGCCCTACGGACGGCCGTCATGGGATACGCCTGCCCCGTCTGTGTCACCCCCCAGCGCGACGGCGAGCACCTCGCACACCACCTCGCATTCACGGCGATGCTCCACGGCGACGACCACGAGGAGTGGCTGGACGAGCACGTCCCCGGCTGGGGGGAGATGGACCCCCCTGGGCTCGCCGAACGGGTCGTTCCCCACGCCGAGTCGGCCGAGTATCCCGAGGTCTTCGAGGACACCGTCGACCGCGGCCGTCCCGACCTCGGAGTTGCATTCGACGGGCAGGACGGGCACGCCGGCCACGGCGGTCACGCCGGACACTCGGGGGCGGCTCACGGGGGCGACCGACACGGTGTCGACCCGGCCGCGCTCGATCCGGAGGCGGCCGCCGCCGTCCGCGAAGCACGGGAACTCACCGAACGGATGATCGACGACGCCGCCCCCGATGACCCGGACGATTCGGAGGGCCCGGCGGACTCGGAGGGCCCGGAGGATCCGAACAACTCGGACGACGCCGACGCCAGCGACCGCTGACCCCCAACGCAACTCCCTTGTCCGTGCCCTCCCCACGACGCACACATGACCGATGAAGCGCCCACCGAGGGATCAGTCGGCGACCTCGCCATCGAGACGCGGGGTGTCCTCGCCCCGTCGACGGCCGAAGAGGCGGCTCGCGAGTATGGGGAGGCCGGCCCGGCCGCGCAGGTCGTCGTCCGCGAGACGGCGAAGGCGATGGCGTTCGACGCCGCCGAGTACGACGAGCGCGTCACCTCGGACGTTATCGAGACTGCACGTGACGCGATCTTCGCCGAGTTACTCGTCGTCAACGTCGCCGACCGCTCGACGTTCGAGGCGTGGCTTGAACGGAGTCAGTTCGATCCGGACGACGTCGTCCTGCTCGGCGGCGAGAACGTCGACGGGGTGGTGTGGCATCCGGTCCCCTTCGCGGAAACCGTGATCGCGGCGACGTATCACGAGGCGGTCGACGCCGCGGTGTCGACGCTTCGTCGGAACGCGTTCGGGCGGGTGTACCGGGGGGTATTCGCGGAAGCGGATGGCGGCGAGAAGGGTTCGCGTGTCGACTGAGGGGATATAAACGTAGCCGGTGGAGAGCGAGGGACCTGTCGACGCCGTCCCGATCGGTAGTTAAATAACGTCGATGGAGGCGGAGTCGTCGTCGCGGTCGAACTCGACCTCCAACACGCCGTTGTTGAACGTGGCGCTGCCGGAGTGTTCATCGACGGGCACCGGGAGGTCGACGGTCTCGTCGTATTCCCGCCGGTCGGACGCCGCGGAGATGGTGAGCGACTCGCCGTCACACTGGAGCGAGAGCTGCTCTTTCGAGATGGCCGGCAGGTCGGCGACGAGCCGCACGGATTCCTCGGTGGTGTACGCGTCGACGTGCGTCTCCGAGCCGAAGCCGGCGTCCTCGGTTCCCGCGGCGGGACCGCCGCCCGCCATCTCGTTCATCATCCGTTCGATCTCCTCGAAGAAGTCCCCGAACGGATCCTCACGGTCGTCTCTATCCATGCTCGTCGGAACGAGCGTTGTCCGGATAAGCCTTCTGTCCGTGTTATCAGTTACCGATATTTCCGTCGCCAGCGGCCGGTCGCACGGTCCACGCGTCGGATCGGTTTCACCTGTCACCCCGCTCGCGCGGACGGATCGCGAATCGTCGATAGTGATATACGCGCTCAGCCGTCCGAATTTAAATAGTTGGGATGCACTTATCCGAATATGAGTAAATCGTATCTCGCAGCGGGTGACGACGTAGCCGACGACGAGGTCGTCCGCGTCGGATTGAACGGTTTCGGACGGATCGGGCGAAGCATCCTTCGGGCGGTGTGTGAGAGCCCGCGGATCGAACTCGTCGCCATCAACGACGTGATGGACTTCGAGGACATGGCGTACCTCGCGAAGTACGACACCGTGATGGGTCGTTTCGACGGCGTCGAGCTCGACGGCGACGCCTTGACCGTCGGCGGCACGTCCGTCGACCTGTTCAACGTGCAGGACCCCGCCGACCTCCCGTGGGGCGAACTCGACGTCGACGTCGCGCTCGAATGTACCGGCGTCTTCCGGACGAAGGCGGAGGCGAGCGGTCACCTCGACGGCGGCGCGGACAAGGTCGTCATCTCCGCCCCTCCGAAGGGCGAAGAGCCCGTCAAACAGCTCGTCTACGGCGTCAACCACGACGAGTACGACGGCGAGGACGTCGTCTCGAACGCTTCCTGTACGACCAACTCCATCACGCCCGTCGCGCAGGTGCTCGATGCGGAGTTCGGTATCGAAGCCGGGACCCTCACGACCGTTCACGCCTATACCGGCTCCCAAACGCTCATCGACGGTCCCAAAGCGAAGAAGCGCCGCGGCCGCGCCGCCGCCGAGAACATCGTCCCGACCTCGACGGGCGCGGCGGGCGCGGCGACGGTCATCCTCCCGCAGCTGGAGGGGAAACTCGACGGGATGGCGATGCGCGTCCCCGTCCCGAACGGCTCCATCACCGAGTTCGTCGTCAGTCTGGAGGAGTCGGTCGACGCCGAGACGGTCAACGCGGCCTTCCGCGACGCCGCCGATTCCGGCCCGCTCGCGGGTGTGCTCGGCTACACTGACGACGAGATCGTCTCCAGCGACGTGATCGGGCTACCGTTTTCGAGCTACGTCGACCTTCAATCGACGAACACGATCGCGGACGGGGAGCTGTTGAAGGTGCTCACCTGGTACGACAACGAGTACGGCTTCTCGAACCGGATGCTCGACATGGCCGCGTTCCTCGTCGACGAGTCATAAGCGAAGTCACCGTCCCGAGCGACCCACTCGGGCCAGTTTTATTCCCTCCCCTCAGCGGCCTCGCGTACATCGATCGTGAACCCGACCGCGCGGAGCCGTTCGACGAGCGGCAACCCGATCCCGGCGGCGGGCGTCATCACGCCGCCGTCGAGCGGCGAATCGACTTCCTCGCGCGCGAGACACATCGCGGCCTCCCCGAGCATCTGCCCGGTCGCGCCGTAGCCGGGGTCCCGGTCGGCACCGAACTCGGCCTCCACGGTGAACGTTCCCTCCGGTGCCGTCCCCCGCCCACGGAGGCCGACCGTGAACCGGCCCGCGTCCGCCTCCGCCCTCGTCGGTCCGGTCCCGGGCTCCGGGAAGACGAATCGCCGGATCCCATCACGGAGGGGACCGACCGACATCGCCCCCGAAAAGAGGCCGAGGCCGCCGGCGATAGCCCCGGCGGTGACTGCCCCGACCGGGCCGGTTCCGGTCGGTACCGTCTCCGTGCAGTCGAACTCCCGCCCCCACGGGTAGCCGAGCAGGGCGTTGCTTCGCCTGAGGACGCGCTCGTTCACGGGGGCCATCGGCGACGGCGCGGTCCATGCCCCGCGAAGCGGATCCCACCGTGGAAGGCGCTGCTCGCCGGGGTCGACGCCGCTCCGCTCGCCGGCCGGCGCGAGCGAGTACGGATTTCGGAGCGTCCGCTCGGCGAGTGGGTCGGTCGCGACGGCCTCGAACAGCTCCCCGAAACTCGCGAGCGTTCCGCCGCTGACGCCGCCTTCACCCTCCTCCAAGTAGATCCGAACCGCCTCACAGGGCGCGCCGAATGTCTCGACGGCGAACGACTGGAGCAGAAGCGTACCGAGGTCGGCGGGCACGGAGTCGAACCCGCAGCTGTGGACGATCCGCGCGCCCGTTTCGGTCGCGACCTCGTGAAACCGGTCGATGCTCTCGCGGACCCAGTTGACCTCGCCGGTCAGGTCACAGTAATCGGTCCCGACCTCGGCACACGCCGCGACCAGGGGCGTGCCGTAGGTCGTGTAGGGCCCGACGGTCGTACAGACGACCCGTGTCTCCCTGGCGATCTCCCGCATCCGGTCGGGATCGGTCGCATCGCCGATCACGGTGGGGATCTCCTCCCACGCATCCGCCCGCTCCGTGAGGTCGTCGACGAGCGTCCCCAGTCGCTCCCGGCTACGCCCGCCGACCGCCAACGAGAGCTCATCCGGCGTGTAGCGCTCGGTCAGATGCTCGGCTACGAACCGGCCGGCGACGCCCGTTGCGCCCCATACCACGACGTCGTGCGTGCGGTCGTCCGACATTCGATTCCCCGTAGGACCGGCGGACGGGTAAACGACGCGGGCGAGCCGGGACGAACGCCGGACGTCTCACCGATGGTGGGTGGAACCCTCACGGACGATGGGTGCTGATCGACCGTCTCAGGGCCTTTTTGTAACCTGCCGACGATCGGACGGGTATGTCCACCTTTAGGACCATCGACGACCTTCCCGCCGACTCGCGGGTGCTCGTCCGGCTCGATCTCAACTCGCCGATCGAGGGCGGCGAACCGCAGGACAACCGCCGGTTCGAACGGCACGCCCGAACCGTCCGCGAACTGGCCGAGGCTGGCCACCGCGTCGTCTGTCTCGCCCACCAGGGTCGTCCCGGGAGCGACGATTTCACCTCCCTGTCGGGTCACGCAACGATCCTTTCCGGACATCTCGACCGCGACGTGGGGTTCGTCGCCGACACCCACGGCGAGGACGCCATCGCGGCCATCGAGGCGCTTTCCGCCGGCGAGGTGCTGCTGCTCGAAAACACGCGAATGTGTGACGACGAACTGCCCGAGGCGGAGCCCGCCGAGAAGGCCGAAACCGCCTACGTCGAGGCGCTCGCGCCGTATTTCGACGCGTACGTCAACGACGCCTACTCGGCGGCCCACCGCAAACACGCCTCGCTCGTCGGGTTCCCACTCGTCCTCCCCGCCTACGCCGGACGCGTGATGGAGACGGAGTACGAGGCGAACACCGCCATCGCGCGGAAGTCGTTCGACGGCCCCGTCACGATGGTCGTCGGCGGGACGAAGGCGACGGACGTGATCGGCGTGATGGACGCGCTGGAGGGCACGGTCGACCGGTTCCTGCTCGGTGGCGTCGCCGGCGAACTCTTCTTGCGCGCGGCGGGGCACCCGGTCGGCGTCGACCTCGAGGGCATGGACCTCTTCGACGACCAGTGGGAAGCGAACCGCGAGCTCGTCGAAGGGATTCTTGAGGAGCGCGGCGAGGAGATCCACCTCGCGGTCGATCTGGCCTACGAGGACGACGACGGCGAGCGTGCTGAACACACCCTCGAGGAGATCGACGAGAAGCGGGTGGGTTATCTCGACGTCGGTACGGAAACCGTCGAGGCGTACGATCCCCTTATTAGGGAGTCGGATGCGGTCTTCGTGAAGGGCGCACTCGGCGTCTTCGAGGACGAGCGCTTCTCTGTCGGCACGGTCGGCGTGCTCAAAGCGATCGCCGAGACGGACTGTTTCTCGGTCGTCGGCGGTGGCGACACCTCACGAGCGATCGAGATGTACGGTCTCGATGAGGCCGACTTCTCACACGTCTCCATCGCCGGCGGCGCGTACATCCGGGCACTCACCGGAAAGTCGCTTCCGGGTGTCGAGTTGCTTCAGGCGTCGGCGGACGGAGACTGATCAGCGGCGCTTTCGAAGGCCTCCGGCTCCGGTGAATCGCCTCGGGGTCAAGCCCCGGGGCATTCTCCTTGTATTCTGTAAAAGTGTTCGTGGTCGCCGGGTATCGCGTCCGCATTCCGGGGCGCGAATATGGCACGACCCTGGGTCGATCGATCGCAGCGATGACCGCTGATCGATCGCGGCGATGATCGCTCGAACCGGGGTCCGCGCCGCCGTGAACGAGCGTCGGACCGTCCCTCCCGCTCACGTCACTCGACGGACTACTTCGATTCGCCGAAGGCGTTGATCGAGCAGCCCTCGTTGTTGAGCCCGTCGAGCTCGTGTGCCAGCGCGAGAATCTCTTCGCGGTCCTCGGTCGCCAGCGCAGCGTTCACTTCCGCGATCAGCTGCGGGGCGGTCTTCGGGTAGTTGACGTCCTCGTGCTGGATGTTCAGCAGGCCGGCGGTCGCGGCGCGGAGCAGGATCTGCTGGGCACCGGGCACGCCGGGGCCGCCGCCGCCGCCGAGCGCCTCGTAGAGCGTCATCTCGGTGAAGTCGACGGTGTTTCGACCGCGTCCACCTTCATCGACCGCCAGCTCGAAGACCTCGGAGACCAGATCTGACGGCCCGTAGGTGTCGTCGTCGGTCCAGACCTCGTTGCGGTAGGCTGGCTGTTTCCAGAAGCCCGGCGTGCACCCGGACGGGTCGCGCACCTCCACCTGGATGGTGAAGTCGCCGTACGCGTACGGTCGTTCGCCGACGCCGATCCGTGCTCCCGCGTCGTCGCCGATGACCTGTCCGAGCGAGCCGTTGTCGAGGCCGTCGCTCCGGAGGATCGACCAGACCCTGTCCTCGGGATCGACCGCGAGGCCGATCGGCGGGGTCTCGTCGCCGTCCGCGATGGAGACGACCTGGTCGACCTCCTCGTCCTCGGGGTCGAAGCCGACGGCGAAGCCGTTGTCGGCGGTGACCCAGACGAGCCCGTCGTACTCGACGATGCCGCGGAACTGCAGGAGGTCCTGGTCCGTTTTGTCGTTCAGGTCGTAGTGGAGCCACTCGTCCCCGTCGAATTTCGACAGGAATCGTTCTTGGCCAGCATTGCCGAAGTTCGTCATCGCCGAGACCCAGACGTAGCCATTCGCGTCGACGAAGACTGAGTAGGGGTTGCTGTCATCGCCCTCTGGCTCGTATTCGAGGTTTGTTACCTCGCCGCTCGAGGCGTCGATCGTCAGCACGGCAGCGACCCCGTCGAACGGACTCGAGTCGCGGCACGAGAGGTAGAGCGTCCCGTCCTGGTAGTCGGCGTCGTACGGCGTGTACGGGCTGACATCGATCTCGTCGCCATCCGGCTGGAGGCCGTCCGTCTCGTCGTAGGTGTACTTCTGGACGTACTCGCCGCCGTAGAAGCCGACCCAGATGTCGTCGTTCTCGTCGACGGTGACCGTCCGAGGCATGTCACCCTCCCCGCCGATCACCCAGGACTGCGTTCGGACCTCGTCGTCGAAGTCCAGGATCGTGTCGTGGTCGTCGGAGGTCGTGACCCCCGGCTCGCCGCCCTCCCTGGCGATCCGCACGAGGCTCGACTGCAGGTCGCCGCCGCCCGCACCGGTTCCCGAGTTGGGCACCCAGGCGTTGCCCTCCGAATCGAGGTCGATCCGCGAAACACGCCAGGCGGAAGGACTGGCCGCGCCGGCCTCGTCTCCCGTGAGCGTGCTATATCGGGCGATCGCCGTCTGAGCGTCCAGATCCACCTTTGAGACCGTCGCCTCCTCGGAGTTCGGGATGAAGGCGATGTTCCCGATCACGACGATCTCGTTGTCGCCGTTGGTGGCCATGGCGCTCCCGGTCAGTCCCGTCCCGAGCGCGCCGATCGCGCCCATCGCTCCGATACCTTTCAGCACCGCGCGCCGGTCGATTCTCCCCCAGTGTGTGTCGTTTTGTTGTCTCTGCTGCATATTATGTCCCCTCCACCCCAACGGTGAGAAGCGAGTGATAATGGTTTTCAAAATATATAAATTAGTATGTATAAATCAACTGTAATTTGTCATGTGGAGATGCTCGTAACTCACGGACCGGTACGGACCCACGACGCTAGCACACGTATCAATAATCGGATATTCCTCGTCGCGTTCGATCCGATGCTGCCGATCACACGCCCATGGTGGCGAGCGCTGCCGATCACAAGCCCATCGTGGGATGGATCTCGATGGGGTGACTCTTCCACACGACAGTAGCGCCCGACACGTCCCGCGGGATTCGGCGGAGCCGAACGCTCACATCGCGTCGTAATCCTCCCGGAACGTCTCCAGCGTCGCCGCGAGCACGCCGATGACGATCGGGCCGACGAAGAGCCCGGTGAAGCCGATGGAGTAGATCCCGCCGAAGACGCCGACGAGGATGATCCCAGGGTTGAGGTGTGCCTGTTTATCGATGACGATCGGCCGGGCGTAGTTGTCGACCATGGAGACGACCGCGATCCCGTAGAGGGCGAGCAGCACGCCCGCGGTGGTCTGGTCGACGACGACGACGAGGTAGATCGCCGCCGGGCCCCACACGAGAAACGCGCCGATGAGCGGGAGCAGCGCGAGCACCGCCATCACGAACGTCCAGAAGACGACGTTTGGGATCCCGGCGAGCCAGAGGCCGATCCCGGCGACGACGGCCTGTAGCAGCGCGACCGAGATGTGGCCGATGACGACCCCCCACGTCGTCGCGTCGATCTTCGTGAACAGGTCGTCGGTGACGTCCGCCGGGAGGGGGATGATCGACCGAAGCCACGCGACGAACTCCGGGCCCTCCTGCAGGACGTAGTACACCAAAAAGAGGACGAGCGCGATGCCGAGCGACGCGCGCAGTGCGCCGGAGAAGAAGCCGCTGACCCCGCCGAAAAGCGTCTCGAAGAGGACGTCACCGGCCTGGGTGAGCCACGTGGTGATGTCGACCTCCTCGCCGGTCACCTCCGCCAATCGTTCCTCGATGGCGACGATGTCGAGGTCAGTCTCGCCCGTGGCGATAGCCGTGAGATCCCGGACGAACACCAGCGAGATATACACGAGTGGCAGGATCACGGCGATAATGGAGGCAAGAATGAGCGTGATCGCCGAGATCATCGACGCCATCCGTTCGGAGATCCGTGTATCGGTCCCGTCGATCCGATCAGTCAGCCGGGCGTGTAACGGATAGAGCACGTACCCGAGGATCACCGACGCGATCACGTACTCGATGAACGGAAGGATGATAAAGAGGGTGAGGAGGGCGACCGCGCCGATGAGCAACAACAGGAACGACTGTCCGCGGTTCATGACGGTGGGTCAGCCGCCGCCGCCAAAAGGATGGGTGCTGTGGAACGGTCGGCCGATCACTGTACGTCTCGTCCGCGGCCGTCCGGCTCGGCTTCAGGCGGACGCCTCCTCCTCGTCGAGGCCGGGTGCCGCCGCCGGATCGACCTCCTCGGGCTCCTCCAGACCGCCACCTACGAGGGTCTCGCCCTCCTCGGTCTCGACGTAGACGTCGTCGGCGAATCCCGCGATCGCGTTCTCGTACTCCGGCGTCTCCAGTTTCTCCGGGGTTGCGGGCGCAGCGGCGATCCCCTCGGCGGGTCGGAACTCCCCAAGCGGATCGTCGATGGTGATCCCGTAGCCCGTAAAGAACTCCTCGTATCGTCGGTAGTGTGGCTCCAGCTCGTCGCCGGGGATCTCCATCATCTCCGTCCAGCCATGGTTGAAGAAGTCGAAGTTCGCCTGCACGTGGGTGATCTCGCGGGCCTCGGCCTCCGGGAAGCCGGCCTCCAACGCGGCGACGTAGGTGTCCATCGTCGCATCGAAGAACGAATCGAGGTGGGCACGGCGTTCCTCGCGACGCGCCTCGTCCGCCTTGTTCAGGAATATGCTCGTGTGGAGATCGACGAGTTTGTCGTTCGCGACGTCGCCGATGACCGGCGTGGTCAACGCCTTCTTTGCGGCCCAGTGGCGGATGTTCTGCCGGATCTTCATACCACCGTTCGGGCCCCGAGACTATTGAATGTGTGGCGAGCGGGTCGGGTCCAGGGTGTGCGCTCGCCGGCGTTCAAGCGGGACGCCGCCGGCGAGGACGACCCCTTAAACGATCGGGGAGACCCCGCATGAGGATGATCCTCATGATCGTCCGCGCGGATGACAATCCACATTACCCCTCGATTCAAACGGCCGGATATGAGTGAGTCGTACGTGATCGTCGGCGACGGTATCGCGGGGGCGTCCGCGGCGGAGACGCTCCGTGAACGGGCCCCGGAGGCCGAGATCACGATCATCACCGACGAGGGCGAACCCCTCTACAACCGGATCCTGATAAAGGAGTTCGCCAAGGGGAAACTTCCCGAAGCACCGATCTCGATCCACGACGAGGACTGGTACGCCGACCACGACGTCGACCTCCGCCTCAACACCGTCGTCGTCGATGTCGACGTCGAAAACGACGTCGTCACGACCCATGAGGGCGAGGCGATCGCCTATGACAAGCTGCTGCTCGCCATCGGGGGGACGCCACAACAGCTCCCCGTCGAGAACGCCGACGCCGACGGTATCCACCACTTCTGGACCTTCCAGGACGCCCGGGGAATAAAAGAGAGCGTCGAGGCGGCGGAACGAGGTGTCGTCGTCGGCGCCGGGCTGCTCGGCATCGACTTCGCGGCCATCTGTGGCGCACAGGACGTCGAGGCGAAGTACCTCATGCGCGGGGAGGCGTGGTGGCGCTACGCCCTCTCGAAGGAAGGTGCGTCGATCATGCACGACGCGATGTCCGAGCGGGGCGTCGAGCCCGTCTTCGGCTCCGGCGTCGATCGCTTCGAGGTCGACGACGACGGCCACGTTACCGCGGCCGTCGATCCCGACGGAAACCGCTATGAGTGTGACTTCGCCGGCATCGCCATCGGACTCGATTTCAACACCGAGCTCGTCGAGGACACGCCGATCGAGGTCGACAACGGCATCGTCGTCGACGAGTTCATGCGCACCAACGTGGACAACGTCTTCGCCGCCGGCGACATCACCCAGTTCACCGACCTCATCCTCGATGAACGCGGGCAGAACGGCGCGTGGGGCTCGGCGAAGGAGCAGGGCACCATCGCGGCGCGGAACATGGTCGAGTACGGCTCCGAGCCGTTCGTGTGGGTCTCCTCGTACTCGATCACCCACTTCGACTTCCCGTTCCTCTCGTTTGGCCACCCGACGCTCGGTGACGACTCGGTCGAGGCGACGACGGGCGAGGGCGAGTGGCGTCGGGTCGCGTTGAAGGACGGCCGGATCATCGGTGGCGTCCTCATCGGCGACCTCTCGCCGCAGTCGGCGTTTAAAAAGTTGATGCGTGAACAGCGCTACGTCGGCGACCAGACCGACGTGCTGATGCAGCCGGGGTTCTCGGTCGACGACCTCGCTCCCCAGACGGAACCGTAACTCCGATACCTCAAACCGGACCACGGTCAGGGGCACGCAAAACGGAACCGTCGCGGCGTTAACTCAACGCTTCCGCGAACGCGTCACGGGCCGAGAGCCGATCGAGCGTCTCATCGACCTGCTCACGCACCGCCTGAAGCTCATCGGTGAGCCGATCGTACTCCTCCGTGCCGGTGTTACCGGCGGCCTCGAGGGCTGCCTTCTTCGAGGCGAGCGCGAAGAACCGCTGGCTCCGTTCGTCGTACTCCGTTCGCTGGAGCAGGACCTCGATGAGCGTCACGAGGTCCTCTTTGGTGACGGGTTTGGTCTTGTAATCGTCGAAGGGCATCTCGACGATGTCGCCTGCCGGTTCGACGGCGGTCAACATCGCCACTCGGGCGTCGTATCCCTCGTCCCGAAGCGCTTCGAGCACCTCGTGGCCGGACATCTCCGGCATTCGACGGTCGAGCAGGACGGCGTCGACGTCGTCGTCCATCCGTTCGAGCGCCTCCTCGCCCCCGGTGGCAACCCGCACCCGATAGTTGCTCGAGAGGTAGACACGATACAGCTCGGCGAGGTCCGGCTCATCGTCCACGACGAGAACGGTCGCGTTCTCGCCATCACCGGAATTATTCATCGCCTTCCGTGTGCTGTCAGCCCGTTTCCGTCCCGTTGATCGAGGACCGTCGACCCGGGCGCGATCCGATCGCTCATGTCTCCCGTTACGGTATTCACAATATAAATCCCTGCGATCCGATTATCGCATTCGATATCTAGAGGATGTCAGGCCGGCCCGCTCGGCCGGTGACGTGACCCAAAGGCACATTTAGCCCGGTGTCCTATATCGGTTCAACGAATGTCACACAGCCCCTCACTGCCGGACCGCCCCCGTCTGGAGCTCGATCCGGAGATGAGCGAGGCGGAACGGCTCGAGGCGATCCGCCAGCACTACCGCCGGATCGTCCAGGTGAACGACGAGCTGCAGGCTCGCCTGGAGGACGCACAGGGGCGCCGCGGCGACCTCAAATCCGACGTCGACAAGTTGAAACGCGAGAACGAGGTGCTCAAGACCTCCTCGCTGTACATCGCATCCGTCGAGGAGGTCTTAGAGGACGGCGTCGTGATCAAACAGCACGGCAACAACCAGGAGGTGTTAACGAAGACGGCCCGGCGGTTCGACGCCGATCTCCGGCCGGGAGACCGGGTCGCTATCAACGACTCCTTTGCCGTCCAGCAGGTACTCGATGACGAGACGGACTCGCGTGCGCAGGCGATGGAAGTCACCGCCTCCCCGGACGTTACGTACGCCGACATCGGCGGCATCGACGAGCAGATCCGGGAGGTACGCGAGGCGGTCGAGGATCCGCTCGAGAACCCCGAGCAGTTCGAGGCGGTGGGCGTCGACCCGCCGAGCGGCGTCCTGTTACACGGCCCGCCGGGGACGGGCAAGACGATGCTCGCGAAGGCGGTCGCCAACGAGGCGGACGCGACGTTCATCAAGATGGCCGGCTCCGAGCTCGTCCGCAAGTTCATCGGCGAGGGCGCCCGGCTGGTTCGTGACCTCTTCGAGCTCGCCGCCGACCGCGAGCCGGCCGTGATCTTCATCGACGAGATCGACGCGGTCGCCGCGAAACGGACGGACTCGAAGACCTCCGGGGACGCCGAGGTCCAGCGGACGATGATGCAACTGCTCAGCGAGATGGACGGCTTCGACGAGCGCGGCGAGATCCGCATCATGGCCGCCACCAACCGCTTCGACATGCTTGACGAGGCGATCCTCCGGCCCGGCCGGTTCGACCGCCTCATCGAGGTGCCCGAGCCCGACGCCGAGGGTCGCGTGCGTATCCTCGAGATCCACACGTCCGAGATGAACGTCGCCGACGACGTCGACGTCGCGGACGTCGCCCGCGAACTGGAGGGGTACAGCGGCGCGGATATCGCCGCGTTGGCGACGGAGGCGGGGATGTTCGCCATCCGCGATGACCGTACGGAGGTCCACCGCGTCGACTTCGAACAGGCTCGCGAGAAGCTGCAGGACGCCGAGGCGACCGATGACCTCGTCCTCAACTACCAGTACTGAGTCCGATCGCTTGGTTGTCACGGAGCCCTGTGCCCGTCCGATCGGTCGGCACGTCCGCGGTCCGCGTCGCGAGCGGCGTCGGGGCCGCCGATACGGGATGGCCTCGGATGGAAAGACGACGGCGGTCGTCATCGCCGCCTACGGGGAGTCGAAGCCGATCCTGTCGGGTCGCGACGATCGTCTCCGGCAATAGCCCCGATCGCCGACGCCTTTTTGAGGTGGCTTCGCATATAGTGGGTAATCCCTTATGAACGGCAACAACCCGTACGCTGGGCCGCCGGGCGTTATGGATGCGGGCGAGCCCGCCGCCGTCGACCTCACGCCGGAACAGGAACAGCGGCTCCGGCGGACGGTCGCCGGCATCGTCGCACGCACGGAATCGTACCTGCCCGACAGCTACGCGGTCGGCTCGGAGCTGTCCGTCGGCGCCGACGGCCCACAGGCGACCGTCGCGGTCAACCCACCTGCCGGCCACCCCGTCTCGGCCGGCTTCTCGCCCGATGCCGACGAACTCGACGCGGGGATCGCCGACAGCGACGCCGACGAAGTCGCTCGCGGGCTCGCCGCCAGCGCGGCCGTCCAGGTGATGAGCGCCGTCGACGACGTGACGCCGACCGCGAAGTGACCGTCCGACCGACTTCCTTCTCCTGTCCGTTATCCGACCTCCCTCCTCTGCCCGTTGTCCGAGTGACTACCCTTAAGAAGCCATCGCCCGCGTGAACGGGTATGGACGTCGACATCGGCAACGCGCTCGGGACGACCCCCGGGCTCACGGAGGAGACGTTGGAGCGACTCGACGACCGGGTTGCGAGCGCCCACGAGCGGATCGCTCGCGGGATGGACGCCGACGAGTTCGGCTACGCCTCGTTGACGCTTCCGGAAACGACGGATCCGGAGGCGATCCGCGAGGCGACCGACGCGTTCGAGACGCCGTCCGCCGTGCTCACGGTCGGCATTGGCGGCAGCGCGCTCGGCGCGGGAACGCTCTCGGATGCCCTCCCGAGCGACGTCGACGCGTACGTCCTCGATAACGTCGACCCGGACGACGTGAAGCGACTGCTCGGGAGCCTCCCGCTCGATGACGTCGTGATCAACGTCGTCTCACGCTCGGGGACGACCGCGGAGACGCTCGCGAACTTTCTCGTCGTCCGCGACGCGATGGACCGCGCGGGCGTCGACTGGACGGAACGGACCCTCGTGACGACCGGCGAGGAGGGGAACCTCAGACGGCTCGCCGACCGCCACGACCTGCCGGCGCTCGACGTTCCCGAGGGCGTCCCGGGCCGGTTCTCGATGCTCTCGACGGTGGGGCTCGCGGTCGCGGCGCTACAGGGGTACGACGTGGAGGCCGTCCTCGCGGGCGGCCGAGACGGGATGGACGCGCTGTCAGGGTCACTTTTCGAGTCGCCGGCGTACGCCTACGGGGCCACGACGTACGCGCTGGCCGAGCGCGGCGCGCTGACGAACGCCGTGATGCCGTACGCGGAGTCCTTAGAGACGTTTGCCGAGTGGTTCGCCCAGCTGTGGGCCGAGAGCCTCGGGAAGGACGGGCTCGGCCAGACCCCCGCCCGCGCATTGGGCGCGACCGATCAGCACTCCCAGCTCCAGCTCTACCGCGCCGGTCCACGCGACAAGCTCGTGACGGTGATCCGGCCGACCGAGCGCGCCGAAGTCCCGATCCCGGAGACCGACCTTGAGGGACTCTCGTATCTCGGCGGGTCGTCGCTCGGGGACCTGCTGGACGCGGAGTTCGACGCGACGGAGGCGAGCCTCGCCGAGGCGGGCGTCCCGAACGTCCGGATCGAGGTCGACCGCGTCGATGAGCGGGCGCTCGGCGAGCTGTGTTACGGGATGGAGGCGGCCTGCGTGCTCTACGGCGAGTTGGCGAACGTGCCGACGTTCACCCAGCCCGCCGTCGAGTGGGGCAAGCGGGCCGCCCGTGGGCTGCTCGGTGGCGGCGAGTTCCCCGAGGCCGACGCGGTCGCGGAGAAACGCGAGTTGCGGATCGAACGCGGCTGAACTGGAGCGACCGCGGTTGCACCGACTCGAACGCGTCACGGCCGCTTCACGGACCGCTTCACCGTTTCGGAGCGTTAAAACGGCCGTGTGCGGTATAGTAACCGATGAGCGACGATCCCGGTGTTCGGCCGTCCGACACCGACCGGCCGACCACCGCCGAGAACGCGGCGGACGCCAGCGGCGGCGCTGCCGCTGATGCCGACGCCACGGCCGATCCGGACACGCCCGTCAACGGCTTGGTCCGGCTCGCCCTCGCCGCCTTCGCCGTGGTTTTCGCGCTGCTCGTCGCCTCCGCGGTCACGAACCCCGTCTCGTCGCTTGCGGTGTCGTTCGGGGTCGTCAGCGAGGGGACGAACGCGTTTCAGATCCTCCAGACGGTCGTTCAGTTCGGCGGCTTCCTGCTCGCGACGCTCGGCTACCTCGCGCTCACGTCCGAGTGGGGGCTGCTTCGGCTTGACCGGCCGTCTGCGCGTGAGGGTGGGCTCATCGTCACCGCCGCGATCGGGTTGCTCGCGTTACAGTATAGTGCCCTCTTCGTGCTCGCGGAGATCGGCGTCACCACCGGACAGAACGTGGCGGTGGTGCCGGCCGGCGACCCGGCGACGTACTATCTCGCCATGATCGTCGTCTCCATCCTCGTCGTGGGTCCCGTCGAGGAGTTCCTCTTCCGCGGCGTCGTCCAGGGCGGGCTTCGCCGGGCGTTCGATGCGGCTCCGGCCATCCTGCTGGCCAGCCTCATCTTCGGGTTGATCCACTTCCCCGCGGTCGCCGGAACCGACATCGAGCGGCTCGCGTACGTCGGGGTGGTGATCGGCCTCGGCTGTGTGCTCGGGTACCTGTATGAACGGACCGACAATATCCTCATCCCCGGGCTCGCCCACGGCCTGTACAACGCGGCCATCTACGCCGTGCTCTGGGCGGGCGTTTGAGATCGCTCGTGCAGTCCGCTCAGTACGGCTCTTTCCCCCACCGGCGGTCGTCGTAGGTCGACTGTTGTTCGCTGTCGAACCGCTCCTCGAACTTTCGCCGGAGCGCCGCCTTCTCCTCGGCGCTGATCCGCGCCAACGCGTCGGCCTTCGCGACCGCCTCCGGCGGCCCGCGGGTCGCGGCGACCTCCGAGAGGACCTGCCGGGTCAGCCGGTCGCGGGTTTCCGCGTCCCGCGTGAAGCCGTAGGGTGCCTCCAACTTGTAGGTCACGTCGGTTCGGGGGTCATACAGGACCATGAACGTCGGCTCGTAGACCGCCGGGTCGTGCTCGCGTGCGACGCCGAGGGCGTCCGCGTCCGCGGCCATCGTCCCGTCCGCCCCGCCGCGGCTGTGAAACCACGTGGTGAACGTGAACGCGTCGTCGAGCCGTTCGCCGTCGGCGCGGCGTTCGAGCAGCGCGGTGAACAGCGCGGTGTCGTCGGGCCAAGGCGGTTCGAGCCCCTTGCGGGCGAGCGTCCGAACGATCGTCCGGCTGGAGGGGTTCTTCACGAAGCCCGCGAGCGGCACGTCGCGGTCGAGGAACCGCTCGACGAGGCGGACGTAGTTCTCGACGATCGCCCGCGGCTTCGCCTCCCGGGCGATCTCGCCCAGTTCGGCGTCGCGTTCGCCCCACGTGAACAGCTCCTTCGGATAGATCGGCCCGTCGAGGACCAGCAACTCCTCGACACGGTCTGCGTGATCGAGCGCGTGGGTCCCCTCGGCGAGGTAGAGCGCGAGCGCGTGGACGACGCCCTCGGCGTAGCGGTTCACGCGCGGGGCGTGCAGCACGCGCTGGCGGGTGTGGCCCGCATCGCGGCGCGTCCAGTCGCGGTCGAATCGGACGCTCGAGTCGCCCGCGTGGACGGTCGCGACGATCGTCCGATCGCGGTGGCACTCGAGGTCGCTCGGGCTCACGGCCATGGCCGCGTGGGCGACGTCGACGACGAGCCCGTTTTTAAACGTCGTCGGGTTGATCGTCCCGGAGTCGAGGCCGTGGACCGTTCCGAACGGTCGCTCCGCGAGCGCAACGTCGTCGATGTCGGCGATCCGGCGCTCGTGTTCGCCAACCGGTTCGATCACGACGCGTCCGTCGTGGTACAGTTCCGGGATCCAGTCCTCCCAGACGGTTCCGACGAGGTCCGTGTGGTCCGTGGCGTCCACGTCCGTCGCGATGTCGTACGCGAGTTGGGCGATGTTCTCGACGTGGATCGGGTCGAGCGTCACGTCCCGATAGCCGTCCCCGGCGCACAAAAACGGGTCGGGTGGTCCCGTGGCTCGATGTCGATCATGGGAGCTCGTGATGAGTCACCGCATCGGCACCAGCCTCGCCCGTCTCAAGCGTGGCGACCCGAAAGACGTCGTCGGCGCCCGCGACGGGGATGGGGAGTCCACCGGGATTCACGCGGACCGTCCCGTTTCGCTCCTCGACGCCGTGAGCGTGCGTGTGTCCGTGAAGGACGTAGTCGTAGCTCCCGCAGTCGACGAGCGCGTCGACGACGAGGTCGCTCGTGCCGTGGACGACGGCGATCTCCACGGGACCGTCCGCGTCGCCGTCAGTCCCGAACGAGAGCGCCGCCGCCTCGCCGTGATACGTGCCGAACGATTCGACGGCCGACTGGACGTTCCACTCGCCGTCGTTGTTGCCGCGGACGGCGTGAAACGCGAAGTCGGCGTCGAACGGTGCCACCGAAAACGGCGCGACGAAGTCGCCGCAGTGGATGACGGCCTCGACGCCTTCGGACTCGAACAGGTCGACGGCGGCGTGAACCGCGTCGAGGTCGTCGTGCGTGTCGGAGACGATGCCGATCTGCATGATCGGTCGTGCGTTCGGCGGCCGTGTTGATAAGTGACTGCGTGGGTTCGGCGCTCGCCGGGATCTCAGATCAGATCGAGCGTGATCGGGTAGCTCCACGCCTCGCCGTCGGCGGCTTTGACCGTCGCGATGATGATAAAGATCAGATCGAGGATCGGAAAGAGGATCAGCCCGACGATCCCGATCACGGCGATCAACAGGATCAGCGAGATGACGATGTAGATCGTGAACATGATCTGCCAGTTGAGCGCGTTGCGGGCGTTCTCCTTGACGAACGCGTCGTCGGTGACGAAGTAGACGACGAGCGGGCCGAATACCCAGGTGAACAGCGCGAGCACGTGCGTGATGGCGGCCATCGTCGTGTTCCCCGACGTCGTCGCGGCGGGAGCCGCCGTGGAGGGCGTCTGTGACATATCACGCACGAATCACGACGAGTATATAAAGCCGTCGTCCGATCCGGTCCCCGCACGCGATGTCGGCTCGGCGGTATCCGTTGTATCCGGATCCGCACCCTCCGTATCCTTCGCATCCGCGTCGATGAGGGCCCGATAGAACAGGACCGAGAAGACGAAAAAGACGGTCACGAACAGCGTCGTCCAGACGACCGACACCCCCGAGATGAGCAATATCGACTCGAAGTCGGGCATCGGAGCCGGCTCGCCGGGTTCGGGAGCCGGCGGAAAGACGGCCATGATCAGCGCCCCGAACAATCCGCCAAATACCCCGCCGAAGACGATCGAGACGAGGGCGTATCCGACCATCGAGCGCAGATTGTGTCGCACGACGTGAACGCTTCGGGAGAGGCCGTCGACGGCGCCGACGCCCTCGATGACGATCGCGTGTGCATAAAAGTGGAGCGCGAACAGCACGATCAGAAACAGGAGCACGAGGCCGATGACGACGATCCCCGCCATGATCGCGCCGGCACCGCCGGCTCCGAACGCGACGATGAACCCGACGATCGCCGTGATGGCGATGAGAAACCCGAACCCGAGGCTGATCGCGAAGAGGAACAGGTACGCGAGCAGCACCGAGACGTAGAACTGTTTTGCGTGCCGGAGGAACCGTCCCATGGACGTTCGGACGCCGGTCGCGGCGTCGTTCGCCATGCCGATCGTCCCACCGTAAAAGAACGGGGTGACGAACGCGAAGATGACCGTCCCGAGCAACGAAGCGACGATCGAGAGCGATGGCTCAAGCGTCTCGGTGAACAGCTGTGGTAGCTGGAGGACGCCGAAGATCGCCATGGGGACGAACAGGATCGGTTGATCACGAAGCAGCCGTGGCGTGGCTCGGAGGGCTTGGCGGAGGGCCATGCACGAACCTCTCCGGCATCGTATATAAGTGTCCGTCCTCGGGTGAACCGGACGCGTCAGCGGGGGTGTCGGGGCAGCGCGGCGAGCACGACGAGCAGCGCGACGAGTGCGTATTGACATCCTCCCGCGCCTGAAGACGCGGGAATCCCGAGCGTTGGGATATTACGGTTCGCAACCCACCTGTTCGCTCGGTGCGAAACGCCCCGAGGTTTGATTGAACAGATAGGCTACTGGCCGTGCCAAACGGCCGTTACTCATATCCCCCGTTGGAGGACTCTGAGTTATCTTTCTGCGAATGTTCACCGCACCGTTCACATCTGCGTTCATCGTCGCTCCGCACGACGCGCAGACGTACAATCCACGCTCCACACGATTCGCCTCACGCTTCCGTCCACAGCACGAACACGTCTTTGACGTGTCCCGCTCGCTTGTTCGATCAACGAGGATACCGTGTTCTTCGGCCTTGTATTCGAGCAACCGAGTGAAGCGGTCGAACTCCCATCCGTGGAGTTTCTTGTTTCCACGTCTCCCCCAGTTCCGCGAATCGCCGTTCTCGTCCTCACGAATCTCACTCAACTCACCGATGGCGATCCGACCGATCTCGTGGTCGATGCACTGATCTACGACGTGTTTGGCGAGGGCGTGGAGAAAATGGTCTTTTCGACGAGACAATTTCTGTCGGGCGCGGAGCGCACGACGTGATGGACCGTTCTCGCCCTCCGTGTCGTACTCATCACGGGTGAAGTAGTGCTTGTCTTGCTTCAGCACGTTCCCCGGATACAACTCGGTCTCTCCGTCATCGTAGGCTATGGCAAGGTAGTTCTTGATACCGAGATCGATTCCAGCCGTGTTGTCACCGGGGGCGTCCTCAACGGGGATTTCGACCTTGCAGACGAGGTGGAGTTCCCAGCGGTCGCCGTTCCAGACGGCTCGCACTTGCTGGATGTTCTCCACAGTCACGTCCGGTCGTGTTTCATACTCTACAAGGATGAAATCCGAGCGGTGATTCTTCAGGTTGAACCCCTTGCTCAGACGGAGCTTATTGTGTTTGGAATCGTGCTTGATGCCGTTCTGCTTCCACGTCACGGTGGAACGCGGGTGGTTGTCACCTCGCTTTCGGTATCCCGGCGGATTCGCATTCGAGTCGCCGTTCTTGCGCTTTCTGAACCATCCGGTGAACGACTCAGCAAGCTCTTCAAGAAATCGCTGACTTGACTGCGAATGGAGGTCACTATATCGTTCGTGGTCTTTTAATTCGCGCTTGAGGTCGGCTTCGGACGGGATCTCGCCAGTGTCATCCCATTCTTGGCGGATGTAGTAGCGGGCGACGTTCCACAGTTTCGAGGCTGAGTGCCCGCAGTCATCGAGGTCGCCACTCACCTGCTGATGATTGACGATTTTCGCTCGATAGGTGCGGGTGGTTTCCAGCATCGGACTGTGTCTTTAAACACTTATGAAGAATAGCATATTAAAAACAACGACCGAGACGGGGAATATCCGGACTTGCTATCAACGGTGGATGGAGTAGAATAGTGTCGGATTCATCCTGCGTTAACGAGACCGAAGGTCTCGTTCGCACACCAGAAATCAAAGATTTCTGGGGACGCCTGAAGGCGCAGGTATTCTCCTTGTTTTCGTATAAATGCGCCGTCAGGGAATCACGCGAACGAAGTGCGTGTGAGTACGGACGGGGAACGACTGAAAGGAGTGCGCCGTCCGGGAATTGAACCGGAGGAAGCCGTTCCGGGCGTGCGGCCTCGCTTCGCTCACCCGTTCCGGGGCTGCGGCTTCCAGGGTTCAATTTCCATGGCGATTTCACTCCCCACGTTTGTTCGTCGTGAAATGCGCCGTCCGGGAATTGAACCCGGGCTAGTGGCTTGGGAAGCCACTGTCCTACCACTGGACCAACGGCGCGCACACGACCGTATTGGACCGCTCCACTTCAACGTAGCGCTTCCGGGGTCGGACCATACCTTACAGAGTTGGTGTATCACTTATGTTCATATGACCTCCATTTTCACCCTGTATGCAACGAATCGCTGACGATCGACGTGAGATCTACGTCCACCCCGGAGCAACCGTCGACGACCTGCCGATCACCGACGAGGTACCGATCCCCCCGGTGGCGAAGGCGGATCCGTTCGTCCCGGACAACATGCAGGACCCGAAGATCTACACCGGCGACGTGATCGCCGGAGTATCGAACGGGGAGGTCGCCTTCGTCGAACTGATCGTGGATAAGCTCGAGGACGGAGTGATCGTGGCCCCGCTCGACCGTGGGATGCCGACGTACATCCCGGACAACCTGTTCAGCGCGCGGATATTGCGTGCCGACCGGATGCACATCTTCGAGGCCATCGGGACGGAGGTCGAACCGCCGGATGTCGAATTCGACATCACGAAGCTGGAAACGCCCACGGAGGAGCGCCCGCGATAACCCGCGAGGGACGGCGCTGATCCGTCCCCCGAGCGGCCGGCTGCCGCGTCCAGTCGCGCCGTCGACCCTTCGATTCATCAGATACGACACCAATGGACCTCCAACACGTTCGCGTTCGAAACTACAAAAGCATCGACGACACCGGATGGGTCGAGATCGACGATCTGACCTGTCTGATCGGCAAGAACGAATCGGGCAAGACCGTCTTCATGGAGGCGATCGAGCGGCTATCGCCCGCCTACGGATCGGCCACGTTCGATCCGGCTACCGAGTACCCGAAACATCGGTGGCCGACATATCGCCGGCGACACGAGTCCGATCCCGACCCGGTGGTGAGCGCGCGGTTCGCCATCGACGAGGAGGAACGCGACCGGCTGCAGGAACGACACGCACGGCCGGTGGATGGGACCGTCACCGTGACCAGGGACTACGACGGTCGGCTGCGGTGGGACCTTGCGGTCGATGAGGCCGCCTACATCGACGACTTCCTCGCCGAACGGGAGCTTCCGGACGCGGTGCGCAACGAGGCGATGGAGGCGGCGTCGATCGCCGAACTCGAGGCCACGCTTCGACGGATCGACCCGGAAACCGCCGGGATCGACGAATCGGCACTCGAAGCGGTGATCGGCACCGTCCCGTCGACCGCCGATGAGTTGGCCGACCGGATCGGTTCCGACCTGCTCGCCGAGTCGCTTCCGGCGATCCAGTACGTGGGTGAGTACGCGACGTTGGATGCGCGGATCGATCTCGACGCGTTCGCCGAACGAGTCGATTCGGGGGACCTCACCGCGTCCGATCGGGCGTTCGAGGCGCTCTGTACCGTCGCGAACCTCGACCGCGAGACGGTGCAGGAGGACGACCCGTCCGAGGTGCTCACGGAGTTGGAGTCGGCGTCCCGGGAGGTCAACGAGGCCGTCGCCCGCTACTGGAGTCAGTCGGATGATGTCGGCGTCAGGCTTCGGCTGGCGGACGAGGGGGAGGTGATCGAGCTCCGCGTCGAGAACCTCGATCACGGCGTCACGGTTCCGTTCGACCGGCGCTCCCGTGGATTCCGGTGGTTCTTCTCGACGGTCTGTACGCTCCTCGCCACCCGCGATCTCGACGACGACCGGATCCTGTTGCTCGATGAACCCGGGCTTCATCTCCACCCGAAAGCGAAACGTGAGTTCCGTCGGTTCCTCGATTCGGAACTCGCCGGCACGGGAACGGTGATGTACAGCACGCATTCGCCGTTCATGATCGACACCGATCGGGCCTATCGAACGAAGGCGATCGTGAAGGATCCGGATGGGGGGACCCACGTGGTCGAAGCCCCGGGGACGGCCGACGACTACACGCGGTTTCCGCTCCGAAGCGTGTTCGAACTGGACGTGATGGAGACGGTCGTCGCCCGGTCCGAGCTGCTGTGTGTCGAGGATGAAACCACGTACGAATACCTGTACAACGGCTTCGAGCTGCTCGAGGGAACGGACGCGACCGTTCTCGACAGGCGGTGGACGACGCTGCCGATCGGGTCGCTTGAAAACACCGATACCGTCCGAGCCGTGTTCGACGCAAGCGACGGCGAGGTCGCGGTCCTTCACGACGGCCGGTCGATCGACGGCTGGAGTCCCCCGGTGGACGCGAAGACGGTGCCGCTCGGATCGTTCGTGAACGTCGATGGCACGGCGACGATAGAGGACCTGCTTTCGGAATCGTTCTACCTGACGGTGGTGAACCGTGCCTATGCCGCTGCGCTCTCCGCGGCGGACTGTCCGGAGCGGCTCACCGCGGAGGAACTCGCGTCGGTTCGATCGACGGGGCCGATCGTCGAACGCCTCTCGGCGTACTTCGAGGCGCACGACGTCGCCGGCGGGACGTTCGACCGGGCCGTTCCGTCACGGTATCTGCAGGCGAACCGTGAGGAGTTCGTCGACGTGGTCGATATGGACACACGGAAGACGTTCAGCTCGCTCGCCCGACGCCTCAACGGCGAACTCGAGTCGATCGGCCGGCCCTCACGCCGGAGCGGTTCGTTCCTCGATTCGCTGCTCGGTCGGTGACCTCCCGGGCACGGGTCACCGCCTCCCGGACGTTTATTCGACGTGACGCGAATCCGTATCCATGAGCACGGAGACCGACGTGTTGCGGGACCGGATTCGAACGCGGGCGACGACGCTTGCGGCGCCGCTGGGCCGAGCGTGGACCGACGATCGGCCGTGGCGGTTGCTCACCGACCTCACCGCGATCGGGAGCCGAATGGCCGGCAGCGACGGGGAACGTCGGGCGGCCGAGGTCGTTGCGGCGGCGATGCGGGAGGCAGGTGTCCGGGACGTGCGAATCGATCCCTTCGAACTGTCGGCGTGGGAGCGCGGCGGAAGCGACCTCGAGCTAACGGTGCCGCGGGAGACGGACGCGGGATCGGCGCCGACGACCAGGCGGTTCGAGACGGTGGCGCTCCCGTACTCGCCGGCGGGCGCCGTGAGCGGCGAACTCGTCGACGTCGGCTACGGCACGCCGGAGGAGATCGACGCCGTCGATGTGGCCGGACGGATCGCCGTCGCCTCGACCACCACGCCACCGGGTTCGCGGTTCGTCCACCGGATGGAGAAGTTCGGCTACGCCGTCGAGCAGGGTGCGGTCGGCTTCGTCTTCGTCAACCATCTCGACGGGCAGCTACCGCCGACCGGGTCGCTTACGTTCGGGGCGGAGGCCGACGCGGTCGCCGTCGGCGTCTCGAAGGAGAGCGGCGCGTGGCTTCGCGAGTACGCGAGCAATACGTCCGGGCCGGTCGCGACGGTCGACCTCTCGGTGTCGGCGCGCACCCGACCCGCCGAGAGTCGGAACGTCGTCGGCCGTATCGGCCCGGATACCGACGAACGACTCCTTCTCGTCGCACACATCGACGGCCACGACATCGCGGAGGGCGCGCTGGATAACGGCTGTGGGATCGCGACTGCGGTGACGGCGGCCGGGATCCTCGCCGACGCGGAGCTCCCGATCGGCGTCGACGTCGTCGGGGTCGGCGCCGAGGAGATCGGCCTGCTCGGGGCCGAACGGCTCGCTGAGACGGTCGATCTCGAGACGGTGAAAGCCGTGATCAACGTCGACGGGGCCGGGCGCTTTCGGAACCTCGTCGCGCTCGCACACGACTCATCCGCGATGGAGCGGGTCGCGGACGCGGTCGCGGAGGCGATCCGCCAGCCGATCGAGACGCGGATCGAGCCGCATCCCTTCTCGGACCATTGGCCGTTCCTTCGGCAGGGGGTCCCCGCCGTCCAGCTCCACAGCGACTCGGGTGAGCGTGGCCGTGGCTGGGGACACACGCACGCGGACACCCGCGACAAGATCGACGACCGAAACGTCCGCGAGCACGCGATGCTCACGGCGCTTCTCGTCGCCGAACTCGCCGACCCGGACCGGGAGGTCCCGCGACTCGATCCGGAGTCGCTGATATCGTCCTTCCGCGAGGCGGAGTTCGAGGTCGGGATGCGGGCCGCCGACCTGTGGCCCGCGGGGTGGGATGGGTGATCCGTGGCCCGCGGGGTGGAGGCTGAACTGACCGAGGGGGATGGATGAAGCGGGCCGACCCGGATACCTGACTGCATGGCGAACGCGACCGGTTTCGAAGGACCGAGGCGTCCCCGTCCCTCGTGGTGCATGGATGATCACCGCTCGTGCGCCGGGAATCCACCTTTACGACAAACGTTCTCTGAAACCCCTCATAACTTGATGTTTTTGTTCTTTTGAATCAGAAAAGAACACTACTACACCATATAAGGCATTTTAACCAAACGTTTATACACGAGAATCGGTTCGATCGGATCACGTATGTCGACGCTTGAACTGAGTGCGAGTCAGAAACGTATCCTCACGGCGCTCGTGAACCGTTCGGACGGGGAGGAAGTGGTCCGTGGGAAAGACATCGCGGCGGCGATCGATCGGAACCCCGGCACGGTACGGAACCGGATGCAGTCGCTCACGGCGCTCCAGCTCGTCGAGGGGGTTCCCGGCCCGAAGGGCGGCTACAAACCGACGACGAAGGCCTACGAGACGCTCGACGTCGATCGGATGGAGGATCCGGCGCGGGTACCCATCGAGGTGAACGATCGTCCGGTGCCGGGCGTGAACGTCGAGGGGATCACCTTCGGGGCCGTCCACAACCCCGACGTCTGTCGTGCGGAGGTGAGCGTTCGCGGCGCGCTGGACGGCCTCTCGGAGGGGGATCGGATCGCGCTCGGACCGACGCCGACGGTCGGGCTCCGCCTCGATGGCGTCGTCGACGGCGTCGACCCCGTCGATAACGTCCTCGTGATCGAGATCGTCGGGATGGCGCTGGCCGACGCCGATGTCGACGAACGGGGAGCAACCGACACCGCCGTCGAGACGACCAGCTACGCCGACGCCGACGTCGTCGCCGGCGACGCCGACTGACCGAGCCCTCGATCACTCCCCGCCGCGGTCGGCCATCACGTCACCGATCCGGGACCGGATCGCGCCGGAGACTGCGGCCGTACGGAGCGCTTCACGTCGTCGCTCGCGGAAGGCCGCACGGGCGGCCTCGGCGGCCTGCTCATCGAGTTCGAATCGAACCCCTTCGTAGGCGACGTCCCACAACACAAGCGGCTCGGGCTCCGCCGGCCCGACCCCGAGATGCCCGGGAAGTGGATCCGGATCGAGGACCCGGTCGAGAAACGGGAGATCCGCCCGGCCGGTGGCGACGAGGCGTGCCACAGCGACGAGACGACGGACGAGCGCGCGCGGGAAGCCGTCGGCGGTCACCTCGATCACGAGAAATCGCCCCTTCCGGGTCGCGCTCGCGTCGATCGTCCGAACCGTGCCGCGTTCGTCGGTCGTGAGGTTTCGGAAGTCGTGGGTTCCAGCGAGCCGCGACAGCGCCGCCCGGAGGCGTTCCGGGTCGACGACCTCCGTCTCCTCCACGTTGCGGTGGTCACCTTCGACCACGTTGCGGTGGTCACCTTCGACCACGTTGCGGTGGTCTCCACCGTTCACGTTGTGGTGGTCGCCACCATCCCCATCCCGTGGCGCGTCGAGGTAGTACCGATACGTGCGCTCGACCGCCCGGTGGGTCGCATGGAAGTCATTGGGCACGTCAGCGGCGGCCCAGACTCGGATCGAATCGGGAAGCCGGCTGTTGAACGCGCGCGGACGCAACCAGTTCGGGGCGTCGAACGCGACGGTCTGTGCGACCGCGGA
Source organism: Halorubrum vacuolatum (assembly GCF_900188065.1). Classification (GTDB taxonomy): domain Archaea; phylum Halobacteriota; class Halobacteria; order Halobacteriales; family Haloferacaceae; genus Halorubrum; species Halorubrum vacuolatum. The sequence continues at coordinate 192,695 of NZ_FZNQ01000004.1, forward strand.
GACGCCGGCATCGGTCCGGCCGGCGGCGGCGTAGCCGTCCGGGGTCGCGTGGGTCGGTCCCGAACCCCGATCGACGACCCCGAGGTCGGCGAGCGCGCCGAGGAGCGTTCCCTCGACGGTCCTCGCATGGGGCTGGCGCTGAAAGCCGGCGTATCTTCGGCCGTCGTAGGCGACGCGGTAGGCTCGTCGTCCGTCCGCGATGGTCCCCGGATCCGGTGGGTCCTCCCCGCGGGTGGGTGTACGGCTCACAGTTCCCGCTCACGCGTCCGGGTCATCCACCGTTCGGCCCTCTATCGGGACCGTCACCACCGGCACGGGCGAGATTCGAACGATCCGCTCCGTCACGCTCCCGAGGAGCACGCGTCGGAGCCCCGTCTTGGCGCTCGTCGACAGTACCACGAGGTCGGCGTCCGTCGCGTCGATCGCGTTCTCGATGGCGTCGACCGCGCCGTCGTGAACGATGCCCCCGGTTACCTCGATGTCCGACACCTCCAGCGCCTCGACGACCGACTCGACACGCTTCCGGGCCCGTTTTTCGACCCGCTCCGCGAACGAGCCGCTTCGGCGTCCCTCCTCGGTCCGTTCGAGCGTGTCGACTGCACACACCACGTGGACGGTGGCGTCGTATCGTTCGGCGAGGCTCCTCGCGTGCGGGATCGCGGCGGTCGATTCGCCGTCGGGAGCGACCGGCAGGAGAAGAACGTCGTACATGCCGGTCAGTGAATCGCGGACGGCAAAACGGTACCGGCCATCATCGGCGACTCGATGGCGGCCGCGGATCGTCCCGTGGCCGACACGGATGCGCAAGGTTTTCCGGGCGCCTCCCGTGAGTCGAGGTATGCCACGTTCCGTGCAGAACCCGGAGAACCCGCAGGTAACCCTTCATACGAACCACGGCGACATCACGATCGAGCTGTTCGCGGACCGTGCGCCGCGAACGGTGGAGAACTTCCTCGGACTGGCCCGACATGACCCCGCCGCGGACGACGACCCCGCCCCCGACACGAACACGTGGGAGGACCCCGAGACGGGCGAGATCCGCGGCGACTCGCTGTATCAGGGCAACGTCTTCCACCGCGTCATCGACGACTTCATGATCCAGGGCGGCGATCCGCTGGAGAGCGGACGCGGGGGCCCCGGCTACCAGTTCGACGACGAGTTCCACGAGGAGCTGACCCACGACGGCCCCGGGATCCTCTCGATGGCGAACGCCGGCCCGAACACGAACGGCTCGCAGTTTTTCATCACGCTCGCGGCGACGCCCCACCTCGACGGGAAACACGCCGTCTTCGGGCACGTGATCGATGGGATGGACGTCGTCGAGGAGATCGGCAGCGTGCCGACCGACAGACGTGACGCCCCGCGTGACACCGTCGAGATCGAGCGCGTCGCCGTCGAGGAGTAAGCCGCTGGGGACGTATCGGTTCAATCGGTTCAACCGGTTCAACCGGTTCAATCGGTTCAATCGGTTATTCGTCCGGTTCGTACGAGGACCCGTCCACGAGCGCGAGCGATGACCCTCACTGACAGCCGTCCGCGAACCTGAGGAGCGCGTCGGTGAACGCGTCGGGTTCCTCAAGGAACGGACAGTGGCTGCTGTCGGAAAACCGCTCGATCGTCGCGTGCGGCGTGGAGTCGGCGATGGACACGACGCCCGCCGGGTCGACGAGCGCGTCGTCCTCGCCCACACAGATCAGCGTCGGGACGTCGACCGAATCGAGGACGTCGCGGTAGTCCCGTACCGACTGGTCGAAGAGGATGGCGCTTTTGATCGCGGGCGGGACGCGAGCGATCTCATCGAACATGAGCCGCTCGTGGTCCGGCTCGGGGTCACCGTGGATCATCCCGTCGATGAATGCGTGTGCCAGCGCGTGGTGGTCGGTCTGTGCGAGTTCCATCAGGTCGATCAACTCGGCGAGGTCGAAGACCCCGTGCTCGTAGCCCTCCTGCTGGAGGTCGGCGGGCTGCTGGTCGACGACCACGAACCCATCGAGGCGATCCGTCCCGAACCGATCGACGTACTCCCAGCCGACGAGCGCCCCCATCGACCAGCCGACGAGGACGACGTGTTCAAGCTCCTGATCGTCGAGGAACGCCTCGAGGTCCGCAGCATACGTCGGGAGCGTGTGACCCGTCTCCGACTTCGCCGAACGCCCGTGACCCCGGAAATCGAGGGTGATCGATTCATACTCCTCCGGGAGGGTCCGCTGTTCGAGGAAGAAACGCGAACCCATCATCACCCCGTGGAGGAAGACGATGGGCTGGCCGTCGCCGGTGCGTTCGTAGTACAGATCAACGTCGTTGACCGTCGTCGTAGGCATGCAGAAATAGGATATCCGAACCGACATATCGGTTGGGGTCAGCTGTCGACGCTCACTCGTTTCCATCCAACGACTGCGATCCTCCAGCCGTCCGCTCGTAGGTAACGAACGCAAGCTCATCCTCGGGTTTTCGATCGACTTCCTGCCAGACGGCTGGATCCCATTCCGGAAACCGAGTATCCCCCTCGGGGGACTCGGGGATCTCCGTGATCTCCATTCGGTCCGCGCGGTCGAGAAACGCCTCGTAGACGGCCGCGCCGCCGATTACGTGGACAGTGTCGACGTCGAGGTCGGCCGCCGCCTCACGAGCCACGTCGATCGCCTCATCGAGGTCGTTCGCGAGGGTCGCGCCCTCGGGCAGATCGAGATCCCGTGTGCTCAAGACGACGTTGACGCGGTCGGGAAGCGGACCGCCGACCCACGAGACGATGCTCTCGTAGGTCGTCCGCCCGACGATCACGGGGTGGCCGGTCGTCAGCCGTTTAAATCGCTTCAGATCTGCCGGGTAATGCCATGGCATGTCCTCGTCCGCGCCGATGATCCCGTTCTCGGCGACCGCCGCGACGAGGACGAACTCGAGGTCGCTGGATCGATGCCGTCCCGACATGCTCACTCCGCGACCGCGAACCGGAGGCCGTCGGCACAGTCGTACTCGACGAGTTCGATGTCGTCGTACGTTAGCTCATCGAGCGGGACATCAGCGATCTCGATCCGTGGCCGATTGCGGGGCTCCCGCGAGAGCTGTTCGAGCAGGCCGGGCACATGGTCGTAGCCCTCCTCGCCGTCGGCTTCCGGAGGAGTTGTCGATTCGAGCCATTCGCGAGCCGCGAGGTAGTCGGCCCGTTCCTCGACGGCGGCCAGCCGATCCTGAAGCGTCGAGAGGTTGTCCTCGTACCACGCGCCGCGGTCGCCGGTGCCGCAGTAGACGTGCGCGTCGACGATGGTGTGGCCGAACTCGCCGACCTCGAAGCCCGTCCGTTGTGCGAGCACGTTCGCGAGCAGCGCGTAGGCGGCGACGTTGAAGGGAATGCCGAGCGCGATATCGCCGGACCGTTGGGTCAGATGGAGGTTGAGCCGGCCGCCCTGGACGTTCACGACGAACGTGTAGTGACACGGCGGCAGCGTCGAGACGGCGGCGTTCGCGGGGTGCCACGCGTTCACGACCATCCGGCGGGTGTGGGGGTTCTCACGCAGTTGGTCGATCACGTAGGCGATCTGATCGAACGTCCGGCGAGTCGTCCCGTCGGCATCCTCCTCGACGGTCACCCAGCGGTGGGCGTCCTCGGGCCACGTCTCGCCCGGCAGCGCGGCCTCCTCTTCGGGGATCGGATATCGTCGCCAGAATCGGCCGTAGGCGGTATCGAGACGACCCTCCGCGTCGGCCCATGCGTCCCAGATCTTCGTCTCCTCGCGGAGGGTTCGGATGTGCTCTTCGCCGGAGAGATACCAGATCACCTCGTGGATGAGCGAGTTCCAGCGGTAGCCATCCATCTTTTTCGTGGTGAGTAGCGGGAATCCGTCCGCGAGGTCGACGGTGTAGTGTCCGCTGAACCCCGCGATGGTGTCGACGCCGGTTCGGTTCGGCTTATACGTCCCCGTCGAGAGCGTGTCGTCGACGAGATCGAGGTACTGTTTCATGGGTGGGGTGCGCCCGCGGGGACGGGCGTTGGAGTCTATCGAAAGAGGGGTGAGAGACGCACGAAAAGCTTTCTACCTCGCTGGAGCTCGGGACCGATGGCCTCGACGATCACTGAGATATTTCAGCAACCGCCGACGGCAACGAGGCGAGCGAGTCGATCCACGCCGCCGGCGTCGCGTCCACGTCGGCCGGATCGAGCGTCGTGTACGGTCGTTCGATCAGGATCGGTTCGAGCCCCGCACGGCGGGCCGCGACCACGTCGCTCCCGCGGTCGCCGACGTAGATACCGGCAGCGTCCCCGGCGGATCCATCCCCGTCACCCGGGTCGCCATCGCGGGTGCAACCAAGCTGATCCAGCGCGCGGTTTATAAACGTCGGATCGGGTTTCCGACGCTCGTAGTCGTCGATCGTCGGATGACGGCCGACGACGACGTCGAAGGTGTCGGGGAAACAGTAGTCGGCGACGAATCGAACCGTCGCTTCGCGATTGTTGCTCACGAGCCCGAGACGATGCTCCGAGCGTAGCCCCGCAAGGACGGCCCCCGCATCCGAAAACACGGCACGGTCCCCGGAGCGGACCCGGGCGTTCGCCCGCCGCGAGGCGTGTCGCTCGCGGGCCGCCCACCACGCGTCGATGTCGATCCCGAGGGAGTCACACGCGTCCGCCATCGCGGGGTCGTACCGGAGCGCTTCGAGAACGTCGGCGGTAGACGGCGATGGGTCGTCGATTCCGACATCCGAGAGCGCGTCGTGTGTGGCGGCTCGATACACCCCGGGATGGGTCGTCGGCCCGACCAACAACACCCCGTCCATGTCGAACAGTACGGGCGGGATCATGGCTCCAGCACCCCTCCGATGTCGCCGAGCGAATCGAGGATGTGGTCCGGTTCGACGTCGGCGTCGGCAAGGTCGTCCCGATCGGTCACGCCGGTGAGCACGAGCGCGGTGTGCATCCCCGCCCGTTCGCCCATCAGGATGTCGGTGTCGAGCCGGTCGCCGATCATGACGCACTCGTCGGCTTGGAAACCGAGTCGTCCGAGCGCGACGTCGATCGTCACCCGGGAGGGCTTGCCGAGCACGCGGTCGATCGTCCGCCCGAGCAGTCCCTCGATCGCGCCGATCACGGGCCCGCAGTCGGGCACCTCGCCGTTCTCGACGGGGCAGGTCCGGTCCGGGTTGGTCGCGTAGATCGGCGGCTCCCGGAGCCGATCGGCGTTCAGGACGTCCTGGAAGACGGCATAGTCGAACCCGAGGTGCATCGACGCGAGGACGACGTCGGTTGCCGCCGGATCGGTCGCGACATCGAGGTCGGCGTCGCGCAGTTCGGCTTTCAGTGCCGGCTCGCCGATCACGTACACGCCGGCGTCGGGATGCTGCTCGGCGAGGAAGTCGGCGGCGATGGCCGCGGAGTTGCAGATCGACGACAGCGGGACGTCGATGCCCATCCCCGCAAGGACCCGCCGATAGTCGGTCGGTCGCTTCGTCGCGTTGTTCGAGAGGAAGACGACGTCGACGTCGGCCTCTTCGAGGGCCCCAAGGCCATCGAGCGAGCCCGGCAGCAGGTCCCCGCCCCGGTAGACGGTTCCGTCGAGGTCGATCAGCGCGCCACGGATCCGCGTCACGGATCCATGGCCGGGAGCCGAGGACTTAACTCCCGGCCTCTGGAGCGTTTCGCCGGCCGCGCTTAAAAATATAGTAATATAGAGTAGTATATAGATTATTGTGACAAACAGTGTCGACAGCAACCCTTATCACCGGGTCGGCACTTCCCCCGACATGAACCGATCCGACGACCGTCCGGGCGTCACGTCCCGCATTTCACGTGGCGAGCCACGGCGATGACGGGCGTCGGGTTGGAGGGGTACCTGATCGCGGAGCTGGATTCCCCGGTGGTCAAACTCGTCCTCGCAACCCTGCTCGGGATGTTCCTCGGGTTGGAGCGTGAGTGGTCACAGAAGACCGCCGGGATCCGGACGTTTGCACTGATCTGCCTGCTCGGTACCGTCTTCGTCCTCCTCGACCACGATGGATTGCTGGTGGTCGGCGGCGTGCTCGTCATCGTCCACGCCGTGTTGCTCGCGACGCGGAGTTTCATTCTGGAGGCCTACGACGGCCTCGCGCTCACGACCTCCGTCTCGATGCTCGTCGCCTACGGGATCGGCGCGCTCGTCGGTGCCGGCCTGTTCATCGAGGCGGTGACGGTCGCCGTCCTCTCCTCGCTGTTGCTCGTGTTGAAACGCGAGCTCCACGAGTTCGCGTGGGGGCTCTCACGGGAGGAGGTTCGGTCCGCGACGGAGTTCGCCATCCTCGCGTTCGTCGTCTTTCCGATCCTTCCCAACGAGACGATGGGGCCGTGGAACGCGATCCAGCCCCGCGTCATCTGGCTGCTCGTCATCGCCATCAGCGCCATCGGCTTCGTCAACTACGTCCTCGTCAAGCGGTATGAGGGCCGTGGGATCGCCTTCACCGCCTTCTTCGGCGGGCTCGTCAACTCGACGGCGGTGATCGCCGAGATGGCGAAGCGTGCGAGCACCGATCGCTCCCTGATGGGGCTTGCGGTGGGGGCGATCCTCCTCGCGAACGCCGCGATGGCCGTCCGCAACGCCGTCGTCGTCGCGGCGTTTATCCCGTCCGAGGTGCTCACGGTCGGGCTTCCGCTCGGCGCGATCGCTATTACCGGTATCCTCCTCTCGTTGTACGCGAGCGACTGGTCCGCGTCGCTCGAAGCCGAGCTCACCTCGCCGTTCAGCCTCCGGAACGCGCTCACGTTCGGGGGGCTGTTCCTCGTCGTCCTCCTGGCGTCGGCGGCCGCCCAAGCGACGCTCGGCGATGGGGGGTTCATTGCGACCACGTTCCTCGCGGGGCTCGTCTCCTCGGGGACGGCCGCGACGACCGCGGTCACGCTCGTGGCGACGGGACAGATATCGCCCGAAACCGCCGTCTGGGGCGTGATCGCCGGGACGACCGCCTCGATCCTCGTGAAGGTGTTCTTCGCGGCGACGGTCGAGCGGGAGCTGGTGAAGCCCGTGCTGATCTACAACGCCGTGCTGATCGGCGTCGGTATCGGGGTTGGAGTGCTCTACATGACGCTCGGCTGAACGGCGGCGCGACGACGCCACCGAGTTTTTATACAGACGACCTAAGGACAGAGTATGAGACGGCGTGACGCACTCTCCCGTATAGGAGCGATCGCCGCTATCGGAGCCACGGCGACGCTTTCCGGACGCCTCACGGATCGGAACGACGAAGCGAAACGCGGGGATGACGGACAACCCGAGAATGAAGAGGATGGTGGGGAAAGCGACGGCAACGTGGATGGTGGGCGCGAGGTCGGCGGCGTCAAGCACGATGGGAACGAGGTCGACAACGACGACACTGCCGAAGACGAGAGCAGTCGGACGGCCGAAGACATCCGTGCGGTCCACGCCTCGCGCTGTCGCTGTCCGCTCTGTGGTGGCGGTTCAATGCCAGGACGACCCTGAACGACCCTGTTTAAAATCCCACCGGCGACGGCGTCGCGCGCCGGGGCACCAACGGTTAAGCCATCGTCGGGAGTGTCCCCGCGTATGGATCTCGAGATCGACGGAAACGTAGCACTGACGACCGCATCGAGCGGTGGCCTCGGATTTGCCGCCGCACAGGCGCTCGTTCGCGAGGGAGTACACGTCGTTATCAACGGACGCGACGCGGATCGCCTCGCCGACGCGAAAGCCGACCTCGAAGCGGAGGCCGCGGGCGACGCCCGTGTCGTCGCCGTCCAAGGCGACCTCACCGACGAGGACGACATCGACGAACTCGTCGAGACGACGTTGGACGAGTTCGGGCGGCTCGACCATCTCGTCACCTCCGCCGGGGGACCACCCTCGGGCGCGTTCCTCGACACCGATGACGACGACTGGGAGCACGCCTACGACCTGCTCGTGATGAGCGTCGTGCGGCTCACCCGCCGCTGTGCGGAGCCGTTGGCGGCGGGCGACGGCGGCACCATCGTCAACATCACCTCGCGGTCGGTGAAGGAGGCGATCGACGGCCTCGTGCTCTCGAACGCGGTTCGGATGAGCGTCATCGGACTGGAGAAGACGCTCTCGAAGGAACTCGCCCCCGACGTCCGCGCGAACGCCGTCCTCCCCGGCCCCCACGAGACGAGCCGTATCACGGAACTCGTCGAGCAGGCGATCGATCAGGGCAAGTACGACTCCTACGAGGAGGGGATCGCCGATTGGGCGAACAACCCGCTCGACCGCGTCGGCGACCCGATCGAACTCGGAAACACCGTCGCGTTCCTCTCCTCGCCGAAATCCGGCTTCATCACCGGCCAGTCGATCGTCATCGATGGCGGCGCCGGCAACGCGAACCTGTAGCTGGGTCCGATCGATCCACCGCGGTGAACCGCCGGTATCCCAACCCCTTTTTATCGGCCCGCGGATCCGTCGCGCATGGAGCACGTTCCGTTCGACGACGCCGAGACGTACGAACCCGAGGAGGGATGGGGCCGCGCCGCCCTCGCCGGCAGCGAGAAGTTCACCTTCGAATGGTTCGAGAAGCCCGCCGGCCACTCCTCGCCGATGCACGACCACGAGAACGAGCAGGTCTGTGTCTGTCTTGAGGGCGAGTTGACCGTGCACACCGAGGAGGAGACCGTCGTGCTCGGCGAGTACGACTCGGTCCATCTGGAGAGCTGGGAGGCCCACCGCGTCGAGAACGCGACCGACGAGCGCGCCGTCGGCCTCGACGTCTTCGCGCCGGGCCGCGGGTTCGACTTCTGGACCGACCGCGAGGAGTGATGTCCGGGGAGACACACCGGCTGGCGCGGACCGTCGAGGGACGGCCGCTCGTCGGCGACGAGGGCGGATTTGCTCCGCTGTCGGCGACCGGCTACCGGGGGACGAACGACGCGCTCGGCGCGCTCGTCGAGGGCGGCCACGGACTCCCCCCGGTCGAGGAGTTGCCGGCGTCGCGGACGCCGGCCGAGCACCTCCGGTTCGAGACGCCGTTCGACCCGGGCAAGCTGTGGGGGATCGGGCTCAACTACGCCGACCACGCCGGCGACCTCGACGAGGAGCGTCCCGAGGAGCCGGCGAGCTTTATGAAGCCGCATACGACGCTGACCGCGCCGGGCGGGCCGATCCGGCTGCCCCCGGTGGAGGAGTCCGCCCGGGTGACCGCGGAGGCCGAGTTGGGCGTCGTGATCGGCCGGACCTGCAAGGACGTCACGGAGGCGGACTTCGCCGACGTCGTCGCTGGCTTCGTCCCGATAATCGATATGACCGCCGAGGACGTCCTCCAGCGTAATCCCCGATTTCTCACCCGCGCGAAGAGCTACGACAGCTTCCTCGTCGTCGGTCCGTGGGTCTCGTGTCCAGCGGATCCCGCGCGGCTCGATGACGTGACCGTCAGAACCGTGGTGAACGACGAGGTCATCGCCGAGAACACGCTGGAGCACATGCTGTTTTCGCCGCCCGAACTCGTCGCGTTCCACTCGTCCGTGATGACGCTCGAACCCGGTGACGTGATCTCGACGGGGACCCCAGGTGCCGGCGTCATCGAGGACGGCGACAGGGTCCGAGCCGAGGTCGACGGCATCGGGACGCTGACAGCGGACGTCGTCAGGACCGACTGAGCGCCGCCACCGTTATCGATGCGGGAGGGACACCAACACGACCGGTAACACCCATGTCCCATCCGTATATATACGGCTTGCGAGCGAACGGATGAACGATGACCGAAACCGATACCGACGTGATCGTCGTTGGGGGCGGACCGGCCGGATTGAGCGCGGCGCTTTTCGCACGGAAGAACGGCCTCGACACCGTCGTCTTCGATGCGGACGGGACGTGGATGCACAAAGCCCATATTAGCAGTAGTTAACGTTGCATAAGTAGACCACAATTCAGCATATGGATTGTTATCCGGGGTTGTAGGACTATACCCTAAAATCGCTAGAAGGCATAGGGATTTAGCTTAATTTACTGCTTAAATTCTCTAAAAATAGCCTGCAATAGCATACAGAACCATACTCAATATGATACAAAGACAAATTACAGGCTTTGTGTTGTTTGTGAAAAGTCTATTTGGGTGATAGTCCCCCACAATCCTGAGTCAAAATCAGAAAGGGGGTTGCACCCGAAGCAAAGGGGTTCAATCAATCAATTCGATTTGAGAGTAGATTATCTGCATATTATGAAGCTCTCTGCTTTTTCTATCTCACAAGGGGTATGAGTCATATATCGGATCCTATCCTCAATACTGCTACTTTATTAGAGTATAGAAGATACAGGGTGACTGTATGAGTAATTGAGCGTATAGAGAGACAAAGACAGAGAGACAGAGCTACAGGCTGTTTAGAATTGATTGTGAGACAGAGTGAAAAGAGAATCAGAGACAGGATCAGCAAAGAAGTGAGATCGGAGAAGGAAAACTAAGAATCGGGAGAGACAGAGATGGCCCTGTTGAAATCCTATTCTTCAGTCACTATGTAGAATGAGACAGACGGTAGGTAGAAAAGTGAATGGAGTATTAGAATCGATTACTCTGTTGTTCCGTAGTTGGTGTACTGTAAGAGTAAGTGAGGGACAATAACTCCGAGTATGAAGACGATACCAAAGACAATCTCTGATGAGAGAGTAGTAAACTCGTAGAGAGCAAATAGCAATCCCATCGCTAACAGAACGAACACACTAATAACCTTGTTCTCGGCAGTTACCAGCCCTTCGCGCCCGATAATAATAACCAGCGAGACGATAATCAAACCAAGAATCCCAACAGCAACTGCGGTGAACAACTGTATTGAATCCGTTGCAAGACTGACAAAGAAGCCAACACCCACCAACAGGTACGCAAGCCCAAGAGCTGTGATTTTCATTTTGTCAGTAACGCTCCTGTCCTGCTTAATTTCTCCTTGAGATGAACTCATGCTCTGAAAGTAATTTCATATTGGTAAGTATTTGTTCCTCGGAGTGTTACCGCTAGATCTGCTCCCTGTGTTGACCGCTCAGAGTGATCGGTCGAGATTGTGAATGACGCAGGCGATGGTAAGCTCACGGAACTGTTTCCACCAGCGACGTGAGCGAACGAACGCACCGTACTTCCGCTTGAGCGTTGAGTTGACGGTCTCTGATTGACTCCGTTGGCCGTAGAGATCAGTATCTAAGCGTGCATTCCATGCCTTGTGAAGCGGTGTGAACTCACGATGTTTGATCAGTGGACGAACTTCGTGTTGCCGGGCAAGTCGCCTGATTTTCTGGTCGTCGTACCCTTTGTCACCGAGCAGGATGTTAATGGTCTCGGGGTTGCGCTTGATCAACGACGGAGCAATCTGGCTATCGTGTTTTCGTGTCGTCGTCACGTGTAGATCGAGGATTGCGTTCATCTTTGTATCGACCAGTAGTGTCACTTTGAGCTGCTGAATCGTGAGTTCGGCTCGTTTCGTGTAGTGTTTTGAGGCGTGACTGCGGTCGAAGCCCGAGGCGTCGATTCCGATAACACCGTTGGTCGGGAGCAGTGAAGCAGAGAGATTGAGAAGCACTCGCCAGACGGCCATATCGAGTCTATCAAACGCTTTACACAGCGTTGATGGGGCGGGAAGTTCGGTGAGGTTGATCGCGTTCCGAATACGGGGCATTTCAATGAGTTCGTCGAGGAGTGTACGATAGGTCGTATTCTTCCGAACTTTGAGACAGAGGAGAACGATGTGTTGATGAAGTGTATAGCGTTGCTTCGAGAACTTCGAGGAGTATCGAGCTACGGCACGTTGCGCTAACTGAAATGCTTCCTCGACAAATCGGAGCAACCGAGACTTTGGGAGGGTCTGCATCTACTCAAACCACCGACTGAAACTGTAACTCACTAAGGATTTCAACACCTATGAAAGCCTGCTAGCGCAACAAACCACGCCTGCGATACTATATTTTTCGCCGGGATCGATGCCGAGCTTGGTCACGAGAGAGAAACCACAAGCAGGCAAGGTGATAGCTCAGGAACCAGCCGGCAGGCGGTCAGAACGTGAACGCGTAAGCTGTGGCTCACACCCGCTGCGACCGGCCGATGAGGGCCGCCGAGCCGGCGGCCCTCAGGCACTCACCTCCGGTGGATCGTACACCTCCTTTCGGTCGAGCATGTGGAAGATCGACACCAGCAGTTTTCGCGCTGTTGCGACGATCGCTATCTGATGGTTCTTCCGCCGTTTCAACCGTGCGTAGAACCGTCCAAGATACGGATCGTTACACCGGTGAACCGCCGTTTGAACACACTGAACGAGGATCCAGCGTAAGTCTCCACTTCCGCGCTTCGAGATAGAGCCTTCTGTCCGCGAGTCACCTGACTCGCGGACGACCGGATCCAAACCTGCGTAACTCACCACCTGCTTTGCCTCGTCAAATCGGTCGATCTCACCGATCTCCGAGGTAATCAGCAACGACGAGTAGAAACTCACGCCGGGAATCGTCATCAACAGCTGCGTCTCCTCAAGAGACGCAGCGGTTTCTTCGATCAGCGTTTCGAGTTCCTCGATCTGAGCGGTTAACTCGTCGATGATCGAGAGGAACGACTCCATCAACTGATCGCCGACGATACCGAGCGAGAAATCCTCGCTGGCGAGGATTTCGCGCCCGTTCACGCTGAACGGATCCCAGTCGTAGGTGATCCCGTGTTTGTCGAGTAAGGCATGGACTTCGTTTTTGAAGTCGGTGCGCTTTTCGACCAATCGCTTCCGGCCGCGCACAAGTGCGCGGCGCTCCCGGAGCTCTTCGGACGGAACGTAACTCTCAGCGATCATGCCAGCTCGGCGAAGTTGCGCGAGCAACTTCGCGTCGAGCCGGTCGTTTTTCACCTCAGCATAACCGATTGCCTTGGTTTGAGTGGGATCTGCGACAACCACGTCGAGGTGTTCGTCGAGGGTGTCGTAGATCGTGTAGTAGTTGCTGGTTGCTTCGAGCGCCGCTTTGGCTCCAGCGTATTCTTCGGCGACTTCGTCGAGATTCGCGTTTGCGACGCGAATCTCTTCGACAACCTCGGCATCGTCGTCCAAAACAGCGACGTGCGACTCATCTTTATGAAGGTCGATTCCGAGGTAGTACATGGTTCCTGTGGAGCGGTTTGTGCGTGAAGGGAGCCACACCTATTCGGGCTCGCCGCCCGGATGCTGGCGGCATCCGGGCGGCCTCCCATGATAGTGCGTCCTTGGCAGGTAGGCCAATCAGAGCCACGCGTTCGGAGACGCTGTTGAATCATCGGCCTTTGACCACCCCAGTACCTCTTCACGCACGCTGGGGACTTAGCAGGCTTTCATTCCATCAGAGCCGATGGTATTGTAATCGTTGAGTAGGAATCAGAGTGTAATGACTTTAACAGAAGATGAATTGAACGAGCTTGATGAAAAAATCCTTAACGTGCTAACAGATGGGAGAGCAACTCCTACCCTGATAAAGAAGATCCTGGAGGATAGAGGTACTGAGGTTTCTCGACAGTATATTAATCAACGAATGAAACGCCTATCCGAACACGATCATATCGAGAATGTGTTTGATACCGGAGTATATGAATTGGTAACTGATCCACGGTTTAGTTGATGAAATATCCCAGCGGACTCTGTTAATATCCTTCAGAGCTGATACGAACTGCGTGCTAAAAACAACGCGCGAATGTGCCACGATCATGGAACTCCATACAGTACCAAACTGACGCTTGAACATCCATGCTCTCAAATCCGCTCACGTGAACCGAGGACATAGCCGAGGAAAATGATGGCTGCTGTCCCGGCGAACGTTTCAATTCCCGCCACGATGCTCGTTATATAATTAGGAGGAGTCTCTGGGGGAGCCGTCGTGAATGTCACAATACTATAGTACAGGCTCCGATCCCACGCCATTTCGCCCGCATACCAATAGACACCAGCAGACAAGAAGTACAGTGCCAGCATCCAGCCGATGACTGGTCTGAGGTTAATTCCATATCCGGTGAATATACTTGATAATCGCGATAGTAGCCAACTCCGACTCCGCCATCCTTCATCAGCATAGATTTCTTTCCGTCGAGCCCGCCGTAATCGGGCTCGGGCCTTTCGTCCTCTGGAAAGCAGGCCATTTGTACTGTACGCCGCTTGAAGTTCACTATTCGCTCGGGCAATCAGGTCTTCTATTCTCTGCTCCGAGATGTCGTTATCTTGAGACTCCTCAATTGTATCACGCGGAGGATCGATCTCAGTTTGGCGAGAAAGTGCCACACCGGTGAGCGTGACTTCGGTGAGGACTGCTGCTGAGAGGTCGGCATGTTTGAGATTCGCCCCCGACAGGTCGGCATGTTTGAGGTTCGCCCCCGATAGGTCGGCACTGGAGAGGTTTGATCTTAAAAGGTCGGCATAAGAAAGATTTGCGTCAGATAGGTCGGCTTTGCAGAGATTCGTCTCCGATAGATCGGCCCCAACAGGTTCCGCGCCCGACAGGTCAGCATCAAATAGGTCTGCACTCGACAGGTCCCCCTTGTGTAGATTCGCTTCCGATAAGTTGGCACCAACTGGGTCCGCGTCCGAGAGATTGGCATGAAAGAGATCCGCGCCCGACAGATTGGCATGAAAGAGGTCCGCGCCCGACAGGTCGGCACTGCGTAGATCCGCACCTGACAGGTTGACATTCCGTAGATCCGCACCTGACAGGTTGACATTCCGTAGATCCGCACCTGACAGGTCGGCACTCCGGAGGTTTGCTCCTGGCAGGTCCGCACTCCGGAGGTTTGCTCCCGGCAGGTCGGCATGTAGTAGCTCCGCACCCGACAAGTTGACATCACTGAGGTATGCCCCCGATAGGTCGCCCTGGTTAAGATTTGCCTCCGACAGGTCGGCATTATAGAGGTACGCCTCCGACAGGTTAGCCTTTGTCAGATCTGCTCCTGGATGAATGTCAGTAGGCGACACGATATCATCGTTCGGGATTTTGTACTCAGGATCACTCATGCTATATGCAGTGGCGGGAACAGATTAAATAATAACACTTACTGAAAGAAGACAATCGGATATGATGACCGGCATATCCTCTGTATCTTGCACGACGCCCGAAACTTATCACCGATTGGGGATTTCACCTATGGAAACGCTGCTGGCCGAACAAACCACGGCTGACGATAAAATGATTACGCCGTCTGAGGATCTGCGCTGACACAGCCGGCAGGCGGTCGGAACGTGTCCTGCGGTGCGGTCGCTGTCTCGCGATAGCTGTGGCTCACGCTGGCCTCGGCCGGCCACTGAGGGCCGCCAAGCCGGCGGCCCTCAGCTCCCTCCTCTACGCACTCACCCCCGGTGGATCGTAGACCTCTCCCCGATCAAGCATGTGGTAAATCGATACCAGCATCTTCCGAGCGGTTGCCACGATTGCTTTCTGTGAGTTTTTCCGACTTGCGAGCCGATCATAAAATCGGCTCAGATACTCGTCATTACAGGTGTGAACGGCTGTATTCGCAGCTTGGACGAGCAGCCATCTAACACGGCCTGATCCACGTTTCGATATGCTTCCCTCGATCCGCGAGTCGCCAGACTCGCGGATCACCGGGTTCAAACCGACGTAACTGACGACTTCCTTATCCCGATTAAACCGACTGATGTCGCCAACCTCCGCGTAGATCGTTAGCGCCGTAAAGTAACTCACGCCGGGAATGCTCATCAGCAGCTGGGTCTCCTTCAGAGACCCAGCGCGCTCTTCAATCGTCTCCTCCAGCTTCTGGATCTCCTCGGTGAGCGACTCGATCAACTCGAGGTACGAATCAAGCAACGCATCCCACGGCATCGGGATCGAGAGTTCCCGCAGGAACTCTCGTCCCTCCACGCTCAGCGGTTTCACGTCCTCGGTAATTCCGTGATCGGAGAGTAATCCGTGGACTTTGTTGGCGTATTTGGTGCGGTTTTCGACCAATGTCTGTCGCCCGCGCACGAGTGCGCGGGCTTCCCTGACCTCCTCGGAGGGAACGTAGCTTTCAGGCACCGAATTTAACCGGAGCATCCGCGCGAGTTCTTTGGCGTCAACGCGGTCGGTTTTCTTGTCGGTATCTGCGATTTGATTGATCTTCTTCGGATGGGCGACGGTCACATCCAAGTATTCGGACAGCGTATCGTGGATGTGGTAGTAGTTGGAGGTCGCCTCAAGCACGGCTTGTGCGCCGGCGTACCGCTGGGCGAGCTCGTCGAGGTTCGCGTTTTCGACGCGAACCTCTTCGACGATCTTCCCAGCTTCGTCCATTACTGCCACCTGTGCGTACCGTTTGTGGACATCAATTCCGAGGTACATGGTTTGTTCACCCGGGACGCCAGTGCGTGAAGCAGAGATTCACCTATTCGGGCTTTCCCGGATGCCGCGCCGCGCGGCATCCGGGCTGTGACGCCCATGACTCGACTTCTTTCGCACACGGACCAGTCAACAGAACGTGCTCTGTGGCACGTGAAATCCGTCGGTCTCTTGCGCCCCATATCTTGTTTCACGCTCGCATGGAGTAGCAGCGTTTCCATCGAGTCAACAGAGCCACAGAGATATAAATTAGAGAGACAGATTAGAATATTCCTACTTGATTTACAGTTTAATTACGAGCAAAAAGGTGCGAATATTTCTTAGAGAGTAACAGGGTGAATTTATGAGAACAATATTTCTAAACAGCATTTGCAAAATCGGATTGAAAATCACAAAATTATTTTTCTAAAGGTATATACCCGACATTCGTTCAGTTTTCTCATTAAAAATGAAAAGGTTTAAATAGTTAGGGATATAATTCTTAATCGAAGATGAGTGAAAATAAGTTTACTGCGGTTTCGGTCAAGCCGGAGACTAGGCGGGGATTAAGAATCCTCAAAGCAGAGAAAGGATTTAGATCCTATAATGAGCTAATTGAATCAGAGATTTTTGAAAAGCAGGACGTTTCTAGAAAATACATCGGAGAGTGATTTATTATGTCTAAGAAAGTACAAATATATTGGGATTCGTTCGGCCCAGCCATTAATAAGAGCGTATCCGTAGCAGAGCTAGAAGAATACAAAGAAAAGGGTTGGAAAGTCGCCGGGGGACAAACCCACGGGGGGAGAGAAGTAGCAGAGCTATCTAAACAAGAAGCCTTTGAGATTGTGGGTACTAAGCCGGATCCTAATTCCGAAACTGTAGCAGAGCTACAAGAGGCTCAAGAAGTATTCTCTCGGCGTGGGGGGGTATGGGAAGAATTTGCTCAAGAAGAACTTGGAGCTACCCCCGAAAAAGAGGAAAAATCTCTCGATTCAATGTGGCAAGAAGCAAGATCCGATTTTGAGGATATGGTCGATGAGGCCCGTGAAAAAGAGAAGGAGGAAAGAATTGAAAAGCTGAAAGAGGAATACGGGGATGTCCTTCTTCCCGATCATTTATCGAAGCCAATTGGAGAAATGACCGGAGAAGAATACCTGAAGCTTCAAAATGAGATTGAGGATACTTCTTACGCAGAACTAGAAGAAGAACTAGAAGCAGAAATTAGAGAAATTGAAGGCCTTGAAACCGAAGAAGCAGAGGCTAATGAAGAAGAATCAACCCCCGATCTCGATGAAGAAGTTATTGAAGAAATGGAAGCGGCTTGGACCCATAGATCGAATTCTGCATGGGCTACTTCTCTGGCGGAATTGAAGCCAAATGGAGAAGCAGATAAGACCCATGTAGAAAAAGACGGTAAGAAGGCTACTGTTACAACCCGAGATAGCCAACTAAAACAAGAGCTACTTAACAAAGCAGAAGAATACCCTGATTTAGTCGATATTACCGAACTTTCTAATGGTGATTTTATTTCAGCAGATATTGAAGATAGATTAGAAATCCTATAATGATAGAATCTAACTCTCTTAATTGTCCCAAATGCGGGGAAGAGGCTTCTACTAAGCCGATCTCTCGATTCAGGGGTTCTGCTAAAATTGAGTATGGGATACTTCTAGATTGTGATATATGTGGCTATGATCGCAAATACACCACTAGTCTAACCTAATAACTCATAGTAATAATAAGATAAACTAGAGTAATTAAAAATTGCTAGTGTATAACTATCTGTAATTATATTACTCTGACTTATGGACAAATATATAAGTGTGTAGATACTAAACTTTATCAAGCAAAAACTAAACGAATCTCAATTTGCAAGCCCCCATCCCGCGAGGGAGTTAAAGATTTATCTCTAAATCTTGAAAAATAAACCCGTGTTGGCGCACGGGGGAGATGGACTATGACTATATCCAATTTACAATTCGAGACTGAAGTTAATAAGGCTGTCGGTGTTAGTAACGAAAATAACGATGTTTTTGATCGAATAAGTAGTTATCTAGAAGATTCTAATATCTATGTTCCACTTGAAGCAGGTAAGAAATACCCTGTTAAGAAAGGTTGGAACCGAAAAAGAAACCTGATTACTCAAGAAGAAGCCAAGAGACACTTACAATCCGGCGGTAATGTCGGGTTGATTCTTGGTAAGTGGTTTAATGGTAATACGTATGTGCTATTCGACATCGAAGAAGCGGGGATCTTACCTGCTGATTTGAAATCAGTAATCGATAGCCATACTGTAATCACACATAGAAGCCCCCACGGTGGATTAAACCGGATTGTTCGGATTGAAGATAGGGAAGCGTATCAGCTGTTACATTCATATGATACGGAACACACCGACTTTAGAGAAGGCCCTGATGCAGATCTTGAATTAATCACTAGTGGAGAAACACCACTACCCCCAAGCGAGATACACCATCGAGATTGTAAGGATACAAAACCCTGTAATGGGGTTGGATCCGACCGATATATCCTAGATTCAATCAATCCCGAAGCTCCAAGTCTAGACATCGAAGCAGTAAGACTGATTGGAGATCTACTACACCAAGAAGAAAAAGAAGAAGATACTGAACCCAATTATAACGAAGAAATAAGCGGTAATGTGCCTTCTCCAAGTCCTAGATTCAATATTGAAAAAGAATTTAATGAAAATGTCCCAAGTGTTAGGCACACATTCAAAAATCGGATGGATTACATGAAAAAAGGAGATTGGGAGGGGCAAGAATTATTTGATAAGCTCTATCATGGGAATTTTGAGGATGTTTCTGGTTCAAATAAACAAGGTAGAGCCGAATGTAAATTAGCGAATTATATTGGATTCTTCTTCGGGAATAATGAAAAGTTTGTTCGATTGTTCATGGATTTGGCTCCATTTGAATCATACTATGAAAAATATGAGGATCATAGAAAATTCCTTCTTGAAAATGCTACTTCAGTAGATTGGGTGTATTGTGAGGGTGTGTCATTTTTCAAAAAATATGATGTTGCTTTCGGTATATGGATTAAAGAAGAAATGACTACTAATGAATTAATCGAGTATGCTAGTGTTGAGAAGGATTCTGTATATCGGATTCTGAAAGTTCTTGAAGCAGAGAATATGATCGAAAAGGATGGTAACAAGATTATAAATCAGAGAATAACCGAAGGCTATCTAGAACGATTATACAATGTTATTGAAAAATATGAGGGTGAAATATGATCTATAATATAATTCTTCTTCTTTCCTTTGTTAATGTGAGAAAATCGGGTGAAATCGCATGAAGGCAGGGGTTCCATTTATAAGGGGGTTTTCCCATGATTAGTATGAGAACGATTAACAGAGAATTAGCAGAGAAAGCACCTGAAGGGTTCCAACTAGGAGCGATTAAGATAGATCTATCACACCACACACCGGATATAACTGAGGATGAAAAGTGCCTTGTTGCGGGTCCGATCAGCGGGCTGTGCAGTCGGTCTGCGGGTGATTTCGTGAAATTGACGGCTGAATTGGACGCTGTCTTGCGGTATGAGGTCGAAACGACCGCTGGTGAAGAAGTGTAAGCACCTTGGCAAACAGCACGCTGACAACCCAGACGAACCCGCTGCGCCGGATGGCGACAGCGGGTTCGCCGAGTGGGTTCAGATCGCCTTGATTCTCATGCACGCTGAACTCGACAAAAGCTTCCGCGAGACCGAAGCGTGGTTTAACGACTCTCTCGCCATCCGTGAGGAACTGAATCTCAAAGCCTCGCCAGACCATACGACCCTCTGCCGGTGGGAGAAAGAGTACCAGATGCGTGAACTCCGTCGCCTGCTCCGCGCTTCGGCGGAGCAGGCGGGCTGGAGCGGTGAAGCCGCAATCGACGCCAGTGGCTTCCAACGCGATCAGACCAGCTACCACTACCGCGGCCGCGCGAACTACTCGTTCCAGTCGATGAAGACGACGATCTTGATCGACGTGAACTCACTAGCGATCAAAGACGTTCATATCACCACGCAGAAGGCGTGGGACGGCCATATCGGGATGCAGGTCTTCCGCCGGAACGCGGAAGACCTGCGGGTCCTGTCCGCTGATGCGAACTACTCGTGGGGTGAGCTCCGCGAGGAGTGTCACTCCAATTCGACACGACCGTTGATCAAACACAGAGAGCAGACACCGCTTCAGAAGGCTCACAACGCCCGGATGAACGAGGACTACAACCAGCGGTGGATGAGTGAAACGGGCTTCTCGCAGTTGAAGGAAGACGACGGCGAGAAACTACGCTCCCGGACTTGGCACGGCCAGTTCCGGGAGCTCACGCGGAAGTGCATCGTGCATAACCTCACGCAGGCGGCGAGTTAAGGGCTCGCCGCCTGCTCCCTTTCTCCGGACGTATCCGGGAGAGGCATCGCCGTCGTCAGTGACACAACGAAACAAGATACCATAGTTCTGACCCTTTGATGAACACTGCTAGCGACAGCTACTGCAACTTCTGAATCCGAGAACAGGGTTCTGACAGCGTGAAGGTGTGAATAATCTACCCCACCCCGACGCTGTCTTGCGTTCAACAAGGCAATGAAAAGCCAAAAGTTGCTAATCAATGGCAGAGAATCGCCCGTAATCAGCTACATGACTCTATCACCGTGGAAAGGGTGGAAAACTTGAGTAGCTTAACTGAACCCGTATATTCTTGTTTGAAATGCGATTCTACCCCGATGTATGATCGAGAGATTGGAGAACACTACTGTATAGTTTGTGAGACTCAAGAACCTAGCATTATGGATTACTGACTATGGCTGAAGACATATATTTACAGATTAGATTACAGCTACTTACTGAAAAGTGCAAAGAAGTTAATCAAAAGTTAGATGATATTTTAGAGGAAAATGATGAAGAATAATAAAATCGTTCGGGGTACTATCTCGGATCCGGATTTAATCGAAGCATATGAAGATTACCTCTATCACTCTCATAAGGACGAAAGACAGGTTTTGACCGAAGCTCTTAGAATGTATCTTGAAGAAGAAAACCAACTAAAACAGCACGTATACAAACAATAGTATAGCTACAAATATAGTTCCCCAAAAGGCTCCCTCTTTTCTTCTGCTCCACGTGTTTTTTCTCTCGATTTTAGCAATGAACAAATTAATGTCTTCTATGAGGTCTTCTTTGTCTTCTTGAGCCACTTCTACTCCATAGTGCCTTTCAAAGTCATTATAGGATTCTCCGCTTATGTGCCTGTATGTTTTATCAAATGACTTTAATTTACCATTTTTATCTGCTGATTGTATTATTTTCTTTTCAATTCTCCGATGCATATCTTCTAAGTCGTTCCCTAGGTATTCTTTTTTATATCCGTGCAATGTTCTGAACTCATTATCTGTTTCAATATCTCTCAGAATATTCCGATATTCACTTTTTATTTTATTCCGCTCTCTTGTAGCCTCTCGGAAATTTGGAGAGATTCTAGATAATGCGTCAATTATTAACTCAATAGCGTTCATTATACCTGCTATATGCTGAAGAATATACTTAAAAACCGGTGATATGACGTATAAAAAATTGTATATTAGATGTTAGAATAGCACGTACACAGGTCTTCTAAACCTAAAATCAGGCTAATGAATACCATCAGTTACCGGTCATAAACTTGTAATCAGGAGATCTAAATCTGCCGTATCATGGGTATGAGAGCTATGTTCTGCTTATTTAGGACTGAATTTCATGTGTTCTTCAGGTAAGCGAGATTTTCTTTAATCCCCTATCCATATCTGATTAAGCAAATCACCTAGTCATAATCCCTATTTCTTCACATCCAACCGAAAGATATTTAAACTTTGGTAACGAATGTAAACTTAGGGCGTAACTATTCGTCCTTTTGTCCGGTAATCGGGCAAAAAAATAAGCTCAAACTGAAGATCCTTGGCATACCTCTGCTTCAAATCTTTCAGTCAATTACTGATTTCAGTAATATCACTTGGGGTTTTCATACATGACCCCATGTCATTGATTCATCCGGGGGTTTTTCGTTTATTCAGCCCCCATTTTTAGGGTGCGCACCCAATCTTTAAGACTATCATAATCGGACGAATAGCAGTATGGCTGATTTGTCTCAAGATACGATCCAATCGCTCCAAGAAAGCCGAGAGGATTTGATTATCCTAGCTGAAAGCGATCTCCCTGTATCAGGTTATGCTGATAGCCTTCTCTCTCTGATTGAAGAGGATAGGTCCGATAGCACTAACGAACCCACAGAATTGACCACAAATGAAGCAGAGCCTTCTCAAATCGATTCTAACAACGACCCAAGAAACATATTAGCCTATTAGTCTGTTAGTTCTTCTAGAAGCTCCGGGTTTTCTTCGATTAGATTCTTCAATTGGTCTAAGGCTGATTGGTCTTTCTGTGTCGTTGTTTGTTTAGCAGATTCGTAGATATCAGATTGAACCCTTCTCTGTGTCTCTTGAGCATCGAGAGCGAATATCTCCCCACAATTAGAGCAGGCTTTGTCACTTGGATCCAAGTTCTCATAACAGGTAGGGCAAATGTCGGGGGTTAGTGTCTCCGAACTAGCTTTCTCTTTGATACCGGCGGCTACTTCAGCTTTAGAGATATGATCATCGGCAGATAGGTGCGAATAAGTCGTTTCCATAACGGTACTATCCGGTGAATGACCAATTATGAATTTAATTGTAGCATCGTCTAAATCATAGTCTCTCTTTGCGATAGTCACAAATGTATGTCTAAAATTGTGTGCATTTGTGGGTTTTCGTATTCCCGCATCTTTACCTATTCTTTTCAGCCTTCGATTGATATGGGCACCTGATAGAGGTTTTCCGAATATATCTCCATATCTTGTTTCTTGAGAAGGTAAGTGCGTTATAAAGGCAGATTCAGGATCCTGTTTTGTCGGGTGTTTTTGCAACCAATCTAAGCAGGCTTTCCGGGCACCTAGCAACGGACGCTTTCGAGATTGTTTATCAGCCCCCTTCAGCCCCTCTGCTTCAGTATTCAAATAGAAAACCCCCTCTTTTGGTTTAATGTCCTTAATCCGTAGTGACTGTATGGCCCGTATCCTTTGGCCCGTATTCAATAATAATTCAAAGATAGCTCTATCTCTATCGTTCTGAATAACGTTCCGCATTTGCCTGATATCCTCTCTTGTGAATACATCATTTTCATCAACTTTGGTAGTTTGGTATTTTATTATCACTATCTTATCGGGGTCAACTGAATCAATATCGTGATATCGATAGAAGCTAATCAGGGCACATTGATACAGTTGAACCGTAGATTTAGACAGATTCTCTAGTTGAGAATCCATAAATTCGTTAATCTCCTTAGTGGTGCATTCGGTTAATTCGGGTTCCAATCGCCGAGCACATATCCTGATATGATCTCCATACGTTGCTAGAGTCTGCTTCTTCAATGTACCCCCTTCATGATCGGATATGCTAACGATATCGGGATTTTTGGCTAATATATATTCTTCAATTGCTTCTAGCTCTTTTCGAGATAGTGTCTCATTTATCAGATATTCTTTTACTATTCTTCGGACGGTCCGATCATACTCTGCCTGTGGATCGTTTCCCATGATAGCCCCGTAGTTGGTTCTACTTATTCAATGTTCAAGGTCATGTAGAGCCCATCTGTTCAATTACTTGGGGATCGGCTCGGTGGACGGCTCGGCGTTTATGAAGACCGCCCGCGAGCAGGTCGATAGCTTCGGCGTGGAGCGGCACGAGGCCTCGGTGACCGACGTCGCCGAGGGCGACGAGGGTGGATTCGTCGTCTCGACGGAGGACGGCGAACACGCCGCCGACTACGTCGTGCTCGCGACGGGCGCGAAGCGGGACCTGGCCGAGTCGCTCGGCTGTGCGTTCGACGGCGACCTCGTCGATGTCGGCGTCACGATGGAGACGAGCGTCGAGAACGCCTACGCGACCGGCGCGATGGTTCGCGCCGAGGAGTGGCAGGCGGTTATCTCGGCCGGCGACGGCGCGGCCGCTGCGTTAAACATCCTCTCAAAGGAGAAGGGCGAGCGGTACCACGACTTCGACGTGCCGGCCGACGCCCAGGCCGTCTTCGGCGGCATGAACAAGTAGCCGCCGGACCCGCTCACATGTGTTCTTCCTCAAGTACCCAGCCGAGGGCTCGTTTGTAGTGGGTGAACAGCTCCTCGACGCCGCGGTGTCGCATCTCCTCGTCTTCGAGCTGGTCGATCAGGAACTCGTACTGCTCGCGGACCTCCGCCTCGGAGCGCATACCGGGGGTACGGTCGCCATCGATGAGAGCCTTCGGGAGCGTGGCGATCCCGGGACCCGATCAAAAGACGCCGACCGCCGAGAGCCCGTAGATGATCGCGACGACGACGACGCCGATGGTCACCAGCCGCCACGCGAGCGAGAGGACGAACTTCCCGATGACGATGACGAGCGCGATGGCGACGAGCGCGATCAACAGCTGTGCGATCGGGTCCCCGCCGAGCCCCGCCTGCATCGCGTCCGGCGCGCCGAAAACGGACGGGAGGCCGAGGGGTGAATGGGTGAGCGACATGCCCAATCGAACGACGAGCGGCGGCATAAGCCTGTGGGAGGCTTCGGTTGGACGCAAACATGTTTGAATAATAGAACATACCTCGTCCCCAACCGCCGGTGATCCACGACGACGGATCGATTCTGGACGGGTCGCTCACCGGTAGTGCTCGGCACGGACACAAGAAAACCCCCCATCGGTTCCAGTGGGAGGCGGCCGTAGCCTATCGGTTTTCGGCGAGTATGATCACTTTCACTCCGGTCTAGCTATGCTTATGAAGACGCGTTCCCTTGCATACAAACGATTCGGCCGAACGGCCGTAGTGACCGATCCACAGACCTGTACGGGATCGAATAGATACACGCCTGATATGGGCCGGGAACGCAATCTACAAGGGTCCACTTCGCCAGTACACTACCAGCATCCATGAACCGATCCGAACGCCGCCGGAGCGGGGTGGCCGTCGAATGAGCAGCGACGGTCTCTCCGCTGACGAATTGGAACTGCCGATCAAACGAACCACGGGCGAGACGCTCAAAGAGCGACTCACGGGCAACGCCTACCACAACATCCTCCCTGCCCGATACTTCCGAAAGGACGCCGACGGGGAACTCACCGAGACACCCGAGGAGATCTTCGTTCGCGTCGCGCGCAACGTCGCGCTCGCTGACGCCGTCTTCGAGGCGGAGCGTCGGGATATCGAGATCACGGTCACCCCGGACCAGTTGAAGCCCGACCACCCGCGCCGCGACGAACTCGCCGCCGAGGTCTTCGGTGCGGGTACGACCGTCGATGACGACGCGGAGACGACGCTTTCGGTCTACAACGTCAACAAGTTCGCCTACGAGACCGTCGTCCCCGAACTTCCCGCCGAGATCCGTGCACACGTCGAGGAGGTCGCCGAGACGTTCCAGGAGGGAATGGAGTCGCTCTCGTTCATGCCGAACTCGCCGACGCTCATGAACGCCGGCGACGAACTCCAGCAGCTCTCAGCGTGTTTCGTCGACTCACCGGGCGACGACATTACGGACATCCATCAGACCGCAAAGGAGGCCGCCGAGGTGTTCCAGTGTCTCACCGAGGAGTCGACGGTCACCCTCGAGGAGGACGGGATCGTCAGCGTTGCCGACGTGGAGGTCGGCGATCGCATCGCACAGCGAACCGACTCGGGATTCCAGTACAAACCGGTCGAGGAGACACACGTCTACGAGGACGCCGAAACCCTTACCGTCACGCTGACGAACGGGCTGAGCGTCCGTGGGACGCCGAACCACCGGCTCATGGTCGACGGCGACTGGACCCGCCTCGATGAGATCCGTGCCGGTCAAGAGATCCACTACGCGCTGGGCTGGCTTCGAGAACTGGATCGGGAGCGCCCGGAACTGATGTCGGTAGCGAGCGGTGGCCAGTGGAGCGAAAACAGAACCGTCGAGAACGCGGAGATTCTTGAGCTGTATCGACAAGGATACAGCGATTACGAGATCGCAGAGCAGCTTGACTGCGGAAAATCCACGGTTCAGCGTCGCCGGAGCACCGAACTGGAACTCCCGCCGAACGGGGAGGGTGGACGCACCCCCGGCCCCACCTCGTTCGACGAGTCGACGGCACACGAACTGTACCGGGATGGACACACCGACGCGGAGATCGCCGCCGAACTGGGCGTCCACCAGACGACCGTCGGGCAGTTCCGTGCCCGTGAACAGCTCGTGCCGAACGGAACGCCGGTCAAATCGGTCCACCAACCGGAGCGACTGGACGAGGAGCTCGCGGAACTGGTCGGCCTCTGGGTCGGTGACGGGTCATGGCATCAGGACGGCGTTCGATTCCACGTCGGGCGGGAGAGCGTCGCCGAGTACATCGATCAGCTCGCCCGTCGGCTGTTCGGGACGAAAACGTCGAGTTCGTTTACTGATGGCTGCTACGAGATAGGGATCAACAGCCACGAGATCAAACGCTGGTGGAAAGCGAACTTCGACTGCAAGCCCGACGGAGCCCGATCGGCTCGGGTACCGGACGCGATCAAGCGCGCACCCGCGGAGGTCGTCGAAGCCTTCCTGCGCGGCTACTTCACGGCGGACGGGACGCTGCTCGATGACACGTACCCGAAGCTGTACAGCTCCTCCGAGGATGCGATCGACGACGTCGCGACGCTGATGATGGGACTCGGCTATCCGGTCAAGAAGTCGGTCATCCGCGACGAGGATGCCCATCCGTACTACGGTCTCATTCCGACGACCGGCGAGGGACGGAAGGCGTTCCTCCGCGACGTTGGATTCATCGACGAGCGTCGCGAGGTCGGGCTTTCGAACATCGACTCAGTCTCCGCGCGGGACGCATACCGTGTCGGCGAGGAGTACACCGTCAAGGTCGAGTCCGTGGTCGAATCCGAACCCACGACCGTCTACGACATCACCGTCGCGGACACCCACGAGTACGTCACCGACGGGATCGTCTCGCACAACAGCGGCGGCGGGATGGGCTATGCGTTCTGGCAGCTTCGGCCGTACGGCGACGCCGTCGGCTCCACGGGTGGGATCGCCTCCGGGCCGATCACGTTCATGCGGACGTTCGACCAGATGTGTGAGACGATCGCACAGGGCGGCGCGCGCCGCGGCGCACAGATGGGCGTCATGCGCGTCTCGCACCCGGACGTCATTCAGTTCATCCACGCGAAGAACAAGGACGTCTCGCTCGCGCACTCGCTGCGACTGAACGACCCCGACGACTTCACGCACACTTCCTTCGCGGACGCGTTGGAGGAGGCCCGCGAACTGATCGACGACGAGGGGCGCGTCCCCGAACACCTCCGAAACGCCGTCGAGGGGCATCTCTCGAATTTCAACATCAGCGTCGGCGTCACCGACGACTTCATGGAGGCGCTGTATGCCGACGAGGAGTTCGTCTTCACCAACCCGCGCACGGAGGAGCCACACATCGCGACCCCGGAGACGAAGGAGATCTACGAGATGTTCGACCTCGGCCACCACGTCGAGGTCGGCGAGGTCCTTTCGGTCCCGGCCGCCGAGCTCTGGGAGCACATCATCGACGGCGCACACGAGAACGGCGAACCCGGCGTCATCTATCTCGAACGGGTGAACAAGCAACATTCGTTCGACGTCGAGAAGCATCCGGACCACCGGATCCTCGCGACGAATCCGTGTGTGACCGGAGACACGCTGATAAGTACAGAGAACGGTCTCATCGAGGCCGAGGAACTGTATGAGCAGGGTGTTGCTCGTGACGTCGTCGTCGACGGTCGTCTCAGCGAGGAGACACTCAAGGAAGCGAGTAGCGTTTACAAGACTGGCGAAAAAGACGTTTATAAGTTGACGACAGAGGAGGGATACGAACTCCGTCTCACGGCCGACCATCGCGTCATGACCGACGACGGCTGGATTGAGGCTGGGGATCTCGACGCTGGCGACACGGTCCACATTCAGAACCGAAAGGGTTCGTTTGGACAGCACGGAACGGCCGCTGAGGGTCGTGTCCTCGGCTGGCTCGTTGGTGATGGCCACCTCAAGAACGGAGAGGAGCGTGCCGTCCTCAACTTCTACGATGAGGATGCGACCATCGCCGAGAGCCTTGCCGAAGACGTCAACGAAATCATTCGCGAACCTATTGGCAACGCGGACTATGAGGTTGGTGTCAGCGACATTTCCCGGGGTGAGAGCTACCGAGGTGCGCAGGCTATTGAGCAGCGAATTCGCTCGACTCGGCTGTATGAGTATGCCGAGGAGGCCGGGTTAGTCGATCAGAAACACCAGGTTCCAGAGGCAGTGCTACGGGGGAGCGAGGAGATGGCACGCGCGTTCCTTCAAACATTATTCACCGCCGACGGGAGCGTGCAGGGAAGCAGCAAAAACGGACGAAGCATCAGACTCGCAAGTTCGGAACTCGGTCTGCTCAAGCAGACACAGCGACTCCTACTCAATTTCGGCGTCGCGAGTCGCATCTACGAGAACCGCCGTCCCGCACGGACACGAGAACTACCGGATGGTAAGGGAGGAACGAAAGAGTACGAGACGAAGGCTCAACACGAACTAGTCATAACCAAAGACAACCAGCAGCGGTTCGCTGAGGAAGTCGGGTTCCTCCGAGAAGACAAAGCCGAACAGCTTCGAGAGAACCTCGACTCGTACACGTACAGTCCCCAGAACGAACCGTTCACCGCGACAGTCGAAGCTGTCACGCCGGACGGGTACGAAACCGTATATGATCTGACTGAGCCGGAAACCCACTCATTCGTCGCTAACGGCCTTGTAGTCCATAATTGCGGGGAACAGCCGTTGGAAGAATATGAGGCCTGCAACCTCGGGCACATCAACCTCTCGACGGTCGCGGACCTCGACGCCCCCGACTGGCGCGTCTGGTCGGCCGAACACGCCGACGAGTACGACTCCCAGGAGGCGGCCGTCGACGCGTTCCTCCAGGAGGCGATCGACTTCGAGACGCTCGATGCGCGCATCGATTACGGGACGCGCTTTTTGGAGAACGTCGTCACGATGTCGGACTTCCCGGTCGAGAAGATCGAGGAGAAGGTCCGTGACATGCGGAAGATCGGGCTCGGGATCATGGGGCTCGCCCAGCTGTATATCCAGCTCGGCGTTCGCTACGGCTCCGAAGAGGGCAACGAGATCGCCCGTCAGCTGATGACCCACATCAACCACGAGTCGAAGTGGACCTCCCACGAGCTCGCGGAAGAGCGCGGCGTCTTCAACGACTGGGCGGACTCGAAATATGCCGACCCCGTCGAGTATCGCGAGTGGTTCGAACACCACACCGGGCTCGACGCCGACGACTGGGAGGACGGCTTCCCGATCCGCAACCACAACACGACCACGATCGCGCCCACGGGGACGACGTCGATGGTCGGCAACACGACCGGCGGCTGTGAGCCCATCTACAACGTCGCGTACTACAAGAACGTCTCCGACGACGTGCAGGGCGACGAGATGCTCGTCGAGTTCGACGACTACTTCCTCCGCACGCTGGAGGCGAACGACATCGACGTCGATGAGGTGAAACGGGAAGCGCAAGAGCAGATGGCGAACAACGAGTTCGACGGTGTCGAGGGACTGTCGACGGTACCGAACGCGATCGGCGAGCTCTTCGTCGTCACCGGCGACCTGACCGGCAAGGAGCACGCGGCGGTCCAGTGTGCCTGTCAGCAGGGCGTCGACTCGGCCATCTCGAAGACGTGTAATTTCCCGAACTCCGCGTCGATCGAGGACATGGACGAGGTCTATCGGTACATCTACGACCACGGCGGGAAGGGCGTCACCGTCTACCGCGACGGCACCCGCTCGAAGCAGGTGCTCACCACCCGCGCGAAGAACACGGAGTTCGCCGACGAGTCGGAGGCGTTGGAGACGATCATCGAGGGTATCGAGGAGGTCTTCGGCGGGCTGGAATCGTTCCTCGGGAACGAGGAGGTTCGCGAGGCCCTCGATGCGGAGATCGAGGGGCTGTTGGAAGCGAGCGACGAGCCCACGTTCGAGTACACGGAGACGCGCCCGCGACCCGATTCGCTCTCGGGTGTCACCCAGCGCGTCGAGACCGGCTACGGAAAGCTCTACGTGACGGTCAACGAGGACGAGGACGGCCGGCCGTTCGAGCTGTTCGCGAACATCGGCCACTCGGGTGGTTACACCAACTCCTTCACGGAGGCGCTCGCGAAGGTTATCTCGACGGCGCTCCGCTCGGGTGTCGACCCCGAGGAGATCGTCGACGAGCTGCAGGGCACCCGCAGTCCCAAGGTCGCCTGGGATAAGGGCGAGCAGATCCAGTCGATCCCGGACGCGATCGGCACCGCGCTTCGGCGCTACCTCGACGACGAGATCGACAAGGGGATCCCCCAACAGCAGAGTCTCGATGACGTCGAGGGCGACGTTGCGGGGGCGGCGGACGCAGAGACGGCTGACGCGGCGGACGCGAGCCAGACCGATGGCGGCGCGGTCGCGGCGGATGCCGGGGGCGACGACATGACCGACGCGCTTATCGCGGCCGGCGAATCGCCTGAATGCCCCGACTGTGGCGGGATGAGCCTCTACTACTCGGAGGGCTGTAAGACGTGCGAGTCGTGCGGCTGGTCGGAGTGTTAAGCGGCTAGCCAGAGACTCCTTTTTCATTCTTGCGTGCCGGAGCGGCACTCAAATCGCCGGAGAGAGACGTCAATATTGCTGAACAGCGGATATGGATAACACCAAATTTATTTATTAGACTAGTCTAAACTACTTCAATGGACACGACGTGTGGGATGGATACCGACTCCTCCTCCCGCCGAAGCGTACTCGCGACGATCGCTGGAGCCACCACGGTGGGACTGGCCGGCTGTATTGGGGGTAACAGCGGTGACGAGGAGTTTGTCTTCGCGATCGAAGCACAGGACGACCCGGCTGACGTCGAGCGGGACTGGGAGCCGCTTGCGGAGTGGATCGAGTCCGAAACCGACGTCTCGACGGGGATCGACACCGTCTCCGATTCGAGCGCGGCCATCGGCGCGCTTGCGTCGGGACAGGCGGACGCCTCCTATTTAAGCGGCGGCCCCTCTTGGGTCGGGTGGAACGAGTATGAGTTCGAGACGATCGCGGTCGAAGCCGACGAGGACGGGCGTCCCTTTTATATCGCCGCGGGATACACCCGATCCGACACCGGAATCGAAACGATCCGCGACGCCGAGGGCGTCGACAGCGCCCACACCGGGGATCTGACGGGTGCAGGCATGCTGATTCCGACCGCCTATCTCGCCGACGAGGGGCTGGTATCGTTCGAGGACGACGATGACGTGACGGCGATCCGGGGGGCCGTTGAGGAGTACTTCGGCAACCCGGTCGTCGGTGGCGGATACATCGGAGCGCTCCAAGCGCTTTCGGAGGAACAGGCCGATATCGCGTTCGGCCGGGCCACCACGCCCGAGGAGTACTGTGGCGGCGACGACGTCGAGGAGTGGTGTCTCGACCTCGACGAATACGTGATCGTCGAGGAGTTCACCGAGGTGCCGAGCCATCCGGTACTCGCAAGCACGGAGACGAGCGAATCGGAGCGGGAGTTGCTGGAGGAGGCGTTCCTCGCGCTCAACGACGATCCGGAGGGACAGGAGATCTTGGATGATATCTTCGATGTCTACGAACTCCAAGCGGCGACCTCTGAGGAGCATCTCGGTCCGTACGGCGAACTGATCTCGAACCTGCCCGGCATCGAAGACCACCTGACCGAAGAGGGATGAGTCGAACCGAACCTCCCATCCGCTGTCAGGACCTCGCTGTCGGCTACGACGGGGAGCCGATTCTGACGGATCTGTCGTTTACCGTCGAGAGCGGCTCCACGCTGGCGCTCGTCGGCCGAAGCGGGTGTGGGAAGACGACGCTTTTGAAGACGCTCGCAGGTGCGCTAACGCCGCTTGAGGGCGACGCCGCGGTTCTCGACACCGAGCTGCCGGAAACCCCGCCGCCCGGTACGATGGGATACGTTCCCCAAAGCCTGGGCCTCGTGGGCCACGAAACGGTGCTCATGAACGTGCTTCACGGCCGACTCTCTGATCTCGGATGGATGGACAGCCTGCTCGGCCGATTTTCGGGGGACGCCAAAATCGACGCGTGTGAAGCGATCGAGCAGGTCGGTCTCGGCGGCTACGAACGGACCCGGGTGAAAGAGTTGTCGGGAGGTCAACGGCGCCGGGTCGCTATCGCCCGTGCGTTCGTTCAGGAGCCCCGCGTGTTGCTTGCCGACGAGATGCTCTCGGAGCTCGATGATGAGACCGCGCGGTCGATCGTCGACTGTCTCGCCGCACTCCAACGGGAGACTGATATGGCCGTGGTCATCGTCGAACACAACCTCGAGATCGCGAGGGAGATCGCGGATGCCGTCCTCAGGCTGGGGTCCGGAGGCATCGAGGAGCGGATGACGCCGGCGGGGACACCCACGCCGGACAGCACACTGGCCGGCGACAGGACAGATCCATGAGTGAAAGCGAACACCATGCTACCGCCGCGACGATACGTGCCACTCTCGGCACGTTCGGAAGGCCTCTGATCTTCGGGCTCGCTCTCCTGTTGGCGATCTGGAGCATCTGGGTGTTGGAGCTCCATGGAACCGACTTCTCGGGCGGCGCGGAGGGATTGAGCTTCCTCTATGGGGCGGCGATCCCACCGGAGATGAGCGTGCTCGAGGTCGGGTTGCGAGGCCTGCTCGAAACGCTGTATATCGCCTACGTCGGGACCCTGTTCGGCGTGGTGTTGAGCCTGCCGGTGAGTCTGGTGGCGAGCCGAAACCTCTTCCCGTGGTATCTCACCCTTCCGGCCCGATGGTTGCTTGCGGTTCTTCGGGTCCTCCCAAGCATCCTGTGGGCCGTCATCTTCGTCATCCTCATCGGCACGGGTCCCGCCGCGGGCGTCTTCGCCATCACGCTCTATACGATCGGCTTCGTCGGGAAACTCGAATACGAGGCCTTCGAGGGGCTCGATTCGGCACCCATCGAAGCCGTCTCCGCGCTGGGAGCGACGCGGCTGCAGGTGCTCCGATTCGTCGTGTTGCCACAGGCGATCAACTCGTTGATCAGCCAGTCGATGTTCATGTTCGAGTACAACGTGCGGCATGCCGCCGCGATCGGCATCGTCGGCGCGGGCGGCATCGGCTACTACATCATGGGCTATCTCGACTTCTTACAGTACGATAGGGTGATCGTGCTCTTGGCGATCGTCTTCCTCGCCGTGTTGATCATCGACGAGCTCAGCTACCGACTGCGTGCGTTGTTCCTCGGCGATACGAGGACGAGTCTCAGCAGCTGATGACCGTCTTAGCGGAACGGGCACCATTCCGATTTGCCTACCCGGCAGCCTCCAGTTCACACGCCCGGCCACTCGGCAAAGGTGCCCTCAGTAAGCGTTCCATCCTGTACCCCGAGATAGTCGCGCTGTGCGGCGACAACAGCCTCTTGGAGACTGTACCCCTGATCACCGTGCCGGCGGAGTCGTTCACGCTTCCAACTCGCTGGTGTTATCCGTCGATCGGCTCGACGGCGCAACGGGTACAGATACGCCGCGGCAGTATCAGCGTCGAACCACCGCCCTTCCAGCCCACGCTGGGCGTGGTCGAACAGGTCGGTGTACAGTTCCCCGATAGCTCTCGTTTCCTCGCCATCTGCGGTGATCCACTGCATATCAGCTTCAAGCCCGTCCCGCGCAGCGGCGTAGAAGTTCTCACGGGCCTGCTCCCAAGATAGGGAGATGACGGGATGATCGGTTTCGACGAGGCCTTCCATCAGTCCCCCGACTGCGGCGAGCAGTGAGAGAGAGTCCCGCAACGTCGGTTGGGCCGGCAACGGGCGAAACTCGAGGCGGGCGTTGGCAGCAGCCCGCGTGGATCCCTCGAAAACCGGGCGGACCCAGCGCCAGTAACTGCCGTGCTTGTGCCGAAGGTGGCGAAACGTATCATCGAACCGAGATCCGACCTCACGACGGGCCGGCACGATGGACGGATCCCGAGCCACCCGGTCGACCGCCTCGGCTATCGTCTCGACGTCCCGCGGGAAGCGAACTTTCGCTGCCCTGTCCGAATCGTTCATCATCGACTCGTAGACGAACACGCGGTTCTCGAGGTACCCCCGGTCGAGCACGTCCTCAACGGTGGCATCCTCGTCGTAGAGACTCGGCGGAAACAGCGGCGAGTTGGCCGCCAGCGCGACCAGTGGTCCGGCGATCCGGATCGCATACCGGAAGTACGTCGGCAGCTCCGCGGCGATAGGCATCTGATAGTGGGGCTGAATACTCGATGTCAGTGTGGCCGGCACGGTCGTTTGATACTGGGCTGTGACGTTCGGCACGTCGAGTCGACAGTCGGGCTGGTAGGTTCGTGACTGCTCCATCGCGTGGTATCTGGGCGAGTCGCTCAGATTCCTTGCCAGGCTGAACCCGTTTACACTGGTCGTGTCGGAGAAGTACTCCTCGGCGGTTTCGCCCGTGGGGGGGATAACCCAGAAGCCGTCGCTCACGAGTTTGATCGGCTCGACACGGGCAGTGGCGGCAGCCGCAGTCTGGACTGCGGATTGTAGCTCGTGTTCGATCGCGGCCAGTCCGTGGGGGCCCAACGGTTGCGGGCTGGACGTGAACTCCGCATTGTGCAACCCGAGTTCCTTCTCGAATCGAATGAGTTCCAACAGCGACCGTGGAACTCGCCGGAGTGCGCCGGACGCGTCGTCGACCGCATAAAATTCGTATTCGAGACCGATGAGTGCCTGTGTATTGTCGAACGTTCCGATCTCGAGTTCGGCTTTGAGCGTCTTTACTTCCGCTGCGACGCGATGCTCGAACTCCTCGGTATCCGTCTGCAACAGCGCAGCAATGTCCTGTTGCAGTTCATCCATACCGTTCGGTGCGGCGTCAGGATATTAAAGCCTCATTGGCCCCCGAACTGGATACCTCATGAAAAATACGCGCCCTGTATGCAGCGCGGAGTGTCTATCAGCTCTGCAGAATTTCAACAGAGCCGGGTCAGGGGTGTGCGTAGTAGGCGACGAGGTCCTCCTCGCCGGTCGGCCCGGCATCGGTGTCGCTGGGTTCGGGATCGAAGGAGTCGATCCGAACGAATCCGACGCGCTCGAACTGCACGACGTCGTCGACGTCGGCGTCGGCAACGTCGGGCTCCGCGTAGCCGCGAACGTCGCCCTCAACGGTACGCATCAGTGTCTCCAGTCCCTCCTCGGCGGGTGCCCAGTGGACGACCGGGACGTCGCCCTCACGGACCATCGAGATGTCGTCGCCGACGTACTCGAAGGCGTCCCTGATGTGTCGCACGCAGCCGAACCCCTTTAACCAGACCTGGCCGCCGCTGGCGGGCAGATCGGAACTTTCCAGTCGCACGCGACCGGCGGGAATCGTCCGAGTGCCACGCTCTTCGTGGTCGGGATGCAGCGGCGGTTGTCCGGTCTCCGGCCCGCCGACTATATCGCGGACGACGGCAGGGTCATCCGGACGGTCACGAACGAGGAAGTAGCGATTCGCGTCGTCGTCGATGAGATCGCGGTTGTTCGCGTAGATGGACGACATCGCGAGGTCGACGTCGGAGGTGGACATGCCGAGTTCGGTCATCGACTCGACGATCGCTTCACCACGAATTCCGCGGCGTTCCACGGAGGCCAACGTCGGCGCGCGCGGATCATCCCAGCCGTCCAGCTCGCCGTCGTCGATGAGCGCCTTGATCGTCGACGTGGAGAGTTTCACGTCGTACTCGTCGAGCTGGACGTGGCCCCAGTGGAGCACCTCGGGGTACTCCCAGTCGAAGTAGTCGTAGACGAACCGCTGGCGTTTCGCGGAGTCCTGCAGGTCGATGCCGCGGATGATGTGTGTGACGCCGGTGAGGTGATCGTCGATCCCGGACTGGAAATCGAGCATCGGCCAGCAGCGATACGACTCGGCTTCGGGACGTGGATGCGGCGTATCCACCATCCGGAAGGCGACCCAGTCGCGGAGCGCGGGATTCGGGTGTTCGATGTCGGTTTTCACGCGGAGGACCATCTCGCCCGCGCCGTACTCGCCTGCGACCATCGCCTCGAACTCCTCACGAACCGTCTCCGGATCCTTGTCGCGGTTCGGCGACGGCTCGCCGGCGTTTTTTAACTCGGAGAACCGCTCGCCGGAGAGATCACAGGTGTAGGCGCCGCCGAGGTCGATCAGTTCACGGGCGTGGTCGTAGTAGGTCTCCAGCCGATCGGAGGCCCGGAGGACGCGGTCGGGCTCGAAGCCGAGGAATGCGATGGCATCGAGGATGGCGTCGTAGGCGTCGAGGTCTGGCCGTTTCGTCTCCGGGTCGGTGTCGTCGAAGCGGCAGATGAACTCGCCGTCGTAGCGCTCCTTGTAGGTCCCGATCACCGCGGGCATCCGGGCGTGGCCGAGATGCCACGGGCCGTTCGGGTTCGGCGCGGCGCGCATGACGACCTCGCCCTCCTCGGCGTTCGGGAGGTCGGGCAGCACCCGGTCGTCCGCCTCCTCTTCGGCCTCGAGTTCCTCAAGCAGGTCGGGGGCGATATCGGCGAGTCGCTCGCGCCGTTCGGATTCGTCCATCCCGGCGACCTCGGCGACGACCGGGCCGAGGATTCCCGGGATCGCGTCACCGTGCGGACGAAAGTCGGGATTTTCGCCCATCAGCGGTCCCATGATGGCACCGACGTTCGGGTCGCTGCCGTGTTTTACTGCGTTAAAGAGCGCGGCCCGCTCGCCGGCGGCCTCGACGCGCTCGCGGAGTGTGTCGTCCATTACCCACGGCTTGTGTGTGTCCGGTCAAAAACGCCGCGGAAACGCGCCCGCGGGGCGGAGGGGGAACGATCGGAATTGGGTCGGGTCCGTCCCGATCGGCGGGTAGGGGCAAGACGTACGTCCGACGCCGGCCATCTTAAACCGGTACGACCGTTCACGCCGATGAGGGTCGCTCGATACCGTGAACGGTCGATCAATTTATATAGATCGAGATACGCTCGATGAGCGCGTCCGTCCACCGCGGCCGACGGACGGTTCACGAGGTTCTTTGTCGCTCGCGACGTGGATAAGGGTATGAGCGCGGAGGATCCCGAGCTGGGCGCGGAGGTCGTTCGATGGTAGAGCCGATGAATCGGGAGGAGCGCGACGCCGGCAACCGGAAGATCCAGATCGGCTTCCTCCTGTTGGTGACGGTGTCGCCGCCGCTGATGTTGCAGTTGGGGGATCCGACGTTGACACAGATAGCCGCGGCGACCGCGGTCGGCTTCGTCCTCGGACTCGTGTTTCTTCAGTATCTCCGCGGACTCGCCGGGGAGTTTTCCGCCGGGAGGGGGCGGCGGTGAGCGTCCGTCCCCACGTGGAACCAACTCACAAAGACGTGATCAACGTCTTGAGGGGTATTCGGCGGCAGAGCAGCCGTGACTTCCCCCACGATTGACATCCTCCCCGCGCTAAAGCGCGAGGATTCCTCCGTTGGGGGTTCGGCTACCGATCCACGGAGGCAACTTCCGGGTCTGTGCGCACTTCTTTGGGACTTTCGTGAGGGTCTGGTTTCCCCGACCAGTCGTGGTCGTCCCACTCGAATCGCACGGGCCGTGCCATCGGCCTGACTTCCCTATCGCTGTTTTCCTGAAGGAACGTCTCTGACGCCGTGAGGTCGTGAAGTTGTTGCTTGCTGGTGATTTTCCAGTCTGATTCCCACACTACGTCTACGACGTGGTTGGCGGCGTCGAGGAAGTGGTCGGTTGTCTGGTGGAGGAGGTCGGCGGCACTCTCGTCCATATTGAGTTTGACGGGGACGGTTCGAGTGCTTGAGTCTTCCACCATCTGCACTTCATACGTAGTGTTATGTATCTATATATTCGGATTGGCGTAGGGGAGTCAGCCTGTTATCGAACGTGGGTTGTGTCAGTGTTGTCGGCTTCCTCCCGCGTTGACGAGACCTCCGGTCTCGTCCGCACACCAGAAATCACAGATTTCTGGGGACGCCTAAAGACGCGGGTTTCCGCCTTGCATTCATTATGAAGGAACCGCGACGGAGGTCGCGGTGTAACGATGATGTTGCTACTCGTTCCCGAACATCTAGCGCATCATAGATCGAATAGGTACCCTATTAGGTACCCAACAAATGCCTCGACAGATTCACCCGCTCAATTCAGCGGTTCACACTACCGAGCCTGTTGGGATGAAAGCCCACCAAGTTACACCAGAGTCGATAGGGGGAGACCTTATTGAAATATTCACTTAGTGGTGGTTTCTGCACGTCGTGCGAGATACAAGATGAGTTGTGCATCGCTCCTGAGCGATTTCGGGCGCACATCACTAATCGCTTGAAGTGAGACAATTCAGATATGAAAACACGGGCGTGCAAGATACAGCGCGCAAATGTGGCACGAGAAACCAGCACAGCAGTCTGATAACAGCTCTACACTAAGCAGGCAAAACCTCGCGTTGATTGTTACCAAAGCGGTGGTCACTTTGGCTAGTTAGGCCGAGCTTCAGTTCTTTTTCATTTTCGATTGTTAGATTGGAGCGGTTGTCCATATCGGGTTATATCTCAAGAAGGGTCTGACTGTATCGACGCATAATCTGTAATCAGATAAAGAACGTAATATCTCTTGAATGTGGTGTATCCGATGAAAAACACTCCAAATAGAAGCGTACAGAGACTCAATAAGTGTAGTACTGGATATTGTGTTGGAAAGAGTATATAAATAACTGACAAGGTTGGAAATACCAGCAGAAGGCCTCGGCAAAAAATATACATCCCCATCAATGTCCGAGACAACCCAAGCCGAGATCGGAGAACCGTGCTTGCAATCATCCGGTAGAAGTCTAATAAGTTGTCTTCGACGAACTCTCTCTCAACTTCGTATCGGTCTTTAACTCTTTCATAGAACACATCGGTAGCCACCTCATTGAGACGATCAGGATCATTCACAACTGACTCAAAAACTTCCTTATGACCATCAACCAGGCCTTTACGTACCAGAACTGACTCTCCTACACGGGTGACAATATATATGATTATCCCGAAAAAGAACGAGATGAATAGTAGGATGATAACGGCTTCATTGAATCCGCAGAAGGCGTCGGGTTTCATTGTTTGACGGCTTGTTCGACGTTGTAGACGGCGGCGGCAAGCGTAATTTCACGGAACT
>NZ_FZNQ01000008.1 GCF_900188065.1 Halorubrum vacuolatum
TGATGATTTTTATCCCGAGCGACCACTTTCGCCCGTCGTTCCGGCAGACTCCCATCACTATGGAACGACGAGAGCGCCTCCACGGACGGTTCCGCCAGCGAAATTTCGATGGCCCTCGCGTCGTCGGAAAGAGACCGCTCTTCCTCGACGGTCGTCCACGCTGCTTCGACTTCGCTTTCGGTCAGTGGCGTCAGTGGATGGCGCGCTTCTTCAGGTTGTCCAAACGACATGTGTCATGACACATGATGGCATAGGATTAATCTCTTTCCTCAGCAGTGACGGTAGTGTTCAGCTAAGCTGATTCCATGCGAAGGCGAACGATCTGATCCACTGTTCGGCAGTTTCTGGTTCTGCGTTGCTGAAACAGTTTGAGAACTAGAGTGTTCTGCGTTTTACCTCACGAAAGACATGTTCATTGCTGTTTCGATTTCCGTGACATTCGTCTCTGAAATCGAGGTCGTGCTTGCGGCAACCTCTGTGGAGTGAGTGCGCTCCGTCGATCAATATACTCGCCTCCTCGATCTCGTGTTTGGCGCAAGTTCAGTGAAGAACTGATCGACAATCATGTTGTTTCTCGTCGGTTCAAGACTTGTGTGTGACAGATCGCTTGAGTCGGGATCGACAGCAGCGTACAGCCAGGATTGTTCGTCGTCACGCTGAATCACCGTTTCATCAACAGCAACGTGATTCGGGCTTCGACCAGCCTCCGGCTGTCGATCTGCCTTATGAATCCAGTTATGAACGGTTGGACGACCCCGACCAACACCGAACATTTCAAGTGAAGAGGCAGTATTCGAAAGCATAATTCGGAGGGATGAAGCCGAAGACTGAGCTTCATCAACAGCCGCGGTGTTGCTTCTCGTTCCACAAAATCTACGTTGATCTCATCCAAACAGCCGCTGAGCTAGGCGTTTTCGGGCAGAGATCACTTTGAAAACGCATCGCCTCACCTTTCAATCCTTATCTGAACACCGCCCGTCGGACGAACCCAAGGTATTTGCGTTCGGTCGAGAGTTGAGAGGCGAGTGGTGTCCACGGGAATTCGTGTACGTCAACCTGGTGGGCATTCAGACATTCGATCGCCCATTGAGTCAGCGCGTGTCGAACGAGTTGATACCGTCGCTTGTCGAGTACGTCTCGACCGGATCCCGTTCGTCGAGATCGGAATCGTCGCTCCAGATGGCTGCATCAGTGACGTCACTCGTGAGCGAGCGGATGCGGGTGTCCACTGAACGCGTCGTTTACATACCGCTCGGGAGGATATTCATTGTCGAGGCCGCTCCTCGCGTAACGACCGTAGCATGACATCGCCATCGACCGACGGCCGACCCAACTGGGCAATCGTCCTGTTTGAGCGTCGAAGCCGGCTGTTGGTTGTCGTGTTGCTCCTTGCAACGGTCGCCGTCGGCAGTGGTCTCCTGTTCGGGTCGGGTGGCGGCTTCGAGGTGGCGACGTTCGACGTGAGTTCGCCGGAACACGAGGCCCTCGAAATGACGAGCGACCGATTCGATCGGGACACGCGTCCGGTGTCACAGGTCGTCATCCATTCGGAGTCGACCGATACCGTCTCGAAACCCGTGTTGTTGGAGACGCTCAGAGTTCAACAGGACCTTCGAGCCGATCCGACGATTAACGCGACCCTCACAGAGAATCAGCCCACGGTCGGCCTTGCAAATGCGGTCGCGCTGGCGTCGGACCCACGGATCGCCCTCGGCGGTGAGACCGACATCGAGGGGAAGTATCGGACGTTGGAGGGTCGAAGCGACGAGGAGATCGACGCCGCACTCGGCGTCGCACTCAGGAGTGACGACCTGTCGCCGCCCGACCAGCCGCCGGTCTCCGCGCTGGTTCCACGGGAGTACGAGGCCGGACAGCAGGCGAACGCACAGCTCATCATCGTCGTCCACGACGAGGAGGCCACTGACGCGGAGCTGCTCGAAGCCCAAGAGGCCATCGAGTCGACCGCCGACGAACGATTCGAGCAGTCCGGCGTCGAATCGTTCGTCCTCGGAGAACAGCTCGTGCTTGACCGGAGCGGGAGTGCGACCGGCGAGAGCTTCCTGGTCGTCGGGCCGCTGATCGTGCTCGTCGTGGTCGGGCTGCTGGCGTTGAGCTACCGGGATCCGCTCGACGTCGCGCTCGCGGCCGTGGGTATCGGACTCGTTTTCGTCTGGCTGGTCGGGGCGATGAGCTGGGTGGGGCTCTCGTTCAATCAGCTGCTGATCGCGGTTCCGTGCCTGCTGGTCGGCCTGAGCGTGGATTACTCGCTGCACGTCGTCATGCGCTATCGGGAGCATCGAACACGCCAGCCGGCGTGGCCGGTTGCAACCGCGATGGCCGCCGGAGTCGCTGGCGTGGTGGTCGCCATCGGAGCGACGACGCTGACGACCGCAACCGGGTTTTTGGCCGGCCTCGCCAGCCCGATCGGCCTCTTGCGGGAGTTCGGGGTCGCCGCCGCGATCGGCATCGGCTCGGCGTTCGTCGTCTTCGGGCTGTTGCTTCCGGCCCTCCGTATCGAACTCGATGGACTGGTCGATCGCTCGGACCGTCCGGGCGCCCCATCGACGGTCGGCTCGCTCGACGGTGTCCGTCGGCTACTCGTCGCCTGTGGTTCGATCGGGAGCCGTCGACCGGTGCTGGTCGTCGCGCTCGCCGTTCTGGTGGCGGCCGGCGGCGCGATGGGTGCGACCGCCGTCGAGACGTCGACCGATCGGACGGACTTTTTGCCTGAAGAACAAGCCGGCTGGATGGCGTCGCTGCCGGAGCCGCTGCAGCCGGCGTCGGCGGGACTCCGCGAGCAAACGCTGTTCGTCGAATCCACCTTCGAGTCGCCGTCGGATCGGACCGTCGAGATCCTGATAACTGGCAACGTCACCGCCGGGTCCGTCGATCGGACGCTCAATGCGGCGCACGCACACGCCGAGGACCGGCCCACGACGGCGACATCGGCGGCCGACGGACCGGTCATCGAGAGCCCACTGACGACCGTCGAGCAGATAGCTGCGGGGAACGAGACGGTCGCCACGCTCGCCGCCGAGCGCGGTGTGACGGGTACTGGCGATGACGATCAGGACTTGACGGCACTGTTCGATGCCGTCTACGCCGCCGACGAGGCCGCAGCCAGCGGCACGATCCACCGAACCGCCGGGAGCGACAACGGCGGCGAGTACGACGCGCTTCGGCTGACGGTCGTGATCGAGGAAACGGCCGACGCCGAGGCGATCTACACGGACGCCCGCTCGACGGCGGCGGTGATCGATGACGACCCGAACCTGCAGGCGACGGCGACGGGCGAGCCGGTCGTCGAGGCGGTCGAACAGCGGGCGATCCTCGAGACGGTTCTCACGACGTTTCTGCTCGCACTCGGCGTGATCACGGCCCTCTTGGTGGGCGTGTTCCGGCT
Organism: Halorubrum vacuolatum; assembly: GCF_900188065.1. Lineage (GTDB taxonomy): Archaea > Halobacteriota > Halobacteria > Halobacteriales > Haloferacaceae > Halorubrum > Halorubrum vacuolatum. Next base: position 3,404 of record NZ_FZNQ01000008.1, read on the forward strand.
CCGCCATCGGTCGTGGTCCCTTGGGCTGGTCGCGATGCTGCCCGTGCTGTTGGCCATTGCGTGGTTGATCGGCACGCTGTGGGTGCTGTCGATCCCGTTCAACGCCGAGACCGCGTTGATCGTCGCCATCGCCATCGGGCTCGGAACCGACTATACGGTCCATCTCACCGATCGGTTCGTGACCGAACGCCGGGCAGGCGGTCGTCGGAACGCCCTCCGATTGACCCTGGTCGAAACCGGCGGGGCGGTCCTCGCCAGCGGAGTGACGACGATGGCCGGCTTCGGGCTGTTGATGCTGACGATCATCCCCTCGTTGCAGCGGTTCGGCTTCGTGACGGCGGTCGTCACGGGCTACGCGCTGATGGCGACGCTGGTCGTGCTTCCGGCCCTGTTGGTGCTCTGGGATCGTCGATTGACGACGTTGGATTCGGAAGGGGTCACTTGACCCCGGCGGCTTCGTAATAGTATAACAGACGGCGACCACGGGACGGACCCGAGGCGGGAGCGGACGCTTCTTTCCTGGAGATACTCGTTCGCCTCGTGGCGGGTCCGCCGCGAAGGCGGTATAAACAACTGTATAGTCCAGACATATTCAAATACCCCTAGGTGTCATACTCTCAACCGGGATGAGTAACAAGGATAAACGCGAGCCGCCACTCGACGACGAGGAGGCGGCAGCGATAGAAGAGGAACTGAACGGGAAGTTCACGATGCCTCGGGGGAGTTCCGAGACGCATCGGCGTCGACTGCTCGGGGCGATCGCCGGCGCTGGGACGGTAGCGGTTGCTGGCTGTCTGGGGCTGTTCGAGGAGCCGGAGCAGCGAGAACCCGAAGAACCCGAAGAACCTGATGACGACGACGTGGATGATGATGACGATGACGATGATGTAGTCGAACGCCCAGATTATACCGCGATCGATACGATGATGCCGGACTGGGTAATGAAGGATCTCGTCATCCCGCTCGATACCCAGATCGCGTACAACGACGAGCAGATCTTTTTCAATTTCACGTGGGAGTGGGACGTGCCAAACGGTTGGTTCCATGACCTATTTGTCTACGAAGATGATGAATGGGTTCGATACGGCGATCCAAATCCTGGAGTCGCCGATCCCGACTACGGAGTCGGTGATATCTTCAACGGCTTCACCGAAGATCGGCTTTCGTTTATGATCGACGACGGGAGCGTTGAAGGGTTCGCAAACTTCGGTGGATGGCTAACCATTCACGAAGGGACGCGGACGTTGCCCGGTGCAGTCGAGGGCGAAGAAGTCGAAGATCACCCACACCACGGCGACATTCTCGAAAACGACGACGTTCGAAAGTACATCCCCCAGTCTCGAAACGGCGAGTGGTGGGAGAACGACTGGGACGACGTCAAAGATCAAGAAGAACTCGACGAGATGCTCGAAAACGGCGAGTTCCTCGATATGCCGATGTTGCGAGCACACCGTGGCGCCCCCGGTGGGTATGGAACGACCCACTGTATTCTGGATCACCGACACGGTGCCATGGACGAACCGTCGACGCGGATCCGAAACAGCCAAGATATCGTCGACGGCAACCCGGAGTTCATGTTTGACCCGGATGTCGTCGAAGGTGGAACACTTGACCTCGATGAAATCTATGAGGGCAACGTTCCACAAACCGACACGCACGCGCTGATCGAAGGCGAAAACATGGTTCCGTTCGACGAGGATGAAGCCGATGTCTATGAGGGTGCGGTGATCCCACGTCGGTACAGCCGCCCGGACGCGGTCGAAGGCCCTGGTGCAATCTGGCAGGTCGATGCGACGTACGAAAACGGCACGTGGACCATGGAGATGTGGCGGGACCTGTCGGTTGGTTTCCTCGGTGAAACGGAGTTCGAACCGGGCGAAGTGTATGATTTCTCGCCGGCGGTCCACGGCGGCGGTGCACAGCGATGGCACTGGGTTGGCTATCCGTACAAACTCGGCCTCGGCGTCGAACCCGAGGATCCTGTCCACGAGGATGCTGGTCTCGTCGCCGAGGAAGTCGACGGGCGACCTGACTGGGACGAGATCGAAACGTACACCATCCCACTGATGTACCCCGGTCAGACTGACTGGACGTGGCTCGTCAGCGGTGAACATCCTCGCGTCGACGAAATTCGTAACGACGAGATCAATATCTGGGAGTACCACGACGAAGACCCCGAGGCGTTCGCCCAGCGGATGATCGACCTCGAAGAAGCGATGGCCCCCCGAAAATAGGCTCTCGACCCACTATCCTGTGCGGTCTTTTATAAACTGGTGAAAACATACACGGCGCTCACACCGGAGATCGCTCGATCTCGGTAGTCGATCTCCGCGGCGCCGTATCCATCAGGGGGTATATAAATAACTGCATTATACGGCGGATCTGCTACGGGGGGTGCGCGATGAATAGTATATATGAACGCATCAGATCCCCCAGACGATATCGACAGCGAGGCCTGGGAGGCGTGGGCGACCGAGGTCGTCGACGGTACCGGCTTCGACGTCGAACTCGGGGTCGGGCTCGCCCGCGACGCCCAGCGCGTCGCCCGAGGCGAGATGACCGAAGCCGAATACCAGGCCAAATACCACGAGGACGTTCTCGACGAGTTCGGCGTCGACGATCGACCCACCGCGCCGGAGCCACAGAAGGCGGACGGCTCGCCGCTGCCCGGGGTTCCCGGCACCGGAAACGGCAAACGGTCACGCCGGTCGATGTTGAAAACCGCCGGCGCGATCGGCCTCGGGACGCTCGGGTTGAGCGCGGCACAGCAATCGACGCGCACGGTCGCCGCCCAGAGCGGCGACGGCGACTCCGAGTCGGACGTCCAGATGGGCATGGCGATCAACACCGACCGCTGTATCGCCTGTCTGCAGTGTATGGACGCCTGTAACGAGGAGAACGGCAACCCGGCGGAGTCGCTGTGGATGGCCGTCCTCCGCTACCAGGAGGACGACTACACCGACAACGAGGAGTTCCTCACCCGTCCCTGTCAGCACTGTTCGGACGCCCCGTGTGAGACGGCCTGTCCGACCAACGCCCGCTACACGCGGGAGGAGGACGGCATCGTCCTGACGGACTACGACCAGTGTACCGGCTGCCGGTACTGTGAGGTCTCCTGTCCGTACGGCGTCAACTACATGGAGTGGGCCGAACCCGGCGGGGGCGACTTCGAGGCCGACCGCGACGTCGACGGCGTCACCGCCGCAGGCAGCGCCCCGCAGGGGACGATGGGCAAGTGTACGTTCTGTGCACACCGCCAGGTCAGCGACGACGAGTCGCTCCAAGGGACGACCGCCTGTGAGGACGTCTGCCCGGTCGATGCGATCCACTTCGGGGATATGAACGACGAGGAGAGCGCCCCGCGGCAGCATCTGGCCAACGACACCGGCGGCCAGCCGACCTACCGGCTGCTCGAGGACAAAGGAACCGAACCGAACATCGTCTACGTCGGCAACGAACCGTCGCGAACGGCGACCCAGACCGACGGTCCGACCGGCGAAAACGAGTTCGACCTCGTCCGCGAACGACACGGACGACGCGAGATCGAGATCGGCAGCCACGAGGATGATGACTGATGTCAACCACTAACAACACCATATTAACGCCCCTGAAGACGCTCAGCGTGAAATTCCTCGCGCTGGTCGTCGTTCTCGGCATCGCCGCGCTGGTCATGCTCGAAGCGATCGTTCACCAGCTGCAACACGGACTGGCCGTGACCGACCTCGCCAGTTGGGGAACCCAGGAGGGCGTGACGTGGGGCATCTACATCGGCACCTTCGAATGGTTCGCCGGAATGGCCGTCGGTGCGCTCGCCGCCGTCGGCTACATTCGGTACAACGAGCTGACGCGCTACGACATCATCGCGCGCATCGGTGAGCTTTGGGCGCTCATCTCGGGATTGTCGGCCGCCTACCTGATCGTCATCGATCTCGGGCGACCCGACCGGGTGCTCAACATCCTGACCGCGTGGTTCGTCACCGTCCAGTACTCGCCGCTGGCGTGGGACGTGACGTTCGTCACCGCGCTGTTGGTGATGACCTCGGCGATGCTGATCCTCTCGCTGCGGCGGGACTTCAGCGAGATGGATCTGAACAAGCTGCCGGTCTACACGGCGCTTCTCGGTGAACTGTTGACCCTAGGCTTCCGGCCTGAAGAGCGTGAAAAGCTCGATTCGATGCTGCGCTGGCTCGGCCTCGCGCTGTTGATCCTCGCGTTCACCGGCGGGATGGTGCCCGGCTGGCTCCTCGGCGTGGTCGGCGCACAGGCGGGCTGGTACGGCGGCATCGCCGGGATCGCGTTCCTTTCAGCCGGACTGATGAGCGGCGTCGCGGTGCTCGCCATCACGGCCGGGGTGCTTCGGTACCTCTACGGGATGGAGGAGGCCCTCCCCGAGGAGGTCTTCGTCGGACTCGGGAAAGCGCTCACCCTGTTCGGCTTCGTCTACCTCGTGGTGCAGTTCAACAACCTCCTCCCGAGCATCTTCCCGATGGCACCGCTGGCCGAATCACGGGTCGGTGAGGCGATGTTGTACGGTCACTTCGCGACCGACTTCTGGCTCGCCATGGGGGCCGTCGCGATCCCGATGCTCATCCTGGCGGTCTTCCGCGAACGGATGCTCGCCGGCGGCGTCGGGCTGGCGGTGGTCAGCGTAGTCATGCTGTGGGGTGTGTGGGTCAAGAGCCAACTGACCGTCATCGAGCCGCTCATGTACTCCTCGGGGCTGCCATATGAGGTGGGCACCTACGTGCCGACGCTCGTCGAGTGGGTGATCACGATCGGGTCGATCCTGGTCGCGATCCTCCTGTTCTCGATAGCGACGAAACTCGTGCCGATGGGCCGACTGCTCGATGACACGGCGTCGACCGAGGAGGTGAGAAACTAATGACAACCACTATCGGGATCCCGATCCTGCTCGGGCTCCTGCTGTTGCCGGTCTACACCGTCCTCGCCGGCTTCCTGTTCGGCGAGCCGCGGGACTTCAGGACCGCCGGGATCGGTCTCGGCGTCATGGCCGCAATGGCGGTGTTCATGATCGGCTCGACGGCGATGATGGGGATCGTCTTCGGCATGATTACCCCGTTTTAACCACCCTCCACCCCCACGCTTTCGGGTCACTCAACACAGATGGATCGAAGCTCATCAGCAACGGAGACGACGCCCGTATCGGCCACCACCGAGCCGTGCGACCGGCAACTGTGTATTGCGCTCGAACGGTACGTTGATGAGATCGTGTCACACGAGGTCGCAACTGCGCAGGCGACGTGGGCCGCACATTCGACGATGACGGACGAGGAGGCGGCCGTCCTCCGCGAGTTGGCGGAAGCGATCGCGGCCGATGTGGTTACCGAACGCGTTCGGATGGCCGTCCGTGAGGAACTCGACGGCCGATCGACCGCGTCCACCGACGAGCGGTGTGAACGGATCGCCACGCTGTTCGATCTCCCGTTGGCCGAACCGTACGGCGACCCACCCTCGTCCGAGTAGGGCAGCCGATCGCGCATCCAATTTTGGGGAGGATGCCAACGCCCGTTTTTTTCAGCGGTCGTGTGGAAACACCACCACTATCATCCTGCCAGCCATCCACTCGTCCATGACTGAGGACCTTCGCGAACGGCTCCGAACGATTCCAGCACCCGATCCATTCACCGACGGAACCGCGGTCGCGGACGATATCGTCGCACAGGGACTGGTCGGCGAGATCACGGTCGAGGGTGAAACCGCGACGATCGAACTCGCGCTTGGCGCGCCGCACTCACCGGCTGAAACCGAACTCGTCGAGCGAATCCGTGAGGCGGTCGACGCCGCTGGCTATGAACCGGCGCTGTCGGTGCGGATCGACGACGACACGCCAGCCTCGGGGGGGCCGATCGTGATCGCCGTTTCCTCCGGAAAGGGCGGCGTCGGCAAGAGTACGATCTCGACGAACCTGGCCGCCGGCATCGCCGATCGTGGGGCGTCCGTCGGCCTGTTCGACGCCGACGTGTTCGGCCCGAACATCCCCCGAATGCTCGGCGTCGCCGACGAGATGGTCCCACCCGGCGGCGAAAACACCATCCTCCCGGTCGACGCCGGCGGCATTCAGGTACTGAGCGTCGGCTTCATGGTCGACGACTCGAACCCGATCACCTGGCGAGGCCCGGTCGTCGATCAGATGTTGAGCGACCTTTGGCACGACGTCGCGTGGGACGGCGTCGAGTATCTCGTGGTCGACCTGCCACCCGGAACCGGGGACGCACAGCTGACGATGCTCCAGCAGATGCCCGTGCTGGGTTCGGTCGTGGTCACGACGCCCCAGGACGTCGCGCTCGACAACGTTCGGAAAGGGATCTCGCAGTTCGAGCCGTACGAAGCCGAGGTGTTCGGCCTCGTCGAGAACATGAGCACGTTCGTCTGTCCAAACTGTGGCGAGGGCCACGCGGTGTTTCCGACGACCGGTGCAGCGGCCCTTGCCGACGAGTTTGACGTGCCGCTTCTGGGTCGCATTCCGCTCGATCCGGCTATCGGCGACCACTGCGAGGCCGGTGAGCCGATCGTCTTCGGGGAGACCGAGACGGCCGAGATCTTTCGTGACTTGGCCGGCGACGTCATGGACGCGGTCGGGAGACGTCGTCGACACGCACACAGTCGAAACAACATCTCTCACGTCTGAAACCAACCACCTGCACTGAGCGGTCCCCTGTGGAACCTATAGAGAACTCTTTCGGCCAATGACTTCCCCGAGAGTAGGTCATATCGTGTCCACCTTCGTGCGCTGTGAATGTGGCGGAACGCATCAGTCCCGTCGTCACCGATCAAACCCACGTTGAGCCTTCCAGTTGAACGAAGATGGACGTACTCGCTGGTTGGTACGGATCGGCCAGAGAGGATGTCTGCTCACAAGACGATATCTGCGTGGTAGTCGAGGTCGGGGAGCCTCACGCGACGCCCGAAGGCTCAGATAAGGAGCTGGATGTCGGCCTCGGCCATCTCCTGGAACGCCGAGGCGGCACCGACGCCGGTCGTGACGCCGTCGTAGAAGTCGTCCTCGTCGTATTCGAGCAGGTCGATGGTCATCTGACAGGCCTGGAGGTCGACGCCGCTCTCGATGGCCGTGTGGATCAGCTCCTCGACGGAGGCGACGTTGTTGTCGGCGATCTTCGAGCGCATCATTCGCGTCGTCATCCGGTCCATGCCGGGGAGCGCGCCGATGAGGTTGGGGACCGGCATGTTGGGGTTGCCGACGGAACTCAGCTTCAGATCCTTCGAGTTCTCCTCGTGGAGTATTTCGAGCCCCCAGAAGGTGTGGAAGACGGTCACCTCGTAGCCGAAGGCGGCGGCCGTACTCGCGAGAATAAGCGGCGGGTACGCCATATCGAGGGTTCCCTTCGTCGCGATGATGACCATCTTGTCGGGGGTGTCGTCGTCGGACACGGCCGCAACGTCGGCTTCGAGCTCTTCGATCCGGGCGCGAAGCTCGGCGAGGTCCTCCGCCGTCGGGGGGGCCACGTCCGTCTCCTCGGACGCTGGCGTATCGGTGCTCATTACTCGGCCTTCCGAACGTAGTGTTTGTAGACGGCTGTGCCGTCCTCGGTCGCCTCCACCTGATCGACGAGCTCCGCGCCGTCCGTCGACTCGGCCCATCCCGCGATGTCGCTCATGCTCCCCGAGTCGGTCGAGACGACCTCCATCGTCTCGCCGTTGGCGAGTTCATCGAAGGCACCTTTCGTCTTGATGACGGGCATCGGGCAGTTCAGTCCTTTCACGTCCAGCGTCTCGTCCGCAGTTTCCGTGCTCATGATGATCCAGCCTTTGTTGTGGCTGACACACAATACTAGTACAAAGAATATAAATCTGGTGGTGGATCCGTCGGCGGCGATATCCAGAATATAAGAAACGTCTTGGGCGGTGTGTGCGTATGTCTGGGTCTGGAGCCTCGAGCGCGACTTGGGAAAGAGTATTGCGTAAAAGTGGAAATACTAACCGAAGTTTTATGTCCGTTGGTCCGGTATGGTACCGTACATGAATCCCGAAGAACTTGACTTTCCGACCCCGGAGTCGGACGTCGAGTCCGTGACCGCCGAGAGTCTGAAAGCACGCATCGACGCCGGAGAGGACGTGGTCATTCTCGATAGCCGCATGGCGAACGACTACGAAGAGTGGCGGATCGGCGGCGAGAACGTCACCACGATCAACGTGCCCTACTTCGAGTTCCTCGATGAGGAGATCGACGACGACGTGCTCGCGAAGATCCCGGCCGACGAACACGTCACCGTCTTGTGTGCGAAAGGCGGCGCGAGCGAATACGTCGCCGGCGCGCTCGCGGACCGTGGGTACGACGTCGACCACCTCGATGAGGGGATGAACGGCTGGGCCTCCATCTACGAGGCCCACGAGGTGACCGGCTACGACGGCGCGGGGACGCTCCTGCAGTACCAGCGCCCCTCCAGCGGTTGTCTCGGCTATCTCCTCGTTTCCGGGGACGAGGCCGCGGTGATCGACCCGCTTCGGGCGTTCACGGACCGATATCTCGCCGACGCCGATGACCTCGGCGTGGCGCTCCGATACGCGTTCGACACGCACGTCCACGCGGACCACATCTCCGGGCTCCGGGAGCTGGCCGCCGAGGACGTCGAGGCCGTGTTGCCATCGGCCGCCGCCGACCGCGGCGTCACCTACACCGACGAGGTGACGCTCACCGAGGACGGCGAGGAGTTCGCCGTCGGCGACGCGACGATCGAGGTCGTCTTCACCCCCGGGCACACGACCGGGATGACCTCGTACCTCCTCGATGGAAGCCTCCTCGCCACCGGCGACGGGCTCTTCATCGAAAGCGTCGCCCGTCCCGACTTGGAGGAGGGCGATGACGGGGCACCCGATGCGGCGCGGACGTTACACGAATCGTTACAGACTCGCGTCCTCAGCTTGGACCCGGACGTGCTCATCGGCGGTGCCCACTTCAGCGACGCCGCGGAGCCGGCGGCCGACGGCACCTACACGGCTCCGATCGGCGAGCTCCGCGAGCGAATGGACGCCCTCTCGATGGACGAGGAGGCGTTCGTCGAGACCGTCCTCGCGGACATGCCGCCACGACCGGCGAACTACGAGGAGATCATCGCGACGAACCTCGGCGTGAACGACGTCGATGACGACGAGGCGTTCACGCTCGAACTCGGCCCGAACAACTGTGCGGCCAGTCAGAATGCGCTCACCAGCGACTGATCGCCACGTTGAGGGCGAACCATGATCGCCGAACTCCTCGGGGCCGGTACGGCCGAGGCGTTCTTTCCCAACGGGATCGCCCGCTACGCGGTCGGTGGGGTCCTCGTCGGGCTGGCGACCGCGATCATCTACCTCGGCACCGGCATCCATGCGGGCGCGAGCACGTTCCTCGAATCGACGCTCTCGTACGTCTCGGACCGGAGTCGGTTCCAGCAGGCCCGGTTCGTCACCTCGCGTGACTGGCGGGTGGTGTTCACCCTCGGCATCATCGGCGGCGCGGCGATCTACGCCGTGACCTTCCAGTCGGGCCTCCTGCAGAGTGGCCTCTATACGCCCGGCACGACCGGCGAGCTTCGCGAGGTCGGCGGGGTCACCGTCTGGTTGACCGACGTACAGCCGTGGCGGCTCTTCCTCGGCGGCGTCCTCGTCGGGATCGGGACGCGGATCGGGAAGGGGTGTACCTCCGGGCACGGGATCTGCGGCGTCGGCTCCGTCTCGCGGACGTCGCTCGTCGGGGTGGTCACCTTCCTGATCGTCGCCATCGTGACGGCGAACCTCGTCGCGGCGATGGGGGTGAGTCCCTGATGGCCGACCGTCATCCGCTGTTCATCCCGCTCGTGCTGTTCGGTGGACTCGTCTTCGGGTTCGGGCTGGGCTTCAGCCATATGGCCCGGCCCGAGGTCGTGTTGAACTTCCTCACGTTCGACGACCTCGGGCTGTTGTTCGTCATGTTTGGGGGCTCTATCGTGGCCGGGCTCGCGTTCTTCCTCGCGCCCCGGTTGCGATCCGGGGCGCCGCTCACCGGCCGACCGTACGGTCGCCGGTTGAAGTCCTTCGATCGAAACGTGCTCATCGGCGGATCGGTCTTCGGCGTCGGCTGGGGGCTATCGGGCATCTGTCCGGGCGCCGCCTACGCGAGCCTCGGGGTCGGGAACGTGACGATCCTGTGGGCCATCGCCGGGATGTTCCTCGGCGCGTACGCGCAGGGTGCCCTCAGGAGCATCCGGGCGGATTCGAGCACGGCGGCTCCGGCCGACGACTGATCGGGTTCGTTCGACGCGGCGTCCGGGCGCCGCTCTCTTTTTATATGCTACGACGGCGGGACGATCATCACGTTGCCGGCTGCCCGTGCGACGATGTCCTCCGAGACGCTTCCGATGAGCAGCCGTCGAAGCCGACTTCGCCCTCGCGATCCGACGAGCGTCGTCGTCGGGTCGACCGCCTCCTCGACCGCGAGTATCTCCGCCGCCGGGTCACCCTGCCGGACCTCGATCCGCGTCTCGATGTCCCAGTCGGCGAGCTGTGCGGCGAGCGTCTCCAGTTGATCCGACGGGTCGTCACCGTCGCCGGGATCCTTCGGCGTCTCGACATGGACGAGCGTTACCTCCTTCGTCGCGTGCCGGAGGTACGAGAACGACTCGAACGCGCGGTCGGCGTTCTCGGAGAAGTCCGTCGCGTACAACATCCGCCTGAAGAGCTGTGTTTTCACCACCGACGGTTCGTCCGTCCCACGCTCGATCCGGTTGACGATCAACGGGGTCTCCGTCGTCCGGGCGAGGTTACGGGCCGTCGAGCCGATGATCCGGTTTTCGAGCGGGCTCTTCCCCCGGGAGCCGACGATCGTGAGGCTTGCCCCGAGCGTCTCCGCAAGCCCGCGGATCCGCCGGTGGGGCGTGCCGCGGACGACGTGGACCTCGCTGTCGAAGCCGGCCTCGGCGATCACCCGCTCGTAGCTGCGGATCGCCCGCCGACGGCGTTTCTCGAAGTCGATTCCGGGCATTCCACGGTGGACGTTCGCGGGGATGACCGTCACGAGGTGGATCTCCTCGACACCGATGCGGCCGAGACAGGCCAGGCAGGTCTCGTTGTGGATCGTCGCCTCGCTGGCCGCCGAGAGGTCGGTGGCGAGTACCGCTTTCATACCTGCTATACTCCCTACACCCATAATATTGTTTTGATCGATCAATATAGCTCCGTTCCGAAGTAATACGGATCGATCGAGACGATCGGTTGGACCCGTGAGTCGTTCCCGGGGAGCCGGTCGCGAGCGGCGATCGGATCGAAACGCGCGCGGTAACATCTCCGTGAGAACAGATCGGCGCGTGATGGATGCCGAGCCGATATTCCCATAACGTATGGGAATATTTCCGTTCGTTCCCTATCGGATACGTATCAATAGTATTGTAGAATATTCCCACAAGCGTTATTTGTTCACCCGCACTAAAGGGTACTGAAGAACAACGCATGTCATCCATCTATTCCCACGACACGTGGAGGGTCGCCGCATGATCGAATCAGCGATGGAGCCCGGGATCCTGCAGGGCCTCGTCTTCGTCGGCGCGATCCTCGCCATCGCGGTCGTGTTGTACGTCGGGTATGCGGTGCTCGAACGGGTGGCGGAGCCGATCATCTCGTTCCTCACGGACGCATAACCGATGGAGCTTCTGGGATTGAGCATCGGCCTGGTCGCCCTCTTCGTCAGCTTCGGCTTCACCGTCGGCGTCCTGTTCGGCTTCTTCGGCATGGGCGGGTCGTTTCTCATCACGCCGACGCTCCTTGTCCTCGGCTACCCGGCCTCGGTCGCGATCGGCAGCGGGCTGGCGTTCTACTTCGGGACCTCCGTCATCGCCGTGTTGAAACACTACGACGTGGGCGAGGTGGACTACCGACTCGGCGCGATCCTCTTCGTCGTCCTCTCGATCGGGATCGAGATCGGCAGTCGGCTCATCTTCGGGTTGGAGGCGCTGGGGGTCGCCGACCTCGTGACCGGCGTCGCCTACGTGCTCCTCCTCGGCGGTATCGGCGCGCTCTTCCTGCAGCGCGCTCGGTCGCTCTCGGATGATGATGAGGGGAGCGAAGGCGACGATGCCGCGGACGACGCGGGCGGCGTCAGCGACGAGGAGATCCCGCCCATCGCCCGGCGGATCCAGTCCTATCGGGTCCCGCCCATGATCGCCCTCTCCTCTGGTGGCCGCGCCTCGCTCTGGACGATCGGCGGCGCGGGCGGTACCGTCGGCGTGATATCGGGGCTCATCGGCGTCGGCGGCGGGTTCATCAGGATGCCGACGATCTACTACGTCATCGGGACGCCGCTTACCGCGGCCGTCGGGACCAGCCTCTTCGCCGGGCTCTTCGCGGGCGCATACGGGACGTTCGCGTACGGTACCGCCGGATCGGTCAACCTCACCGTCGTCGGGCTCCTCCTGCTCGGAAGCGCGCTCGGCGCGCGACTCGGCTCCGCGGCGACCACGAGCGTCGACGAGAACGACGTGATCGTCTACTTCGGGCTGATGATGGTGCTCGCGAGCGTCGGCATCGCGCTCCGCGAGCTCGCCACCTGGCTCGGCACCGACGCGCTCGACCTCCTCAGCGTGTTCCTGCTCGTCGGCTCCTCGTTCGTCCTCGGACTGCTCATCCTTTATAAAGCGGCCGAAGCGGCACGGACCTCACCCCGTCCGGAGCCGGTCCCCGAATGAAGCCGGCCGCTCGGCGGTTTCGTCGGCGGGTCACTGACTTCGCGGTCGCGTCGGCGCGCGTATAAAAGGTCGGGTGCGGGCGTTCCCGGTCGGCGATCGTCGACTCCGCCAGCGACGTTACTCGTCGATGGCGACGTCGGAGGCGTCCACGTCGACGGCGGCCTCCTCCTCGGCGGCGACCTCCGCGGGACGCGCCTCGAGGGTCAGCTTCTGCACCTCCACGCGACGCAGCGGATAGATGGTCTTCGCCTCGCCGTAGACGGCCGACGAGAGGTTCCCGTCGACGACGACGTCGACGAACGACTCGAAGGTTCGGTCCTCGGCGGCGGCGTGTACCTTGTCGATCATGACGCGGCGGATCGCCTTCTCCTGGGAGCGGTCGGCCTTCTTCGTCGTCAACGCGACGGGCTGGACGCGAACCCGATAGTCGTCGGTCGTCAACACCGTGATCGACGCCTCGACCTTCGAGGCACCGCGGCGGCCGAGCGAGCGCAGGTAGTCGCGGGTCAGCTCGTACTTGATGAACTCCGTGTAGGCCGTGTCGCTTCCCACGTCCGTGATCTTGAACGTGAGCTTCGTGTTGTTCGCGCCGGCGTCGCCGGTGAGCTCGCCGAGCGTGGTCGTGATCGTTCGGCCGATCACCTGCTCGGGCTCCTCGGCGAGCGTTTCGCCGAGCGCCGCGCGGTCGAACTGTTCGGGTGCCAGTACGTCGTACCAGCGTTTCTGTCCTCTACTCTTCGATACTGATCGTTCACTCATTGTTGGTTGATGTCTTGGTGGTCGATGATGCCCCGTCGGCGTCATCGCTCGTCCGCTGATCCGTGGCGGATCGACCGTCCGTCGATCCGCCCGTTCTGTGCGTCCGTGCCCGTATTCCGACCCGATCTGCGACCTGCAGGTTCACCACGTAATCGTCCGTCGTGGACCGGAGTCCCCCCGTCGTCGGCCGCTCGATCGTACAGACGATCGCGTCGCCATCGACGTGCAGGTTCATCGAGTCGGTGTTGTCGGGGGCGAGTGCCTCCGCGACGAGCGTCACATCGGTATGGGTCGTTCGAACGGTCGCGGACCGTCCGCCGGATCGTGTCCGCCCGTCGCCATCAGGGTTCATTACACCGACCCCCGGAGCGCCGCGAGCGCCCCTGAGACGGTCGCGTCGGGTGCGGCCGTCTCGATCTCGATCCCCCCACGCGTCGGCAACCCCCAGCCGGTTCCGCCGACCTCCGCGGCGGCGGCTCGACAGGCGTCACCCACGCCGAGCGGCTCCGTGGCCTCGACCGCGAGGCGGCCACCCGTCTCGTCGACGGCGACCACGACGGGTTCCGGCGACTGAAACGCGCAGGCGAGTCGGGCGACCGTCGGCAGGACGGCGCCAGTCGCGTCGACACGGACGACGAAACAGCCGTCGTACCGGGCCGTCGTCGCCGCATCGAGCGCGCGATGTGCCGCCATTCCGTGTGCCTGCCACGCATCGAGCGCGGCGGACCACGTCGGATCGCCGGCCCCCTCGGCGAGCAGCAGCGCGATCCCCGTACCGGGCGCTTCGCGCGCCAGGAGATCGAGTACGTCCGCGAGGCCGCCGACCGTCGCGGCGGGTCGACCGTCCGTGATGGCGTACGGCCCCAGCGCATGCGCCACCGCCTCCGGCGCGTTCGGACTCGCCTCGGGTGCCGCCGCGACGTCGATCGCGACGAGCGAAGCCAGTCGGCGGTGTGCATCGGCGTCGAGTTCGGTTGGTAGATCGAGGGCGACGAGCGTCGCCCGCGTCGCCTCGAGGTCGCCGGACCACGAGGCGCGGAGCAGCGTCGAGGCCGCGAGCCCCTGTGGCAGATCGGCGGTCGGCACCGCGACGCCGGGCCGGCGTTCGATGAGCCCCTCCTCGACGGCGGCTTCGAGCACGTCGGCGGAGCCATCCACGCCGGGTACGGAGCCCGCGGCGACGACGCCCGCGAGCGTCACTACCGGGTCCGGATCGTTTCCGAGCGCACGGGCGATCGCATGCGCGGACACGCTGGCCGGCTGGCCGGCCCCCGAGACGGTGTACGCTCCACCGGCCGCCGGGGTCCCGACGCTCACGCCGACGTCATCGCCCGTCGTTTCGGGCGTCGGATCGGCGGAGACGCGGGCCTGAAACGGCACGCCTCGCTCGCGAAGGGCGCGGGCGAGCAGCCCCGTCGCGGCGAGCGCGTCGCCGTCATTCGTCGCGACGAGCCGAACGAACGGCGCGTCGAGGAGGACGGCGGCGAGCGCGTCGGGGGCGGGCGTATCGACGGTCGTGGTCTCTGTCACGGGTGGTCTCGGTGTGGTCGGGTGGTCTCGGTGTGGTCGGGTGGTCTCGGTGTGGTCGGGTGGTCTCGGTGTGGTCGGGTCGTTACTTCTCGAGCAGTTCGGCGGCGTCCTCGTGTTTGTAGGCGAACTCCTCATCGAGGACGTCGCCGCGGTAGTAGTTCACCAGGCGCCGGATCTTCGACTCCGTGTTCTGGAGCGCCCGCTTGTTCTGGTAGTCCTGGCCGTTGCTCTCCATGTGCTCGCGCAGCCGAACCGCGCGGGCCATGAGGTTTCGGAGGTCCTCCGGGAGTTCGGGCTCGGCGTCGTGCTCGGCGAGGATCTCGGTGACCTTCTTGTCGGTCGCCAGCTTCACGTCAGGGACGGGAACGCCCTTGACGCCCTCATCACGAAGTTTGAGGCCGATGACGCTCGGGTCGTGACCCTGTTCCGCCAGTTCGACGACGCGGGACTCGATGTCCTCGGCGTCGACGTCGCTCCACTCCGGGGTTTCGTCCGTCGCCGGCTTGTCCGAACCGGACGAGCCGCGACGGCGCGTGTGCATTCGTGCCATTGGTCTGATTGGAACGGCACAACTACGACGTGACCGTGACTCCGCGCGGCGCGGCTGGCGGGGCGACTCGCCGATGCGAGCGACCCCGACGGTGGCGGCCGACCGCCCGATCGAATGGGTATCCAAACGGGCGAATGCGGCGGCCTGCCGCACGCCGGAGACGGCGGTGCACTGCTACATTCCCAAGCCGTGGGCGAATAGGCCCCGGCGCGTCGGATCTATAGCTGTGCTGTTCCCAAGATATGGGTCGCCGTCGGCACTCTTAAGCGTGTTCTTGTGCGCCCGATGCCGAGCCGATCCGGAGCGAAGTTCGAAATCCAAGCCGTTCCCGATCGGTCTCGTCCAGCGGTATCCAAGCAGTGTGTTCCGGCCTGAGTTGTCTTCACCAGCCGCATTCATTTTAATAACAAAACAGAAAGTATATAATTTATATTATACTGTGGCTTTTGTGCGCGATTGAGGTCGGTATCCAGCGTCCCCGTTGCCCAATGTATGCCTCGTGATATGTGTGGGCGGGGCCGCGGCTGGCTCCATCATCAAGTCATGAGAGAACAGATGAGCGGGCGGCTAGCAGCGTTCGACGTACTTCGGTGGATCTCTTTGATCCGGCGTTTCCGGATTCGGTGCGGATTGTCGATGCGATTTTTGCGTATCGAGGACCAATAGCGATCGATGGTCACACCTGGAGACCCGGCGCCGGCGTTTACGGTTCCGATGGCGGGTGGCGACGGATATGATGACGTTTCCGAACGCTCGCTCTCGGAGTTGCTCTCGGATGGACCGATCGTCCTGGCGTTCGTCCCCGGCGCGTTCACGAGCGGCTGTACCGACGAGCTGCAGACGATCGACGCCTCGATGGATCGGTTTCGACGGCGGAACTGTCGGGTATTCGGGGTGAGTGTCGATCTCCCATTTGCACAGAACATTTGGATGGAGCGAGCCGGGTTCGATATTCCGTTGCTCTCGGACTGGAACCACGAACTCATCCACGCGTATGACGTGGTGTATCCCGATATGTACGGCTCCATCGAGTCGGCCGAACGGAGCGTGTTCGTCATCGATCGGGATGGAATCGTCAGGTATCGGTGGATGCGTGGGGATGAAAACCCGGATTTCGACGTCTTCGTAGAGGACCTTATCGCGGAGATTGACGCCCTCGACTAGCCGGATCGTCGCCGCCTCGTTGTCCTTCCGCGAACGGAACGATTAATTTGAAAAACTGTGAGAGAATGATATGGACCTTCAACTGAAGGACTCGGCGGTCTTCGTGTCGGCTGCAAGCAAAGGGCTCGGGTTCGGGACGGCGCTCGAATTCGCCCGTGAGGGCGCGAACGTCACCATCGCCTCCCGCTCCGCGGAGAACCTCGCTGCCGCACGCGAACGGATCACAGAGGAGACCGGCCGAGACGACGCCGTCCACGCCGTCGAAGTCGACCTCGAAGATCGCGACTCGATCGAGTCCGGGATCGCCGAGGCGATCGAGACCTTTGGCGGGCTGGACGTGCTCGTGACGAACCACGGTGGCCCGGAGAACGCGACGTTCGAGGAGACCACTCTCGACGAGCTCGACGGCGGTTACAACGACGTGCTTCGGAGCACGGCGATCCAGTGTAAGGCCGCGCTCCCGGCGCTTCGCGAGGGTGGCGGGGCGATTACCCATCTCGTCGCCGCGTCGGCCGCCGAACCGAAATCCCCCGGGACGCTGGGGAACGTCTTCCGTCCGGGGATCTACGGCCTCTCGAAGACGCTCGCGAACGAGGAGGGCGAACGAGGGGTTCGATCGAACTGTGTCGCACCCCGTGGCGTGCTCTCGGACCGGATCGAAGAGAAGATCCAAGCACGCGCGGAACGTGAGGGGATCAGCGAACAGCGGGTCCGTGAACTGCGCGTCGAAGAGCTTCCCCTCCCGCAAATGGGCACGCTTGATGAGTTCGGTAAGGCGGTGGCGTTCGTCTCCTCGCCGGCCGCCTCCTACATCACGGGCGCCGTCATCCCGCTCGATGGCGGCTGGACCCGCCGCATTATGTAGCGCGGCTCCGTCTTCGCGTTATTCTTCCGATTCAGTCGATCGGGATCACGTTCGCCGTCGGATAGGTGCCGCCGTTGACGTGGATGACCTGTCCCGTGAGGAACGACGACGAGTCGGACGCCAGAAAACAGCAGGCGTCGGCGATCTCCTCGGGCTCCCCGAGGCGTCCGAGCGGCGTCGCCTCGATCACCGACCGTTCGATCCGATCCCACTCGTCGGTCCGTGTGCGTTCGACGTCGATCAGTCCGGGCGAGATGGCATTCACCCGTATTCCGTCCGATCCGAACTCGGTCGCCAGCTGTCGCACCTGCCCTTCGATCCCAAATTTGGTCCCGTAGGAGTGTGCGTGTCCGGGCTTTCCGAGATAGACCATCGTGCCGATCAGGTTCACCACGGACCCGCCGCCCGCCCGCTGCATGTCGGGTATCACGGCTTGGGTCGTGAGCAGAAAGCCGCGGACGTTCACGTCGGTCACCCGATCGATGTCCGCCGGTTCCAGATCCTCGAACGGCTTCGTCGGTCGGATCGTCGCGTTGTTTACGAGGATATCGAACGGTCCGAGCGTCTCCCGAAGCTCCTCAACCATGCGGCGTATCGCGTCCGGGTCGCCGAGGTCCGCGAGCGCGACGGCGGCGCTCGACCCGGTCTCACGGACCAACCGGGCCGTCTCCTTACAGCCCTCCTCGTTCGACCGAGCGGTGATCCCCACGTCCGCCCCGGCTTCGGCCAGTCGGACGGCGGTCGCCCGACCGATGTTGCGACTCGATCCGGTCACGAGGGCCGTCCGTCCGGTCAGATCCATACGGCATCACCCCCTGTGGTGTTCGGATTATACATGGAACTCGGTCTGGTAGTCCGTCGCATCGAGTTTGTCCTCACGAACGGGCCAGATCGCGAGCAGGCGACAGGGCTCGTCCGAGACGGCGCGGCTCGCGTGCTCGATCTCCGGTGGAATGGTGAACGCGTTGTACGGCTCCAGTGAGACCCGCTCCCCGTCGACGATGAAGTCGATCGTCCCTTCCAGGACGATATTCGTCTGTTCGTACGGATGCCTGTGCGGCGGTTTGTCCTCCCGTTCCGGTCCGATGGTCGACAGCCCGACCATCCGATCGACCCCTCTGAACACCGTCTGCTCGAAGCCCGGTTCCGTGGAGGCCACCGGTGTTTCCCGGAGATCGTACACCGTGGGTATCGCATCTGCCACGTAATCACGTGCCATGCGAATTTGTCGGAACAGATCCTGATAAGTGGTGAGGTCGGGCTGGGTCTTGCCGCAACGTCGTCCACGTCGCCGACCGCGTCACCGGTCAGTTGGCGGCATCACCGATCAGTCGGCGGCGTCGGCGCGAGAAACCGGTCCGGCGGAACCTCACCGTCGAGAAACCGGGCCGTACAGTCGACAAGTGTGTGAATGATCGCGGCGCGTGCCCGGATCGACGACGCCGCGATATGCGGTGTCGTCACCACGTTCTCGAACCCGTGCAACGGGGAGTCGGGGGGAAGCGGTTCCGTTTCAAAGACGTCGAGTCCGGCCCCGGCCAGCCGTCCCTCACGCAGGGCATCGACCAGCGAATCGGTATCGACGATCGGGCCGCGGGCGGTGTTGACGAGGACGGCGTCGTCCCGCATCGTCGCGAACGCGTCCGCATCGATCATCCCACGCGTCTCTGCGGTGTGTTCCGCGGTGACGACGACGGCCTCCGGCTCCGACAGCGTCGTTTCGAGGTCGGTCAACTCTGCGCCCGTTATCTGGGTGTCGATGTCGTGGACGTACGGATCGTACGCGTACACGTCCACGTTGAATCCGTCCAGGAGGCCCGCGAGGCGGGACCCGACGTTTCCGAACCCGACGATCCCGACCGACGTACCTGCGACGGGCGTCGCGTTCGGTACCTCATCTCGCCACTTGCCCGCCTCCAGCGCCCGCTGGCCGACGAGGACGTTACGCTTGACGCACAAAAGCAGCGTGAGCGCATGCTCGGCCACGGAACGCGCGTTCATCCCCGGGGTGTACACGACGGTCACGTCCTGTTCGGCCGCGGCCGTGAGATCTATGGTGTCGAGGCCGGTGCCGATCTTCGCGACCAGCCGGAGCGACTCAACGGCCTCCAACACTTCGCGGTTGACCGGAAGCCGTGACGTCGTGTAGAGGATCTCCTTCCCTTCGAGCGCCGCGATGAGCGCCTCCTCCGTCGGCTCGACGCCGACCTCGAGATCGAGGAGACCTTCAACCCCCTGTTCAAGGACTGCACGCGGCTTGACGTCTTGGTCGACGAGTGCGGTCGGGCGGTCACCGCTCACGCGTCGTCACCGTCACGCATCGTGGTGACGACCGGACGCTCCGTGCCCAAGAGCACGTCCTGGGTCACGCTTCCGAACAGCGCCTTCCCGACCACCGAGCGCCGGCGGCCGCCGACACAGATGTAGCGGGCCTCCACACGGTCCGCATAATCGATGATCTCGTCGGCCGGATCCCCGACGAGCCCCTTCGCCTCGTAGGCCTCCGCCGTTTCCGCAGCGACTTTCTCCGCCTCCTCGCGTGCGCGCTCGCGAATTTCGTCCATCGGGACCGTCTTTCCGGAACGGTCGACGCTCGATTGCTCGATCTCCCGGAATTCGGACTGGCTGATCACGTGGACCACGTGGAGCGGCTCGTCGAAGGCTTCCGCGAGCGCGATGCCCTGTTTCACCGCTTTACTGTCCCGTTCGTCTCGATCGACCGCTGCGACGATGGTCATTGTGGCTGCGTATGTGCGCCGTCACGGTTTATACCTTTCACCGGCGTCGCGTCGACACGTTTCTCCCCTGTCCGACGCTCGGAACGGATGCGTATCCACTCCTCACCGGGGTACCGCGTGCCGGTGGCTGGAGACGAGTTCCACCAAGCGGTGTCCGGGCATTGCTGCTTGTTCCCGTGATGTTTTATTGTCGTCAGGAGAACGGGGAGCAATGGGTATTTCGACCGATCGTATCGATGGGCTCCAATGGGTGCTCTCGGTGAAGTGGATCGGTATCTGGGCTTCTACTGCAGTGTTGATCGCTGGGATCGTTTCGTCTCCTGTCGGCGGACTCGAACGGGAGATGCAGTTGGTCCTCGCCGTGTTCGGCTTCACGCTCATCCTGTGGCTCACCGAAAGCGTTCCCTACACGGTGTCGAGTACGGCGGCGATCGTGTTGCTGTACGCGCTCGATCTCGTGGACACGTTCGGGGAGGCCGCCGGTGGCTTCGCATCCGAACTCGTGTTCTTTCTGTTCTTATTGTTGCTTCTGGGTGGGGCGATCTCGAAGGTCGGACTCGCCGAGATCGCCGCGGGTCGGATGCTCTCGACGCGTAGCACGCCGCGATCGACCGTCAAATCGCTCGGCGCGCATCTCATGGCGTTGTCGCTTCTCATGCCCTCGGCGGTCGCGCGGGCGGTGACGTTCATCCCGATCGTAAACGAAATGACCGACGCCTACGGGCTCGACCGTGACGGCCCGTTCCGGAACGCCTCGTTTCTGGTTCTCGGCCACGTGAACCCGATCGGATCGATGATGCTGATGACCGGCGGCGGCATGGCGATCATCACCTCACAGCTGATCAACGATTCGGTGCGGACGGTGACGTGGGTCGAGTGGGCGATCTACATGATCCCGCCGATGGTTCTGCTCTTTTGGGCGTCGACGCTGGCGACGCTGGTGCTGTATCCGATCGATGGGGAACGGACCGTCGATTCCGAGGATCTCAGCGATGGAATGGCGGCCGCCATCACGGAGGATCGGGAGCCGCTCACACGTAATCAGACCGTCGTGGGTCTCGTGATGCTCGGCGCGGTAGTTGCATGGATTATCGGTTCGTTCATCGGGGTTCCGACCATCGTTCCGGCCGTCGCCGCGGTCGCCGTGCTGGCGCTTCCGGGCGTCGCCGTCGTCGATCGGGAACTCGTTGCCGACGTCAGCTGGGGGATCCTCTTTCTCATCGGGGCGATGTTCTCCATCCTGGAGGTGATGGAGGAAACCGGCACACTCGAGTTGGTGGTCGATAGCCTCATTACGCTCATCCCTTTCGATGCAATGAGTACACTGTTTGTCGTGGGGACGCTGCTCGGACTGGCGGTCTTTATCCGGGTGTGGTTCTCGACGGCGTCAGCGGCGATCGTGGTGACGCTTCCGATCATCATGGAGTTCGGTGCCGTCCTCGGCGTCAATCAGGTGTATCTCGCGCTGTCGGTGCTCATCGTCGTCGGTTCCACGACGTTTTTTCCGTTCAACACCACATCGGTGCTCCTATCGTTTGATAAGGGGCCACTGGAGTTACGGGAGGTGTTCGGCTTTGGGGCCGTGATGATGCTGCTCGGAGCCGTTACCGTCGTGCTGTCGTGGCATCTATACTGGCCGCTCGTCGTGTGACCGTCTTCTTGGGATGTGGACCCTATTTGATCGTATGATAAATAATGGTTCCTTCCTCCACACATCATTTGGCACATGTGAGATTATTGTAGTATATTCGCAAAAGACGATGAAGGATCATAAATTATATTAACAATGAGCGATGATCCCTACCCGGAATGTCAAGTGAAACCAACAAGCAAGGACCGAACAGACGGCGATTCATCAAATATACCGGCGCAGCGTCGACCATCGGCATTGCCGGACTGGCTGGATGTGCCGACGACGACGACGCGGCTGACGACGCCGGAGCGGACGACGCGGCTGACGACACTGGAGAGGACGACTTCCCCACACAGGACATCCGGTACATCATCCCGTTCGGCGAGGGTGGTGGAACGGACACCTATGCTCGCCAGATGGTACCGGAGATGGACGATCGGCTAGATGTCAACATCGCCATCGAGAACATCTCCGGTGCCGCATCGCTGCGGGGCACCGGCGAGGCGTTTAATTCGGAGCCCGACGGGCACACGCTCTGCGCGTTCAACCCGCCGTCGACGCCCGTGTCCGAGATGGTCAACCCGCAGGACTTCGAACTCCCCGACATGGAGGGCGTCTGTACGTACGCCCGGACACCGTTCGTCATTGTCGCGAACTCCGATTACGAGATCGAGGGATACAACGACCTCATGGATCGGTACGAGGACGGGGATCTCGAAGTGTTCAGCGGCAAGGAACGGGGCGGCGTCGACCACGTGATGGCGCTGCTGATGCAGGAACTTCACGGCCTCAACTGGGACACCTACGTCGGCTACGACGGTACCGGCCCCGCAGTACAAGCGACCATTTCGGATGAGGTTCCCGCGTGTATCGCGACCGACACCGGGTCGGAGGCCGGCGTCGAGGACGGCTCGCTCGACCTCGTCGTCTCGCTCGTAAGCGAGGAGGCCGGCGGTACCAATGTGTTCCCCGACCTCGAAGACATCACCGAACTCGGCTACGAAAACATCGACTTCATCTCGAACCTCACCCGCGGCATCTACGCGCCCCCGGACACGCCGGCGGATCGGCGGCAGGTGATCGCCGATGTGGTTGAAGAAGCGCTCGCGACCGACGCGGTCCAGGAGTGGTCCGAGGACACCGGTAATGTCGTCGAGTTCGGCGACGGCGACTTCGCGGATCAGGTCCTCCAGGACGCCTACGAGATCATCCCGGAGAACGTCGACCTCGAAGAGGTTCGCGAAGCGGCGGCGGAGTAACGGTAGGAGTCGGCACCTTTATTGCGCCGATTCTAAATATTGTGATCGAATATGGACGTACAGCAAACGTATCTCAGGGTCATCGAGCGAATCAGCTTAGAGCACATCGTTCTCCTCACGATGCTCGTCTCGTCGGTGTACATGCTGTGGGACTCGTTCCGCTTCGGAATTGCTCCCGCTGCGACGTTCCCTCGAATGATGGGATCGGTCGTGTTGATCATGACCCTCCTCCTCATCTTCCGATCGTACCTGCCTGAGCCGCTCCGCTCGGTCGTCGCCGACTCACCGGATCTCATCGACGTCGACGAGGATTTCGCTGCGCAGGAGGACGATGAAGAGACCGAGGAACAGATCTCGGTCGTCGACCGGCCGATCCACGACTCGCTCATGGTCGGGACGCTCATCGTTGGATTCGGACTGCTGGCGTACGCGATCGGGATCATGTGGGCGAGTCCGATCTTTGTGGCGGTGTACGGGCTCTGGTTCAGGCTCTCGTGGAAGATCATTCTTCTATTGGTCGTCGTATCACTGCTCATCGGCTTTGGATTCTTCGAAGCGCTTGGACTGCGGGTCGATAGAGGCGAGATATTCCTCACGGAGGGGGTCCTGTGAGCGCGACACAGGCAATCATCGAGGCGACGTTCACCCTCTTCGCGTGGCCGACGTTCGGCTGGGTGGTCGTCGGAATCATCCTCGGCGTGATCGCCGGCTCGCTGCCGGGGGTGGGCAGTGCGATGGGTATGGCGATCGTGCTCCCACTCACGCTCCCGTTAGGGCCCGTTAACGCCATCGTCCTGCTCGTGAGCATGTACAGCGGCGCGATGTACGGCGGCTCGATATCCGCCATCTTAGTCAACGTCCCGGGAACTGGCGGGGCAGCAGCGACGACGCTTGACGGCTATCAGATGACCAAACAGGGGAACGCGGTCAAGGCGCTCGCGATGTCGGCGACGGCGTCGGCGACCGCCGGCTTCTTTACGGTATTAACGCTGGTGCTGTTCTCTCCGATCCTGATCGAGATCGTGTTGATGTTCGGCTCGCCCGAGTTCTTCCTCATGGCGGCGTTCGGTATCGCGATGATCACCGTCGTCGTTCAAGGGTCGATGGTGAAAGGGATCGCCGCGGGCACGTTTGGCCTGTTGCTCACCTCGATCGGTATCGCACCGAACGCGCCCGAACTTCGCTACACGTTCGGGTCGCTCGCGTTATACGACGGGTTGGACTTCATCGCGGCGCTGATCGGGATGTTCGCGATCGCGGAGATGCTCAAACTCGCCGCGAAGGAGGGCGGGATCGCCGATGAGGAGCTCGACATGTCCGGCAGCGTCACCGAGGGCGTCTGGGAGACGTTCCGCTATCCGGTGACGGTCGTGAAGTCGGGCTACATGGGGATGCTCATCGGCGCGATTCCCGGGGCGGGTGCGACCGTTGCCAACTTCTTCGCGTACGGCGAGGCGATGCGAGCGAGCAAGGACTCGGAAAGCTTCGGAAAGGGGAATCCGGAGGGCGTCATCTCGGCGGAGTCGTCGAACAACGGAACGATCGGTGGTTCGCTCATTCCGACCATCTCGTTCGGGATCCCCGGCAGCGGCTCCACGGCGGTGCTGCTCGGCGGGCTGCTCATGCACGGGCTGCGACCGGGCCCGCAGCTGTTCGGTGAGGAGTTGGCGACGACCTACACGTTTCTCCTCGCATTGATGGTCGGCAACGTGTTCATCATTCTCGCGGGCGTATTTCTCGTCACGCGAATGGGCCGGATCACGCAGGTCAACACTCACGTCATCATTCCCGTGATCGTCGTTCTCTCGGTGGTCGGTGGCTACTCGCTTCGGACGAACTGGATCGATGTACTCACCGTCATCGGGCTCGGCGTGCTCGGGTACATGATGGTGAAACACGACTACTCGATCATCGCGTTCGTGCTCGGCGTGGTGCTCGGCCCGATCGCCGAGGAGAACCTGATGCGATCGCTGCAGCTCTCGGACGGATCGTTCCTGATATTCGTCACCCGACCGCTCTCGCTGCTTATCGTTATCCTCATCATCGCGGTGCTAGCCGGACCGTACGTTAAACCATGGCTGGCCGATCGCCGCGCGGGGTAGATTGCCCTGCGTCCCCACCGCGGCGTTTCAGCGCGGTTCGTCCTCGTTCTCGGATAGGTACACGGTGATCGTCGTCTCCGGGACGGAATAAAATAAATAAACGAGCCGCGCAGCCGCAATGCTACTTAAAAGAAGGTGAACTCGCCGTCCTCGACGACCACTTCGCCGTCGAGTTCGAGGGTCGGCTCCGCCATCATCGCGTCGAAGTGAACCGGCGCACGGGTCGTCCCGCCGAGGTTGCTGCTGGTGCCGATGCCGAAGTGGACGTTGCCGTAGCGGCCATGATCGTTCGAGAACCAGCCGTTGAACTCGGGACATTCGGGGTTCATACCGACCGCAAGCTGGGCGATATTGTACACCGCGGGGTCGTCGTGTTCGGCCCAGACGCGCTCGATCGTCTCCGCCTCCTTGCCACCGTCGACGGAGGTGACGGCGCCGTCCTCGATCTCCATGGTCACCGGCTCCTTCAGCACACCGATATCGAGGTTGGGGATCGCCCCGTCGAAGACGACCGTCCCGTCCGTGCCACCCTCGACCGGTGCGATGTTGGACTCGATGTGGACGAGCGCCGTGAACTCGCCGGGCTCGTCCGCGATCCCGGGGTGCGCGTTTCCGTCCCGTCCCTCGAGGTCGACGGTGACGTCGGTTCCTTGGGGGGAGGTGACCCGTGCCTCGCTCGCCTCGGTGAATTTCCGGGCCATTTCCTCACAGTGGGGTCGCATCCCCTCGTAGTCGGCATACAGCCCGCCCTTCACGAGCTGCTCGTCGGTGAACTTCACCATGCTGATGACGCGGGCCCCGTTCTCTTTCGCCTCCGCCGTCGCCGACGAGTGGGTGATCGACCGATGTACGGGCGTGATGATCACGTCCGCCTCCATCATCGCCGCTGCGACGGTGTCCTCCGGCTCGTTACCGTCGTACTCCCGTGGGTCCATCATCGCCATCGTCACGTTCGCATCACGCTCGTTCGCCGCGGCGGCGACACGTTCGGCGACGTCAGCGACCTCCCAGTCGGTAACGACTAATACGTCTTCACCCGGCTTCACGGCGGCACAGGTTTCGACGACGATACTCGCGCCTTTCATCTCCTGAACGGAGTCCATGTCCCGAAAACACACAGCGGGGTACTAATACGTTCCTGTAACGGATCCGGTCGTGTGGAGCCGCCCCGTCCACACCGACTCCGGACGTCAGCCAGCGTGCACTCTCATTATCGATGATTTTATGCGTAAACGTGATAAGAGCCAGTGTACGTTACCATGTTAGACGTTGAGATGGCGGAGGCGGCAAGCGGCATCGTCGAGGAGTGTCTCGACGTGCAGCCGGGTGAGGAAGTGTTGATCATCGCCGACGCGCGGAAGGAGCGCGTCGGCCGTGCCATCGCCCGTGCGGCGGCGGCCGTGGGCGGTGAGTCGATCACGATGACGATGCCGCTGCTCGACAGTCACGGCAACGAACCGCCCGAGGCGGTCGCCGCCGCGATGAAATCCGCGGACGTGGCGTTTACCTGTACGAGCCACGCGATCACCCACACGCGGTCCCGCCTGGCGGCCGCGGAGGCCGGGACGCGCTTCGGCATCCTTCGAAGCGTCACCGAGGACATGATGGTCGAGGGGGCGATGAGCGTCGATTTCGAGGAGCTCCGACGACGAACCGAAGCGGTTCGAGACGTGCTCGATGCCGCCTCAGACGTTCACGTCACGAGCGAGGAGGGCACGGACGTGACGTTCAGCGTCGAGGGGTGCTCGGCGTTTTCACTCGACGGCTACTTCCACGAGAACTACGGGTTCGCGACGCTTCCCCCGGGAGAGTCGCCGACCCATCCCGCCGAGGGGACCGCAAACGGCACCATCGTCGTCGACGTCTCGATGGACAACCTCGGCCAGCTCGATGAGCCGATCTCCCTCGAAATCGAGGACGGCTTCGTCACGTCGGTAGACGGCGGAGAGCAGGCGGACGACCTCCGTCGGATCATCGAGGAGAACGACGAGAACGCCGGCAACCTTGCGGAGTTCGCCATCGGCACGAACCCGAAGGCAAAGCTCATCGGGAACCTCGCCGAGGACAAAAAGCTCGCGGGGACGGTCCACTTCGCGATCGGCGACAACGAGTCACTCGGCGGGACGCTTAAAAGCGATATCCACCTCGACGGGGTTCTCAGGCGGCCGACCGTCGACCTCGATGGACGCACGGTCGTGGAGAACGGCGAACTGGCAACGGACCTCTTCGAATAGCTCCCCGATTCGGGGTCGTTAAACGGCCTGGCTTTATGACTGGTCACGCAGGGAGCCGCCGTCGTTCTCGACACGCCCGCAATCGTCGCGGTTCGTTTTATAAACACAGTCGCTACATTCCGGTGGTGATCTGCGTTCTCGGCGTCCCGTCGTCAACCAGGGCGTCACCCATCTACCCATGGCCGTCCGGGGTCGTTTATAATCGGTCGGGATCCCGGGCGTAGGCGGTGCCGCTCATCAGCAGTCGAGCCGTTCGATCGATGGAGACGGACGCGATCGTCTCCCCGTCGCCGCGTTCGACGCCGATCCGGATCGTCCCCTTCGGGTGGCCGATCCGCACCGCGTCGCCCGTGCCACGCGCGACCGTGGCTGGGATCGTTTCCGGAACCCGGGTCGCCGCGGCGAGACACATCGCGCCGGTGGTGGCGTACGCGTGGTGTGGACGTCCCGTCGACACCATCCGCGCGACCACGTCGACGTCGGCGGCCGCCACCGATCCCCCGACCGTGGTCTCGTATCCCTGTGGCGGGGCGACGACGGCGATAAACGGCATGGTCGGGCGCGCCTCGCTCGCGGCTGCGGGCTCGTCGACGAGTCCGAGTTCGACGCAGGCCGCACCGCGGATCCGTTCGAGCCGTTCGAGCAGTCCCTCGCGTGCCTCAAGCGTCGCCGGCGACTCGGTCCCGTCGAGGCCCAGATCCGACGCCTCGAGAAACACCGTCACGTTCGTCGCGTCGACGACGGAGACGCGGTACGTCTCGCCATCGACGGACAGCTCGTCGACGGCGTTGCCGGTCGGCAGCGTCGCGCCGAGCATCCCCCCGCCCGGATGGAGGTAGCGGGTGGGGATCCGCGCGCCGCTGCCGGGAACGCCGTCGATCCGGCAGTCGCCGTACGGGGTCGGCTCACCGTCGACGACCGGCATCGCCTGTTCGAGCGTGGAGTCGGTGTTCACGCTGTGGATCCGGACGGTCGTCGTCGGCTCCGTCGGCTCGACGAGCCCCTCAAGGATCCCGTACACCCCGACCGCGCTCGCGAGATTGCCACAGTTGCCGTCCCAGTCGACCGTCGCGTGCTCGATCCCGACCTGTGCGTACTCGTAGGTCAGGTCGACGCCGTCACGCTCGGACCGATCGACGAGCATGAGCTTGCTCGTGTGGGTGTGTGAGCCCCCGAGCCCGTCGACCTGCAGCGGGTCAGGCGAGCCGAACAGTTCGAGCACGAACGCGTCCCGCGCGTCCGGCTCCGTGGGGATCGCGTCGCTCGACGTGAAAAATCCCTTGCTCGTTCCGCCCCGGATCAGGTGCCCGTCTATCCCGTGTTGCAGTCGGGAGTCATCCGTGACCATGCCGGACGATGGCGGAGTGTGGAAATAAACGCGACCATCCCAATGGACGACCGTGCGGAGGCGATACTCGCCCGCCTCGCGGCGCTCTCTGCACCGTTCGGTACCGAAATCGTCGTCGAGGACGGGATCGGCCGAGTCGTTAGCTGATCACAACACGATCTGTGCCGGCCCCAACGCGTCGTGTTCGTCCTTCGCGAGCGTGATCTCGACCGCGCGCTCGAACGCGTCCAGTCCGTCGAGTTCGTGTGTCACGTATCGATCGATCGGGACGTCGCCGTCGGCCACGAGCCGCGCGGCGAGCGTTGCGGTGTCGGTACGTGGCGTCAAATCGGCGACCCCCTTACGTGGGTTGACCCAGTCGATCGACTTCGATCGGAACGAGCGGGGCCGGACCGAGAGGTCTCCCGTGATGTGACCAACCTGGAGGATCGTGCCGCCGCCCCGGACCGCCCGATACGCCTGTGCGAGCGGATCATCGCCCACGGTTCCGTGCGATTGGTCGCCGCCAACCGCCTCAATCGCCACGTCGACGCCGAGCCCATCGGTCCGGTCACGCATCGCGGCGACCGGATCGGTCGTCCGTGCGTCGATCGGGACGAGTCCGCATTCGGCGGCGACCTCGAGCGGCCGGTCCCTGACGTCGACGGCGAAGACGCGATCCGCGCCGAAGCGTCGTGCCAACACCCCGCACTGAAATCCCATGACGCCGGCACCCAGCACCGCGACGTCGTCGCCGGGATCGATGTCGGCGTCGACCATACAGAGCACCGAACTGGCGAGCGGCTGGAGCGCGGCGGCGGCGGGGGCGCTGACCCCCTCCGGAACTCGCCGGAGCGGCTCGACAGGCAGTGTGAGGTACTCCGCGAGCGCCCCGGGGCGGTCGTATCCGATGGCGACGGTGTCCACACACCCGTTCGCATGCCCCGACCGACAGTAGCTGCAGGTTCCACAGTGGATCTTCCCCGGTGCATACACCCGATCGCCGACTGCGAGCGATTCGACGGCAGCGCCACGGTCGATGACCTCGCCGACGAACTCATGCCCGAAGAGCCGGGTGCCGTCGGCCGCTCCGTTGATCGCCTCCGCAACGGCATCGTAGTGTGCGACCTCCATTCCCCGATAGAGGCTACACTCGGTGACGCTCAACTGAACCCGTTCGACCCGGATCAGCACTTCCCCTCGGTTCGGGGTCGGACGCTCCACGTCGCTGATGCGTGCGGATCCGAACCCGTCGATGACAACAGCTTGCATGGAGGGTGCTGATCGGGCCTGGGATAAATACCCTCGCACGACGGCAGCCTCCGTGTGTGACACATTTAGCGAGGTGTGTCTCGGGACGAAACGCCTATACTCGTGCCCTATTCAGATGCATGTGTAATGAACGTGATCGACGATCAGGATCTGGTCGTGGTAGGGTGTGGTATCGCGGGGCTTAGCGCCGCCAACCGGGCGGTCGAGCTCGGACTCGACGTGACGGTGCTTGAGAAAGCGCCGAAGGAAAACCGTGGCGGACACACCTGGCACAGCGAGTCGTTTCGTGTCGCCTCCACCGACTGTGACCTCGAACAGTATGGCTACGAGTTCGCCATCGACGACTACACGCCGGAGGACTTCTATGCGGACATCATGAAACAGACGAACGGGCGAGCCGACCCCGACCTCGCTCGCACCATCGTCGACGAGATCGGTGGGACGGTCGAGTGGCTCACCGAGCATGGCGTCGAGTGGGACATGGAGCCGCTCAACTCGGGATACACCGTCGCCCGGACGTTCTTCGACGGTGACCAGCTCGTAAGCGCGCTCGTTGAGGCGGCCGAGTCGGAGGGAGCGACGTTCCAGTACCGGACCGAAGCGCGCGAGATCGTGTTCGATGACGGCGAGGTCGCCGGCGTCCGCGCGCGCACCGACGACGGCCACGTCGAGTTCCGATCCGACGCCGTCGTGGTCGCTGCGGGTGGATACGAGTCGAGCGAGGAGAAACGGACCCGATATTATGGCTCGGATTACGACGCGATAAAAGTCCGCGGAAGCCGGTACAACACCGGTGAGGGGATCGACATGGTGCTCGACGCCGGCGGCCGCGCGACCGGACAGTGGGGTGGCGCACACATGGCGCTCATCGACAGCGCCTCCCCCGACTACGAGGGTGGGGCAAATCGCGTCGACGGCTATCAGTACGGCGTGCTGCTCAACGACCGCGGCGAGCGGTTCTTCGACGAGGGCGAGGACGCCCGGGCACACACGTACGCGAAGCTCGGTCGGATCATCTTCGAGGAGCCGAACCACGTCGCATACATCGTCATCGACGACTCGCTCACCGAACATATGCGCGCAACGGGCCCCGGCGACTGGGTGACGGGCGACAGCGTGGCGGCGGTCCTCGACGAACTGGGCTGTGCGTCGCCGGAGACGGGCGCTGAAACGGTCGCGGCGTTCAACGAGGCGACCGATCCCGACGACTTCGATCCCGACTCGCTGGATGGAAACCGGACGCATGGGCTCGATCCGGAAAAGACTAACTGGGCGATCCCGCTCGAGGAACCGCCGTTCCACGGCTATCGCGTCACCGGCGGCATCACCTTCGGATTCGGGGGCGCCGCGACCGACGATCGGGCCCGCGCGCTGGACACGATCGGGCGACCCATTCCCGGACTCTACGTCGCCGGAAACACGACGGGCGGCCTTTTTTATGACAACTATCCGGGCGGGACGGGACTCGCGAACGGTGCCGTGTTCGGCCGCATCGCCGCCGAGGAGAGCGCCGAGTTCGTGGGGATGGTACCTGCGGGGGTGGGGAACGACGCATGACTGGCGATCAGCACGCGATCGACTGTGCGATCGTCCGTGGTGGCACGAGCAAAGGGGTGTTCATTCCTCGCGAGAATCTTCCGGCAACGGACCCTGACGGCGCGATCCTCTCGCTTTTCGGCAGCCCTGACGATCGCCAGATCGACGGGCTCGGCGGTGCCACCTCGACGACCTCGAAGCTCATGATCGTCTCCGAAAGCGATCGGGAGGGGATCGACATCGAGTACACCTTCGGACAGGTCGCGGTCGACGAACCGGTCATCGACTACGGCGGCAACTGTGGTAACCTCACGTGTGCCATCGGTTCCTTCGCGATAGATGAGGGCATGGTCGAGGTCGATCCCGATGCCGAAAGCCGGACGCTTGAACTGTTCAACACCAACACCGAGGCGGCGATCACCCAGACCGTGCCGCTCGTGGATGGTCGGGCGGCGACCGTCGGCGAGTTCAAAGTCCACGGCGTCCCGGGTACGGGGGCGCGGATCGACACGACGTTTCACGACCCGGCGGGGGCCGTGACGGACGGACTCTATCCGCTTGGAGGCCCGATCGTCGAGATTCCGTTCGAGGACGGATCCATCGAGGCGAGCGTCGTCGACGTCACGACGCCCATCGCGTTCGTTCGCGCGGCCGACCTCGGCTTGACGGCGACCGAGGGGCGTGCGGAGATCGACGGCAACGAGGAACTCTTGGAGCGACTTGAGACGCTGCGGGGAATCGTCGCCGCCGAACTCGGCATGGTCGATGAGCCGGAACGCGCCCGTATCGAGACCCCTGGCTATCCGAAGCTCGTCTTCGTCGCCCCCCCGACCGACTACACGACGCCGGAAGGCGGCGATGTCGACGCGGCGGAGATCAACCTGACGGCGCGATATATGAGCATGCAGAAGCTTCATCCCGTCTACGCGGTCACCGGCGTTTCGTGTACGGCGGCGGCCGCCCAGTTGCCGGGAACGATCCCGAACGAGGTCGCCGAACTCTCCGGTGAGACCGTAACGCTCGGGCATCCCAAGGGAACGATGGCTGCGACCGCGACGGTCGACGCCGACGCCGAAACGGTCGGATCCGTGACGGTCTACCGGACCCAGCGCCGGCTGATGGACGGGACCGGTTACTACCGACGCGACTGAGCTTTAGACGTCCCGCGATGCGGGACACTTATGCGTGCCGATGGCGACACTCACCTATGACAGACGGGAGCGACCGAACGCGGGTGAAGTCCGTCGAGACGGCGTTGGACGTCATTGAGTACATCCATCGGGAGCGTTCGGCGACGATCGGAGAGGTCGCTGACGCCCTCGGGATCGGTAAAAGCACCGCTCACCGCCACCTCACGACCCTTCACGACCGTCGGTACGTGACCCGTGAGGATGACCGATACCGGCTGAGCCTTCGATTTCTCACCTTCGGCGGCCGGACGGTATATGAACTTCCCGCACGGGAGATGATCGAACGCAAGGTCGAACAACTGTGTGATGAAACGGGTGAGCGGGCACAGTTCGTCATCGAGGAGCACGGTGAGCGGGTCTACGCCTATACGCACGCCGGCCCTAATGCCGTCCGCACGGATGCCGCAGTCGGAAAACGCGGGCCGCTACACGTAAGCGCCGCCGGGAAGGCCATCCTCGCGCACCTCCCGGTCGAACGACGGGAGGCGCTCATCACGGAGGTGTCCGATGACGCGTCGCTCGGTGCGCGTCGGGTTCGAGAGGAGCTCGCGGCGGTCCGCGAGCGCGGATACGCGTTTAATGATGAGGAGTCGACGACGGGGTTGCGGGCCGTCGGCGTGCCGGTCGCCTGTCCCGACGGACGCGTGCTCGGCGCGATCAGTGTCTCCGGGCCCGCAAACCGACTGACCGGTGCCTACTTTCGTGAGGAGATCCCGGTGCTCCTGCTCGGTGCGGTCAACGAGATCGAATTGAACCTGAAATATCGCTGACGGCCCCGATCGGTGACTTTCATCCCGTAATGTAGAACAGCTCTAGCCCACGAGACGCTTTTGAGTCCCGAACTCGGCCTCTTTCGGACGGTTCATCGTGTGATGTCGGCGTTTTCGACGATCTGGACCGGTCGTTGGGATCGTCGGATCGAACCGCATCCCGCGATTCGAAACGATGTGTCACTGGACGATCCGAGAACTTGCATTTTCACCCGATCTCAAAACAATTACAAACGTATGAATGTAATTTCTTTGATTCCTGTACCGGCTGCAGGCAGCGGGTTCCACCCCGCGTGGTGGATCCGGCTAATATTATATATTCTGTTATACTAAAATAATGAAATGTATAAATAGTTTATTACTGCCTCCGCCACAACGAACGCGATCTCATATCGTTTCCAATCCCTGAATATATATTCTCTTCTCATTCGTGTTTTTGCACACGGGATTCTTATCTGAACCTGCGTTAGAACTATCTTATTGGGCCGATATGGGCGGTTAATCGACGTAATGCGAAAATGAGCGACGGAACGAATTCTCGAGTGTCAGCTATTGGATACGATTCCGATCGAGTATTATTAAACCATGATCGAGTTCACCGTTCTATGACTGTTAAATAAACTAGGTCTTGTTTATTATCAAATTGAATATGTTTCGCGTGGACGTTCGCGTCCGCTCCGTTTCGGCGGGGCCGTGAATTATATGTATCGCCGACGGTGTATCGGATATGCTCGTCGTCGTCTCCGATACGCACAGCAGCGAAACTCACCGACTGCGTGGACGAACCCTCGCCGCCGTTCGGGAAGCGGATCTGGTCGTTCACGTCGGTGACTTCTATCGAGAGCCCGTGCTCGATGCCTTCGAGGTGGAGGCGACGACGCTTCGGGCAGTCTACGGCAACAACGACGACGCGGCGATCCGCGATCGCGTCCCGAAGGCGAGAACCGTCGAGTATGCGGGCGTCCGGTTCGCCGTCACCCATCGACATCGCGGCGGGGACACCGGTCTCGTGATGTTCGGTCGCGAGCGCGACGCCGACGCCGTGATCTATGGCCATAGCCACAAGCCTCGGTTCGACGCCACGACGTCGCTGCCGCTGCTCAATCCCGGCAGTCACGCACAGCCTCGCGGCAACCGCGCGGCCCATGCGGAGCTCGATCCGATCGATGACGCCGGTGGCGGTGACGGGCTGCTCGGTCGACTCGTCACCCCTACGGGTGAGGTGTTCCGTGAGTTCCAGATCGACGGCTGACCGGACGTGTCACCGGCTGACTCGGGTGTTGGAGCTCGGTTACAATGCCTCCCTCGTCTGTACCGCTCTCGACCACCTCCACCCTGCTCGCTTACATCCATCCTGATCTTTTATATGGGATGCTTCATATTCACTGATACGCCATGGAAGAAGGTGACGGCCAACTGGAGGCGAGACTTGCTGAAGGCGATGTGTTCGAACCGTCGGAATCGTTCATGGAAGGCGCGAACGTCTCCGATCCCGATATCTATGATGAGTTCGAGGAGAATTGGCCGGAGTGCTGGGAGGCTGCGGCCGACCTGCTCGAGTGGGAGTCCCCGTATGAGCAGGTGTTGGACGACTCGAACCCGCCGTTTTACGAGTGGTTCACCGAGGGAAAACTCAACGCGTCCGCGAACTGTCTCGATCGACATCTCGACGATCGTGGCGATGAGGTCGCCATCGAGTGGATCGGCGAGCCCGTCGAGGAGGCGAACCGGTCGTTCACCTACGCCGAGTTACACCGGGAAGTAAACGAGTTTGCCGCGGCGCTCCGCGAGCTCGGTGTCGGCGAGGACGACATCGTCACGATGTATATGCCGATGATCCCGGAGCTGCCGATCGCGATGTTGGCGTGTGCGCGGATCGGCGCGCCTCACAGCGTCGTCTTCGCGGGCTTCTCCGCGGAGGCGCTTGCGACCCGGATGAACGCCGCCGATTCCGAGTACCTCGTCACCTGTGACGGCTACTATCGCCGCGGCGATCCGCTCGACCACCTCGACAAAGCGAACGAGGGGCTGGATGCGGTCGAACACGAGACGTCGACCGTGGTCGTCGACCGCTTGGGCGCCAACGACGACGACTTCGGCCACGACCTGACCGACGATCAGTACGACTACGGGGCGCTCGTCGAGGACAACGCGGGCGCCGAGGTCGACCCGGTCGTCCGGGACGCCGAGGACATGCTGTTTCTCATGTACACCTCGGGGACGACGGGCCAACCCAAAGGCGTCAAACACACCACCGGCGGCTACCTCTCGTGGGCGTCGTGGACCTCACAGGCGGTTCTCGACGTGAAACCCGAGGACACCTACTTCTGTGCGGCCGATATCGGCTGGATCACGGGTCACTCATACATCGTCTACGGGCCGCTCGCGCTCGGAACCACGACGATGATGTACGAGGGAACCCCGGACTATCCCGACCGTGACCGGCTCTGGGAGATCATCGACGAGTACGACGCGACCCAGCTGTACACCGCCCCGACGGCCATCCGGGCGTTCATGAAGTGGGGCACGACGTACCCCGAAGGTTACGACCTCTCCTCGCTGCGGCTGCTCGGAACGGTCGGGGAGCCGATCAACCCGCGCGCGTGGAAGTGGTATTACACGCACATCGGCAACGAGGAGTGCCCCATCGTCGACACGTGGTGGCAGACGGAGACTGGCGGGATGATGGTCACGACGTTGCCGGGGATCAAGGATATGAAGCCGGGTGCCGCTGGGCCGCCGTTGCCGGGCGTCGACGTGCGGATCGTTGACGCCACAGGTGAGGAGGTCGACGCCGGACAGGCCGGCTACCTCACGGTCCAGAAGCCGTGGCCGGGGATGTTGCGCACCCTCTATCGGAACGACGAGCGGTACATCCGGGAGTACTGGGCGGAGTACTCCGATACCGAGAGCGACGATCCCGATGACTGGGTATACTTCCCGGAGGACGGCGCGAAGATCGACGAGGACGGCTACATCACCGTCCTCGGTCGTGTCGACGACGTGATCAACGTCTCCGGGCATCGGCTCGGAACGATGGAGATCGAATCGGCCATCGTCGGCGTCGAAGGGGTTGCGGAGGCAGCCGTCGTCGGCGGCGACCACGACCTCAAAGGCGAGGCCGTCTACGCGTACGTCATCACCGAAGACGGCTACGAGGGCGGTGACGAACTCCGCGAACGCATCATCGCCGGCGTGGAGGAGGCGATCGGCCCGATCGCCCGCCCCGAACAGGTCGTCTTCACGCCCGATCTGCCGAAGACGCGCTCGGGGAAGATCATGCGTCGACTGCTCGAGAACATCGCCGACGGCGACGAACTCGGGAACACGAGCACGCTTCGTAACCCCGAGATCGTGGAGGACATCCAGAAACAGGTGCAGGGATAGGCGACGACCCCGTCTTTCGAGCATCGCATCGACGAGATCGGGTACGGCTCCCGTGTGACCACCGAATCGACGAGACCGAATACGGAACCCGGACGGCCACGAATATGCGAGATAAACACACGCACGACGCATCCATGACGGACACAGAGCCACAAGACGAATCGACACCCCAACGAGTTCGTGCCGACGGCGGACGAAGCGACGTCGAGATCGAACGCGAAATCGACTATCTGGACGTCGAGATCAATCTCCTGAAGCCCGCGACGCCGTTTATGCGCGATCACCTTCGGGTGATCTGGATCGGCTTTGGGATCTGGGTAGTCACCACGTTCGGCCCGATCACCGCGACACGGATCGCCCCGGATCTGATGACGACGCCGATGCCGATACTCGAGTTCCCGTTGCACTACTTCCTCATCGCCATCGTCGCCCCGTCTTCCGCGCTGATATTGTCGGTGTGGTACGCCAAAAAGCGGGACGAGATCGACGAAAAGTACGGTATCGAGCAGGTAACGACCGAACCGGCGGACGAGCGTGCAGCGGCCGCCGCGGCTGACGGAGGAACCGACGAATGAGCGGCGTAGCGGTCCTGTTACAGACCGACGATCTGCTCCCCGAGGGGCTCGACATCTCGTTCAAACTCGTCCCCGGTATCATCGTCGTCTCGATGATGCTGCTGTTTCTGGCGATCGGGTTCATCTTCAAGGTGGCCGACACCGACGATATGTGGGTCGCCGGCCGCTCGATCGGCAACGTCGAAAACGGCATGGCGATCGGGGCGAACTGGATGTCCGCCGCCTCATATCTCGGCATGGCGGCAGTTATCGCGCTCTCGGGCGTCTACGGGCTGGCGTTCGTCGTCGGCTGGACGACCGGCTACTTCGTGTTGTTGATCTTCATGGCCGCCCAGATGCGCCGGTTCGGGAAGTACACCGCACCGGATTTCGTCGGGGATCGATTCAACTCGGACGGCGCGCGTGCGCTCGCGGCCATCACGACCTTCCTCCTCGCGTTCGTCTACGCGCTCGGACAGGCGGTCGGAATGGGGTTGGTCGGGATGTACATCCTCGGCGACCTCAACAACGTGGTCACCATTCCCGGCCTCGACGCGTACCAGGCGATGATGGTGCTGTTTATGATCGTCACCATCTCCTATCTCGCCCTCTCGGGAATGCTCGGTGCGACCAAGAACATGGCGCTGCAGTACATCATCCTCATCGTCGCGTTCCTCGTGGGGCTGTCCGTCACCGGCTGGACGTCCGGCTATTCGACGATCCTCCCACAGATCGAATACGGGATGTTGATAAGCGAACTCGGAGCGGAATTCTCCGATCCGTTCGCGGGCGGGAGCTACTACCTCTGGGTCGCGACCTGTTTCAGCCTCGTGTTCGGAACGTGCGGGCTTCCACACGTGTTGGTCCGGTTTTACACCGTCGACAACGAGCGCACCGCCCGCTGGTCGTGTACGTGGGGGCTGTTTTTCATCTGTGTACTGTACCTCTCCGCGCCCGCGTTCGCTGCGTTCGGCACCGATCTGTACGCCCAGAACATCGCCGACCCATACGGGGATCCGGGTATGACGGACGCCGCAGCCGACGTGATCGTCGTGCTCGCCGCCCAGCTGTCGGGACTGCCGGAATGGCTGGTCGGATTCGTCGCTGCCGGCGGGATCGCCGCCGCCGTGGCAACGACCGCCGGACTCTTCATCGCTGGGTCGTCGGCGATCGCACACGACATCTACGCGAACATCATCAACGAGGACGCGACACAGCGTCAGCAGGTGTTGGTCGGCCGCCTGAGCATCGTTGCGCTCGGCGTGCTCACCATCATCTTCTCGCTTGACCCGACGGCACCGATCGCGGCGCTCGTTTCGTTCGCGTTCTCGCTCGCCGCAATCGTGTTGTTCCCGATGTTCTTCCTCGGACTCTGGTGGGAGAACACCAACCGGCAGGGTGCGCTCGCCGGGATGACCAGCGGACTGATCATCTGGCTTATTCCGATGTTCAACGAGGGACACTTCGGGAGCGGCTGGGGGATCGAGGTGATCGCCACGTGGATGCCCGCGATCGGCTCCGGCTTGATCGGGATGCCGATCGTCATGCTCATCACCATCTTCGTCTCGTACGTCACCGACGAGCCGCCGGAGCGGACGAAGATGATGGTGCGCCAGTGTCACAGCCCGGAGCCGATGCCGCGTGACAAGACCGCGGCGGCGGTCGTCCGCGAAAAGAACGGGGAAACGCCCGCAGATGACTGACAATGAGTGAGACGATGTACAAACGGATCCTGATCCCGACGGACGGTAGCGACGTGGCGGAGAACGCGGTGGATCACGCGATGGTCCTCGCGAAACAGTTTGACGCCGAGGTACATGCGCTCTTCGTGGCGGACACCGACGCCGTCCACTACGCGCTCGGCACCGAGCAGGTCGATCGGATCCGCCAAGGACGGTTCCCGGAGATGACCGAGCTGCGCGAGGACGCCGAGGCGGCGACCGGCTACGTTCGTGAACGGGCCGAAGCCGCCGGCCTCGAATTCGTCGAGCGTCACGCCGGCGGACAGCCCCACAACGTCATCGCCGATTACGCACGCGAGAACGACATCGACCTCGTCGTGATGGGCAGTCACGGACGTGCCGGCGTGCGACGTGCGCTGTTAGGCAGCGTCACTGAGCGAACGCTTCGATCGACACACGTCCCAGTACTCGTGGTCGACTACCGAGCCGAAAAGGAGTGACGGGCGGGGAAAGACTAAGGTAGCCGCTTTCCCTCCCTTCGATATCCGAGCACAATGAGCATCAAAGAGCGCGTCATCGACCACGTCCGCGAAAATCGGACCGGGATGGTCCACGACCTGATCTTCGCCGTCGCGTGGGTCGCGCTGGTGTCGTTCCTGTTCGATTTCGTGTTCACGAGCGCCCCGCAGTGGGCCTTCTATCTGTTCATGCTCGCGGGGATCCCCGCGTACTTCGGCTTTTTCATCTCGTTGGAGATGGCCCGCGAGCAGCAGGCCGCCCGAAACGGGTAATCGAACCCCTCCAGATCGGCTACTTCTCGCTCGTCTCTCTGGCTGCACGGACACGTTGTCGGAGACGAAACGCGAGGATACTCACGATGCCGAACGTGACCGGCAACGCGTAGTCGCTCGGTGCGCCGCCGATCGCGTTTCCGAGCGTGATGCCGGCCATCAGCGCGAAAAGCAGCGACAACAGTCCGGCGATGGGGACGACGAATCCCTCCGAAAACGCCGCACCGCGTCGGTCATCGTCTGCCATGTGGACCGATCTCCGTGTACCGTGTTAAACCCCCGGCGACCGTGGCCCGTGCTGTCGCGAACTAGTCGTCCGCGGAACCCTTACTGACGGTGACCTGTGCCTCGCTGATGATCCGATCGCCCATCTCGTAGCCCGGCTCGTACACCTCGTGAACGGTCCCCTCGGGCTGCTCGCTTTCGACGCGAAGCATCACCTGATGGCGTGCGGGATCGACCTCATCGCCCGGCTCCGGTTCGATGGGCTCGACGCCCTCCTCGGCGAGCACCTCGTCGAACTTCTCCAGCGTCGAGGCGACGCCGGGGCGGATGTCGCTGTCACCGTCCTGATCGAGCGCACGGAGGAGGTCGTTGCGGACGGGCGTGATCCGCTCGACGAGCGCCTCGGAGGCCCGCTCGCGGATCTCCTCGCGCTTGCGCTTTGCGCGCTCCTTGTAGTTCTTAAAGTCGGCGCGGACCCGAGCGAGCTTGCTCGTGAGCTCCTCCACTTCGGCCTCGAGCGCGACCGCCTCGGCCTCCGTCTCCGCGAGATCGGATTCGAGCGCCGCGACCTCCGCGGCGAGGTCCTCGTCGTGTTCCGCGACCTGCGCGGCGAGGGTCGTCTCGGATTCGGCGAGCTCCTCGCCCGCAGCCTCGTCGGTTTCCTCGCCGCCTGCGTGTCCGTTGCCCTCGGGATCGACGTCGTCCTCGGAGGACCCGTCCTCGGACTCCGCTGTCGGCTCGACCTCGACGGCGTCGTCTTCGCTCATAGTCGATCGGAGTCGTTCGGCGTGTATAAGCGTTGCAGAACGCGCTCGTCGTACCCATCGGGATGCGATCCGAATCGCCCCCGACGACTCGAATGGGTATTTAAATCGCGACATCGAAGTGGCCGTAATGACCGCGCCCAACCGGAACACGCTGTGGGCGACCGCGATCATCGACGAGCTCGTCGCCGCGGGCGTCACGGCCGTCGTCATCTCCCCAGGAAGCCGCTCGACGCCGCTCACGATGGCCGCCGCGCGCGACGACGACCTCCACGTCTTTTCGGCGCTCGATGAGCGGTCCGGGGCGTTCTTCGCGCTCGGCCGCGCCAGACGAACCGGCCGGGTGACCCCGCTCATCTGTACCTCGGGAACCGCCGCCGCAAACTACCACCCCGCCGTCATGGAGGCCGACAACGCCCGCGTCCCGATGCTCGCGCTCACCGCCGACCGGCCCCCGGAGCTTCGCGACTCCGGGGCGAACCAGACGGCCGATCAGGAGAAGCTCTACGGCGACGCCGTCCGGCTTTATAAAGACCTCCCCGAGCCGGCCGCGAACGACCGGGCACTCCGGTCGGTTCGAACGACCGTCGCACGCGCGCTCGTCGCCGCCGAGGGTGTCGAGCCCGGGCCGGTCCACCTCAACGTCCCGTTTTCAAAGCCGCTGGAGCCGACCCCCGTCGAGGGCGACGTGCCGACGGATCTCGACCCCTTCGCGGCACACGGTCGCGACGGCGCGTATGTCGAGGCGGTTCGGGGGATGACGGAACCGGCCGGGGACGACATCCGGACGCTCGCGGGCGCGCTTTCAGCCGATCGGGGGCTGATCGTCGCCGGGCCGGCGGACCCTCCGGGGCTCGATCCGGAGGCCGTCGTCGCGCTCGCACACGCGACGGGCTATCCGATCCTCGCGGATCCGCTCTCGAACCTCCGGTACGGCGGGCACGTCCGCGTCGCGCCCGTGATCGGCGCGTACGACGCCTATCTCTCGGCGGCGGCCGCGAGTCACCCGTCATGGGCCGACCCCGAGGTCGTCCTCCGACTGGGCGCGTCACCGACCTCGAAACGGCTTCGGAAGTACCTCGCGGCGACGGGTGCGGACGAGTACGTCGTCGATCCGGCTGGTCGGTGGCGGGAGGCGGAGTTCGCGGCGACCGACCTCGTCGTGGTCGAGCCGAACCGCCTCTGCCAGCGGCTCGCAGGGGTTGTCAACCGCTCGGCCGATTCAGCGTGGCGCGAACGGTGGATCGAGGCCGACCGGGTCGCCCGGGCGGTGCATTCGGGCGACGATGTCGAACACCTCGATAGCGGGATGGCTCCCGACGGCGTCCACGAGGGCGACATCCTCCGTGTCGTCGTCGATGCGCTTCCCGACCCGGCGACGCTTTTCGTCTCCAATTCG
Organism: Halorubrum vacuolatum; assembly: GCF_900188065.1. Lineage (GTDB taxonomy): Archaea > Halobacteriota > Halobacteria > Halobacteriales > Haloferacaceae > Halorubrum > Halorubrum vacuolatum. Next base: position 45,809 of record NZ_FZNQ01000008.1, read on the forward strand.
ATGCCCGTCCGCGACCTCGACCGGTTCGCGCCGCCGTCGACGACGAGCGTGACGGCGCTCGGGAACCGCGGCGTGAGCGGGATCGACGGCATCGTCTCCAGCGCGCTCGGTGCCGGCTCGGCGACGACGGACGACCTCACGCTCGTCCTCGGTGACCTCGCGCTCTATCACGATTCGAACGGGTTGCTCGCGATCGATCGGTGTGGCGTCGACGCCACGGTCGTCGTCATCAACAACGACGGCGGCGGGATCTTTCATAAGCTCCCGATCGAGTCGTTCGAACCGGCGTTCACGGCGCAGTTCAAGACGCCGCACGGGATCGAGTTCGAGCCGCTTGCGGACCTCCACGGGCTCACTTATGAGTGTGTGGACCTGCGGCCGATCGAGACGCGCGATCCCGCCGTAGAGAGGGTCGCAACCGCGTTTCGTGAGGCACAGGAGGCAGCCGGATCACGCCTGCTTGAGGTTCAAATCGACGCCCGAACGAGCCATCGTATCCGCGAGCGGCTCCGCGATGTCGTCGAGGAATCCGTACACGGCGCTGTGTTGACGGAGACCGAGCGCTGAGCGATCGGGGCAGCTCTGAGCTATTCACGGACGTGTCGGTATCTGAAACAGCCGATCGCTGAGCAGGGTGAATCGGGCGGTTGTTCGCTCGGGTTGTTTATAAGCGGCCATGAGTGGCCGGCTGGCTATTTATAAGTAGAAACGGTGATCGGGGGCATACGGTGGCACGACGAGCGAGGCTCGACCGCTGCCACACCCGCACCGCACCCGCACCGCATTCGCACCGCATTCGCACCGCACCCGCACCGCATTCGCACCGCATTCGCACCGCATTCGCACCGCAACCTCACACCTCCCCAGCCTCGGCAGGCGGGCGGCGAGCGGTTTCCGCTCGCTCGCCGCCCGCCGTGCCTCCCTCGCGCTCGGTTTCGCGCCCTCCGGGCGCTCACCGGAGCGCGCCGCCCGCCGTGGAGGTTTTATAAATGGCCCCGTCGCCAGCTCAGTGGGGGGGTATAACCGGACGATCGAGTTCGGGAGCGCACGCTGCGTCCCCTGAGCTAAATAAAAAGAAATCGAGCGGTGACGACCGGCCTACTTGAGGTCGAACCGGTCGAGCGTCATCACCTTGTGCCAGGTGTCGACGAAGTCCTCGACGAGTTGCTCCTCGCCGTCCTCGGCCGCGTAGACCTCCGCGAGCGCGCGGAGGCGGTGGTTCGAGCCGAAGACCAGATCGACGCGTGAGGCCTCATAGACCTCCTCGCCAGTCTCTCGGTCGACCACCGCGAAGTGAAGGTTCTCGTCGTCGACGGCCTCCCACTCGTAGCGCATGTCGAGGACGGTCTCGAAGAAGTCGTTCGAGAGCGTTCCCGGCTCGTCGGTGAAGACGCCGCGGCCGGAGTCGCCGTAGGTGACATCGAGCGTCCGCAGTCCGCCCACGAGCGCCGTCATTTCCGCCGGCGAGAGGTCGAGCAGGTCGGCTTTGTCGACCAGCAGCTCCTCTGGCGAGCGGTTCATCGGATCGACGCCCGTGTAGTAGTTCCGGAAGCCGTCGGCGTCCGGGCGCAGCGCCTGGAACGACTCGACGTCCGTCTGCTCCTGGCTGGCGTCGGTGCGACCCGGCTCGAAGGGAACCTCCACGTCGTAGCCGGCGTCCTCCGCCGCCTGCTCGACCGCCGCGTTGCCGCCGATGACGATCAGGTCGGCGAGCGAGACCCGAACGTCGTCCTCGCGGGACGCGTTGAACTCCTCGCGGATCGCAGAGAGCGTCTCGAGGGTGACATCGAGCTCCTCGGGCTCGTTGACCTCCCAGTCGCGGTGGGGTTTGAGCCGGATGCGAGCGCCGTTGACGCCGCCGCGTTTGTCGCTGTCGCGGTAGGTCGATGCGGCCGCCCACGCGGTCTTTGCGAGCTGGGTGACGGTGAGGTCGGATTCCAAGAGCATCGCCTTCAGCTCCGCGACCTCCTCGTCGCCGACGAGCTCGTGGTCCACCTCGGGGATGGGGTCCTGCCAGATCATCGGCTCGTCCGGGACTTCGGGGCCGACGAGCCGCTCCTGTGGGCCCATGTCGCGGTGGATGAGCTTGTACCACGCCTTCGCGAACGCCTGGCCGAACTCCATCGGGTTCTCCTGGAAGCGTTCGAGCACCTCGCGGTAGTCGGGGTCCCGCTTGAGCGCGACGTCCGTCGTCAACATCATCGGGGTGGCGCTCCCGTCGGGGTCGTGTGCGTGTTCCGCGGATCCTTCGAGTTCGCCGTCCTTCGGCCGCCACTGCCACGCGCCGCCGGGACCCTCGTGGACCTCCCACTCGTACTCAAGTAGGTTGTTCACGTAATCAAGGTCCCAGCTGGTCGGCGACTGGGTCCACGGGCCTTCGATCCCGCTCGTGATCGTGTCCGCGCCCTTCCCCTCGCCGTAGTCGCTCTCCCAGCCGAGCCCTTGCTGTTCGATCGGGGCCTTGCCGGGCTCCGCGCCGAGGTGGTCGTCGGAGGCCGCGCCGTGGACCTTGCCGAACGTATGCCCGCCCGCACACAGCGCGACGGTCTCCTCGTCGTTCATCGCCATGCGGTCGAACGACTGCCGGATGTATTTCGCCGATTCGAGCGGATCAGGCTCACCGCCTGGACCCTCCGGATTCACGTAAATAAGTCCCATGTGATCGGCGGCGAGATCGCCGATGAGGTTGCCCTCCTCGTCGTGGCGTTTGTCCGCCATCATCTCCTCCTCGGGACCCCAGTCGACGCCCGCGTCGGGCTCGAAGTCGTCCTCGCGGCCGCCGCCGAAGCCGAACGTCTCGAAGCCCATCGATTCCATCGCGACGTTCCCCGAGAGGACGAGGAGGTCAGCCCACGAGAGGTTGCGTCCGTACTTCTGTTTGACCGGCCAGAGGAGGCGTCGGGCCTTATCGAGGTTTGCGTTGTCCGGCCAGCTGTTCAGCGGGTCGAACCGCTGGGTGCCGCCGGCCGCGCCGCCGCGACCGTCGCCGGTCCGGTACGTCCCCGCGCTGTGCCACGCCATCCGGATGATAAGGGGGCCGTAATGGCCGTAGTCGGCGGGCCACCAGTCCTGGGAGGTCGTGAGCACGTCCTCGATGTCGGCTTTCACTTCGTCGAGGTCGAGCGACGCGAACGCCTCCGCGTAGTCGAAGTCCTCGTCGTACGGCCCGGTGTTTCGGGCGTTCTGATCGAGTGGTTCGAGCGACAGATCGTTCGGATTCCACTCCGGAGTTTCGTTGCTCATCGTCGGGTCTTCCCGCCGCTGCCACATAAAATTACCCAAATCGGAAGATCGATTTCCGATCTCAAAAGTAAGTATTAGAATTTACAAAAGGTGCTTTCCAATATTCTGTGAAAGTATACTCGGTAACGTCGCGGGGATCATCGACATCCCGCCCGCCGCTCCTGGCGAGCCTCCCGGCGACCCAGCACGTCCCGGATGCCGCGTCGCTGGGCATCCCTCGTACGGCGGCGCCGAGCCTCGGTCGGGAACGACTTTACCCGCCCGGCGAGAACGCCCGACAATGAGCGAGGACACCGACGCAACGAACGGCCCGGACGGCGGCTGGTTCGACGGCCTCGACCCCGAGGACGACGACGCAGCCGCCGCGATCATCGAGGGACGAGCGGAGACACCTCGGGGGTGGCCGACGCTGGCGGTCGATTCGGGATTCGCCGACGACACGGACGACTACTACGACCGACTCCGCGCGGCGGCGACGCGGGCCACACGGCGGACGGTCCGCGAGCGCGAACGGGCGGATGACCGACAGCTGATCCACGCGGTCAGGGCGATGGACGACTGTGAACGAACGGCGAACGAGGTCGCCGAGCGCGCGACCGAGTGGGCGGGGGCGATCTTCGACACGGCACCGACCGGGGTCGACGGGGCCCGCGATGTCGCCGCCCGTGAGCCGAACGAAGCCGCGGAGCGACGCGCAGTCTCGCTCGCGACCCGTGCGGTCGATCTCGCCGACGAGCGCGACGAGCTGTCGGCGTACATCGAACGGACCGCGCCCTCAGTCGCGCCAAATCTCTCGGCGATGGCCGGCCCGGAGCTCGCCGCCCGGCTCATCGCGCTTGCCGGCGGGCTGGAGCCGCTCGCGAAGAAGCCGTCCGGAACGGTCCAGGTTCTCGGGGCGGAGGACGCACTCTTCGCGCACCTCGCCGGTCGAGCCCCGTCGCCGAAACACGGCGTCATCTACACCCACGACTTCGTGCGAAACACACGGCCGGCGGATCGTGGCTCGGCCGCCCGCGCGTTCGCCGGAAAGCTCACCCTTGCCGCCCGGGTCGATCACTACTCGGGTGAGCTGCGCGCGGAGCTCCACGAGGACCTCAGGGAGCGGATCGCGACGATCCGGGCGCGTGCCGATTCGGAACGCGCTGACACGGAAGGGGTGAGCGCTGATGAGTGAGGTGAGCGCTGATGAGTGAGACGAGCGAGCGACTTCCCGCCGGCGTCGAACGTCGATCCATCGAGGGTCGCTCGCGGCTCGCGACGCGCGGGGAGCCGGTCTACGGTGAGCCCACCGCGGACGGCTGGCGGACGTGGGACCCGAACCGCTCGAAGCTCGGCGCGATGATCGAACTCGGCATGGATCACGGGCTCGTCGGCGACGAGACGGTCCTGTATCTCGGCGCGGCGGCCGGGACGACGGTCAGTCACGTCGCCGACTTCGCGGGGCCGACCTACGCCGTGGAGTTCGCGGCGCGGCCCGCACGCGACCTGCTTTCGGCGGCGGAGACGCGCGACCGACTGATCCCGCTGCTCAAGGACGCCCGTCGGCCGGAGACCTACGGCCACGTCGTCGAGGCGGACGTCGACGCCATCATTCAGGACGTTGCGACGCGGGGACAGGCAGCGGTCGCCGTCCGCAACGCGCGGTTTCTCGCGCCCGACGGCCGGCTCCTTTTGGCGGTGAAAGCGCGCAGCGAGGACGTCACCGACGCGCCGGCGGCCGTCTTCGAGCGGACGCTCGACCGCCTCCGTGACCGCTACGAGATACGCGAGACCGAACGACTCGATCCGTATCACGAGGACCACCTCGGCGTGATCGCGACGCTGCGGTAGTCGCCGGCTCGGTCGGGAAGCGCTCGATCGATATCGCCATCTCCGTGGGTGTCTTGGGTCGATATCCACATGTTCGGGTGGAAGTCGTGAGCCGATATCGACAGAGGCGGCCGGGTTCACACCTTATAAGAGCGCCGGGAGTGAATAGGGGATAATGGAATTCGGTTCACGGGACGCGTTCGACCGAATGGGTACCCTCGGGATCGAAGAGGAATTCTTCATCGTCGACGCCGAGGGCCGCCCGACGTCCGGAACCGACGACCTCGTCTACGCCAGCGAGCCGCCCGCGGAGATCCCGAACGGGTTCGACCACGAACTCTTTCAATGTACGATCGAAGCCCAAACGCCGCTGCTTGAGGGATACACCGAGGCGGAAGGGGCGCTCACGACCGTGCGGGAGGCGCTCGTCTCACACGCGGACGCACACGGCTATCGGATCGCGAGCGCCGGACTCCATCCCGACGCGACGTGGCGGGAACTCGATCACGCCCAGAAGCCGCGGTATCGATCACAGCTGGACCGGATCCGGTATCCGCAACACCGAAACACGACCGCCGGATTGCACGTCCACGTCGGGGTCGACGACGCGGACAAGGCCATCTGGATCGCGAACGAGCTCCGCTGGTACTGTCCCGTGTTGTTGGCGCTGTCGGCGAACTCGCCGTTCTGGAACGGGTTCGACACCGGCCTCTCGTCGGCCCGCGCGAAGATCTTCGAGAACCTCCCGAATACGGGGGTCCCCTCGGCGTTCGAGGATTTCGAGGCGTTCGAGCGCTACGAGCGCCGGATGGTCGAACACGGCTCCATCGAGGACCGCGGCGAGCTCTGGTTCGACGTCCGACCCCATACCGGCCACGGGACCGTCGAGGTTCGCGCGCCCGACGCCCAACGCGACCCGGAGCTGACGCTTGCGTTCGCCGAGTGCGTCCATGCGCTCGTCGTCGACCTCGCGGAGCGATATCAGGACGGCGAGCCGGCGACGCGGATGCGGCGTGAGCTCCTCGATGAAAACAAGTGGCGCGCGATCCGCCACGGCCACGGGGCGTCCTTCATCACCCGAGACGGCAAGGAAACCGTTTCCCTGGCGACGGCCGTCGACCGGCTGTGTGATCGCCTCGGCGTCTCCGGGCTCCGAGGGGTCCTCGACCGTGAAAGCGGGGCGGAGCGACAGCGACGGATCCACGCCGATGAGGGTCCGGAGGCGCTCCGTGCGGACCTGATCGTTCGGCCGTGACGGCACAACGGCGGTTCGACGGCGACCCGTCACTTTCGTCGCCGGCAAAGCGACGGGAAACGCTTTTCCGCGCGCGGGGATGACCCCTCTGATATGACCACGGACGAAGCGGACGAGGAGGGCTCCCGAACGGAGCGGACACGGGAGGAGCTTCGTCGGACACGCGAGCGGATCGGTGAGGGCGCCGACCGGGCCGTCAGGGGCTTCGACGACAACGTCGTCGATCTGCTCTCGTGGCTGCTCGATACGGAGACACGCGCCCGGATCTACGTCTTCCTCCGGGAGCATCCGGATAGCACGAGCGGGGAGGTCGCCGACGGGACCGGGCTCTATCCGAGCACCGTCCGTGAGGCGCTCGCGGAGCTGCACGACGAGGGCAAAGTCACCCGCAGAAAGCGCGAGTCCAGCGGGGCCGGCAACAACCCCTACGAGTACGAGGCGATCGCACCGAGCGAGCTCGTCCAGGGGGTCGTCGGTGACGTCCAGCGTGAGCTCAACGCCGTGTTCAACCTCGATCGGCGTCTCGGCGGCGAGTCGCGTGACGGCGACCGGGATCCGGTCCGCATCTCGGTCGACGGCGCTGGGGACGACGGCGAGCACGAGGACGGTGTCGAGGGCAACGACGAGCCTGCGGGTGGCGTCGAGGACGGTGAGGACCGTGAGGGTGGCGTCGACGCCGACGGCGACGGCGGGGACCGACCGGCCTGATCGCCGTTGGCTCGACCCGGCCGTCGCGCTTCGGGACGTTTTAAGGTTCGGCCACGCGACTGACGGGCATGAACGTCGCGCTCGGTGGCACGTTCGATCCGATCCACGACGGCCACCGGAGGCTCTTCGACCGCGCGTTCGAACTCGGCGACGTCACCATCGGGCTCACATCCGATGACCTTGCCCCCCGGACGCGCCACGTCGAACGATACGTCCGCTCGTATGAGGATCGCAGACGGGACCTCGAAGCCGAGCTCGAGCGGTTTGCGGAAACATACGGCCGTGAGTTTACCGTCCGGGAGCTGACCGAGCCGACCGGCATCGCCGTCGAGCCGCAGTTCGACGCGCTCATCGTCTCCCCGGAGACCCGCGAGGGGGGTGAGCGGATCAACGAGATCCGCATCGAGCGCGGTCACGATCCGTTGGAGATCGTCGTCGTCGATCACGTGCCGGCCGCTGACGGCGATCGGATCTCCTCGACGCGGATCGTCAGCGGCGAGATAGACGAACACGGCAACCTCACGCCCGAACGGACGGGGCGAGGAGCGACGAACCCGAAATGACGGTTGATACGACGACCGCGCGGACGGATGGCGGGGAACGGACCGACGGTCGGCCCCGTCGCGCAGCGCTTCGTGCAAGCCTCCTCGGCGAGCATGGTTTCGAACGGGCGACGGTCTGGGGCGCCGTCGGCTTCGCGCTCGCGTTCGTCTCCTTCGACCTCCTGCCGGTATCCGACGGCGGCACGGCAGCGTGGCTCGCGGCCACCGCCGTCGCCGTCGGTGCGCTCGGGGCCGTCGCGATGGCGCGGATCGGGACCGGGGCGCTCCCGTGTACGCTATTTATGTATGGCCCCGCGGCCGCCGTCGGGCTCCGGACGGTTGAGCCGCGATATCTGGACGCGTTGCCGGCGGGTGCCGCCGTGGAGCCGCTGGCGGTCGCCGCGGCCGTGGCGCTCGCCATCGGGCCCGCGAGCTACGTCGTCGGGCGGGTGATCGCGCCCGCGGACGGCTAGGTTCCTTCGGGGGCCGAATGCGACCGACGCCCGTCGGATCGCGATCAGTGTTCGACGAATTCGAGGAGGACGCCGCCCGTCGAGGCGGGGTGTAAGAACGCAACGTCGTGACCCCATGCGCCCGCTCGAGGCTCCTCATCGACGAGGTCGATCCCGAGCGAGCGGGCTCGCGAGAGCGCCCCGTCGATGTCCGCGGTTTCGAGCGCGACGTGATGGATGCCGGGGCCGTGCCGGTCGAGATATCGGCCGATCGTTCCCTCCGCGACCGGCTCCAACAGCTCGAAATACCCGCCCCCCTCGAGCTTCAAAAAGACGATCCGCAGGTCCTCGAACCGCTCCTCGTGGACGACCGGTGCGTGGAGCAGGTCCTCGAACAGGACGCCTATCGTCCCGATGTCGCGGGTCGCGATCCCGACGTGATCAAAACGCATCCCCGTCTCATCGTGCATACCCGTCTCATCGTCGCGCTCGCTTTATATAGGTCCGCCCACCGACCGGGATGGCGGATAGTTGAGGACTTCGTCAGCACATCTCGTGTATCTCCCTTCGGGCGGAGCCTGTTTGGGTTATATCCAATCGATCGCGTCCATGGTGCCGGTTCGGTTTCTCCCCCGTTGAGGGGGTTGGTGATTTATATCCACTCGGCTAGAGATCCGCGTATGCAGCTCTCCAACACCGATTCCGTCGCCGGCCGGGAGGTCGTCGAGACGCTCGGCGTCGTCCGTGGCAACACCGTCCGCGCCCGCAACGTGGGTCGCGATATCACGCAGGGTCTCCGCAACCTCGCCGGCGGCGAGCTGAAGGGATACACCGAGTTGATGACCGACGCACGCGATGAAGCACAGGGCCGGATGGTACAGGAGGCGGAAGCGCTCGGGGCTGACGCCGTCGTCAACGTCCGATTCACCACGTCCTCGATCGCCGAGAGCGGCGCCGAGATCCTCGCGTACGGCACCGCAGTGCGGTTGCGGTGACCGCCGTCCAGGGAGCGTCGTCGCTCACCGGCGCTCGGTCGCGTCGGTTTCTTCGGCGTCGAGGACGGTATCGTCCGGCGTGTCGGCGCTCCGTTGTTCCACGTCGCCGTCGCGATCCGCTCCTCCGCCGTCATCCGCCGCTTCACGGCCTCCGTCACGGTCGGTCCCGCCCGCGTCCCTCGTCGTGGTCGCCGTCGCGCGCCGCCGCGCCACGTGATCGGTCGCATCCGCCACCGTCTCGGTCTCCAGTACGTCCTCGAGCCGCTTCTCGAACTCGTCGTAGTCGATCTCCCCGGCGGCATACCGGGCACGGACCTCGTCCAACGCGTCGGCGCGTCGATCCGACGCCTCCGCGAGCACCGGATTCTCCTCCTCGAAGAGCATCGCGGTGATCGGCACGACGACGATGTAGCCGAAAAGCAACGCGGCGAGCCACCAGTCGTACCCGAGGATCAGCGCGGGCAGCCACGTCCCCGTCACCAACAGCGCGGCGATACCGCTCGCGTTCCGTTTCGCCCGGTCGCGGACGGTGAGCTCCGACATACATCGCGGGTCACTCGCGGCGAACATAAACGCTCCCTCCGGTGCGGCCCGTATATCTCCTCGCTAGAGGTCCGCCCACGCGCCCCGGAACCGCTGGAGTGCGGTGAGGTGGCCGACGACGGCGAGGAGCACGAGCAGCAGTTCGACCACGTTCAATCCGACGACGAGCGGGGCCGTCGTGATCGCGGCGAGGACGCCGACGACGCCCATCAGCGCGAGTCGGTCGGCACGGCCGAGGAGCCCGCCGTACTCACGCCCGATGCCGACCGCCTGGATCTGCGTGCCGAGATAGGAGGTCATGAGCACGCCGGTGACGGCGAGAAAGCCCAGCGCATACGCGCCGACGCCGGCGGTGAACCCGGCGATGATCACGATGTCGGCGTAGCGGTCAAGCACGTGATCGAGGAAGTCGCCGCCGTCGGAGGCGATCCCCTCTTCCCTCGCGAGCGCGCCGTCAACGAGGTCGAGCCAGCCGTTGAGCAGCACACAGATCGCGCCGAACAGGTAAAAAATCGGATCGGCGACCGCGAACGCCCCGGCGGCGACGACGGCGACACCGAAGGCGACGACGCTCACCTGATCGGGGGTGAGCCCGAGCCACTGTGCGGCGCTCACCCACGGGCCGAGCAGCCGATCGGCCACCGGACGAAACTGATCGAGGGTCATCCGTGTCCCACCTCGGCGCGCATTGTTATCCGTTCGGTCGCCCGGCGAGGATATAAACCGTCGGTCATCGCTCCGTGATAATTCGGGCTGGCCGTCCGATTCCACACGCTGACAACGGACGAATCGAGTGCCGCTCAGGAGGTGACGTTACGTCGGTGGACGCTGCCCCCTGCGGCTGCCATGTCGTCGACCTGCTCCGCGTCGGCGATCTGTTGTTGGATCACCCGATGGACCGCCTCGGGGTTCGGCACGTCCTTGACCCGGATGTTCTTCGCCGACCCGAGTCCTCGGACGAGAATGTCCCCCGTATCGAGGAACTTGTCCCACCGGTCCTGTCTGAACTTGGCGTCCTTGGCGCGGTTTATCGGGAGCGATTCGCTTCGCGTCGTCGACGGCGTGTCCCGGTATCGAATGAACTGCTCGTCGGTAGCGGCGTACTCGATATGGGTGTTTTTCATGTAGTAGTACTTGTATCCGATATACCCAACAGGGGCGAGGATCCCGATAAGCAGGAACGCGAGAAAGCCCCAAATAAAGCCCAACGCGGCTAACACGACAAACGCGGCGACGATTCCGGCACCGAACAGGATGACGAGCGTCTTGATTTTATGTAAGATCAGGCTCAACCAGGCCGTTCGAAGGTCCCGTTTTGCGACCCACTGGATCTCTTGATCCGGTGGAACTTGGTTCCGGAGCCCGTGTGATGGCTCCGCGTTTCGGATCTCGGCTTCTGCCTCTTGAATCTCCGCCTGTGAAACCATGGCGTGAGGCACTGGATGAAATGATATATTACTAACGTAAAATAGAACATATTTACTGGTTGAAATTTACTCCTGGCGGCCGTTCAAACTTACTCCCGGTGGCCGATCACAGATAGTCGGTGAAATCGACTTCGCCCGCGCTCGGGTCCCGACGTCCCTCGATGACGTCACGGATCCCGGCGGCGATCTCCTGGGGAGTCCGCTCGGTTCCGTCGATCTCATACACCCGGTCGAGGCCATGTTCGGCGACCGCCTCCGAGAGTATCACGTCGAGTGCCTCCGCCTCGGCGTTTTCGGCCACCTTCGTGGGGGGTGCACCACGTTCACGGAGCCGACGTTCGAGCGTCTCGGGCGCACAGCGCAACACGACGACCCGGTCGACGGCGAACCGGTGTGCGAGATGTGAATCCAGCACCCCGGACCAGTCGCCGAGTCGGTCCGCGATCGCCTCCAGATCCGCGACGAGGCTCCCCCGCTGAGGATCTCGCTCCGTCCAGAGATCCTCGTCGTCCTGTATAAGGTCGTTGAGGTGGATCACGTCGTACTCGTCGGCGAGCAACGCCGTCGCCGTCGATTTTCCCGTCCCCGGGGTACCGGTCACCGCGATCCGGTCACCGCTCTCGCTCATCCGTCCACCCCGCGATCCCCACCCTCCTCGCTGTCCGCACCCGTGTGTCCATTCCGTGTTGGACACCGCTCCCGACTCTGGACCCGACCCCGCCGCTTACGCATGTGCGCCGAGTTTGAGGTCCGCGAACACCTCGTTGAGCGTCTCGACCGCCTGACGGGTTTCGTCGCGGGTCCCCGTCGAGATCCGGACACAGCCGGGGAGCCCGAAGGAGGTACAGTCACGGATGATCACCCCTTCCGGCTGGGCCGCCTCGGTGACGGCCGTCGCGTCGCCGACCCTCGCGAGCACGAAGTTCCCGGCGGATTCGAACGTCGGCGCGTCGAGCTCGGCGGTAATATACCCACGTGCCCAGCGGGCGGTCTCGACGGAGCGTTCGACGTGTTCGGTGTCGTCCAACGCCGCAAGGGCCGCACGACAGGCCAGCTCGCTCGCGGCGAAGGGTGTGTTCACCCGCGCGTACGCGTCACCCCACGCCTCCGGGACCACCGCGTAGCCGATCCGAAGTCCCGCAAGCCCGTAGGCCTTCGAGAACGTTCTGAGGACGGCCACGTTGTCGCGTTCCGCAAGCAACGACACCGCGCTCTCGCCGTCGGCGAACTCGCCGTACGCCTCGTCGACGACGACGAGCGTCTCCGGGTCGACGGCCTCCGTAAGCGCACGCACCTCCGCAAGCGACATCACCGAACCGGATGGATTGTGTGGGGAAGTAACGTAGATCATCCGCTCGCCGTCATAGGATTCGAGCACGCCGTCGGCCGTCTGTGCGAAACCGTCCGCACGCGTGAGCGGATACGTGTTCACCTCGCCGTGGTGATATCGGGCGGACATCGCGTAGTACGCGAAGCCCGGATCGGAGACGAGTATCCGGTCTCCGGGATCCAGCATCGCCCGTGAGAGGTAATCGATGGATCCGTCCGCGCCCGGCGAGACCCAGACCTGCGCCGTCGATACGTCCCACTTCTCCGCGAGTCGGGCGATGAGATCCGTGTGTGCGGCCTTCGGATAGACGTGGATCCCCTCGGCGTGCGCCCGGATCGCTTCGATGGCGTCCGGACTCGCGCCATGGGGGTTCTCGTTCGAGGAGAGTTTGATCAGGTTGCCGGGGTCGATTCCGAGGTCACGAGCGACCTCCTCGACGCCCCGTCCCGGCACGTACGGCGAATGCGAGGACAGATCCCGTGGTTCCATACCTCCTTTCAGCCGGCACCGACCTTAAGGGTGGCCGATGCGGTTCGCGGACGACCAATCGCGACGGTACCACGGCCGCAATGATGCCGCCGCCGGCGGGAGTGCTGTCGGAAACGTGCTGGAGGATACGCCTCACTCCTCGCGGTCGGCGAGCAGCTCCGAGGCGGTGAGCAGCGCCTCCAGCTCGATGTCGTGTTCGGCGAGCAGCTCGCGTGCACCCTCCTCGCGGTCGACGACGACGAACACGCGGTCGACGACGGCGCCGGCCTCGCGTAACGCCTCAACCGCGTCGACCGCGGAGCGCCCGGTCGTCGCGATGTCCTCCAAGACGATGACCGGCTCGCCCGCCTCAAGTCGTCCCTCGATCCGGTTGCCCGTACCGTACTCCTTCGTCCGTTTGCGCGCGATGACGTATCGTCGACCGAGCCGATCGGCGGTCACCGCGACGAGCGGGACCGCCCCGAGGGCGACGCCGGCGAGCGTCTCGTCGGTGTCGGCGAGCCGGGCGGCGAATGCGTCGGCGATGACGGCGAGCGCCTCCGGGTCCGTCTCGAAGAGATACTTGTCGACGTAGTACTCGCTCGTGCCGCCGTGGGACAGTTCGAACTCCCCGAACCGAACCGCGTCCGCCGCGCGCAGAGCGGAGACCAGTTCCGTCCGTGTCGGTCCGCCCGCCGTCCCGCCCCCATCCGCGAGCGCGTGACGTTCCCCGTTTCCGCTCGCCTTCGATGCCCTCGAAGTCGGCTCGGTGTCGTCCATACGGCATACGCTTCGTCGACCGAAATAAACGGGTCGGAACCGCGCTCCCGCCGGGCGCGCCCGGAGCTCAGTCGGCCGCGGGTATCCGCATGGTCACCGCGGTCCCCGTTCCGTCGATCCCGGGACCGAACGAGAGGTCGCCGCCGTACGCCCCGACGATCCACGAGACGAGCCAGAGCCCGATGCCGGAGTTGTGCTGGAGCTGGGTAATCTCGCCCTCCCCGGCCACCACCGTTCGGATCGAGTCGGGAATCCCGGGGCCGTCGTCGGCGACGACGAGCGAGACCTCCCCGGATCCGTCATCCTGTCCGTCGACGGTCGCCTCAACGAGAACCCGTGGCGTCTCGCCGCCGTGTTCGATCGCGTTCTCGACGAGCTCTTCGATCGCGGTTTCGAGGTCCTCGTCCGCGTGGGCAGTCGCCGATGCGGGCACGTCGACGTCGATCCTCGCCGTCGGATAGCGATCCCGAAGGTCCGCGGCGACGCGCTCCGCCATCGGCTTGAGCGGGACGGGTCCGAGTTCGATGGCGGCCCCTCCGTCGATGTACTGTTTAAGTTCGGCCGCCCCCTCGGCGAGACCGGCGAGTTCGCGGCCCGTCTGTTCGATACGTCTCGCGTACTCGACGGCCACGTCGTCCTCGGCGAGCCGAACGATCTCGCTCGCGTACCCGAAGACAACGTTCAACTCGTTTCGGAGGTTGTGTCTCAGGATCCGGTTCGTGACCTGGAGGTAGCGTTCGCGGTGTTTCTGCTCGGTGATATCCGTGTAGATGCCGAACGCACGCGTTTTCGACCCGGATTCGTAGGTGAACCCCCGAAACAGGAACTCCCGGGGACCGTCCACCGTCCGGCGACGGAACTGATCGGTGAGGACGCCGCCTTCCCGAACTCGTTCGTCGATCGATCGTCCATCCGCGTCCACATCGGTCCCATAATGAAGGTCGAGGTGACGTATCGAACGTCCCTCGATCGCGGTCGGGTCGTGACCGAACCGCTCCGCGAAGGCGTCGTTTATCGAGCGGACGACCGTGTCATCCTCCACGTATTCGACCTCGAGGATCGGGTCCGGGATCTGCTCGAAGAGCCGCAGGAACCGGTCTCGCTCGTGACCGAGTGCCGTGCGTGCCCGGACGAGTTCGGTCGTATCGTCGAGTGAACCGACCGTCTGTCCGGGCTGGGCGGGCAGCGGCGAGAGCCGCAGGACGCCACGGCGGGTGCTGCCATCGGTTCGATCAACCGCGAGGTCGACGGTCACCTCCCCGTCCTTATCGAGCGAATCGAGCGCCTCTCGGAGCGCTTCGGCAGCGTCCGGGGGAAGCACATCGACGAGCGGTCGACCGACCAGCTCCTCCCGTGTCGTGTCGAGCCATGACGCGAGCGGCGTGGTCGCATACGACACCCGCTCGCCGTCGAGGACGCACACCATATCGTCGACGGTCTCGAGCACACGCTCGTAGATCCGGAGCCGATCCTGGCGGCCGACCCGATCCATCGCGGCGGCGGCGACACAATCCACCGGGCCCTCCGAGCCGACCGAGGACGTTTCGGAGGACGAACTGTTCGAGGTGCTCGCGAACCAGCGGCGTCGGTTCGCGGTTCACCTGCTGAAACGCGAGGAGGAATCGCTCTCCATCGGCGAGATGGCTGAACAGATCGCGGCGTGGGAGAACGGCGTGGACCGGGCACAGGTTACGGGCAACGACCGCAAGCGCGTCTACACGGCGCTTCAGCAGTCACACCTTCCGAAGATGGATCGGGTGGGCGTGATCCGATTCAACAAGAGCCGCGGCGTGGTTGAGCCGACCCCGGCGTTGGAGAACGTCGACCTCTATCTCGACGTCGTCGAGGGCAAGGAGATCCCGTGGAGCGAGTACTATCTCGGGCTTTCGGGCGTGTCGGCCGCGCTCGTGATCGCCGTCTGGCTGGGGACGTGGCCGTTCGTGCTGCTGCCGGAGATCGCTTGGACGCTGGCCGTCGTGGTCGCGTTCCTCTTCTCCGCGCTCGCACACAAGTACTACACCACGGAGATGAAGGTCGGACACCGCGAGAAGCCGCCGGAACTGCAGTGATCGTCGTGTTCCGACGGCCCTCCTCCCCACGGAGCGTCTGCGACGCCGAACCCTCCGTCCGGACGGATCCGATCGGTCACTCGGTGGCCCCCTCACGGTCAAAATCCCGGACGGCGCGGGGATCGATCGGCGTTTCAGGCACACCCTACCGCCGGTTCAATCGGTGTATAACTAGGGGTATGAAGCCCGAAAGATCGGATGAGAATCAACTCGCGGCAGTCACGGGTCGATGAAACGACGACACCTCATCCTCATGCTCGGCGGGGCGAGCTGCGGGAACTGGTGAAGGTGTGAATAACAACGCGGTGTACCTGTTCGATGGCATGTTCGGTATCTCCAATCTCCGGGGTGACGACGAAGGATTCACCCCTCAGATGGAATTCATTCCGGATGACGACCTCTCGGATGAGGCAATCGGGATCTATGCCCAGGCATCCGGAAGTATAGACGACCCCGAGGACCCCGATCTCACTGAGGCCAATACAGCTAGTGTAGGCGGACTTCCGGCGGGGAGCGCTAATTACAGCGCCAGCGTTGCGATCGATACGCGTCCTGTTGAGTGGGACGAGGATAACGATGAACCCGTAGACGAAATTGGTGGGACGATCAGAGTAACTACCGGCGAGAGTGAGTGGGCATAAAGGATCTTTAATCTCGCATAATTGGCTTTCTCACGTCATATTGATCCACCGATGAATCGGTCGTAAGGATCTGGCACTTCCACTGCTCACCAGCGTAAATCACTATCTGTTGGAAAACGCTTGTATACATCCTATACATAGTATACAGCATGGGAACCATCTCTACGCGTGTCCCCGAGGACCTCGAAGCCGAACTCGAGGCCTACCTCGATGCGGAGCGCCTCGATCGGAGCACGGCCGTCAGGAAGCTCCTCGCCGAAGGCCTCGAAACGTGGCGGCGCGAGCAGGCGCTCGAGCGATTCGCCGATGGCGAGTGCTCCCTGACCGCGGCCGCTGAACTCGCCGACTGCTCCGTCTGGGAGTTCGCCCGGTTGGTTGAGGAGGCCGACCGCGCGTGGGTTTCGGGATCACACCTCGAAGCCGACCTTGAGGACCTGTGATCCGCGTCTTCGACGCCACCCCGCTCATATACCTCGCGAAGGTCGACCGACTCGGGCTGATTGCGGATCTCGATGGGCGGAACCTAATCCCGGAGGCCGTGTACGACGAGGTCGTTACCGTGGGGATGCAGGGGGGGTACGAGGACGCACGCCGGATCGATCGTGCTGTTGAGGACGGCATCTTCGAGGTCGTGTCGGTCGAGCGCGACGATTCACGTGTCGCCGCTGGACTGGCTCGGCATCCTGGGTTGAGCGAAGCCGATGTCGACGTGCTGGTGTGCGCCGACGCGCGTGAGGCGGTGGCGATCCTGGACGAAGCGGCCGGATGCAGCGCCGCCGTGGTTGAGGGCATTGAAACCAGAGGAACGGCGTTCCCGATACTCATGGCCGTCAAGAAGGGTATCATCGAGACTGGGGTCGGACGGGAGGTCATAGATGAGATGATCGAGACAGGATGGTATCTCACGCCTGAACTATATACGAAAGTGGTTCGGAAACTGGAGTCACTCGGCGAGTGACTGGCACTGAAACCTCGGCACTATGTTCAAATTCATATAAAACCAGCCGAGAGCGGTAGAAACGTTTACTTAGTTAACGACGGAACTACATATATGGCGACGGCAGTCAAGGTCGATGAAGACGCGAAATCCCGCCTCGAGGAGCTACAGGCGGAGATCAGGCTCCGAACGGGTGAGAGCGTCACCCAACAGGAACTCCTGTCGCGACTCATTGACGAAGCATACGACTCCCGCAAGGAGGTGATCGATTCCTTCCGTAGTTCGACACTGCCGCTTTCGGAGGCCGAGAAGGAGGCAATGCGGCAGGGTCGGATCAGTTCCGGTGTCGAGACCGACGAGGACGACATCGACGACGTGCTGTACTGATGACCGTTCTCATCGATACTGGGGTGTTATACGCCGATTACGACACGGACGCAACACGGCACGAAGCGGCGAGCGAAGCGCTTGAGTCAGTTTATAAGGGAGAGCTCGGTGCGGCCTACATTACCGATTATATTTACGACGAGGTGGTGACTCTCACCCTCAAACGCACCGGATCGGTGGCCACGGCGACGCAGGCTGGGAAGCGGCTCCGCGGAGCGGATCCGTATCCAAGCACCTACGAACTACTGTACGTATCCGAGGGAGGATTCATCGAAACGGTTGAGACGTTCGAACGCTACGACGATCAGGGACTCAGTTTTACCGACGCGAGCACCGTCACGCTGTGTGAACGACACGACATCGACGGGGTGTTGAGCTTCGACGACGACTTCGACGGCGTTGTCGAGCGATTTGATCCGCACGTCGTGGCATCGGATTGACCTCCTCCCGCGCCTGAAGACGCGGGAATCCCACCAAGGGATTTCAGGCCGAGTGTGGCCCTCTGGTTTCAAGACGCATACGTCCCAAGCGTCTCCTGCTGGGTTTCAGCATCCGATTGGGCGTCTTGTGGGGCGGTCAAACGCCCCCCATCCTCAGCCGAGTCATTGCCATCCGTGTGTTCTCTTGGACGGCTCTCTCCGCTGAGGTAGCGATCTGCGATATTTATCGCGCCGTTCACGTCCGCTTGGTACTCGTCCATCCAGCAAGCGTCGTTCGTACACTTGAACGTCGCCTGTCGTGGGCGGTATCCTACCTCACCGCAAGCGTGGCACTCCTTCGACGTGTTGCGCGGGTTCACCGTCTCGACGGGGATACCCTTCTCGACGGCCTTGTACCGTATCTGCGCGTGGAGTTTGGCGAACCCCCATCCGTGGAGACGCCGGTTCATGAACTCACCATAGTCCATCGACTCCCGTATGTACGTCAGGTCTTCCAGAACAAGAACGGGGTTCTCGACGGATTCAGCGTACTGCACGACTTCGCGGGTGACGCGGTGGAACACGTCGTCTATCTGTCTCCATACGTCGTCCCCAAAGGACTCCGCGATACGCTCGCTTCCGCGCCTCTGAAGTCGGCGCTTGGCGGTGAAGTAGGTCTTGCGGAGCCGACGAACGGTTTTGCCTTCGTCAGCCCATAGTTCGGGCGCGGTCGGGGACCCGTGGTCGTCGCGGTGACACACCGTGACGAGTGACGCTTCCCCGATGTCCACTCCGATAGGCGTCCGCTCTTCAGCGGGCACCTCGGAGCATTCCTCCACGTCACGAGTGGCGGTGACGTGGAGATACCACGTCCCGTCCCGCTCAAACAGCCGGCTCTCGCCCATCGTGGCGTCTCCTGCGTTCAACGCTTCCAGCCAACCCCGCTGTTCGGGATTCGGTTGTGCTGGCATCCAGAGGTCGTAGTCCTCATGGTGTGGGATTTTGACGTACCACTCGATGGCGTTCTCGGGTTTGTGGTCGAGCCGCAGCCCCTCGTTGGTGAATCGGACAGGGTGGTCGTCGTGAAGTTCGCCCGCGTTGTATGTCGTCGTGAGTTGCGGGACGTACTTCTTGAGCGCGTTCTTCGCGTAACCGCTCAGGTCGTAGTTGATCACCACGTCGTTCGCTTCGGTCTGTGTGGTGCATCCGGCATCGAACGCATCCTGAAGGGCGTGCTGGTAGGCTTCTCGCATCTCACGGAGTTTCCGCCGTTTGTGCGCGTTCGGGTCCACAAGTTTGAGTTCGAGCGTCTTCGTGAGTTCGGTCACGAATCCCCCTCCTTATGTTGCTGGATGTAGTTCTCGACAGTCTCACTCGAAACGTGTCCGGCGGTCCCTGCGTAGTATCCTCGTGCCCATCTGATTTTCTCGCCGTCGTGGTCGGCATATCGGT
Organism: Halorubrum vacuolatum; assembly: GCF_900188065.1. Classification (GTDB taxonomy): domain Archaea; phylum Halobacteriota; class Halobacteria; order Halobacteriales; family Haloferacaceae; genus Halorubrum; species Halorubrum vacuolatum. The sequence goes on from NZ_FZNQ01000008.1 coordinate 65,266, forward strand.
GGTTATACTTGCGCGAGGAGATGCCCTTGAACCAGTTGGCGAGTAGCGCCGGGTCGTTCTTCGGCGGACTACTGACGAACAGATGAACGTGGTCGGGCTGTACGGTGAGGTCGAGGATTTCGACTCCTTTGTTGTCGGCGATCTCGTGGAGGATGTCTCGCACACGGTCAGCGACCTCGTTGACGAGTACCGACTGGCGGTACTGAGCGGAACCCTGTTCCGCGATGTCCGCAGAACCGTCGGTTCTGCTAGACTTCGGCAACCACACTATGTGGTAGTTGAGGTCGTAGATCGCGTGCCGTGTGGTCTTCATCCGTATTGCACACTATAGTCTATCGGCGTCTTAATACTACCGATAGAACGGTGGGAAATCCAGCCGTGGCGTCGTCGATGGGTGTGTAGGATATTGTCCGCTTGACCCCCGACTAAAGACGGGGGTATGCGCTCGTGTCTTTATCATCCCGGTTACTCCCCGTCTTGCCTGCCGCCTCCGGCTCATCCACGGTCGGCACCGCCATCTGCTCCAGCACCGTCACGATCACGACCGCGGCGTGGACGATCCTGAAAAGTGGCTGTCTGCCTTACGAAGTCGTTGGCGAGAGCAATCATACGAGACTGTGCGATCGATCTATTCTACCGCTCCCCATTCGCGGCGTCCTCATGCTCCGTCCCCAACACGTCGTCCGCGAACGACCGAACCCGCTTCCGCTCGTCGGCTGGCAGGTTGATCGCCTGTGCGCTCTCGATCTGGCCGTTCACGACCGCGTTTTGTTGTGGGCCCCACACCTCCGGCGGGTGGTCCCTAATATACTCCGCCCAGCGGACCACCGCCTCGTAACGTGGCGGCCGCTCGAAGCGATCGTTCGGTCCCTTCGTCGCGTCTTCAGAGGTTCGTGAGTCGGTCATATCGATCCTCCACGTCCAACGCTCGTACCCATGATTCGAGCTTCGCAGTCGAAAGGCTTCCGCCAAGCACGGTGTACAGGTGGGCCGCATCCTCGAGATCGGTCCGCCCACCGAGCGCGAGCTTGTACGCGACTTGGAGCTCGACGGGTCCGATCGGGATGGTGTCCTCACCGATGCGTGCCGGGATCCGATTTTCAAGTGACGCAGCATCGAACTCGTCGCCCGGGAATTTCACCTCCACGTGTGGCGTCATCTCCCCCTCAGGAGCCACCCAGATGTTCGTTCCACTGGCGAGATTGTCGTACATCGCCGAAAGCGGCATCGCCGGTCCCCAGTAGCCCGCCGTTTCCAACTCGTCGACGAGATCGTCGATCCGCGCCGCCGAACACCGTTCGATGAACACGTCGATGTCCTCGGTCGAGCGGGACCGCCCGGTCAGGATCGCCACGTATCCAGCGACGAAGACATGGTCGATATCCAACCGTGACAGGATCGCTGAAAAATCGGCCGCGAGCTCGTCCAGTCGGTTCGGCTCCCGATCGATGATAAGTCCCGCCTCGGTCAGTTCGACACCAGCCATACGCGTGGGTTGGTGTGGTTCATGATAAACACCCCTCCATGCTGGGTGGTCACCTCGCGTCGACCGGTGCCAGTACCGAGGGTTCGCCGTCTACCATCCCGACCGGCTCGTTGCTGGCCATCACGAACCACCGCGAATACCACTACTATCGACGCAGCGTTGAGAATAGGCGATTCCGTCTCGTACGGCGGTAATCGATCACCTGTCGATCCACTACGCTCCCGCCCCGCCCGTCGCCTCCGCGTCATCCACGGTCGGCACCGCCACCCGCTCCAGCGCCGTCGCGATCACGTCCCGCTTATCGACGTCGTTGACGGTCGCATCCGGCGTTAACACCAGGCGATGTGCGAGCGCGGGTTCAGCGACCCGCTTTACGTCGTCGGGCGTGACGAACTCCCGGTTCGCGATCACGGCGGCGGCGCGGGCGGCCTCGAAGAGCCGCTGGGTGCCGCGTGGGGAGACGCCGACGTCGACGCGGCGGTCCGTCCGGGTGCGGCGGACGATGGCCGCCATGTAGCGGAGCAGGTCGTCGTCGACGCGGACGGTTTCGGGGACGGCCCGAAGGTCATCGACGGCCGCCGGATCGAGCACGCGCTCCACGGTCGGCGCGCGGTCGACGCGGCCGGCGCGCCGCCGGAGGATCTCGACCTCGCCGTCCTCATCGGGGTAGCCGATCGAGGTCTTGATCGCAAACCGGTCGAGTTGGGCCTCCGGAAGCGGGAACGCGCCCTCGCTCTCGACGGGGTTCTGCGTCGCGATGACGTAGAAGGGCGACGGGAGGTCGTGCGTCTCGCCGTCGACGGTCACCTGGCCCTCCTCCATCGCCTCCAACAGCGCGGCCTGCGTCTTCGGCGGCGCACGGTTGATCTCGTCGGCGAGCACGACGTTCGCGAAGATGGGTCCGGGCGCGAAGCTAAACGAGCCGTCGGACTCATCAAAGACGTTCGTCCCAGTGACGTCGGCGGGCAACAGGTCAGGGGTGAACTGGATCCGCGAGAACGAGAGCCCGAGCGCGGTCGCGAAGGAGCGGGCGGAGAGGGTCTTTCCGGTGCCGGGGACGTCCTCCAACAGGACGTGTCCACGCGCGAGGATGCCGAGCGTGACCCGTTCGAGGAACTCGGGGTCGGTGACCACCGCCCCGCCGATCTCGTCCATCACCCGGCTGCAGGCGGCCGCCGCATCGGGGACGTTCATGGCTGTTTGGTAGCCGGGCGACCCTCATGAGTCCTCTGGGAGGGGCGAACGGTTCGAGGCGGGCCGTGAGCTGCGGGCCGCCGATCCGGTTGATCGACGCCGGGAGATGGCGATCGATGCCGGGCGGTGGCGATCGACGTCGGGCGACGACGATGAACGCCGGTCGGTACGATCGGCGCCGATCGAAACCCATAAACTCGAAACCGGCGAACGCTCAACCGAGCCGAGGTAGCCTAGCCCGGCCAAGGCGGCAGATTCGAAATCTGCTGTCCATTCGGACACGTGAGTTCAAATCTCACCCTCGGCGCTTCTCCCGTTTTCCCGACCGCGAGTCGGGCGTCGACCCCCGGCGAAAGAACCATCCGTCCGGCCGGAGAGCTTTGAGTATGTCAGAGACGACGTTGTATGACCGACTGGGCGGCAAGGAGGCGATCGGTGCGGTCGTGACGGAGTTCTATGATCGCGTGCTGGCGGACGATACGCTCGCGCCCTATTTCGAGGATACCGATATGACGAAACAACGGGCCCACCAGACCCAGTTTATCAGTTCGGTGGCCGGTGGGCCGGTTCAGTACGATGGCGACGATATGCAAAGCGCCCATGCGGGGATGGGGATCACCCATGAAGACTACGACGCGATCGCGTCGCATCTCGATGCCGCACTCGCCGAGTTCGACGTCGCGGACGCCGACCGGGAGGCGGTGTTGGAGGCGGTCGAGTCGTATCGTGAGGCGATCGTCGAGGTCGAGTGAGAGTCGGCGACGACTGAGTGGGTTGATGCCGAGTAAGCAGTCGGTGTCAAGTAAACAGACGGTGCGGAGGGGGCGGTCGGTGCGGAGGAGGCGGTCGGTGCGGAGGGGGCGGATCGGGATTACACGCGTACCGGCGCGCCGGCGTCACAGCCGGGCCGCGTCCCTTTTGTGTCCCTCGGCGTTATCGGGAATGATGACCGTCACGGGTACGAATCGAACCTGCGGGAGCCGATCGACGCGAACGGGTGTAACCGATGGCCGCTAATCGCAAGGGCGACCGCCGGGAGCGTGAGCTGGTCAACGCGCTCGATGAGGCGGGCTTCGCGGTGATGCGCGCGCCCGCGAGCGGCGCGGCGACGACGCGGGAGCTGCCGGACGTGCTCGCGGGCAACGGCGAGCTGTTCTACGCCATCGAGGCCAAATCCAGCGCGGGCAACCCGATCTATCTCGACGGCGAGGAGGTCGAGGCGCTGTTGTTTTTCGCGCGGAACTTCGGCGCGAAGGCCCGGATCGGCGTCCGGTTCGACCGGGAGGACTGGTACTTCTTCCACCCCGGCGAGTTATATACCACGGACGCGGGCTCCTACCGGGTAAAAAAGGAAACGGCGATCGCCGAGGGGGAGGACTTCGCGGAGTTCGTGGGCGAGACACGTCGGGTGACGCTCGATGAGATCGGCGCGGATGAACCGGGGGAGACGGCCAACGACGCGGCGGCGGACCGGACCCGTGAGGTGTTGGAGGCCGTCCGTGACGGCCATATGTCGGTCGATGACGCCGTCGACGTGCTGTAGCTCGGAATCGACGGGTGTTCGTATGGGTCTTCGGTGGTGCGTTTTCCGATTGCGGTCGGACGTTCGATCGAAACTGCGCGTGAGTAAGCTCGACAGTGAGACGAGCGTGCAGTGGGTATATGAATCACAAACCGATCCGTGATTGTGCCCTCGACGTAGGTGTGTGTATAAATCATATATACACACATCAGGACGTTGAGGTCCGCTGATTTTGGTCCCTCGAGCGTCGGTTCGGACTGACGTTCGGCGGGACCGATCGGAACACGACGATAGCTTTAAGTCACCCAAGGGACTGGTGACAGGCGATGACAGACATCACGGAGGCTTCGTCGGACACCCCGGCGGATCGAGTTCTTCCAGGGCACGATAGCTTCTAACATCGACATTGGTCCCGTACGGATCTTCGATACGACCCTGCGGGACGGGGAACAGTCACCACGGACGTCGTTCAGTTATGATGAAAAACGCCGCATAGCGGCCAAGCTGGACGACATGGGGACGCACGTCATCGAGGCGGGCTTCCCGGTCAACTCGAATGCGGAGTTCGAGGCCGTGAGCGATATCGCCGCCGCGACGGACACCACCGTCTGCGGGCTCGCCCGCGTGGTCGAGGGCGACATCGAGGCGGCGATCGATTCGGGCGTGGAGATGGTCCACGTGTTCGTCTCCACGAGCGACGTCCAACTCGAAGACTCCATGCACGCCACCCGCGAGGAGGCGAAGGAGCGGGCGGTCGCCGCCGTCGAGCAGGTGAAAGACGCCGGCGTCGAGTGCATGTTCTCGCCGATGGACGCCACGCGGACCGACCCGGACTACTTGGTCGAGATCGTCGAGGCCGTAAGCGACGCCGGCACCGACTGGATCAACATCCCCGACACCTGCGGCGTCGGGATGCCGACCAGCTTCGGGAAGACGGTGAAGGCGGTCGTGGAGGCGACGGACGCCCGCGTGGACGTCCACACGCACGACGACTTCGGTATGGCCGCGGCGAACGCGATCATGGGCTTCGAGAACGGCGCGGAGCAGGCGCAGGTGTCGGTCAACGGGATCGGCGAGCGCGCCGGCAACGCCGCCTACGAGGAGGTCGTGATGGCCGTCGAGTCGGTCTACGGCGTCGACACCGGCATCGACACGACCCAGATCATCGAATTGGCGCGGATCGTCGAGGACGCTTCGGACATCCCGGTGCCGGCGAACAAACCCGTCACCGGGCGCAACGCGTTCGCCCACGAGTCGGGCATCCACGCCGCGGGCGTGATCGAAAACAGCGACACGTTCGAGCCGGGGGTCATGACCCCGGAGATGGTCGGCGCGGAGCGCGAGTTCGTGTTGGGCAAACACACCGGCACCCACAGCGTGCGGAAACACCTCGTCGAGGCCGGCTTCGATCCGACCGAAAGCGAGGTTCGGGCGCTCACCAGCCGTATCAAGGAGTACGGTGCGGGCAAGCGGCAGGTGACCGCCGGCGACGTCGAACGCTTCGCCCGCGAGGCGAACGTCGACCGCGAGGAGGAGGAGGTTCGGATCTGATGACCTCCGTCGGGTCGGAACCGGGGTGCGAGCGGCCGCGTTCGGTCGCCGCCCCGAGGAACGCTGATGATCCATCGCCGGAACCCCGATCGGCACCGACGGATCGCGTTGTCGGGAGCCGATCCCGACAGGAATTTATAGGTGGCATTCGTTCCCTCGGACGAGATGCGACGGCTACGCGCGGACCGGACGACCGATGTCGTACGCGGAGCCGCTGCAATTATTGTAGGGGTATAACCCCCTACATACCCCTTTCCTCACCGACGCGACGTACCGACGAACCCCAGCGGACGGGCCGACCGTTCCGTTCGCGGTTCGCATCAATCGACCAGCGATCGACCGGTGTTCATCCATCGATCGATCACACCACACACGATACGCCACCACGAACATGAGCGACACAGCAGCACGGCCACGAGAGGAAGAGTCCGAGGAGCCCGGGGAGAACGCCCCGGAGCCCGCCGCGAAGCAGGCGACCGACGACGCGGATCGGGAAGCGATCGAGACACCGGTCTCGACCGGCGCGGAGTCCGTCGTCGCCGCCCTCGAGGCGGCCGGCGCGAAGACCGCCTTCGGCGTTCAGGGCGGGGCGATCATGCCCGTCTACGACGCCCTTTACGGCTCCTCGATCCGCCACGTGACGATGGCACACGAACAGGGTGCCGCCCATGCGGCCGACGCCTACGGCGTCGTCGCCGGCGAGCCCGGGATCTGTCTCGCGACATCGGGCCCGGGCGCGACGAACCTCGTCACCGGGATCGCCGACGCCGACATGGACTCGGACGCCATGCTCGCGCTCACCGGCCAGGTGCCGACCGAGTTCGTCGGCAACGACGCGTTCCAAGAGACCGACACCGTCGGCGTTACCCGACCGATCACGAAACACAACTATTTCGCGGGCGACGCGGACGCCGTGGGCGACGTCGTCGGCGAGGCGTTCGAGCTCGCACGGGTTGGGCGACCGGGCCCGACGCTCGTCGATCTGCCGAAGGACGTGACGCAAACCGAGACGGGGGAGACACCCGGACCGGCGAACGCGCCGGCCGGCACGGAGCCAGACCCGAGCGCCGACCCCGAGGCGATTGCGGAGGCTGCCCGGGCGATCGAGAACGCGGACCGACCGCTCTGTCTGTTCGGCGGCGGCGTGATCAAAGCCGAAGCGAGCGATGCTGCGCGGACGTTCGCGCGCACGTATGAGATCCCCGTGACGACCACGATGCCCGGGATCGGCAGTTTCCCGGAGGACGATGACCTCTCGCTCTCGTGGGCTGGCATGCACGGAACGGGCTACGCCAACATGGCGATCACCCACACCGACTGTCTGATCGCGGTCGGCACCCGGTTCGACGACCGACTCACGGGCGGGATCGACACCTTTGCCCCCGAGGCGGAGGTCGTCCACGTCGATATCGACCCGGCGGAGATCTCGAAGAACGTCCACGCCGACTACCCGCTTATCGGCGATGCGGGGACGGTGCTCGACCAACTGATCGCGGCGGTGAACGACGGGCCGGACGTCGCGGCGTGGCGCGAGCAGTGTGAGGAGTGGAAGGAGACGTACCCGATGACGTACGCGACGCCCGAGGACGAGCCGCTCAAGCCGCAGTTCGTCGTCGAGGCGTTCGACGAGGCGACCGACGACGACACCATCGTCACTACCGGTGTCGGGCAACACCAGATGTGGGCCTCCCAGTACTGGACTTATACCGTGCCCCGGACGTGGGTCTCCTCGCACGGCCTCGGGACGATGGGCTACGGCGTGCCCGCCGCGCTCGGCGCGCGGGTCGCCGCCGACGACATGGGCGATCCCGATCGCGACGTGGTCTGTTTCGACGGCGACGGCTCCTTCCTGATGACGATGCAGGAGTTGTCGGTCGCGGTCCGAGAGGAGATGAACGTTACCTTCGCCGTCCTCAACAACGAGTACATCGGCATGGTCCGCCAGTGGCAGGACGCGTTCTATGAGGGGCGACACATGGCGTCCGACTACGCGTGGATGCCGGAGTTCGACAAGCTCGCCGAGGCGTTCGGCGCGCTGGGTATCCGAGTCGACGACTACGACGAGGTCGCACCCGCCATCGAGGAGGCGCTCTCGTACGACGGCCCCGCGGTGATCGACTTCCACGTCGACCCCGCGGAGAACGTCCTGCCGATGGTGCCGAGCGGCGGCGCAAACGGGCGGTTCGCCATGACGGAGGACCAGCTATGAGCGGGAACGCCGACGACGCGACCGACGCGACCCCGGGACGCGGGGGGGCCGACGCGGTCCCGCCGGCCCCCGAGGAGCGTCCCCATCCCGAGGGCCGACGAAACCTCGAGGGGATCCGGATCGACCCCGTCGTCGAGGCCGAATACGAGCCGCGGCGTGCGGTCATCTCGGCGCTCGTCGAGGACGAGCCGGGCGTGTTGGCCCGCGTGTCCGGGCTCGTCTCCCGACGCCAGTTCAACATCGAGAGCCTCACCGTCGGGCCGACGACCGTCGACGGCCATTCGCGGATCACGATGGTCGTCGAGGAGACGGATCCCGGGATCGACCAGATCGAAAAGCAGATGGCCAAGCTGAAACCGGTCATCTCGGTCGGGGAGGTCTCCGGGAACGCGGTGTGTACCGAGCTCGTGCTGTTAAAAGTCCGTGGTGAGGACCCCGACAAGGTACACGCCGTGACGGAGATGTACGACGGACGAACCCTCGATGCCGGTCCGCGGACGATCACCGTCCAGTTGACCGGCGACGAGTCGACGATCGACGACGCGCTCGACGCGTTCAGACAGTTCGGGATCATCGAGATCGCCAGAACCGGTCAAACGGCGCTCGCTCGTGGGGACGTCCCCACCGCGCCAGGAGAGAAACCCGGAACGGCCGGCGAACCGACGACACCAGACGACAGATAACTCATCGACATGACTGCAGACGATACACAGACGTTCAACTCGACGGTATATTACGACGACGACGCGGACAGCGACTACATCGCTCAGAAGACGGTAGCCGTCCTCGGCTACGGCTCACAGGGACACGCGCACGCACAGAACCTCGCTGACAGCGGGGTGGACGTGATAGTGGGCCTGCGCGAGGAGAGTTCCTCATGGGGGGCCGCCGAGGACGACGGGCTCACCGTCGCGACGCCCGCGGAGGCGTGTGCGGAAGCCGACGTGGTAAGCGTCCTCGTGCCCGATACCGTCCAGCCATCGGTCTATGAGAACGCGATCGAACCCAACCTGGAGCCCGGCGACACGCTCCAGTTCGCGCACGGATTCAACATTCATTATAACCAGATCCGCCCGCCCGAGGACGTCGACGTGACGATGGTCGCGCCGAAGTCCCCGGGTCACCTCGTCCGTAGAAACTACGAGAACGACGAGGGGACGCCGGGGCTGCTCGCCATCTATCAGGACGCGACGGGCGAGGCCCGCGAGGAGGGGCTCGCGTACGCGGCCGCGATCGGTTGTACCCGCGCCGGCGTCGTCGAGACGACGTTCCGCGAGGAGACCGAGACCGACCTCTTCGGCGAGCAGGCGGTTCTCTGTGGCGGCATCGCCGAACTCGTCAAGGTCGGCTACGAGACGCTCGTCGACGCGGGCTACTCGCCGGAGATGGCCTACTTCGAGTGTCTCAACGAAATGAAGCTGATCGTCGATCTGATGTACGAGGGCGGGATCGGCGCGATGTGGGATTCGGTCTCCGACACCGCCGAGTACGGCGGGCTGACGAAAGGCGACGTCGTCATCGACGAACACGCCCGTGAGAACATGGAGGAGGTCCTTGCGGACGTGCAGAACGGGACGTTCGCCCGCGAGTGGATCCTCGAGAATCAGGCCGGCCGGCCGAACTACGAGCAGCTCCGAACCGCGGAGAAGAACCACGAGATCGAAGCGGTTGGCGAGGAGCTCCGCGGGCTGTTCGCGTGGGCCGAAGACGCCGAAAGCGAGAGCGAAGAGGAGACGGCCGAGGTGAAAGCGTGATGGGCGTCGACGGCGACGAGGAGCGCGAAGCCCGACCGACGATGGCGGAGGTTTCCCACGCGAACCCGCGGACGGGTTCGACGCTCGGCGAGATATTTCGTCGTGGACCCGTCGTTGCTGACGGGGGGACCGAGGATCGACCGACATCGGACGATGATGCGCCCACGGACGATCGACCGACATCGGACGATGACGCGTCCACGGACGATCGATCGATGGTGAACGTGGACCACACGGCACGTCGAGGTGACGGACGCGCGATCGACCGCGTTTGGAGCCGCGGGAACACGGAGGGTAACCGATGAGCCGAGGAACGCTATATGACAAGGTGTGGGAGAACCACAAGGTGGCGTCGTTGCCGACGGGTCAGGACCAGCTGTTCGTCGGATTGCACCTCGTCCACGAGGTGACGAGCCCACAGGCGTTCGGCATGCTGAAAGAGCGCGGCCGAACGGTTGCGTTCCCGGAACGGACGCATGCGACCGTCGATCACATCGTGCCGACCGGCGACCGCGCTCGCCCCTTCGGCGACGAGGCTGCAGAGAACATGATGGCGGAACTCGAGGAGAACGTCCGCGGTTCCGGGATTACGTTCTCCGATCCCGACTCCGGCGATCAGGGGATCGTTCACGTCATCGGCCCCGAACAGGGGCTCACCCAGCCCGGGATGACCATCGTCTGTGGCGACTCACACACCTCGACACACGGCGCGTTCGGCGCGCTCGCGTTCGGGATCGGCACCTCACAGATCCGCGACGTGCTGGCGACGGGCTGTGTGGCGATGGAGAAACAGAAAGTACGGCGGATCGAAGTCACCGGCGAACTCGGCGACGGCGTCACGGCGAAGGACGTCATCTTGACTATCATCCGAAAGCTCGGTACCGAGGGTGGCGTCGGCTACGTCTATGAGTACGCCGGCGAGGCGATCGAAACCCTCGGCATGGAGGGGCGGATGTCGATCTGTAACATGTCGATCGAGGGTGGAGCCCGCGCGGGCTACGTCAACCCCGATGAGACCACCTACGAATGGCTTCGTGAGACGGACGCGTTCGCGGACGACCCGGAGGAATTCGAGCGACTCAAACCCTATTGGGAGTCGGTCACCTCCGATTCGGACGCCGAGTACGACGACGTCGTCACCATCGACGGCTCCGCGATCGAGCCGACCGTCACGTGGGGGACGACGCCCGGACAGGGGATCGGCATCACGGAGCCGATCCCGCATCCGGAGGATCTCCCGGCAGAGAAGGTCGAAACCGCCCGGCGCGCACAGAAACACATGCGCGTCGAACCCGGCGAGACGATGGAGGGCTACAAAATTGACGTCGCCTTCCTCGGCTCGTGTACGAACGCCCGCTTGAAGGACCTCCGGGAGGCGGCGGCGTTCGTGAAGGGCCGTGAGGTCCATCCGGACGTTCGCGCGATGGTCGTTCCGGGAAGCCAGCGCGTCCAGAAGGCTGCCGAGGCCGAGGGGCTCGATGCGGTATTTAAAGCGGCCGGCTTCGACTGGCGCGAACCGGGCTGTTCGATGTGTCTCGGCATGAACGACGACCAACTGCAGGGCGACGAGGCGAGCGCGTCCTCCTCGAACCGGAACTTTGTCGGCCGACAGGGCTCGAAGGACGGTCGGACGGTGCTTATGAGTCCGATCATGGTCGCAGCCGCGGCGGTGACCGGCGAGGTTACCGACGTTCGCGAGATGAAGGAGGTGACGGTCGCATGAGCGATGCGATCGACCACGACGGCTTCGCCGACGGCGACGCACCCGCAGAGCGGGTGACCGAGGTCTCAGGCACCGGCATTCCGGTCCGCGGCAACGACATCGACACCGACCAGATCATTCCGGCGCGATTTATGAAAGTGGTCACCTTCGACGGCCTCGGCCAGTTCGCCTTCTTCGATCAGCGCTTCGGCGACGAGGACGAGGAGAAGGACCACCCGTTCAACGAGGAGAAGTACCAGGGTGCGAACGTGCTGGTCGTCAACGCCAACTTCGGCTGTGGCTCCTCGCGTGAACACGCCCCGCAGGCGCTCATGCGTTGGGGGATCGATGCCGTGATCGGCGAGTCGTTCGCGGAGATCTTTGCGGGCAACTGTCTCGCGTTGGGGATCCCGACGGTCACCGCGGACGCCGACACGGTTGAGACGCTTCAAGAGCACGTCGCAACCAACCCGGACGCCGAGATCGAAATCGACGTCGAAAACGAGACGGTGGCCTACGGCGGCGAAACGATCGAGGTCACGGTCAGCGAGGCCCAGCGACGGGCGCTCGTCGAGGGCGTTTGGGACACGACGGCGCTCATGGGCGCGAACACGGAGGCCGTAAAGGAGACGGCTCGATCGCTCCCGTACATCCCCGCAGCACACGTTCCGGACGAGGGGTCCGATGTGACCGGTGCGGCGGGGGACGACTGAATGCCGGTCGAGATCGCCGTCATCGAGGGTGACGGGATCGGCAAGGAGGTCGTTCCGGCGGCCGTCGAGGTGTTGGATGCGGTCGCGGCGACCGGCTCGATCGGCGAGTTCGAATACACCTACGTGGACGCCGGCGACGCGGTATTGGCCGAGACCGGCGAGGCGCTCCCCGAAGATACCTACGAGGCGGCCGCGAACGCGGACGCGACGCTGTTCGGTGCGGCCGGCGAGACGGCCGCGGACGTGATCCTCCCGTTGCGGGATGCGGTCGGCTCGTTCGTCAATATCCGTCCGGCGCGTGCGTTCCCCGGCGTCGATGCGGTCCGATCGGAGACGGACGTCGTCTTCCTCCGTGAGAACACCGAGGGAGTCTACGCCGGTCACGAGGATCGCCTGAGCGAGGACCTCTCGACGCTGACACGGGTCGTCACCTCCTCGGCCTCGCGTGAGCTCGCCGAGTTCGCCTGTGATTTCGTCGAGGACGGCCGTGGTCCCGACGGCAGTGAGGGGTTCACCGTCGCGCACAAAGCGAACGTGATGCGTGAGACCGACGGGCGCTTCCGCGATGAGGTGCTCGCGGTGGCCGCCGAGCGGGGTGTCGAGGCCGATGAGGAGCTGATGGATGCGTTCGCGACGAAGCTGCCGCTCGACCCCACCCAGTACGGCGTCGTCGTCTGTGGGAACCTCGCGGGCGACGTCCTTTCGGATCTTGCGGCCGGACTCGTCGGCGGGCTCGGCTTGTTGCCCTCGGCGAACATCGGCCACGACAACGGCTTATTCGAGCCGGTCCACGGGACCGCCCCGGACATCGCGGGCGAGGGGGTCGCCAACCCGACGGCGGCGATCCTTTCGGCGGCGATGCTCGTCGAGTACTTCGGCTACGTCGAGGACGGCAACCGGATCCGTGATGCCGTCGAAGCCGTCCTCACCGATGGCCCACGAACCGGTGACCTCGGCGGCTCCGCGACGACTACGGAGGTCACGGAAGCCGTCGTCGAGCGGCTGTAGCGGCCTCGCGCGCGCGTCGACCGCGCATGCGAGCCGTTCAATTCGATTCTTATTCGAGTGGCCGGAAACCACAAGACACGAAACCCTGCGGTCCGTCCGGAGGCGCATGAGTAACTACTTGGTCGCAATGGAGGCCGCCTGGTTGGTTCGTGATGTCGAAGAGACCGACGACGCCATCGGCGTCGCGGTCAGTGAGGCTGGCAAGCGACTGAACGAGACGAACAAACAGTACGTCGACGTCGAACCGGGCGTCACCGGCTGTCCGGCCTGCGGTGAACCGTTCGATGCGGCGTTTCTCGCCGCGAACACCGCGCTCGTCGGGTTGTTGCTCGAGATCGAGGTCTTCAACGCCGACGGCGAGAACCACGCCGAGCGGATCGCCAAAAGCGAGGTTGGCGGGGCGCTCCGTGACGTCCCCCTCGAGGTCATCGAGATCATCGAGACCGAAAGCGACGACGAGGACGAGTGAGCGTGTCCCACCGTTCCCGACAGCCGTTCGCTCGCTGACCGCCCGGGGATGGTCGTCGCCTCGTGGCGAGGTCGGCCGCCGCCGAAACCTTTTCTAATAACCTTTGGTAATATACCGGTATGGAACTTCCCACGCCGCAGGACCTACGCGAGCGGCGGACGAGCCTCGAACTGACACAGAGCGAACTCGCGGACGCAGCCGGCGTGTCACAGCCGCTCATCGCGCGGATCGAAGGCGGCGACGTCGATCCGCGGCTCTCGACGCTCCGACGGATCGTCAACGCGTTGGAGGAGGCCGCGGGTGAGGTGATCCGGGCGACCGATCTGATGAATCGAACGGTGATCAGCGTCGCCCCGGATGACTCCGTCCGCGCGGCGGTCGATCGCATGGAGGCGGAGGCGTACTCACAGCTCCCCGTCCTCCAGAACGGCATTCCGGTCGGGTCGATCAGCCAAGGTGACGTGATCCATGCGGGCGAGAATGTCGGGAACCTCCCCGTAAGCGAAATCATGAGCGAGTCGTTCCCCACCGTTGCGACCGACGCCACCGTCGATGAGATCCGCAACCTGCTGGATCATTATAAAGCCGTGATGGTCACCGACGGGGGCGAAACCGTCGGGATCATCACCGAGGCCGACATCGCGGCTCACCTCTCTTAAATACTACTGGAGCGGGTGATGATCCGGATTTGATGATGTATTGACGGTCTCGATCATCTCTGTTGGGGCCGATCCGCTCATATCCAGACTGAACGTTTATATCGGATACCGCGACCAGATCCTGCTGTGACCTGACGTAGGTCCGCGACGGCCGAGACGGGTGTGTGGCGCACCGTCGCGGGGACGACGAGCGCCGCCTGTTCGCTACACCCTCGCTGACCGGTTCCGGGTCCGTATCGATATCAACCGCTCACAGCCCCGGATAACCGCTCACAGCTCCAACCCGCGGATCGACACCCCGTCCCCTTTCTCGACGTGGCCGATCACGCGGCCGTCGGTCGCCGTCGCGAGCGCTGCCGCTTGTTCAGGATCCAACGCCGCGACGAAACCGGTTCCCATGTTGAACGTCCGGTGCATCTCCTCGGCCGGAACGTTCCCGACCTCCGCGATAAATTCGAATACCGGCTGTACCTCCCACGGCTCGTCGATCACGTATCGGTTTGCACCCAGCCGTTCGAGGTTGCTCCACCCGCCGCCGGTGACGTGGGCGGCCCCGCGAACGCCGTGTTCGCGCATCGGGTCGAGGAGGTCGGTGTAGATCCGGGTCGGCTCCAGCAGGGCCTCCCCAAGCGTCTCATAGCCCTCGAACGGCGCGGGGTCGGTGTAGCCGCCGGCACGGGTGACCGCCTCCCGGGCGAGCGTCAACCCGTTCGAGTGGATCCCCGAGGAGCGCCAGCCGACGAGCGCGTCACCGGGTCGGGACGTGCCGTCGAAGATCGCGTCCTTGGCCGCGAGCCCCGCGCAGGTTCCGGCGAGATCGAGCCCGCGGACGACCTCCGGCATCACCGCGGTCTCCCCGCCGACGAGTTCGACGTCCGCCAGCTCGGCACCCCGTGCGAGCCCCTCGCCGACCTGCTCGGCGAAGCGTTCGTCCGGTTCATCGACCGCCAAATAGTCGACGAACGCGACCGGGCGGACGCCCGCGGCGACGAGATCGTTGACGTTCATCGCCATACAGTCGATCCCGACGGTCGAGTAATCCTCGAGCGCCTCGGCGACGAGGAGCTTCGTGCCGACGCCGTCGGTCGCGAGCGCGAGATATCGGTCGCCGATATCGAGTAAGCCGGCGTAGTCGCCCTCGGCCTCGCCGACCGCTCCGATCAGCGCCGCCGTCGCCGCCTCGCTCGCGTCGATATCGACGCCTGCGGCCGCGTAGGTGAGCTCCTCGTCATCGTCGTCGCCCTGTGTCATGTCTCACAGAGGGACGCCCGTAAGGCAAAAACGCACCGTTCCGGGCGAGCGTCGACACCTCAGAAGGGGCCGCCGAAGCCGAACCCGAAGAGGAAGACGAGCGTGAACGCGATCACCGCGGAGGGGACGAAGGTCAGAGCCCAGACAGTTTTGCTCCAGCCGATCACGGTCTTCCCGTCGAGCGGGCCGTACGGGATCAGGTTGAACGCGGCGAGAAAGAGGTTGATCGCGATCCCGCGCTCGCCGATGAGCACCACGATGGGGCTCCCGATCAGGAGGCCGATGACGAACACCGGCACGAAGACGACGGTCAAAAGCAGGTTGACGACGGGGCCTGCAAGGGCGATGTGGCCGTGCTCCCGGTCGGTGAGCCGACCACGGTGGTGGACCGCACCGGGTGCGGCGAAGATGAACCCCAACAGGGCGGTCATTACGGCGAGAAACAACATCCCGTTGTCCGCTCGAAACTCCGCGATCTGGTCGTAGTGAACCGCGACGACCTTGTGAGCGACTTCGTGTAGCAGGAAGGCGATCCCCGCCGTGACCAGGCTCACCACGAGCGGTACGACGAGGCCGGCCGCCAGCAGCCGATCGAAGCCGGCCGTCCCGCCGACGAAAAACAGCATGAATGCGACGCCGAGCGCGACCCAGGCGATGAGGAGGTCTCGCAGTTCCGTTCCACTGAAATAGAGGCCAGCGATCCGTCGACCGCGAATCGTTTCACTCATGATTTTTCAAAGCATCGTCAGCAGTCCACGGATCAGGTCCGCGCTGTTCCGTGCGCCCTGTATCATCAGTCGGGAGACCTCGTCGACGCCGCCGATCTCCGCGCCGAACATCGCCGGGATGACGTAGACGGCGAAGAGGAAGCTGGCGACCATGCTCCCGAGGTTCGTCATCGCGACCACGACGATCAGTTTGAACAAGGGGACATCGAGCATCGCCGAGACGAGTTCGCCCGGCGGTTTCGTCTCATCGGAAAGCAGCTCGTTGAGCGTGCCGATATCGCCGACGTTCACCGTGAGGTTCCGGAGTTCGACGTAGCCGGCGAACCACCCGGGCGCCAACATGGGGTTGATCGAGGTCATCCATGCCACGGCACCCCCGACGCTCGCGGACGACCATCGGGCGCCCGCGACCTTCGCGAACGAGAACGCGAAGAAGGCGTTGATCAGGAACCACGCGCCGAAGAGGCGAAGCAGGAAGCCGTCGCGAACGCCCGCCATCGCGAGGAGGACGAAGAACGTCACGAACGCGACCAGGATGAGGTAGCCGATCGCCTTCAGCCAGGGGAATCGACGGCCGCTCTCGCGGCCGGTGAGGTCCGCGACCGGTGGAAGCGTCTCGGGGTTCGCGAGGTATCGTTCGATCCCGGCACGATGGCCCGCACCGACGACGGCGACCACGTCGTAGCCGGCGTTTGTAAGCGCGACGAGGCGGTGTGCGATGAACGCGTCCCGTTCGTCGATGAGGGCCTCGGCGCCGCCCGGGGAGAACTGCCGAAACTCCTCCATCATCATGGTGACGACGTCGGCGTCGGTGAGCTGGTCTATGTCGAGGTCCTCGATCCCGCCGTACTCGCTCGGTTCCCGGCCGCCGAAGAGACCGATCGCCCCCGCGGCCGCCAAGCCGGCGATGAGGCCGAGGCCGATCCCGAGCCCGAGGCTGCCGATCGCCCGGACGGTGAACCCGCCGAGATAGGTCGTCACGACGCCGTCGCCGACGCCCGTCGCGGCGACGGCGACGCCGCTTCCCAAGCCGAGCCCGACCGCCGCATAGAGGCGACCGTCGGGCGAGAGTCCGGCCTTCCCGATTGTGTCAACGACGAACGCGACGATCACGGCGGTCAGGACGCCGGCGGTCACGCTCGTCAAAAGCGGCTCGGAGACCCCGAGCGAACCACCGAAGAGGCCGATCGCGGGCCCGAGAACGATCCCGACGAACAGTCCGGCAACGATCCCGACGACCCGTGAGTCCGTGACGCCGAACGCCAACCCGCCGACCATCCGGAGCTTCTCGGTGATCGTCATTCGGGCCCAGAAGCGCTGGATGGTCGTCTGAATGTCGCGGTCGACGAGCGCGACGTCGATCCCGAGTTCTTCCGCGACGTCGATGGCGGCCTGCATGTCCGCCCCCGGCTCGATGTCGAACCGCTCGCCGAGCTGTGTCTGGACGTAGGACAACATCCAGTAGGCGAGGAACTGAAAGACCGTGTTTCCCTTCAGCAGATCGCTCGCATCGAGGTCCTCGGGGGCTTCCCCCTGCATCTGTCGATATCTCCCCTCGTCGAGTTCGACGGCGACGACGTCCGGTCGCTCGCTGGTGATCGTCGACTCAACCTCCTCGACGGAGCGCTCGGAGACGTGTGCCGTCCCGACGACGGTCACCGTTCCGGGCTCGCGGGCCGTGGCGGCTCCATCGACGGAGGTGCCCCTCGTCGATGCACCGCCCGCGTTCCCGGACGTCTCGGTCATTATCCATCCATACTGCTCGCCCGCGTTTAGGGCTTGTGAGTCCAGGCGATCGGGGACAGCTATTCATGCCGTCGTAACGATGTTTGTCTATGGAACACGAAGCGGAGGTCATCGGCGTTGGGGCCGGATCCGCACCGGGTGGTGATATTCCGGCCGTCGTACTCTCCGTTCGCGACGAATACGTCCCGATCTTCGTGAGCGGCGACCAGGCTCGCTCAATCGGTACGGTCTTGGAAGGCGAGCCCTTCGATCGGCCCCTCACCCACGACCTGCTCGTCGAGATACTCACCGAGTTCGGGGGCGCGATCGACCGCGTTCGGATCGATGACCTCTCGGATGGCACGTTCTATGCGAAGATCGACGCCGAGCGCTACGAGGACGGGCGTCCAGAACGGTTCGTCTTCGATGCACGTCCGTCCGACGCTCTCGCGCTCGCCGTCAGGGTCGACTGTCCGATCGTCGTCAGCGACGACGTCATCGAGGAGGCGGGCCGCCCGCCCGATTCGATCCGGTTCGGCGATGGGTGAGAAGTAGACGGGAAACGGCAACCTCGGGACCGATCCCGTCGATTCCATAGGGTGGCTTCCCGCGGTTTCAAGTCGATCGGTGCGTGGAGACGGTTATGAGCGAGAGCGCAACGCTCGCGGATTCATACACGGAGATGACGGAGCTGTTGTTCCCGAACGAGACGAACAACCTCGGACGGGCGTTGGGTGGCACCGTGCTCCATTGGATGGACATCTGTGGCGCCATCGCCGGGATGCGCTTTTCGAACCGTCAGGTGGTCACCGCGTCGATGGACCACGTCGATTTCATCGGCCCGATCGAGATGGGCGAGGTCGTCGTGATACAGGGATACGTCTTCGACACCGGTCGGACGAGCCTCGAGATCAAAGTCGACGTCCACGCGGAGGATCCTAAAGCCGACGAACGACGACGGACGACGACCTCGTATTTCACCTTCGTCGCCCTCGATTCGGCGGGCTCTCCGACCCCCGTTCCCGAGATGGACTGTCCTACGGCCGATGAGGAGCTGCTCAGGCGGGAGGCGATCGACGGTCGTCGCGCGCAGCTCCGTGACGTGATCGAGCGATACGACGTCACCGTCCCGCGTGAGTGATCGCCGAGTATCCTCGTCCCGCGCGAGCGACCTCCGCTCGCCCGGTGCTGTGGCCGTTCGGGACCGTTTCGGTCGAATGACTTATAATCAAATGACACGTACTCGCACGGTGCCGGGGTGCCCGTACACCGGCGATCGTTCGGGCCGTTCGGTCCGAACCGACGGTGCTGCCCGGCCCGTCGTTCGTGACCCTTCGGGGTCACGCTCCCGCCTACTTGGACGGGATCGCTCTCCCACGGCCTGCCCGGACGCTGGAGGGCACGCGGAAACCAGAGGCGACCGTTTTGCCCGGACGGTCGCCTCGAGCCGGCGTCACCCGGCCTGCCCGACGGGTGGCGCCCGCCTCTGTTTCACACGTATTTGCGTCGGAAGCCCACGACTTCAGTCGTGGGTCGATGACCGACCCGCGGCCAGTCTATGTGTTCGCCGGACCTGCTCGGTCACCGCCGTGAGGGTCGCACCACTCGCCAGATGTGACCGACAGCCGCAGTCGGAAGCGCCAAACCCCTCCACCGGTCCGGCCGGGAGCCGCCCGGCGACCGCGCACTCGATATCGACGCCACGGCTCTTCGTCACGTCGACGATCCGCGTGTCCGGATGTCCGAGCAGGTAATCGATGTGCCAGTGTCGAACCGCGTGTTCGCCGGCGTCGATGCGCCGATGACGGTCGACGCGTGAGAATCCGCCCGAGCCGAGTGCGCTGCCCGTGTACGCATATGCGCCGACCGGAAGGTCGACCGGTCCGAGCGCCCCGACGTCCAGAGTGATCGGCTTCGGGAGATCGATCACGAGGGTGTATGTCCCCCCGACGGGTTCCTCACGTCGGTCCCCCCGCGTCATGCCATCGGTTCTGGCGGGTCGCTGGCGGCCGCACGGAGATCACCGATCAGGTCGCGGGCATCCGGGGTAAGCGCATAGGTCTCGTGGTACGCATCCGGATCACGGCCTCGTCCCGAGAGGGTCCCGACCACGTCGGCGATCCGATCGTAGTTGTCCCGAACCAGGCCACCGACGATGCCCGGGGTGCCGGCACGCGTCGCGAGCTCCTCGGCGGCCGCCCCTCCGGCGTACACCCGTCCCTCGCGCGGATCGATGAGGACCATCGCGAACGGGCGAGCCCCGAACTGGGCGTCGAGGAAGGGACCGACCGGATCGGCCTCCCACGGGACCGCGACGACGCCCTCCAGCCGACGAAGCGCGACCGCCGCGATCGAACAGTACGGGCAGTCGCCGTCGAAGATCAACACCGGTGAATTAGCGTCCTCCACCATGAACGAGCTACGTTCCGCGTCGGTTTAAGCGGTCGCTCGCTGGCTCGTGTGAGACGGGTGCAGTTCACTGACCGTTCCGTCCCGATCAGTGCGAGTGACCGAGCGCTTCTTGCAGCGACTGGCCGAACCGCTCCTCGAAGAGTTCCTCCGCGGTCTCGTTCATCTCGACGAGATCCTCGGGCACGTCACCGTGGCCGTGGTGGACGATCACGTGCGCCTGCTGTGCCATCGCCTGGAGGATCACGTCGGTGATCACGCGGGTCGACGACTCACCCTGCTCGGTGAGCACATCGGCGAGTCCGGCGGGCAGTTCGACGGTATCCTCGTCGCCATCGGGTCCAGTCACGGTGTAGGTCTCGGTTTCTCCCATGCTCCTGCCTCGAGACGCGAACGTAAGAGTCCGTGGGAATCGCGTGCGTTTGCCGGCCGGTCCGTGAGTCGCGTCGTCCCGTTCCGCTCTTTTTTCCTCAGCGGACCACCGTGCTCAGTGCATCGACAGCGACGTGGATCGATCGGAGGCCGCGACCGCGACGAGGTAAATCGCGATGGCGATGACGATGATCGACCCACCCGGCGGGAGGCTCGCGCCGATGGAGACGGCAAGCCCGCCGAGGACGGCGACCTGTCCGACGAGCACCGAGAGGTACAACGTTTCCCGAAAGCTCCGGGCGACCTGTGAGGCGGCGGCGACCGGGATAACGAGCAGCCC
Source organism: Halorubrum vacuolatum (assembly GCF_900188065.1). GTDB lineage: Archaea > Halobacteriota > Halobacteria > Halobacteriales > Haloferacaceae > Halorubrum > Halorubrum vacuolatum. The sequence continues at coordinate 86,358 of NZ_FZNQ01000008.1, forward strand.
GGCGACGAGGATGACCCCGAGGATCTGCATCGCGCCGACGACGACCGTCGCGGTCATCACGATGAGCAGGGCGTTGTATCGGTCCACGTTCAGTCGGGCGACGTGTGCGGCGCGTTCATCGAAGGTGATGAACAGGAACTGTTTGTAGTTGTAGATCACGAGCGCGACGACGACGACCGACAACACGGCTACGAGCCGCGCGCCGGTCGCCGTGACGATCGCGAGGCTCCCGAAGAGGAAGTCCTCGATGTCGATGGCGATGGCGACGAAATCGCGGCTCCAGCTGATCACGAGCGTTCCGACGGCGAAGCTGCCGGTGAGGACGATGGCGATCGGCACGTCGCCGTAGCTGTCGGTTCGGTCGGTGAGCCACTGCAGCCCGAGGGCGCTCGCGGCGCTCACGACCAACGCGACGAGAAGCAACGTTCCGCTCGATCCGAACAGCGCGACCGCCCCCCCAGCGAGGCCGGCACCGAGCGCGACGAACAACATCCCGAACGCGACCCCGGCGAACGCCGTATGCGCCAGCGTTTCGCCGATGAGCGCCATCTGCCGATGGACGAGGAACGCGCCGACGACGGGGCCAACGATCCCGATCAACACCCCGGTCGCCGCCGCACGCCAGACGAACGGGTGCCGAAAGACGTTCGTTCCGAGATAGAAGTCGGCCCACGCCCCGAGCGTGAGCACGCCGGCGAACCACGACCCGGCGAGCGATCCGATCGCGCCGGGTGCCGCACGGAGCCAGTCGAGCGCGATGAACGCGAGCATTCCGACGGCGAGGGTGCCGACGAGGCCGATGCCGACCAGTTCGGCTCCCTCCCGTATCCATGGCGCCCGTCCCGATCTCGTGTCCTCGGTAGGTTCCCCGTCGAGCTGCGGGTCGGCCTCCGTGTGTCGATCCGTGCTCATGGGTGATTGTGCGCTAAGATCCCGCTCGCGCGGCCGTACGCGTCGGTCAGCGCGTCGCTTTCGAGGAACGAGACCGTATCGCCGTGGTGGTAGAGTTCGACGTTGATGCACGCGACCGTGTCGACGTGTTTCGTGAGGACGCCGATGTCGTGTTCGATCAACACGATCGTCATTCCGGCGGCGTTGAGCTCGTCGAGGAGGTTATAAAAGCGATCGCGCGAGTCGGCGTCGATCCCGACGGTCGGCTCATCGAGCGCGAGGATATCCGCCTCGGAGGCGAGCGCCCGTGCGATGAACACGCGCTGTCGCTGTCCCCCCGAGAGCGCGCTCACGCGCCGTTCGGCGAGGTCCTCGACGCCGACGGTCTCCATCGCCTCGGCCGTGACCTCCCGATCGTGGTCAGTGAGACGGGCGTGGCCCGCGCGGGCGAACCGGCCCATGAGGACGGTCTCCCGGACCGTTACCGGCATCGCGTCGCCGCGGTCGGCCGCGCGCTGGCCGACGTAGCCGATCCGTTCGCCGGCCTCGAACTCGTGGGCGGGTTCGCCGAAGAGGGTGATCGACCCGGAATCGGGCTCACGAAGCCCCAACATGAGGTGTAAAAGCGTCGTCTTTCCGGAGCCGTTCGGGCCGATAAGCCCGAGGAACTCGCCCTCCTCGATGCGCAGCGAGACGTCTTCGAGGGCGTTCGCGTCGCCGTAGCCGAACGTGACGTCCTCGATATCGACGATGGGAGTCACGGTTCCCTCCACCCCGTCACGCATCGAGTGCGGCCTCAAGCGACGGGACGTTTATTTCGAGCATCTGTTCGACCCAGCCGTAGCCCGCCTCGCTCCATTCTGCCGTCGTCCCTTCTCCCGGGGTGAGCGGCTCCGCGCGATCGACGTCGGTGTTCTCGAAGATGAGCTCGACCATCTGCGGGACGTCCTCGTCCGGGTCCGGTGCCTCGAAGGGATCATACAGGACGGTGTGGATATCGTGTTCCTCGATGACGTCGACGAGGCCCGCGATGTCCTCGAACGACTCCGCGGCATCCGGGGAGGTCCCAACGGGGGTCCGGAGATCGAACCCGTATCGGCGTTCGAGGTACTGAAACGAATCGTGGCCGGCGAAGACGGCCACGTCGCGTTCGGCGCTCTCGGCAAGCGCCTCGAACGCCGCGTCGACCTCGTCCATGCGTTCGAGGTATGCGTCGGTGTTCTCCTCGTACGCCTCGGTATTGTCCGGGTCAAGTTCGACGAGCCCATCACGAATGTTCCGCACCATCTTCTGACCGAGCACCGGATCGGCCCAGACGTGCGGGTCGTGGAACTCGTCCGCGCCCCCCTCGTCGCCCTCGATGACGGATAACGTGGAGCGTTCGTCTTCGGTATCGTAGATGAGCTCGTCGTCCTCGTAGAACTCGAAGACGACGGCGGTCTCCCCCGTCTCCGTGCCGGTAAAGTCGACCTGCCGTCCGTGTGCGTCGATCTCGAGGATCCCCGCTTCGCCATCGGCTATCCGGGCATCGACCCGGTAGCGCTCGCCGTCGCCGAGGGGAACCACCCGACCCTCGTTATCGAAGAGGACGATGCCGATCGGAACGGTCGAATCGAGCGACACGTCCGGTACGCCGCCGTGCCAGTGGCCGTCGTGCCAGTAGCCGAGCTGTTCGTCCGACCGGAGGTCGTAGATGTCGAACTCGTTGAGCCGGAGGCTGTCACGGGGGTACTCGTGGCCGCGGTCGAACTCGGGGAGTTCGCCGGAGTCGAAGCCGATGAGGTAGGGACCGAGGCCATCGAGGAGGTCGTAGACGGCGACGTCCTCGTAGTCGCGCTCGAGCTCGGCGGCGACGTCCTGTGCCCACGAAAATTCGGGCGTGTCGAGGTAAAAGAACGCCTGTGTGGAGGCGATGTCGCGGGCGACGTCGCCATCGGGGCTCCAGCCGTGGCCCATCTGTCCGACCGAGACGGGGTTGGTGAACTCGAAGTGGTCCCCGGCGACGTGTTCCGCCCAGTCCTGCACGGTAAAAAAGGCCGTGTAGCCGGCCGCTTCCCCGTCGCTTCCGGCGGGGTTTCCGTTTCCGAGGCAGCCGGCGAGCCCGCCGACGGCCGCCGCGCCGATCCCGGACCGAAGAAGGGTTCGCCTCGTGTACGTCATACCCGGGCATTGACCGTCATTCGGTAAAAGTATTATTATGCAAAACTATTTTATTAATAACTCCACCCTTCCAAACGCGGGCGGAATAATAACGTCACCGGGCGGCGCGAACGACCCCCGCGGATACACGCGGTTTGAGGCGATGGATTAGTATACCCCGACGGACACTGGCCATTAACGACCGACCGGAGAAATCCGGTCCCGGCCAGCATCGACCCCATGTTAGTCACTGACGTCGCGAGCGCGCCGATCCGGACGCCATCTCGATCATCATGAGCGGTGGGACTTTCATCGGACGGGCGGCACGGACGGGGTTCCGCCGACTCCGCCGGTTCCTCGCCGGCAGCATCGCCGTCGACCCGCGGTCGCTGGCGGCGTTTCGGATCGCGTTGGGGGTGCTCGTGATCGCGGATCTTCTCGCCCGGTCGCGGAACTTCGCGTTTTATTATACCGACGATGGGATCGTCACACAGTCACTCGCCGAGCGCGGGACCTCCAACGTCGCGTTCTCCGTCTTTTATTATACCTCCAGTACGGAGGCGATAGCCGCCCTGTTTGTGCTTCAGGGGCTCATCGCGCTGGCACTGGTTCTCGGGTACCGGACCCGCCTTTCGACGGCGCTCTCGTTCCTGTTCGTCATCTCGCTCGATCACCACAACCCCTTCGTGTTGAGCTACGCCGACACGCTGTTCCGGCTGTTGTTCTTTTGGGCCGTCTTCATGCCGCTCGGGGATCGCTACTCGATCGACGCCCTCCAAGCCCGAATGGTCGGTGGCGAACGGGCGGCCAGGGCCGAGCGCCGTGGCAGCCGTGCCGTCGTGGTTCACATCGCCGTCGCGCTCGGGATGGCGCAGATGGTGGTGATGTACTTCGTCAACGGGCTTCACAAATCGACCTCCGAGGCCTGGCGGAGCGGGGAGGCTTCCCCCCTCGTCTTCGGCATCGACGAGATGACGTTTCTGCTCGGGAACACCATGCGAAACGCGCTCCCGCTCATCGAGTTCGGTGGCCTCCTCTGGTTTTATATCCTGCTCGCTTCGCCGATGCTCTTCCTGCTCCGTGGACGCGCCCGATACCTGTTCTTGACCCTTTTTGCCGGCGGACACGCCTCCTTCGCGGTCACCGTCCGTATCGGGGCGTTCGCCTACGTCGCGCTCGCCGGGTTGCTGTTGTTCCTCCAGCCGGCGTTCTGGCGTGATGCCGGTCGAGTCGTCCGCGCGCTCGGGATCGACCCCGAACGGATCACCCGCGGCGTCGACGCCCGGATCGGTCGACCGATCGCGACCGTGCTGCCCGCCTTCGGGCGACTCTCACAGGGGAGCCCCCGTCGCTTCTTCCGGTACACGTACCTGTTCGCGCTCGGGGCCGTGGTCATCGCGCTCGTGCTCATCGCCGCCATCTTCCTGCTGAACGCCGGGGCGGTGATGGGTGGCGAGGACGAGATCTACGATCAGCACGCGCTGACGAGCGAGGTGCGAGCCCATTCCGCCGGCGAACACGTCCACACGGTCTCGCGTGCGCTCAACGTCCGCCAGCCGGAATGGAGCGTCTTCGCCCCCACGCCGCGGAGTACCGACCGATACTACGTCTTCGGAGCCAATACGACCGACGGCGAGCACCTCGATGTCTTCCACAACCGCTCGTTCACCTGGGAGCGTCCCACCGACGAGTTACAACGCCAACACGACACCTATCGCCAGCGGTTCTTCATGAACGACATCCGTCGAAACACCCTCGATGGCGACCTCGCGGCCAGCTACGGGGATCACCTCTGTCGGACCTACGAGGAGGAGTACGGGATCGAGCTCGTCACTATCGAGATGTATCAGGTGACGGAGCAGATCACCCGCGACACCATCGACGACCCGGAGGGGCGTGAGCGAACGCGAAACAAGTTCTACGAACACGAGTGTTGAGCCGAATTGCACGCGGACCTCGCCCGCGAACGCCGTCGAACTCCAGAACGCTCATTGAGCACCCTCCCATAGGTCGGCCATGGCCACGTTGCGTCGGCGCCGGGTGTGGCTCACGGTGCTGCTCGCCGTCGTCGTCTCCGGCCTCGGGCACGCGTATCTGCGCCGCTGGGGGCGGGCGTTCGGCTGGTACCTGTTGATCACCGCCACCCTCGTATTCATCGTTCCCGAGGCCGCCCTCGATCGGCTCATCAGCGGACAGCGGCCGCCCATCGCCGACATCCTCCCCGCGTTCATCGTCGCCGTCGCGAGCGTCGTCGACGCGTACGTGCTCGCCGTCAGGAACAATCGGGCGTACGACCGTGCCCAGCGTGCGCAGACCGAGGAGTATCTCGGCGGTGACTCCGACCCCACCGCTGGCGAGGGCGTCGGCGACGATCCGGCCGGTTCAAACGGGATCCCCACCGGCGTCGCCCGGCAAGGCATGCCTGGGAAACGGGATGCCGTCGTCGAGGACGACGGTGACGCCCCGCCGACGATCTCCTGTCCCCACTGTGGACGCGAGGCGGACGTCGAGATCGACTTCTGTCACTGGTGTACGGAGCCACTTCCGGGTTCGGAAGGGTGAGGCAGTCGACTGCCCGCTCATCCACGCCATCCATCTCGCTCGCGCTCGATCCGAAGCGTCTCCCGAATGAACGCGCCCTGATGCTCGACGAGATCCGTCATCGTGACGATCCCGCGAAGCTCCATGCCATCGACCACGAGCAACTTCTTCACGCCCAGTTCAACCATTCGATCGGCCGCGGCGCGTACGGTCGCCGTCGGGCGGATCGTCTCGGGCGGAGTCGTCGCCGCGCGACTGACGGGAATCGCGGAGAACGGCTCGTCGGTTTCGACCGCGGCGATGAGCGCGTCGGTCTCGGTGAGGATCCCGGCCGGCGATCCCTCGCGGGTCACGACGACGCTCCCGATCCCCGCACGCAACATCGTCTCGACGGCCGCCGCAAGCGATTCACCGAGTTCAACGTGCTTGACGTCCGTCGACATCACGTCCGCGACACGCATGGCTCGATATGTCTCCGCGAGGGACTTGAGATCATCCCCTGATCGGGGCTGTCGTTGATCCCCGTTCGCCCATCTCCCAGCCACTCCAGCGGTTTCCATACGCCCCCTGTCGATCACCGCATCGATTCCCCACCGTTCACGTTCAGCGTCTCGCCGGTGACGAAGGTCGCATCCCGCAGATAGGCGACCGCGTCCGCGATCTCCGCTGGCCGACCGAACCGGCCGATCGGGATCTCGGCGCGGGCCGCCTCCGCCTCCTCGGGGGTGCGATCGGCGGTCATATCGGTCTCGATGTGGCCCGGGGCGACCGCGTTCACCCGGATGTCGGGCGCGAAATCCGCCGCATGGCTGCGCGTCAACGAGAGCAACGCCCCCTTCGAGGCCGCATAGTGACACTCGATCGGCGCGCCGGTGTGTGCGAGGATCGAGGAGACGTTCGTGACCGAGGGGTCGTCCTCGGACGCTTCGAGCGCCGACAGCGCCGCCTTCGTCACGTTGAACGCGCCGTTGACGTTGACGTCCATGACGTGATCGAAATCGGCGGGCGATAACGACTCGGTGTGGACGTGCTGGTCGATCCCGGCGTTGTTCACCACGTGATCGAGCCCGCCGAACGTCTCGACGCCGCGTTCGACGAGCCGAGCCGCAGCGTCCGGGTCGCTGACGTCAGCCTCGACTGCGATGGCCCCCGACCCGGTCGATTCGACCAGCTTGACTGCGTCCTCGGCGGCCGCCTCGTTCGTCTGATAGTTGATAATGACGTCGTAGCCGTCGTGGGCGAATCGGTGCGCGATCGCCCGTCCGATCCCCCGCGAGGAGCCGGTAATAAGCACAGCGGTCATGACGCGAGCGACGCGAGCGACCCACTTCGTGTTTGTCGTTCCGGAACCACGGCCGGTCGATCAAAAAACTGAGTCGGTCTCGACCGGTCGGATCAGTCGTCGCTTGAGACGCTTTCGGTTGCGTCCGTGGCCACGTCCGGGGCCGCTTCGGCGGCGGTCGGCAGGTCATCGCGGACGTCCGCGCCCCGACCCTCGGCGATCACCTCCGCGTAGGCATCGGGGAAGACGCGGACGAAGTCCCCGACGGCTTCCTCCCAGTCGGCGAGCAGCTCGGCTGCCCGCTCGCTACCGGTGTAGGCGCGGTGGTTCTCGACGAGTCGGCGAAGCATCGTCCGGTCCGCGTCCTCCAACTCCTCGGAGAGGGTAACCATCCCACGGTTCAGACGGGCATCCAGCCGGTCGTCCGGATCGTAGACGTAGGCGACGCCGCCGGACATCCCCGCGGCGAAGTTTCGGCCCGTATCGCCGAGGACGGCGACGACCCCGCCGGTCATGTACTCACAGCCGTGATCGCCGACCCCCTCGACGACCGCTTTCACGCCCGAGTTGCGGACGCCGAACCGCTCGCCGACGACGCCGTTGACGTACATCTCGCCGGCGGTCGCGCCGTAGAGACAGACGTTTCCGGCGACGACGTTCTCTGTCGGATCGTAGCCGGCGTCGGCGGGCGTGTCGATCACGATCCGGCCGCCCGAGAGGCCCTTGCCCACGTAGTCGTTCGCCGCCCCCGAGAGCTCGAAGGTGATCCCCGAGGCGAGGAACGCGCCGAAGCTCTGGCCGGCGTAGCCGTCGAACCGGCAGGTGATCGTGTCCTCCGGCAGCTCGTTGCCGCCGCGTTCGGAGACCACCCGGTTCGAGAGCGCGGCGCCGACGGCACGGTCGACGTTCGCGATGTCGTGAGTCAACGCGACGGGTGCGCCGTCGACGATGCCGTCGGCCGCCTCGGCGATGAGGTCCCAATCCAGCAGCTCGTCGATGCCGGGGTGATCCTGCTCGCGGGTCTTCGTGCGCATCTCGCCCGCGGGGTCCGCGATAACCGCCGAGAGGTCGAGATGTCTCGCCTTCTCGTGGTCGGTCGCGCGCTGGGTGAGCAGGTCGGGCCGCCCGATGAGCTCCTCGAGTTCGGTGTATCCGAGCTCCGCCATGATCTCGCGAAGCTCCTGGGCGATGAAGGTCATGTAGTTGATGACGTGATCCGGCTCGCCCGGGAAGCGCTTTCGGAGGTCCTCACGCTGGGTCGCGACCCCGACCGGACAGGTGTTGTTGTGACACTGTCGCGCCATCACGCACCCGGAGGTGACGAGCGAGGCCGTCCCGAAGACGTACTCCTCGGCACCGAGAGCGGCCGCCACCGCGACGTCCCGGCCCGTCTTCATGCCGCCGTCGGAGGCGACGCGGATCCGATCCCGTAAGCCCGTGGCTCGGAGCATCTGGTTCGTCTCTGCCAGCCCGAGTTCCCACGGCAGTCCGGCGTTCTTGATCGAGGTTTTCGGCGATGCGCCCGTCCCACCGGAGTGGCCGGAGACGTGGACGACGTCGGCGTTCGCCTTCGCGACGCCGGCGGCGATCGTCCCGATCCCCGCCTCGGAGACGAGCTTCACGTTGATGTCGGCGTCGACGTTGGCGGCTTTCAGATCGAAGATCAGCTGTTTGAGGTCCTCGATCGAGTAGATGTCGTGTTGTGGCGGCGGCGAGATGAGCCCGACGCCGGGGGTCGAACACCGGACGTGGGCGATCATCTCGTTGACCTTGCCGCCGGGGAGATGGCCGCCCTCGCCCGGCTTCGAGCCCTGCGCCATCTTGATCTGCAGCTCCTCGGCGCTCGCGAGATACTCGGCGGTGACGCCGAAGCGACCGGAGGCGACCTGCTTGACGTTACACTCCTTTTCGGTGTTGAACCGCTCGGGCGGCTCGCCGCCCTCGCCGGTGTTCGATTTCGCCCCGAGACGGTTCATCGCGATGGCGTTGTTCTCGTGTGCCTCCGGCGAGAGGCTTCCGAGGCTCATCGCGGCCGTCGAGAAGCGTTTCACGATCTCCTCGACCGGCTGCACCTCATCGATCGGAACCGGATCGCGGTCGGAGTCGAACGTCAGGAGGCCACGCAGCGTCTGAAGGGTCTTCGACTGGTCGTTCACGAGCTCGGCGAACTCCCGATACCGCTCATAATCCCCGCTTCGGACCGCCTGCTGGAGCGTCCCGACGGTCTGCGGGTTCCAGCCGTGATGGACGCCCGAGGAGCGGTTCTCGTACTCGCCGATGGTCTCAAGCTGTGGATCGGCCCCGAAGGCCATCGCGTGTCGCGTGCGGAGGTCGTCCTCGATCTCCTCGATCCCGATCCCCTCGGTCCGGATCTCCGTCCCCTCGAAGTACTCGGCGACGAGGTGTGAGTCGAGCCCGACCGCCTCGAAGATCTGTGCGCCCTGGTAGGACTCGACCGTCGAGATACCCATCTTCGCCATCGTCTTCAAGAGGCCGTCCTCCAACGCCTTCCGATAGGCCGCGATCGACGCCGCCTCGTCCGCGCCGTCCGGACCGGCGGTGATGTCGGCGATGGAGGCGTACGCGAGGTACGGGTTCACCCCGTCGGCGCCGTAGCCGACGAGCGTCGCGAGGTGATGTACCTCGTGTGGCTCCGCGGACTCGACGATCAGCCCCGCACGGTTCCGGAGGCCGTGTCTGACGAGGTGGTGGTGGACGGCCCCGGTGACGAGTAGGCTGGGGATCGCGAGGCGGTCCGGTCCGACGGCCCGATCCGAGAGGACGATGACATCAGCGCCGTCCTCGATGGCGTCAGCGGCCTCCGCACGGACCCGGCTCACCGCGTCCTCGAGGGAGCCGTCGTGGTGGTAGGTGATGTCGATCGTTTCGGCGTCGAACCCGACCTCGCTGCCCGTGAGGTCTTTCAACGCCGCCGTCTGCGCGTCGGTGAGCACGGGTGAGTCGGCGACGATCTGCCGGGCGTGCTCGGGGGTCTCACCGAGGAGGTTTCGCTGGTTGCCGATCCGCGATTCGAGGGAGGTGACGAGCTCCTCGCGGATGTAGTCGATCGGCGGGTTCGACACCTGAGCGAAGAGCTGTTTGAAATACGAAAACAGGGGGCGGTCCACGTCGGCGAGCACCGACAGCGGCGTGTCGTCGCCCATCGAACCGACGGGGTCCTTGCCCGACTCCGACATCGGCTCGACGAGGTGATTCAACGAGTCGGTGGTGTAGCCGAACGCGACCTGATGGGCACGGACGGTCGGCGCGTCCGATGCCGCCGCTTCATCCGCCTCGCTTGCGGCCGCCGCGTCGCCGTCGGCGTCTTCGATCGCCGTCAGGTCGTCATCGAGGTCGCCGAAGCCGGCCGCGACCCCGTCGTCCTCGGGGACGAGTTCGTCGAGGGCGGCCTGGTGCTCCTCGACCCACTCGCCGTATCGCTCGTCGGTGAGTTCGTCGAAGACGTCCTCGTCGGGGACGATACGCCCCTCCTCCGGATCGGCGACGAAGATCTCGCCCGGGCGCAGGCGGCCGCGAAGGGTCACCTCGGCGGAATCGGTGGGGAGCGCGCCGACCTCGCTGCCGACGATCAGCCGGTTGTCGGCGGTTACCTCGTATCGACACGGCCGGAGCCCGTTGCGGTCGAGCACGCCGGCGACGCGGTCGCCGTCGAAGCCGATCACCAGCGCGGGGCCGTCCCACGGCTCGACGAGCGAGGCGTGGTAGTCGTAGAAGTCACGGCGGTCTTCATCCATCAGGTCGTCGCCACGGAACGCCTCGGGGACGAGCATCCGGAGCGCGTGCGGGAGGTCGCGGCCGGTCTGTAAGAGGAGTTCGAGCGCGTTGTCGACGCTCGCGGTGTCCGATTGGTTCGGGTCGTTGATGATCGGCTCAAGCGTCTCGATCTCGGGGCCGAAGGCGGGATGTTCGAGGTCGTTCTCGCGGGCGCGCATCCAGTTGACGTTCCCACGGATCGTGTTGAACTCGCCGTTGTGGACGATGTTGCGGTACGGGTGTGCGAGGTGCCACGCGCCGAGCGTGTTCGTCGAGAATCGGGCGTGTACCAACGCGACGTGGCTTTTAAACCGCTCGTCGGTGAGGTCGGTGAAGTAGTCGGCGAGCTGTGACCCCTTCAGCAGACCTTTATAAACGACGCGCTGGCGGTCGAGCGAGCAGACGTAAAATCGCCCGGCACCGGAGATGTCCGCGACCGTGTTCTCGATCTCGCGACGGGCGGCGTACAGGGCCCGGTCGAAGCCGAGGATCGCCGGGTCGACGTCCTCGGGAGCGCCGTCGCCGAATCGCTGGGCTAAGCCCGCCCCTTCGACCGGCGCGACGAACAGCTGTTTGATCTCGGGTTCGGAGTCGCGGGCGGTCGCGCCGAGGTCGGCGTCCCCGGTAGGAACGTCCCGCCATTCCAACACCTCCAGGCCGTAGACCGCGAAGACCTCCGCGATCACGTCGTGGATCTCCGCCTGTACCATCGGTTCGGTCGGCATAAAGACGGCACCGACGGCGTACTCCGCGGGCAGGTCGGCCTCGACGACCGCATCGAAGAACTCGTCGGGGCGGGCGACCATGATCCCGGCGCCGTCGCCGGTGTTCGGTTCCGCGCCGGTCGTGCCGCGGTGTTCGAGGTTTTCGAGCAGCTGTACCGCATCCGTCACCGTCCGATGGGTGGGCTCCCCATCGAGGTCGACGATCCCGCCGATCCCACAGTTCGAGCGGTCGTCGTCCGGGGCTGCAAGCCCCCTTTCATGTCCCGACGATCCGGCACGCGCAGGATCGCGGGTGGTACTCCGTGGCGTGGTCATAGGTGGTAATGAGAATAGGGTATATAAATTCCTGTTCCTGATAGGGGTAGGATCCATTGACCACACATTAGGGAATATAAGGTCATTATTCATAAGGGGTTGTGGTTCTTTAACACAGTAAACAAACGATCTATAATAAACCGAAAAGAAGCCCAAAAAGGTTTAAAAGCATCCTCTCGACGATCGAAATTTCCTCAAAAAGAAATATAAGTAAACACCTGACGAAATCCATCATCGGCTCGGGATCGACCTACTCCGTGCATCCGTCCGGAGGCTCCCGAACGTCCCAGCAAACGGACCTCAGCGTGTCACCGAAGACGGACCTCAGTACGGCCCGGGGGACCGTCCTCAGTACGTCTTCGCGAAGTACGCCGTCCGGGTTGCGGGTTCCTCACAGATGGCGCAGGTTTCGTCGTGTCCTTCGTCCACGAGCGGGTCGTCGTCCTCGAAGGGGACCATGACGATCTCCGCGGCCATCGCCTCCTTGATCGGCTCCTCACAAGCCTCCTCGCCACACCACGGCGCGGTCACGTAGCCGCCGTGCTGGCCGAGCGTCCCGAGGATCGAGGCGCGATCGTCGGCCTCGCGTACCGCGCCGTCCAGCGTCTCCTCGGCGGCGGCGTAGAGTTTGGCGTAGATCGTTTCGAGGTGCTCCTCGACCGTCCCGACGATCCCCTCGCGATCCGCGACGACGCTCTCGCCGTCGGGGCGATGCACGAGCGTCAACTCGCCGTCCGCCACCTCGTGGGGACCGATCTCGATCCGCAGCGGGACGCCGTGGAGCTCGTGATCGTTGAACTTGAACCCCGGATTGCGCTCGTCGCGGTCGTCGAGCTCGACACGGACGCCGGCGTCGGACAGCTCCTCGGCGATGTCCTCGGCGTACGAGAGCACCTCATCCTTCGTCTCCTCCTGCCAGATGGGAACGATGACGACCTGCTCCGGGGCGACCGTCGGCGGCAACACGAGGCCCTGTTCGTCCGAGTGCGTCATGATCAACGCGCCGAGCGCGCGCCACGAGAGCCCCCACGAGGTGGTGTGTGCGAGCCGCTCCTCCTCGTCCTCGTCGGCGTAGGTGATGTCGAACGCCTCCGCGAACGACTGGCCGAGGTGGTGTGAGGTGGCGCCCTGTACGGACTTCCCGTCCGGCATCAGCGCCTCGACGGTCGTCGTCGTGTGTGCGCCGGGGAACTTGTCGTGATCGGGCTTCTGCCCGCGGAGGACGGGGAGCGCGAGGAGGTCCTCATACACCGACTCGTACTGATCGAGGCGGGTGAGCGTCTCCTCCCACGCGTCCTCGTGGGTCGCGTGCGCGGTGTGACCCTCCTGCCAGAGGAACTCCTTCGTTCGGAAGAACGGCTTCGTCTCCGTCGCCTCCCATCGCACGACCGAACACCACTGGTTCACCCGCAGCGGGAGGTCGCGGTGGCTGCGAACCCAGCCGCTGATGTAGGGGGTGATGATCGACTCGGAGGTCGGCCGCACCGCCAGCCGCTCCTCCAACTCCTTCGTGCCCGCCTCGCTCACCCACGCGACCTCGGGGTCGAACCCCTCGACGATCTCCTTTTCGCGTTCGAGATACGACTCGGGGATGAAAAGCGGGAAGTAGGCGTTCTGGACGCCCGTCGATTTGAACTTCGCGTCGAGGAACGACTGGAGTCGCTCCCAGACCGCATACGCACGCGGGCGGGTAACGATGAAGCCGCTCATTCCCTCCGGGCCGTAGTCTGCCAGCCCCGCCTTCCGTACGACCTCGGCGTACCACTCGCCGGTGTTGTGTGATTTGGATTCGGTGATCCCGAGTTCCTGATCGTCGTCGGTCATTGTTTCACACAGCGCCCGTCGCGGGCTTAAAAGGTCCGAAGGGATGGGACGGTGTCGGTCACCACAAACCCCGTTCGGTCCTGCTCACCGCCGCGCCGCCAGCGCCTCCCGAAGGGTGCGACCTTCGTCGACGACGTCGCGACGGTACTGCATATAAAAGGCGCCGAGCGGCGGCTGGATCACGTACGCTAACGCGATGGGCAGCACGGCCGTTTCGGGGATGGCGTCGGCGGCGACGACGATCGCGAGCGCGATGGAGAGGTTCCGCATACTGGTCGCATACACCAGGGCGACGCCCTGCGCGTCGGACAGCAGCAGCCTCCCGAGCGCCGCGCCCGCGATCAGGATGACGGCATAAAAGGCGACCAGCGGGACGACGACGAGCGCCGAGGCGAGCGGGTCCGCGAGGATGCTTTCCGAGCGCATCGTCATCGCGATGAAGACGATAAGCATCACCCCCAAAGAGCTCAGTCCACCGAAGGTCGGCTTGAGCCGTTTGAACCCGTCGGCGCCGTACCGTCGGAGCAGGAACCGCCGTGTGACCGCGCCGGCGACCATGGGCGCGATGACGACGATGGCGAGCTGCCGGTAGAGCGTGGTCGGGTCGAACCCGACGCTCGCGGGAACGAGCAGCGAGAGGTACATCGGAAGGACGGCGACCGCGACGAGGAGGTTGACGGCCATCGCGACGAGCGCCGACTCCAGGTCGCCGTTCGCGAGCCCGGTCCAGGCGGCGGTCATCCCCGAGGTCGGGATCAGCGCGATGAAGTAGAGCCCGATCGCGAAGGAGACGTCCCCGCCGAAAAAGAGCCGCGCGAGCCCGACCGCGAGAAGCGGGGCCACCCCGAAGTTGACGAGCAGGCTCAGCCCGACCGGCCGCGCGTGGTGTCGAACCTTCAGCACCTCCCGCACGTCGATCGTGATCATCATTGGGTAGACCATCAAAAACACGACCGGGACGACGACGGCCGACAGGAGGGTCCGCGTGTCTTCGGTGATGAACTGTCCAACGACGAGGCCGGCGAAAAGTGACCCGAGAACGATCACGATCAGGTTCGATTTGAGGGCGATGAGACCGCGACGTATCATGCCCTTAATATTGCTTGTTATGTACAATAGTATTCCGGTCCGGTCGCCGCGATGATTCCCGGCGAGCGGGAATCGATCGGCGAATTATGTGGGTTGGGCGAGAACAACGAGGTAAGCGCATGTCAAGCAACGATACGGGCCCGGCGACGGGCGGGCCCACGGCGGGCGGGATGGTGGATCGGTGCCGGGAGGCCGCCCGTTCGACCGCCGATCCGGGGGCCGATGAATGTACCGAGCCGGGGGAGTCGTTCGATGAGCGGGGCGTACAGGCGGTCCTCGAGGTCGAGCGCGGCGGTGCCTGTCCGCTGGACGACTTCGAGGGCGACGTGATCGACGTCGACGTGCGCTACCAGATGGGTCGCTGTCTCGGGGAGGTCGAAGTCCGTGAGTGCCGCGACGCCTGTTCGTCGACGCGACAGTTCTCCGAACCGATCTGTGAGCACTGTCCCGGGATCGTGTTCTCCCGCTACGGCTGTATCCCCCGGTTTCTTCGGACCGGCGACGGCTCCTTCGTCGTCGAAACCCGTCTCGACACGGTCGAGACACTCTCCGCGCTGGTCAACGAGATCCGGGGGCGCTGTGCGAGCGTGACCGTCCGATCGATCATCTCGACGGAGGGGCCGGACGGTACCGAATCGTGCTCGGTCGACCTCTCTGCGTTGACGCCGAAACAGCGCGAGGCCGTCTCGCTCGCACAGGACCACGGCTACTACGATCCATCGTCCGAGGTGGCGCTCTCGGAGCTGGCCGCGGAACTCGACATCTCGACCTCCGCGCTCTCACAGCGGCTCCAGCGGGCCGAGAGCAACGTCCTCGGCCAACTGGATTGCGGCTGTCGGTGTCTGGACGGCTAGTCGTCCCGGGCCGAACCGGATCGTTCATATTTAAACACTTACGACCTTCGGCAGCGGCTGGTCGCGCCTAATCACTCGTTCCACGGTCGGAAACGCCTTGCAGCCGGTTCATCATGGGCGTAATCCTGCCCCCGTTAGCCCCATCTCAACCGGTCACAGGTATATAAAGGCTTAATCAGTCCAGCGTGGACCCCATGCCGGTGTGGGTGGTACGTTTATATGTGAGCGACATGTCCCAAAACAACCCGGATCCCTTGGAAACGCTTGCATCGCTCGGCACCGCGCCGGAACCCAGCCAGTACGATCAGGAGCTCGGTCGTGAGGTCGGCGCGGCGGCGCGACGGGTCGCCGACGGCGACCTCACCGAGGAGGAGTTCCACGAGCTGTTCGCCGACCGGCTCGCCGCCGAGTTCGGGGACGCATACGTCCCACCGGAGGGGAAGGACGATGGGTGAACGCCGGGGCGGCGGCCCGGACCTCTCGCGACGGTCGCTGCTTAAAACCACCGGCGCGGCCGTTGGTCTCGCCGGACTCAGCGGCTGTGTCGACCTCATCGAGGGCGACGCGGACCGTGACCTGGGCCGGCTCGCGGAGGCGGAGACCGCCTTCGGGAACTGCTGGATGTGTCATCACGCCTGCGGACAGCAACTGCAGGTCAACGACGGGACGATCGTCGACATCTCGGGCGTCGATGGCCACCCGCGCGGGAGCGCCGGCCCCGGTACGGAGGGCACCCTCTGTCCGAAGGGGCTCGGCGAGATGGAGAAGGCCCACGACCCCGACCGCATCACGCGGCCGTACGTCCGCAAGGACGGCGAGCTTCAGGAGGTCGACTGGGACGAGGCATTCGCGTACACGGCCGACAAACTCCGCGACCTCGCCGAGACGCACGGTCCGGAGACGTTCCTCGACGCCGCGAGCTGGACGACGACGGACCTCCACGAGGTCGTCTGGCGTGACCTCTACGGCACGCCCGAGCGGATCGGCCGCGGCCGACACGTCTGTTTCGGCGGGGCCCACCTCAGCGGGAACCTGATGGGCGTCGGCGCGGACATGCGGTTCGTCGACTACCAGAACTCCGAGTACATCATCGCGTGGGGACGCAACATCTTCGAGTCGTTCGCGGGACAGTGGGAGCCGAAGGGCGTCCTCGAGGCGCTCGATAACGGTGCGACGCTCGTCGTCATCGACCCCCGACACACGCCGACCGCCCAGAAGGCGGACCACTGGCTGCCGATCGAACCGCGGACGGACGGGGCGCTCGCGCTCGCGATGGCACACGTCATCATCGAGGAGGGGCTCCACGACGAGGAGTTCATCCAGGAGTGGACCCACGGGTTCGATACCTACGAGGAGGCGGTCGCCGACAAGACGCCGGAGTGGGCCGCGGAGATCACCGGCATCGACGCCGAGTTGATCCGCGAGATCGCCATCGGGTTCGCGGAGGCAGCACCCGCCGCCGGCATCGCCCTGTGGACCGGCGTCGGCCAATACGCGGAGTCCCAGAAGGCCTCACAGAACGTCTTCGCGCTCAACGGGCTCGTCGGCAACATCGACCGACCGGGTGGGCTTCGTCTCTGGCAGGGGCCGCCCTTCTCGGACCCGTTCGAGGTTCGGGATATCGACCTCCCGAACAACGCGGCAGACGAGACCCCCGCGCTGCGGAAGTACGATGAGTACGCCGACCAGCCGTACAGACACACCACGGGGATCGGCCACAACATCGTCCCGGAGATGGTCGAGAACGGTCATATTCGGGGGATCTACACCCACTACGACAACCCGATCAACGACGGGAACAGCGAGGCGTGGATGAACGCCTTGGACGAGATGGACCTCGTCATCACCGTCGACGCGTACTGGAGCGAACTCACCCGCCGCGCGGACGTGGTGTTCCCCGAGGCGATCCAGCTCGAAAAGGACACCTTGATCGACTACGCACCCGCCTGGAGCGCCTACCACGACCGGCGCTGGATGACCGCCTCGGAGGCGGCGGTCGAACCGCTCGGCGACTCGAAGCCCGGCTTCCAGATCCTGCGGGGGATCGCCGAGGAGATGGGCTGGGGCGAGTACATCCCGTGGGAGAGCGAGGCCGAATACAACGAGGACATGCTCGCGAACGTCGAGTACTCCTTCGAGGAGATCGCCGAACAGAACTACGTCATCTTGGAGGAGTTCGGTTACGAAGCGTGGCGCGAGAACGGCTTCGGCACGCCGACGAACGCGTTCCAGTTCGACCTCGACGAGATGGACGCCTACGTCAGATCGCTCGAGGAGGTCGAGGAGATGGAAGGCGTGGAGCTGGAGACCGGGCCGCAGTGGCTCCCGCCGGGGACGCTCGGCGAGCTGCCCGACGAGGAGTACCCGCTGCACTTCTATGACACCCGCTCGGTGTTCTTCGCGTTCGGCGCGGACCAGCCGCTCTCACAGCAGCGATCACAGTACGCGGCGAGACACGGCCTGCAGTCGGCCGACTACGAGGGGAACTACCTCACGATCAACCCGGCGGACGCGGACCCCCGCGGGATCGAGACCGGCGACATGGTCACGGTCGAGTCGGCCGACGGGGCCGGGGAGTTGATGGCGTACGTGAGCGAGCGGACGCCTCCCGGCTTCCTCACCGCCGAGTTCGGCTTCGGCGAGGGGGTCCCACACGAGGAGGGATTCAACACGATGATGCTACACACCGAGGGCGTCGACCCGCTCTCATCACAGCCGGACCGGCACATTCCGATCGAGGTTCACGCCAACGGGGGTGACGGGGCATGAGCGAACAATGGATGTTCTACTTCGACCCGAACCGCTGTATCGGGTGTCACGCCTGCTCGATCGCGTGTAACCAGCGTCACGACCGCGACGCCGACGAGGACGACTGGCGGACCGTGACCCACCTCGAACGCGGGGAGTACCCGGATTTCCAGGAGCTGCCGGTGTCGATGTCGTGTATGCACTGTCACGACGCCCCCTGTGAGCAGGTGTGCCCGCCGGACGCCATCGTGAAACGTGAGGAGGACGGGCTCGTGACGGTCAACCGGGACCGCTGTATCGGCTGTCACTACTGTGCGTGGGCCTGTCCGTACGGCGCGCCGACCTACGACGACGAGGGGCTCATGTCGAAGTGTAACATGTGTCTCGGCGAGGGGCCGGGAAGCGGCCACGGGAAACCGCCCAAACAGAAGCCGGAGGACGGCGGGCTCAAGCCGTCCTGTGTCGACAACTGCGTCGGCGAGGCGATCAAGGCTGGCCCCGTGAGCGAGGTCATGGCGGAGGCGTCCGAGACGGCCGCCCGACGCTTCGAGAACGGCGCGTACAACTCCCGGGTGATCGTGGAGCCGATGGACGAGGACTCGGCGGCCGGGATGGATGACGTCGCTGATGCATCGATCGACGCGAACGACGAGGGCGCGGCCGCCGTTCCGGCCGGCGGGAGCGACGCCGACGGCGGCGCCTCCGACTGGCTCAACGGGTGATCACGATGACGAGCTCACTCATCGCGCTGGAGACGTTCGTCGGCTTCCGGTGGCTCCCGGCCGACTACTGGGACCTGTCGATCCCGGTGTACCTCTATCTCGCGGTCGTCGCCGGTGGCGCCTACCTCGCCGGCGCGTCCGCGTGGTTCCGCCGCACCCTGGGTGGCGGGGGTGGCCGGCTGGAACCGGAGCTGATCCGCTGGGGGTTCCTGATCGCGGTCGTCAGCGCCGCGGGCGCCGGGCTCGCGGTCATGTCGCACCTCGCGGTCGTCTATCGGGCGCTGTTGTTCCCGATCTACCTCACAAACTTCTCCTCGTGGATCACGATCGGCACCTGGATCCTCGTGATCCTCTCGGTGATCGCCACGCTCTGTCTCGTCCTCGCGCTGTTTGGAGAGGATGCGGCCGACGCGGGCGACGGCGACGGACGAAGCCTGTGGCCCCGGGCGGTCGTCGCGAAGGTGGGGGTCCTTCCGACGGTCGACCGGCTCGTCGATCGCGTCCGTCCGCCGACGGGTGCGCTCGTCGCGCTCCATGCGGTCGGGGTCCTTTTCGCCGTCGCGACGATCTACACCGGCTTCGAGCTGGCCATCGTCGAGACGGTGCCGCTGTGGAACGAGCCGGTCATCGTGCCGGCGCTGTTCCTGACCAGCGGCGTCGCCGCGGGCGTCGGGCTCACCCTCGCGGTTACCCTGCTCTTCGAGCGCGAGATCGGCCGGCTCGCGGGCGGCTACGCGGTCGCCGTCGGCGTCCTCTCCGGGGTGAGCCTGCTGATCGCGGGCATTGGATGGGGCGAGGTCGCCGCCGGCGGCATGGCGGCGACCGCCTCCTACAGCGCCCTCACGGAGGGCACGCTCGCGATCGGCGTTCTCGTCGTCGCGCTCGGGCTCGCCGTGGCGTTGGTCGTTGGGGTCGTACTCGGTGCGGCCGCGGCCCTCGGGCGACTTCCCGAGCCGGTCGAACGTGTCGGCGGCCCGCTCCTCATCGGGTCGTTCGGACTGCTCACCGTGAGCGGGCTCGTGATGCGGATCCTGTTCCTGCTCGCGGCCGAACAACACCCGGTGGTGGTCGTCGCATGACGGGGGTCAAACCCGAGCGTCAACCGGTCTCCGACGGCGGCCCGGACGGGTCCATGCCGAGCGAGCCGATCGTGGAGCTCCATACCCTGCTCGCACGCTGTGTCGCCCATCCGGACGATGCGACGGTCGAGGCGATCCGCTCCGGCGAGTTGATCGATCGGATCCTCGATAGGGCGGCGGCGGTGGGACTCGACCTCGATCGACCGTCCCTTCCGGACCGACCGCGGGAGGCGTATCTCCGGACCTTCGAGGGGTTCGACGGTGACGCCTACGCGCCGCCGGCGGAGTCCGTCTACGAGCCCTGGTGGGACGGAACGGAGCGTGGACTGCTTTCCGGTCCGCCCGCACACGACATGCGCCGTCGATACGACGCCGCGGGGATCGACACACCCGACGCCTACCCCGCCGACCACCTCGCGCTGGAGTTGGAGTATGCGGGTCTGCTGCTCGAAAACGGCGACCCGGCTGAATACCATGCCTTCCGCGAGGTCCACTTCGGTTGGCTTCCGGCGCTTCGTGACCGCGTCAACCGGACGAGCGAGGTCGCCTTTCATCGGTGGGCGGTCGACACCATCGTCCGCTTGGTCGACCGGGTCACTGCCGAGGTTGCGGCCGAAAGCGAGGGTAACGACCATGATGAGTGAGGGTCATCCGACGCACGATCCCGGCAATCCCGCCTCCTCACACGGGGAACACATCCGGATGAGCCTCTCGGTGTCGGACCCGGAGGCGGCCCGTGAGCTGCTCGTCTGTCTCGGGAATGCCGTCGGTGCGTCCGTGTCCGTCGACTGCGTCACACAGGACGACTCGATCCCCTGTTCGATCCCCGTCAACGGTCTCACCGAACGACAGGTCGAGACGGCCGTGACCGCCGTCGAACGGGGCTACTACGATGTTCCCCAGGCCACGTCGCTCTCGGAACTCAGCGAGGAGTTCGGCGTCACGAACTCGGCGATCTCACAGCGGCTTCGCAGCGTCGAGCGCACGTTGGTCCGCTCGCTCGTCGAGACGGCCCGTCGCTGAACGGTCATGCTCGAGAAATCGGCGCTGATCGGTTGCGCCTGAGGAACCGACGCCGATCGGTTGCGCCTGAGGAACCGGCGCTTATCGGTCATGCCCGACGGCGAGTCGCCCCCAAACCCGCGGATCGGGTTGGAGATCGGTCACGGGCTCGTTTTTGCGTCACTCGCGTATCCGAACGATCCCGTCACGGAAGACGGCGTGATTCGGGAGAATGTGTTCCTCGCCGTCGGTCTCGATCCGGGTGACGAACAGGTCGACCTCCTGGACGATCCCGCGCTGGCCGGCGACCCGCACCTCGTCGCCGATCCCGTACGGCTGTCTGAGAAGGAGAAACAGTCCGGCGGCGGCGGCCGCGAGCAGGTCCTTCGTCGCGAGCGCGAGGAGAACGACGACCGCGAGCGCGTACGCGGCGAGCAGGATGATGAGCGCGAGCGTCTCCACGCCGACCTGTCCGAGTGCGAGCAACGCCGCCACGTAGACGATGCTGTATTTCACGATGGTCGGCAACAACCCGACCTCGGGGAGTTTCACCCCACGAAGCCGCTCGGCGACGAGCAGTTCGGCCTTGTCGCCGACGACGATTCCGACGATGATCACGAGCAACGCGATGAACAGTCGGGGAACGAACGTGGCGACGTTCTCCCAAAATCGGTCGACGAAATCGACCTCGGCGACCGTGAGCGCGACGACGACCGCCACGGCGACGATGAAGTACGCGGAGAGTTTTGCGATAATGGCGACCGTCGAGGTGTCGAACTCGCGGGCGGTCCGCTCGAACGCCGTCCCCTCTATCGCTTCCGGCACGCCAGCTCGCGTGAGGAGCCGACGGCTGAGTATCCCGACGATGACCGCCGATACGAGCCCCAACACCAGTACGAGAAGCGCCACCCAGAGCCGTTCGGGAACCGCACCGAGAACGTCGCTGGCGGCCGAAGAGGGAACCGAGGCGGCACCGAGGTCATTGCTTACCGCGGGGAGGATGGCGACCCATGACGCACACCCCGTCATCTCAGTACTCCTCCGGGTCGACCTCGAGAATAAGCCTTCCGCCTTTAAAAGCCCGGACGAGCCCGTCGGACTCCGAGAGCACGATCGCGATGGCGTTGGTGTCGCGGGTGATCGCCCCGCCGGCCATGTGACGGGCCCCGAGCCCCTTCGGGATGTCCACCCCCTCCGCGGCCGGTTCGAGATAGCGGTACGCCGAGACGATCTTTCCCGAGTCCGAGACGATGAACGCGCCGTCGAGCCGCGAGAACTCCTTTAACATCACGTTGACGATGGGATCGCCGACGTAGACGTGTGATTTCTCGAACGGGTTGTACGAAAGCGAGCGGGACTTGTTCATCACCTTGCCCGCGTCGCCGACGACGAACAACGCGCCGACCGGCTTCCCCTTCTGTCCCTTCTGTCCCAACTCGATGGCGACCTCAAAGACGTCCCGGATGACGCCGGGGTCCGCCCGGGAGTTAACGAAGAGGTCGTAGATCCCGGTATGGATCGTCGAGTCGACGCCCACACGCACCACGGCGTCGGTGGCGTCACCGAAGATGGAGACGACACAGACGACCTCGTCGCCCTCGTCGACCAAGTCGGCGTCCATCGCGCCCTCGATGCCGAAGCGGATCCGGTCGCGAACGTTCTCGAACGGGAGCGGCAGCTCCACGAACTCCTCGGCGTCGACGGCGTTCTCGGCAGCGACCACGACAGCCGCCGACCCCATCTCCTCGAACCGGGTATAAAAGGAGGTCGACGGCGAGAACAACAGCACCACGTCGGCGTCCTCGACGAGGCTCGCGAGTTGGTCTGTGAGTGATCCCATTAGTTACCGTGAGCACTCACGGGAGGGGTAAAACCGTTGTGTCGCCGTCGTACGCGCGTCTGACGGTCGTTTGTTTGTCCGCTGATGGTTGTGACGCTACCGGAAGATGCGCCGGAGATCGTTGCGGTACACGGCGATCACGACCGCGAGGCTCGCGACCGTCGACACCGGAAGCACGCTGAATATCCCCATCACGTTGCCGGCGCCGAACCGCGAGGCGACGCCTACGGTTACCCAGAGCGTCGCGAGCGCGCCGAGGACGATCAACCCACCCGTCACCCGCCGGTCCTCCCTCCCGAACAGCCGACCCGTCCCAGCGCTCGCGACCGCGAGGAGGTGGAAAGCGAGCGCCAGCGGCCACGCCTGAATCGACGCGGGAAGCGTCGCAAACGGTCGCGGCTGATCGCCGAAGTAGTCCCACACCGGGTAGATGGAGAACCCAACGGTCGGGTCCACCGATCCGGTGTTGATAAATCCCCACAGGCTGACGAGGGTGAGATCCCCGGTTCCCGACGGCACCACCGTCATCGGGACCGCCAGCAACGCGAGCACCGCCACGAAGGCCGGGAGCGAACTCACACTCGGGGTCTTGGAGTCATCCTCGCCGCCACCTTCGGTACCTTCCGCTCGGACTGCTCCGCCCGGATCCGTCCGGCTGTCGGCGTTCAGATCCGCTCGACGGTCGACGTCCGACATAAACCCCTCTCGGGTCTCGGCCGGTTTAGCTCGTTCGACGACGGAACGCCTCCGGACGTTCACTCGGTGCTTTGGTTCTGGTCTTCGAAGCGTTCCGTTTGGAGGGATTCACGGACTGCACCGTGTTCCAACACGCGCTCGGGAACGTCACCGCTGAGCACGCTCGTCCGTTCTGCGCGGTGCATCACGGCATCGAGCATCGAGTCGTCGATCCGATACTGCTGCGGCAACGACAGTTCACCTTTCTGTTCGGCCTCACGCACCGTCCGCTTAAGCTCCTCACCGGGCGTCGCCGCGAGCGTTCGACGATCGATATTTAATCTGACAAGGGCCTCCGCGAGCTGGCTGTCGGCGCCGAGTTTGACGTGCCGGGCCATGTCGATGAACCGCTTTGTGCGCGCCTCCGACAGGCCGGTTTCGACGGCGACCGCCCGCGGGTCCCGGCGTGCGAGATCCCGGACGTCCTCGACCCCGGCCCGCCGGAGCCGTTCCGCGGTCGCCTCCCCGATCCCTTGGAGATAACTGAGCGGCAGCCGGGGTGAGGGATCGAGTTCCCCCACCTTCGAGGGAACGAACGAGAACCGCAACCGGCCGTCCCCCTCGCCCGGGGTCACGCCGAGTTCGTCGAGATCGCCCGCGTCCGATTCCGACTGTCGGATCGCCTCCGTCCCGGCCTGTGTCTCCGGGCGAACCGGGATCTCCACGTCGACGCTCTCGACCGAGAGATACACGCGCGTCTCGCCCTCCCGATCGAGCCTCGATCGCTCGACGGTTTCGACGCCACGCTGCAGGCTCGCTTGGACCCGCGACATGAGTTCGGCGTACTCCACGGTTCATTCCCTCCGATCGAACCGTAGCCGCATGTCAATGCTCCCGATCGCCTCCGGGACGGTCCCGACATCCGCTTCGCGATAGTCCGGCACGGCCGTATGGAGCCGCTCGTCGAAGGCGACCTTCATCGAGAGGTCCATCGTCTCCGTGACCGCCCGGGGCAGGCCGTTTTTTACCATCCCCGCGATCGTCTCCCGTCGTTGCTTCCCGAGCTCGTGTGCGGCCGCCCGTCTGATCCGGTTGACTGCCCGCTCGGTGAGGACTGGGACCCGCATCTCCCGGTCCGCAGCGAATTCGAGCACGTCCGACGAGGCCCCGGGGAGCTCCGCGACCGGCCCGTCCGCATGATCATCATCGCCCGTATGTATCCGCCGGTCGTCGATGACCGTGTCCGTGACCGGGAAATCCAACGATCGCTTCGTGGCCCCGTGGAGCAGGGATTCGAGCCCGGCGTCGGCACCTCGAGTGACAGCCGTTCCGGCATACTCCCTGACCGACGTGCCGATCTGCCCAGCCGTCTCCGAGGATCCATCCCCCACGTCGAGCACATCGCCCGGGTCGATCCCCGCGTCACGAAGCGCTGTCGCCATCTTCGGGAGGTATACGGCCCCGACCCGGACGCGTGTCCGTGTTGGATCGGCGGGATCCGGATAGGCCGATCGAAGGAACTCATCGACCTCGCGATCGGTGACCAGCTCCTCGGGAGGCCGGTCAAGCGTGGTGGTTAGCTCCTTGGCCGACGCCTCCATCTCCGTTTCGGCTGCACGCACGCCGTCGACCGCGTCGTCGATCAGCCGCGCGATCAGTGTGGCTGTTTCGGGCACCGATCACTCCTCCGGTGTTCTGAGCGGGACGTAGTCCCCTCGGAGGTTGAGTTCGACCTTCCCGCCGATCTCGACCTGTGCGGACGTGTAAGCGGTATTGCTCCGGTTCACCGAGGAGGCCGTCATCCGGCTGGCATTCGCCCGTCCCGAGATGCCGAAGACACGACCGATCCCGCCGCCGGCCCTCACGCTGGCCCCTGCGGAGGTCCGCCGCTGTCTGCTGCTGGATCTTCGGCTGGTGTCCCGACCGTACGTGGTGAACTCGAGACGGGTCTCTATGCGACCGGTCTCGACGACGGTCCGGATGACTCCCGTCTCCACCATCTCCTGAAGGGCGTTGAGTCGGCGTCTCGCCAGTCGTCGACTGGCCAACCGCTCCACATTCTCAACGCCGTCCTCATCGAGCGTTTCCCCCTCTTCGGGGATCGACAGATCGAGATCCGGATCCGCTGCCGCCGACTCGAACAGTCGGCCGGCGCGGTCCGCCTCCTCCGCTGTCACTTCGTGTCCCTCGACGAACGAGGTCGTTCCCGGATCCTCGCCCGGGAACCGTTCGGCGAGGAACTCCCGGACGTCCGCGTCGGTCACCGACTCGGTCTCGAACTCCTGTACCGAGAGGCTCACCCGTTCGAGGAGTTCCGCATACGCCTCTTGTTGTCTAATGTTCGATGAGACGATCGCGTCGAACACTTCACTGATGAGCTTTGCTGTGAATTCGGCGAACCCGAGGTCCTCGAGCTGTGACGCGTTGTCTACCGCTTGTTCTGCTGCTGACATTTTATTCCCCGCACGGGATTCTCAGAGCGATAATATAACTGTAACAGAAATAAATATCTCACCGGTTCACTGTTAAAATTCCTTCCATATTCACACAATCATCGGGACATGGTACGAAAAATAGCTCGTCCCGGTCTCTCGGTACCAGCCATGTGCTGCGGATCACTTTCGCGCGACGATCCGCAGGACGTCCTCGTCCGCGAGTTCGTGACCCTTGCCGACCTGCTGTTCGTCGTGTTTCGCGCTCGGGCCGGTCACCCGCGCGAACTTGAACCGTTCGTCCAACTCGCCGCCGAGTTTCTCACAGGCGTCGCCGACGGTGTCGCCCTCGAAGAGGATGAGCGGTTCCTCATAATCCACGCCACGGCCCGGTTTGTCCATGTAGATGCGAACGAGCCCCAACTCGCTCCAAAGACGTTCCTTTAACCCGTCGAGGCCACGGTTCTCCTCGGCGGAAATGAAGACGACCTCGTCGGGATCGAGATCCCGTTTTTCGAGCTCCTCCTCCACCGTCGGAAGATAGTCGCGATCGATGAGGTCCGCCTTGTTGATCGTCACCATCGACGGGAGGTAGACCCGGTTGTCCATGACCGCGTCGACGAGTTCGTCGATCGTCAGGTCATGTGGGATCGTCACCTGCGCGTTGACGTAGCCGTACTCCCGCAGGACCTGCTTGACCGTCTCCTCATCGAGATCGACGCCGTCGCCCATCGTCACCTGAATACCGTCCTTGTGGGTTTTCCTGACGTTGACGTTCGGCGGCTCCGTGTCGATCCGGATGTTGGTGTTATACAGCTCCTCGCTCAACCGGTCGTACTGTTCGATCTCGAAGACGGAGAGCACGAAGACGACCAGGTCGGCCGTGCGGACGACCGAGAGGACTTCCTTCCCGCCGCCACGACCACCCGCCGCCCCCTCGATCAACCCGGGCACGTCGAGCATCTGGATGTTCGCCCCCCGGTACTGGAGCATGCCGGGATTGACATCGAGCGTGGTGAACTCATAGGCACCCGTCTCGCTGTCGGCGTTCGTGAGGGCGTTGATGAGCGTCGACTTGCCGACGCTCGGGAAGCCGACGAGCGCGACTGTCGCATCGCCGTGTTTCTCGACCGCATAGCCGTGTCCGCCGCCGGCCGAGGACTGGTTCTCCAGTTTCTCCTTTTTCTCCGCGAGCTTCGCCTTCAGCCGCCCGATGTGTGCCTCCGTGGACTTGTTGTAGGGCGTCTCGGCGATCTCCTCGCGGATCTCCTCGATCTCTTCCTCCAGTCCCATTGGTGTAGGGTCGGCCGTTCGGCTCGTTAAAGCTGTTCCTTCTCGCCCACGACCGTCCGTGTCGACGCCCACACGCAGCCATGACGAACCGCATCCGTCCCTGACACGAACGATCGTCAGGTCCGGATTCGTCCACGAGAAAGTAGTTGGTCCATCGATATTTCGACACGGTTATAGCCCGGAGACCGGATCGATCGATCATCGAATGCCGGATCCGAGACGACTCAGGGACAGCACACAGATCGTCCTCCCGTCCGCGGCCCTCTCCGGGCTCCGGGACGATATTCAAGACCGGTTCGTCGTCACGATCTTCGAGGATGAGGGCCGTTGTCGGATCATCGGTAGTCCGGTCGAGATCAAACACGTGGGGCGATTCCTCGCACGCCACGGCGTTGCTGTCGCGTGAGTCGTCCTCGATGTCGCGTGTTTCGTGACCGATCGAATCGAACCCTGTCGGACCGGGATCGCTCCCGGTCGGCCGATCTCGCCGGAACGGATCGGATCGCTCGCCGATCGTCGACACGATACCTCGGGATTTGGCTCCGATGGTATCCCCCTCGACTCGGCCGTCGTCTCCTCCTCAGGTCAGAAGTTGCACCGTGATCACGACGAGAAAGACGAGCCCGGCCGCGAACGATCCGGCGGCGACGCCGTGGGCGTTGCCGAGCCCGCGTCCACGTGCTCCAAAGTACGCACCGAGAAAGACGAACCCGGTGATCAACAGCCCAACCAACCCGTAGACGACGTTGAGAAGCAGCGGCGCCGTTCCCTCGGGGAGCCCGAAGTCGCCGACCGCGAGGACGGCGAGCGCACCTACGCCGACGGCGACAACGACGAACGTCACGGACCAAACGGCGGGGGTCCGAACGAACGCCCGCAGCCGACGAACGGTTGTATCGTATCCGTCCCCCGACCCTTCCCCACGGGGTGGATTTCGCTGACCGCCGATCCGCGCGACCGCGATGAACGTGGCGATCACGAGCAACCCCATAAACGCCGTACTCAGGATGCCTATCGAAACCATGATCTCGTTGTTACTTGTGGGTCCGGGCGTGCGTATATATAGCCTTCGTATGTCTTCATCGACGAGGCGGTTGCGAGCTCACCGGAACGCATCGGTTGTCGTTATCGTCCCGTCACTCGTCGGGGCTTTATTAGTTGATTACAGGTGAATCCACCTCCGCAACCGCTACGCTACAAAAGAGCTAAGTGCGCCTTCGCCAAGGGGATGATAAGAGCAGAGCGACAAACATGATAACATCACTTACCCTACAACAGGGTGCCGACTGGGACGCGCAGGCGGACGTGTTCAACGAGATCTTCTTCGTCTTTCTCGCGCTGGGAACGGCGATCGGGATCATCGTCGTCGCCTACACGCTGTGGAACGCGTACAAGTATCGCGATGCCGACGGAAACGGGACCCCCGATGAGGACTTCGATCCGCCAGTCGTCGGTGAGCTTCCCACCGGCCAGGGCGGGCCGAAGGCGAAGAAGCTCTTTTTATCCTTCGGGCTGAGCGCTATCGTCGTCATCAGTCTGGTCGTCTACGCGTACGGCCTCCTCCTCTACGTCGAGGAGGGGCCGGACGCCGGGAGCCAGATCGAGATGGAAGGCGACGAGGACAACCTCGAGGTGCTCGTGGACGGGTTCCAGTTCGGCTGGGATTACACGTACGCGAACGGTCACACCGAGACGAACGAGATGATCGTCCCCGCGGACACACGGATAGATATCGCGGTGACTTCAAGCGACGTCTGGCATAACTTCGGCGCCTCGGAGCTTCGCTTCAAGGCCGACTCCATCCCCGGTGAGACGGCGTACACGTGGTTCTCCGTTAGCTCCGATGAGCTCGAACAGACCGAAGACGGCGAACGTGCGGAGTTCATGGTCGAGTGCTTCGAGCTGTGCGGCTCGGGCCACTCCCAGATGGACGGGACCATAACCGTGATGCCTCAGGACGAGTTCGAGGAATGGTATGACGACACCGAAAGCGACGACGAAGGGGTCGAGGAGTGGGAAGATGCCTTCGGCGAGGGGGGTGAGTAACGATGGCTGAGCTCCCACCGACGACCTCCGTCCGCCGCTGGCTCGTCACCACGAACCACAAGGACATCGGGATCCTCTACACGATCACGGCGCTGTTCTTCCTGCTCTTTGGCGGCGTGCTTGCCCTGCTCATTCGCGTGCAGCTGTGGGACCCCGCGAACCAGGTGCTGTCCGGCCTGGCGTACAACGAGGCGGTCACCGCCCACGGGCTGATAATGGTGTTCTGGTTCCTCTCGCCGTTCGCGTTCGGCTTCGCGAACTACTTCGTGCCGCTGCAGATCGGCGCTGACGACCTCGCGTTCCCGCGGCTGAACGCGCTCTCGTACTGGATGTACCTCTTTTCGGGCGTTCTGCTCGGGATCAGCTTCTTCCAGGGCGGCACGCTCGATGCGGGCTGGACGATGTACGCCCCGCTTAACGTGCCGATGTACACACCGAGTATCGGGTCGACGGGGGCGGTACTCGCGCTGTTCATGTTCGTCGTCGGGGTGACCGCCTCGACGGTGAACTTCCTCACCTCCATACATCACTCACGTGCGGAGGGGATGGGCCTCATGGACATGCCGATGTTTACGTGGTCCATCCTCGCGACCGTCTGGATGATGCTGTTCGCGTTCGCGGCGCTGCTCGCGGTCGGGCTTATCCTCGCGTCCGACCGCGTCCTTGGGAGCGTCTACTTCTCGGCGACCGAGGGTGGATCGCTGCTCTGGGGACACCTCTTCTGGTTCTTCGGCCATCCGGAGGTGTACATCGTCTTCTTCCCCGCGCTCGGGGTCATGCTGGAGCTGTTCCAGACGTTCTCCGGACGGCGGCTCGTCGGCCGGAAGTGGGTGATCATCTCGATCTGTCTGATCTCCGTGCAGTCGTTCCTCGTGTGGATGCACCACATGTTCCTCACGACGATCAACTTGGAGATCAAGACGCTGATGATGGCGACCACCATCGGGATCTCGCTCCCGTTCGACCTACTGGTGTTCGCGCTGATCTACACGCTGATCAAGGGCCGCATCCAGTTCACGACGCCGTTCCTGTTCGCCTTCGGTGCGCTGCTCCTGTTCATCCTCGGGGGCATCACGGGCGTCTTCCTCGGCGCGATCGTGTTGGACTACGAGTTCCGCGGCACCTACTGGGTCGTCGCCCACTTCCACTACGTGATGTTCGGCGGCGCGACGGCGCTGTTCGGCGGGGCCTACTACTGGTTCCCGAAGATGACCGGGAAGATGTACGACGAGTTCCTCGGCAAGGTGCACTTCGTCGTCTTCTTCATCAGCTTCAACATGGTGTACTTCTCGATGTTCCTCGCGTGGGAGACCCCGCGACGTGTCTTCGAGTACAACCCCGCGTTCACGAGCATCCATCAGGTCGGCACCGTCGGTGCGTTCATCCTTGGTCTGAGCTTCTTCATCATGTTCTACAACTTCGCGAAATCCTACGTCTCCGGTCCCGATGCCGGCGAAAACCCGTGGGACTACTCGCGGACGGCCGAGTGGGCGGTCTCCTCGCCACCGCCGCTTGAGAACTGGCCGAATCGCCCGTCGTACGCCTCGGGGAAACTCGAGTTCGTGAAGGACTACGTCCCCGACGGGGGCCCGGCGGTGAAAGCCGACGAGGACGGAAACGCGGTCACCGACGGCGGTGACCACCATCCGGATCACATCCGCAAGTATCCATACTGGGACAAACACGCGAGCCACGCCAGCATCTGGCCATTCCTGCTGTCGGCGGCGCTCGGCGTGTTGCTGTTGGGGCTTTCGGGGTTCAACCCTGCGACCGAGTTCCATTTCGGTAGCTCGCTTGCCGACTTCTCGATCGACATCATGAACCCGATCTATCCGGTGCTCACGGTCGTCGGGCTCCTTGCGCTGATATGGACCGGCTGGAAGTGGGGCATGGAGGACTTCTATGCGCCGCCGAGCGAGTTCGCCGAGCGGTGGCCGTTCGAAGGCGTCGAGAAAGTGAAGCTGGGGATGTGGTTCTTCCTCGCTTCCGACGTGATGGTCTTCGGTGCGTTCATCAGCGCGGCCGTGTTCATCCGCTGGAACGCCGGGTGGGGCACGTGGACACCGATCCCCGACCAGCTACCTGGGCTGATCAACACGGTCGTGCTGCTCACCTCGTCGTTCACGGTGATCCTTGCGCTGGTCGCGTCTCACCGGAAGAGCCGAAAGGGGCTGCTTGCCGCCCTCGGCGCGACGACCGTCCTCGGTACGACCTTCCTCGCCGTGAAGGCCTGGGAATGGTGGACGAAGATCTACGTCGACGGGGTCTTCCTCAGCACGGCTGCTGAGCCGTATTCGGCCGTTCAGGCGTCGGTTTACTTCGTGACGACCGGCCTGCACGCCGTTCACGTCATCGGCGGACTGCTCATCGCCGTCTTCCTGCTCTATCGTACCTACCACGGCGCGTACATGGAGGACGAGCGACCCGTGGAGTTCTTCGGGCTCTACTGGCACTTCGTCGATATCGTCTGGGTCTTCCTCTTCCCGCTGTTCTATCTCTTCTAAGCGAGCGGGGGAGGACGGATTCCTCCCGTTTTGCGTCCGTTCGACCATTTCTCGCCGACCTTGACCGTCGTGTCCGTCAGTGGACGTGAACACGGTCGGCCTCCCTCGGCGCTCGTGAACAGCCCACCCCGACGAGCGCGAGCCTGATCTCCGTTGGCGTGTCCGGCGTTCGTCGCGGCTCGCGGATCAGTACGCCGCGTCCCACCGGGTCGGTTTGATCCGGTTTGAACACTCCAGACACTCGACGCGGTCCATGGTATCGATGCTGACGTTCGTGCCCTCACAGGCGCCACAGAGGTAGCCGTAGCGCTCGGTGTGGCCCTCGTCGGTGTAGACGGCATAAAACGGGGCGATCGAACCGCGGTTGCTCTCCTCGTAGGCGACGTGAACGGTCTCGCCGTCGTCCGTCTCGTGAACCTCGGCCGATTGCGCGTCCGTCTCCGTCTCGCCGATCCATTTCCGGTAGATTCGCTCCTCGAACGTTTCGGACCCGATGTCGACCTCCTGTATCCCCGTGTGTTCGTACCCCTTCTGTTCATAAAACGCCGCGCCGGCCTCGTTTTCGGCGAGCACACGCCCCTCGATGGCGTCGACGTCCGCGTCCCGGAGCTCCCGTTCGATCCGGTCGAGCAGCTCCGAGCCGATCCCTCGTCCGCGTTCTTCCGGATCCACGTGGATCCAGTCGATCTCGCCGACGCGTTCACGACGGTCGACGACGTAGCTCTCGGCGAACGCGACGACAGCACCGCCATCGATCGCGACGATGAATCTCGTTGCGGGGTCATCTATCGCCTCTTCGAGGTCGGCACGGCCGTACCATCGCTCCGCGGCCTCCTCGAGGTACGTCTCCTCGACGACGTGTCCGTATGAGGCAGTTAGTGAGTCCTTCGCTACCGTCCGTATCGGTTCGATATCCGCTGTGTCGGCGTCTCGGAGATCCATACTGGCTGGTTCTCGGTCGAGGTATTAATAATCAGGCGGCGACACCGCTTTGGGATCGCGACGTCGCTGCCCTGTCACATTGAAAAGCGCGTGGTGGGATCGCCGTCCCGATCGGGTTGCAGTCAGTTCCCGGTTGTTGGTACACGTCGCCGGATCAGGTGATCGAGTAGGTCGCAGCAGCCATCAACAGTAGCACGAGTGCGAGCGACAGCAGCATCAGGTAGGTGAGCGATTTGTTCTCCCAGCGGAGGTGCTGGAAGTAGGCGACGATGAGGAACGACTTGATCACCGCGGCGCCCATCGTCCCGGCGAACGCCTGCTGGTAGGTGAAGAACTGGTCGAACTCGAAGAAGATGAACTTCGCGAACGCGAGGACGATGAGAGCGACGTAGATCGCCGTGTACAGTTTCACCGAGTCGGACGCCATTGTTAATGCGACAGTTGGCTTGCGTGCTTAAAGGGTTAACCATCCACCCTGCGATCGCCACATCGGTTCGGGATGCCGCCTGGGGATCGGGATCGTGTGGACACCCATCCCCATCGCTACCGTGAGAGCGCCGCGCCAGTCCGACGGTGACGAACCGACCGGCTACGACGACTCCCTCCTCGATTTCGGTCCCTTATGTCCTCCCCATCGTCTATATAAGTAGTACGCGACGAGGAACGGGACCGACCAGACCGCCACGCCGATGAAACCGTACCAGAGCCCCCAGAGCAGCTGTTCGGTTGGAAACGCGCTCATCGTGTGTTATCGGTGGGTCCGGAGTATAAACGCTCCGTCCGGGATTATCACCGCTCTCCGGTGGAGTCACCCGCCGCGTTGATCAGGCGACGATCACGTTCCAGACGGGTGCGACGAGGAAAAAGAGCGCGTAGTAGGCGGCATAAAACGTCACGAGCGCCGAGGCGGCGATCGCGCTTTTGGGTGCCTCGACGGTCATGTCGTTTCGCGCCTCGACGTTGCGGGCCTCGAATTCGAAGAGATCCGCGATGAGCATCGTCACGACGAGAATGGCCAGGACGGTGCCGCCCGTCGGCGCGTCGAGCGAGAAGAGGAAACTCAGGATGATGAGGCCGATGTTCGTGAACGCGTGTGGCGCATACCGTTCGACGTTGTCCCCCTCGGTGGCCTGCTCGATGTGCCGGCGGTGTGCAAGGTGCCGTGTCGCGAGGTTCGCAACCGCCATCACGAGGATCGCGAACGGCAGCATCGGCCCGACGACCGCGATCCAGTCGAGCGGAACGAGGAACTGCAGTGGGTCCATGTCGGTCACTCCGTGGACGAGTCATTAGAGTTTTTCCAATCGGGCGCGTCGTCGGCCCCGTCCTGTGACACCGAAACGAGATCGAACGTCCCGCCGGCGCGGATCCGAACCGGCTCCTGGGGACGTACCTCGCCCCGCACGATCCCGTCGACGGCAACCGCGACCGGTTCCCCCTCACGCTCCACGCTGAGCGTCGCGTCCCCGGGCACGACCCATCCGCGTCTCTGGATCCGAAACGGCGCAACCGGCGTGACGGTGAGCCCCGTACCCGGTTCCAGCGCGGGCGCGCCGGCGGTCCTCGCGTAGCCATCGCTCCCGAGCGGCGTCGCCACGACGACGCCGTCACCCCGAAAGGTTTCGCGCCGGCCGCTCCGGAAGGCGACGGCGTACTCCGATATCCGGGCGGTTTCGACGGTCATGAGCGAGACGCTGAGCGCGGAGCGGGCTCGGAGCCGTCCCTGACTGCCGGCAGAGACCGTGAGCAAAGCGTGTTCCGTCCGCTGCCAGTCGCCGGTGACGAGCGCGCTGATCGCCTCCGAAGCGTCCGACCGGGCCGCTCCGAGCCTCCCGACGCCGATCGGCAGCATGGGGGTATCGGTCTCGGAAGCGCGGATCGCGGCGGCGGCAACGCCGCGCTCGCCCACGGCGAGGATCGCCTCCGCACGGTCGGGCGAAACGAGACGGGCGCCCGCGTCCTCGACGGCCGTGCCGAGTTCGTCGGTCGGCGTCTCGCCGGTGTCGTGTTCGTCGGTCGGCGTCTCGCCGGTGTCGTGTTCGTCGGCTGCGGCGTCGACAGCCTCATCGGGTTTCGTGGTGGTGACCGGTCTCGGGGCCTCTTCCCGGCCCCCCTCGCACTGGAGCCCGTCGCCGTCCTCGACGATCGCGACGCGGTCCACCGACTGAGTCATACGCCGACCTGCGCGCGGGGGCGGTGAATAATCATCGGTTCACGCCACGGCTACCCGAACGGAAGTATGGGAAGCAGCGTCGCGGCCGCCGCCTCGAACGTCGAGTCATAGACGTGGTTTAAAAGCAGGTAGGCGACCACCCCGAGCACGAGCGAGAGGAGCCACGAGGCCGCGGCGATCCGGCCGACCGTCGCATGCCGCGTCTCGTGCCGGAGTTCGTATTCGCTGTGGGTCAGCCCGAGGATGACCGCGTACAGGACGACGGGAACCGCAAGCACCGAGAGGATGATGTGGATCGCGAGCATGATCAGATAGGCGATGTTTGCGAGGTCGGGACCCACGAAGTACTTCGTGCCGCCGCCGGCGACGCGGGGAAGGTACATCCCCAAAAAGACGATGATGAGCGCGAACGACGTCGTCATCGCCGCCGCGTGTTTTTTCACCTCCCCGCGACGGATCCAGTAGATCCCGAGCGAGAGCGTCACGATGGTCACGGTGTTAACGGCCGCGATGGCGTGGGTGAGGATATCCACGGTGGCCCGGCTCAACTCGGGGAACAACGCCTGAAACTCGGGGACCAAAAAGACGCCGAGGACCGCGCCGTAACCGACGACGGTGAGCAGGAGGGTGAGCGATCCGGCGCGTTCCTTGGCGCCCGCTCGCACGCTGGCAACTGACATAGGAATGCGTTGGGCGGGCACGGTAATTCCTCTTCGGATCTTCGCTCCTCGTGGGAACGCCCCCGCAGGATCGGTCGCCTCAGATCACGCCCGTCTTCGATGCGACCTCCACGGCCGCCTCCTCGCTGATCCCACCCTGCAGAATGGTGTATCGGTCGCGGATCTCGTGGGCGCCGGTGAACGCCTCGATCAGCTCCGCTTCGGTGATGCCGAGGCCCTCCGCGGTCGTCGGTGCGTCGAGCGACTCCAACGCGTTGCGGATCGCCCGCCACTGGCCGTCTTCGCCGTCGTGGAGGTACTCGGTCATTATCGAGGCGACGCCGACCTGGTGGCCGTGAAGCGCCTTGCCGGGCGCGATGCGGTCGAGTTGATGGGAGATCAGATGCTCGGCGCCGGAGGCGGGCCGGGAGGAACCGGCGATGGACATCGCGACGCCCGAGGAGACGAGCGCCTTGACGACGACCCACGAGGACTCCTCCAAGCCGGGTTTGATCATGTCCGCGCTCTGGACGAGCAGCTCCGCGGTCATCTCCGCAAGCGCCCCCGCGTACTCGCTGTATTCGACGTTGCGCAGCCGCTGGGCCAACCGCCAGTCCTTCACCGCCGTGTAGTTGGAGATGATGTCCGCACAGCCCGCCGTCGTCAGTCGCCACGGCGCGTTCGCGAGGAGTTCGGTGTCCGCAACGACCGCGAGCGGCGGATCCGCGGCCACGGAGTGGCGTGTGTCGCCCTCGGGGATGGAGGACCGCCCGGAGACGATCCCGTCGTGGGAGGCGACGGTTGGGACGGAGACGAAGCCGACGCCGAGATGGTCGGCGGCCATCTTCGCGGTATCGATCGGTTTCCCACCGCCGAGCGCGACGAGGTAGCCCGGCTCGACGGCCTCCGCGGTCTCGATCAATGCTTCGACCGCATCGAAGGAGGCCGACTCCACGACCGCGGTCGCCGGGTCATCGAACTGGGCACGAACCCGGTCGCCGGCGATCTCGTTCGGTGTCGGGCTCGAAACGATGAGCGGTCGTCCCGAGAGATACAGCTCCGAGACCGCCTCGCCGAGTTCGTCAACGACCCCGTGACCCACGAGGACGCTTCGCGGGAGCTTTATCCATTTGGCTTTCTCGAACATATCAGGCCGCTCTCGGCCGAGCGTCAAAGCCGTTGTCCATCGACGATCGATCCGCAGGGTGGGAATCGACCCGCAGTGGCGGGTCACGTCCACGCGAGCACGGTCGTGAGCGCATCGGCGAGAAAGACGATCCCGAACCCACCGAGGACGACGGCGGAGCCGACGGCGACCACCGGGCCGAACGTCTCGACCCGGCGCTCGGCGACGGCGAGGAGGGCGGGAAACGCGAGCACCCAGCCGAATATCCCGGCGAAAAAGCCGCCGAGGATCGCGGGTGACCCGGTCGTCACGACCAGAGTCCCCGTCAGTGTGTCCCCGAGTACGGGTATTGGCGCGAGCACGTCGAGCCGGCCCGGGCGCAACAGTCCGACGCCGACAGTCAGCCAGAAAAGCACCTGAAATGGGTTGCTCAGCGCCAACACCAGCGCCTTATAATACCCGTTTCCGGCCTCGATCGTCGGCTCATCCCCACTGGTCGGGCGGAACATCGCCCGTGCGTTCCGCGCCGCCCCGATCGCGAAGTAACACATGAGCAGGCCGCCGCCGCCGACCATCGCCGTCTGGAGCCGCGGGGCGGACTCGATGAGTGCGGCGACGCCGACGAACGCGAGGATAAAAAAGAGCACGTCCGCGGTCGCCGCGCCGAGCCCGGCTCGTGCGCCGGCATGCCACCCACGAAGGACGGCCTCCTCGGCGATGATGGCGTTCATCGGCCCCGGTGGAGCCGCGAGCGCCAGCCCGAAGGCCGTCCCCATCACGAAGGTGACGGCGAGATCAGCGAACGTCACGCCAGTACCCACGCGCGATGCCGTGAAAAATCCGCTTGCTCGGCCGTGGGCCGCCTCGTTTTCCGAGCCTGTCTCGGCTAGATGGCGTCCACGTCTCGTGGGCGATCGTCGTTTTCACCGCTCTCTGGAGCCTCCTCGACGCGGATCGACCGGGCGATCTCCGCCGGGAGCCCCTGCTCGCCCCCGGGCGTCCGAACCGTCACCAGTCCGAACGGGGCGACGTCGATGATCTCTATCGTCGTCCCGGGCGTGATCCCGGCGTCGGCGAGGTATTCGAGTTCCTCATCGTCGCGATCGGAGACGCGGGTCACGACCAGTCGATCGCCCACGGCGTGATCCGCGAGGCGGGCTCCACCCGTCTCCTCGATCGGTTCGAGGTCCGCGCTCGGGATCGGATCGCCGTGTGGGTCGACGTCCGGGTTCCCGAGGACCGCCGCCATTCGCCGTTCGAGCTCCTCCGAGATGTGATGTTCGAGGGCGTCGGCCTCGTCGTGGACCTCGCTCCAGTCGTAATCGAGCTGCTCGGCGAGAAACGCCTCGAGGAGTCGGTGGTGTCTGACGACCTCCAACGCGACCGCCTCCCCCTCGGGGGTGAGCTCCACGCCCTTGTACGGCTCGCGGTCGACGAGTCCGCGGTCGGCAAGCTTGCCGAGCATGTCGGTCACGGAGGGTGGCGTCTTATCGAGGTACCCGGCGATAGCGGAGGTCGAGACTGGAGGACCCTCCTCCGACTGGAGGACGTAGATCGCTTTCACGTAGTCCTCCATGACGTCGCTGAGCATAGGTTTCGGTCACGGGCGTGGACCCAAATACCTACCGGGGGCGCCCGATCGGACGGGAGGCCGCTCACTCATCCTGCAGCTCCGCGTCCCGGAGCGCCTCGTTGAGGTCCGCCCGGACGCGCTCGCCGCTCTCGCGGTCCATCGCGGTCGTGACGATCCGGTTTTCCTGCACGCTGGAGCCGTCCCGCAGCAGCAGCCGGACGTTCCCGTTGGTCCCCGCGCGGGTCGCTTTCGCGCGGAGCCCGGTTCGCGAGCCGGTTCCGCCCGCGTCGATCGGGCCGGGAACGATCTTCTTGACGTGGGGATGTTCCGCGACGGTCCCGATCGCCCGTCTGCCCTTCCGGCCGCCGATGAGCGTGGAGTGTGACCCGCCGATCTTCTCCCTTGGCGGCGTCTCGACGACCTCCAGCGCGCGGTCGCCGCGGCGGTCGAGCACCCAGCCGACCACGTCGCCGTCGCCGTCGGTCCCCTCGTCGGGGACGCGGTAGAACTCGTGGTGGATCTGTGCACGCGTCTCTCGCAACGGGCCACGCTCGCCGGCGGCGTAGACCGTCTCGGGTCGCTTGCGACGGACCTCGTCGGCGACGCGCCCGGCGAAGTTCCGCAGTTGAACCGCGGATAGCCGTTCGTCGCCCTCAGGGCGCGTCGTCACCGTCGTCCGGCCGACGATCGCCTCCTCATCGAGGATCGTCAGCTCCGCGCGGTCGGATTCGAACTCGATGACGACGGCGTCCGCGTTGGCGGTGTTGCAGGTCAGACAGTAGTCCCCGGGCTTTTCGAGCGGGGTCCCACACCGCCGACAGGTCATATACGTGGTTAACCCGGTCGGCGTATAAGGGCGTCCGTTCGGGTCGGCATCGCGCAGACGGCGTTACTCCAGACAGGCCGCGACGACGTGCAGCGCCGCCTCCCCCCGCACCTCGTCGGCCAAGAGCGGGACGCGTTTGACCTCCCGCCCCCGGAAGAGGTCGGTGGCCCGTCTGAGCGCGTGCTGTTGGACGTCCCATCGGCGCGCACAGAACTCACAGTTCTCGGGGTCGGGCTCGACGATCCACGCCGGGTCGACGTCGGCGACGTCGCTCACCCGCTCCATCACACGATTGACGATCAGCGTGTTCACCGGGATCTCGAACTCCTCGAGTCGGGCGACGAGCCGCTCGGATTCGACGACGCTCATCTCCTCGGGGATCAGCACCACCCGGAAATCCGTTCGCTCCGGATCCTGCAGGACGGCCCGCAGACGCTCGATCCGCTCACGGAGTTCGTCGAGGCTTGCAGAGGGGTCGGGGCCATCGGTGCCGCCGCCGAACATCCCCTTGACGCCCTCCATCATCCCGGCGAACTGCTGGCGGAGCTTGATCACGCGCCCGAGCATCGAGTCCATGATCTCCGGAAGCTGGAGGAGCCGAAGGGTGTGGCCGGTCGGGGCGGTGTCGACGATCACCCGATCGAATCGCGGGTCATCGAGGTACTCAAGCAGCTGACGCATCGCCGCGGCCTCGTCCGCGCCGGGCATCGTGCCGCCGAAGAGATCCCCGGGGGCGTCCGTCATCCCCTCGGCGGCGTCTTCGGCCATGTTTCCCATGCCACCCATGCCGCCCATTCCACCCATCGCCTCGCCCATGTCGCCGAGTCCGCCGAGCGGGTCGCCGTCGGCGCCGAACATTCCCTCCTCCATCGCCGCGTCCGGGTCGATCTCGGCGGCATACAGCGGGACCTCCTCGCGAATGCGCGTCGGCTCCGCGGGGATGTCGACCTCGAAGGTGTCCGAAAGCGAGTGCGCCGGGTCGGTCGAGACGACGAGCGTCCTGACCCCGCCGGCCGCGGAGGAAAGCCCCGTCGCCGCCGCCATCGTCGTCTTGCCGACCCCGCCTTTTCCCCCGTAAAGGACGTACTCCGGGGCGTCAACGCCCTGTGGCAGGTCGGCGTCGACGTCGACGCTCACGTCGTCGTCGACGCGCTCTACCGGCTCGACGTCGATCTCGTTCATATCCCCACTCGTCGCGGGGCCTTCCTGTATCCGTCGGTCCACGGTCGGCTCCCGACGGAACACCCGGAGGGGACTATCCGCCCACGCCGTTGACGTCCAACTCCTCGATCACCGCCTGCAGGTCCGCCTCGGATTCGATCTCGCGTTTGACCTCCTCACGTCGGCGGACGGCGGCGGAGTCCGCCTCGTACGCGCGCACGTATTCGGCGCGGGTGTGTTCGTCGAACGCGTGTCGGATGGCGAAATAGCCGTCGGGGACGATCGTTCCGCACACCTTACACTCGTGTCGTTTGTGCTCGGTCGTCTGATGGAGGATGGTGGATTCGACGTCCTCGAAGGCGGCGTCGCAGCCGTCGATACCGCACGTCCAGCGGGACATATATCGCGAGGTATCCGCCGAGGGGGTTAACGGTTTTCCCCGCGGCGCGCGACAGTTCTGCGGCCTCGACCGGACGTATCCACGCCTCGATGTCCAGGCCTCGAAGGCGACATACCTTTGCTCGGCCGCGATGAGGTACGGTCGTGACCCGATCCCGAACCCGCGTCGATGCGCACGTGAAGGTCCTCGACGCCGACGTCGTCGCGCTCGCGAAGCAGCGCGGGATCGACGCGCTCGTGTACGCGCCACACTTCACGCGGTTCCCGACGATCCGCGACCGTGCCGAGCGGTTCTCCGACGACGAGTTGACCGTCGTGCCCGCCCGTGAGGTGTTCACCGGCGACTGGGGGAACCGTCGGCATCTGCTCGCGCTCGGGCTGTCGGATCCCGTCCCCGATTTCATCACCTTCGAGGGGGCAATGGCGGAGTTCGCCCGCCAGGACGCCGCGGTGCTCGTTCCGCATCCCGACTTCGCGACCGTCTCGCTCACCCGCCCGGAGATCGAAGCACACGCCGACAGCCTCCACGCCATCGAGACGTACAACACGAAACTCCTCCCGCACCAGAACAAACGCGCGTTACGGATCGCTCGCGACCTCGATCTCCCGGGGTTTGGCTCCTCCTATGCGCACCTCAAAGGGAGCGTCGGGGAGGCGTGGACGACGTTCGATGAGTCGCTCGACACGCCCGTCGAGATCGTCGACGCGTTTCGCGAGGGTCGCCCGCGGACGGTGGTCCACCGCGGTGGGCTCTCCCATCGGGTTCGTGGACTCATCGAGTACTCGCATCTCGCCTACGAGAACACCTGGAAAAAGGCCGATCGGATCTTCCTCTCGGGGGCCGAGCCGACCCGCCCCTCGAACGTCGCCTACGAGGGACGTTTCGATGACGTGAGCGTCTATGCGGACGGGCTCACCGACTACGGCCCGGGGTAACCGCCGGGAACCGTTTATATAGGCTCTTTCCCGCGACGGGACGTACTTCGCCGGTTCGGTGGTCCTGTTGAACTCCTCGTTGGAACGACATAGCCGGGTATCGGCCGTTCCCGATACGGCGCGTTCGGGCGGGTTCGACGGGTCGGTCGAAGGGTGGTCAGCTTTCTCGCTCACCGCGGTCGCTCAGGACCTCGTTCGCAACCCGTTTGCCCGACCTGATCGCCCCCTCCATGAACCCAGGCCATTCGATCGCCGTTTCCGACCCGGCCCAACGAACGCGACCGACCGGTTCACGGAGCGCGTCGCCGCACGCTGCCAGCGTTCCCGGCGTCATCACGGCGTTATATCCACCCGTCGACCATCGCGTCCTCGACCAGGCCTTATCGGTGTACTCGAGCGGCTCGCTCGCTTGCGGCCCGAAGTACCGTCTGAGTTCCTCAAGGACCTGCTCGCGGCGCTCGGTTACGGATCGGTCGCTCCACTCGAAGGCGTCGTCGCCGGCGATGAACCCGACGAGCAATCCCCGGTTCCCGTCGGGTGGACTAACGTCGTTGAACGAGGTCACCACGCCATCGGCCGAAAGCACGACCCCCGAGTAGCCATCGTCCCGCCAGAACGGTTCGTCGTACGCGACGACGCACTTGACTACCCCGCCCATCGGCATCCGTTGACCCAATGCCCGCCGCCGAGCAGGCAACGGTGGTTCGTGTTCGATTCGCTCGATGAGCGGGGGGGAAACGGCGACGATCGCGTCCGAAACGTCGTAACGGCCCGTATCCGAGACGAGCGTCACCCCGTCGTCGCGTCGTTCGATCCGTCGAACCGGTTCCTCCATCCGGACGGTGTCGCCGAGGACCTCCGCAAGCCCTTGTGAGAGGTGTTGGGTGCTGCCGATGAAGCGGTACTCCGTTCCGACGTTGGACGCTTGATACTCCTGTGCAAAGCTGTACCCGTCGTCCTCGGACGGGTCATCTCCGCCGTCGCTGTCCCCTAAAAAGTACAGCAGCGAAACCTGACTCGGTTCGGCCGCGTGCATGGCCCGAAAGTACGCCTCGAACGCTTCGCGTGCCGCTTGATTACCCATGGTCTCCTCCACCCAGGTCTGGAGGGTCTTCCCATCCCATCTCCCGGTATCCGGGTTCTCCTCCCGGCGGAGGGCCTCTATCCGTTCAAACGCGTCCCGCAGCTCGGCTGCCGCCTCCGGCGGTAGCGCCCGAAGCCGATCCTCGCCCTCGAACAACTCGCCGCCCACGGCGACTCGATCGGCGCCCTCGTGATACTGCGAACACAGCTCGAGATCGAACTCCTCGGCCAGTTCGAGAACGTGTTCATGTTCCTCACCGATCCATTCGGCCCCGCGGTCGATGACGTCACCGGTCGACAGCGACGTCCCGAGGGTTCGGCCACCGACGCGGTCCCTCGCCTCAAGAACGACCACGTCAAGCCCCACGTCAGTCAATTCCCTCGCCGCCGTTAGCCCGGCGAGTCCAGCACCGACGATGCCGACGTCGTAGCGTTCGAGGGGTTGAGAACCAGTCATGTAGACCCCTTATTTTCACCTGTAAAAAATACATGGATCGCGACTCCGGGGACCAAACGGCCCGGCCACGGGCGACGAACGAACCGCGCTCCCGATCGATACGGGTGGGAAGCCGCTTCGACGACAGATTCGGCCACTCAGTCAGGTCTGCATGCCGCGTTCGGCACGGCTCTCGTATCGACCCCGAGGGTTTCAACCGGGCTCCTTCGGTGCCGTTCATCATCACGATCATGGACGTGCGTCCCGTGGAGTGTTTGCTGTCCGATAGGACCTATTCAGGGCTCGCTCGTCCCGTCCTGAACGGATTGGCGATATCCGTCGCGTATTTCAACGGCGACGATCAGCGCGAACGAGATCCCAACGAGGATCCAGATGGTTATCCCTTCAG
This sequence comes from Halorubrum vacuolatum, assembly GCF_900188065.1. Lineage (GTDB taxonomy): Archaea > Halobacteriota > Halobacteria > Halobacteriales > Haloferacaceae > Halorubrum > Halorubrum vacuolatum. The sequence goes on from NZ_FZNQ01000008.1 coordinate 129,856, forward strand.
TTCCGGAGACCTCCGCCGAGAAGCCTGAAGCGAGCACGAGCAAGACGACGGTCACGACGCCCATTCGCGCCGTTCTGGAAACGGATCGATCGACGCTCGACAGATACACCTGCGGGATGACGACACCAAGCAGGGCTAAAAGCAGGAACGCCACCACGAACCCCCACTGACCCGGTAATCCGACGAACGTCTCGACGGCGGCGAGCAGGATGAACCCGATGATCACGCCGAGAAACCCGGCGGCAATGACCCTGTTCTCCGCTGATACCATGGCCGACGAACGGCGTCCGATATGATAAACGTGCGCCGCTGGAGGCGGCTCCGGTTAAATCGAGCCGTCACACACCTCAGTTACGAACGGTTGACAGTCGACCTTTGGGTCATCGTTCGCTCCCCGGCTGCGGATCGACGTGTGCAGCCGGCATGAGGTCCGTGATCGGCTGTGCATCGAGCCACTCCAGCAGCTCGACGAGTTGATCGACCGCCGCCTCGAAGAGTCGCTCGGCCTTCTCGGGGGTCACGTCCGTCGGATCGCCGAAGGCGCCGTTCGGGGAGTTGTCGATCGCGTCGTAGAACGTCCGTGCGCCGTGGACGTACGCGTCCGAGGCGTCGACGTCGACGAGGCCGCCGTCGCGGGCGGCTTCGAACTCGTCCCCATTGACGAGTTCGGGCGCGATGTGGGTGATCATCGCGGTCTCCTTCGGCCCCGCATGTGGGCCGTTCTGCTCGAAGAGGTCGTCGACGAGATCCGGGATCGATTCGTTCCACATCCACTCGATCGCATAGACCGCGCCGTCCTCGTGGAGTCGTCGACCGACCTCCTGGAGGTGTGCGACGTTGCCGCCGTGGGCGTTCACGTAGACGACCCGGTCGATCCCGTGATACGCGAGGTTCCGCGTGAAGCTCTCGACGTACTCCCGGAAGGCGGGCGCATCGACCCACATCGTGCCGTGAAACTGCCGGTGATGCGGGCTGACGCCGATGTTTATTGTCGGCGTACAGAGGTACCCGGTCCGGTCGGCCGCCTCGCGGGCGAGCGCCTCGGCGATCAGGTGGTCGGTCGCGAGCGGGAGGTGTGGGCCGTGCTGTTCGGTGGAGCCGAGCGGGACGACGGCCACGGACTCGGTCGCGACGTACTCGCCGAGTTCCGGCCAGGTGTGATCTGCGATGTACATGGCTACCCTCAGGGACGCCGGCCGCATGAAACCAGCCGTCCCGGCAGGCCTCGATCGGTTCCGGTTCGAGCGCCACCGGACATCGGATCGTCGGAAGCCTCGTCGTCGGCCTTCGGCACCCTTTTTGTGCCGCGCGGGCGAAGCCCCGCGTATGTTTGGAGGAGGCGGGATGAACCCGCGGAAGATGAAACAGATGATGAAACAGATGGGGATCGACGTCGACGAGATCGACGCCGAGCGCGTCGTGATCGAGACCGGCGACGGCGACCTCGTCTTCTCGGAACCACAGGTCACGCGCATGGACGCGCAGGGTCAACAGACCTACCAGATCGTCGGCGAACCCGACGAGGTCGTCGATGCCGGCGCGGGCGACGCTGACGACGCGGACGACGCCGACGCCGCCGACGCCGCCGGCGACGCGGACGCCATCCCCGATAGCGACGTCGCGATCGTCGCCGAGCGGGCGGGTGTCCCGGAGTCGGAGGCCCGAGCGGCGCTCGAGGCGACCGACGGCGACCTCGCGGCCGCGATCGCGAACCTGGAGTGAGCGACGCCGCCTACCTGCTCGTTCACGGGGACCGCGAGTATCTCCTCCGTCCGGGCGAGGAGTTCGGCACCGACCTCGGCGTCATCGAGGTCCCCGAGGACGCCAACCCGGGCGATACCGTCGAGACGCATCTCGGCACGGTCTTCGAGGTCCGTCGACTCCGCGGCCCGGATCTCTTCGATCACCTCGAACGGACGGGCGCGCCGATGATGCCCCGGGATATCGGGCTCGTCATCGGGCACACCGGGATCGCTGGCGGCGACCGCGTGCTCGATGCCGGCACCGGCACGGGGATCCTCTCGGCGTACCTCGGCCGGGTCGGCGCCTCCGTAACGACCTACGAGCGCGATCCCGACTTCGCGGACATCGCCCGCGAGAACATGGCGGTCGCGGGCGTCTCGGAGCGGGTGACCGTCAGAACCGGCGACCTCGCCGCGGAAGTCGACACCATCCTCGCCGATGAGGACTCCTTCGATGTGCTCACGCTCGATACGGGGGACGCACCGACGATCGTCGCCTACGCACCCGATCTCCTCCTCTCGGGCGGTTATCTCGCCGTTTATTCGCCGTTCGTCGAGGGGACGCGTGCCGCCGTCGAGGCCGCACGCGAGGCCGGCCTCGTCGAGATCGAGACGTTCGAGACGATCCAGCGCGAGATGGACTTCTCCTCGCGTGGATCCCGCCCGTCGACCGCGGGCGTCGGCCACACCGGCTATCTGGTGTTCGCTCGGGCCCCTTGAGAGCAGGTGTCGGAACCCGGGGTCGACGGAATCGACCTCGCCGGCGGAACGTTCATTCGGGCGCGTCGTCTTTACCGGACGATGGCCTTCGAGGACGAACTCGTGGATCTGCTTGCCGGCTCCACGACCCTCGTCGCTACCGGCGTCGATCGTGCGTTCCTGCCCGCCGTTCTACGGGCACATGAACGAACCCTCGGGGAGGCTGCTGGAGCCTCCGAGGAGACCGATGGGAGCTCAAACGTGTCGTGGCGGCTCCGTTCACCCACAGAAACCGTCGAGGGGCTGGGACGGGAGTTCGTGCTCGGCACGAAGGTCGCGACGCGAACCGAATCCGGCTCGATGGCGATCGTGACCGCGGCGGAGGCCGCCGCCGGCGACCTCATCGAACGGACCCTCTTCCTCACGGATCGAGAGGTACACGCGGTCACCGGTCCCGTGGATAACCGAACGGTGATCACCACCGACGAGATGTCCGCCGTCCGTGGCCTTCGGGAGGCGATGGGCGCCCAGTTCGAACGGAGTCCCTCGGCCGCGATCGACATGCCTTCGCGAGACCGGCTGTATCGCACCGCGGGCGAGCAGCTCTGTGGGCGGTTCGCAGCGGATCTCGAGGTCCTGCTCGATGACCTCGAACCGGGGGCGCTCGATCGCTCCCGAACGGTGACGGATCGAACCCTCCTCCTCGCGCTCGGCGCCCGACACGATCACCTCTTTCAGGACGTTCGGGCATGGGCGGAGTCGGTCGGCATCGCGCCGAGACAGACGTTCACCGCCGATCGTCGGATGCTCGTCGCGTCCGGCGTCATCGAGGAGGTGAAGGTTCCCCTCGGCGTCGGCCATCCGAACTATCGGCTTCGCGCGATCGAGGAGGGCCTGCTGCGGCTCCCACCCGAGCGGCTCATCGAATACCTCCGTGACCGGCTCGATGGGATCGACCGGGCCGCGTTCGACGGTCCTGATGCGGCCGACCGATACTTTCGGACCCCTCATGGACCGGGTGATGACGACCGGCCGGTCTGGGAACGCCATCGGCGGCGCTGATCGCTCCGGGATCGGATCCCTCGTCTCCACGCCGATCGGCTCCCCACCCTCGCCGCCGATCACAACCGTCCCGCGTCGACGTCATCGACGAGCGTGGATCCGGCCGCCCGCCACTCCTCCTCGGCGTCCGCGAAGATCCGCTCGGCCCGCTCGTTCGCTTCCACGACCACGTCGTCGACGTCGACGCCGACGATCCCGCCGGCCGAGACCAGTTGCACCCCGTCGACGAAGACGTCACGGACCTCCGCACCCGCGGTTCCATAGACGAGGTTCGGGATCGCCGTGTGGAACGGCTCGGGGGCCGTCGGGGCGACGCCGACTGCATCGAGGTCGCAGACGACGACGTCCGCACGCTTGCCCGGCGCGAGCGATCCGACCACGTCGTCGATTCCGAGCGCCCGTGCCCCGCCGATCGTCGCGATCTTCAGCGCCGCGGGCGCATCGAGCGCGGTCGGATCCCGTCGATCCACCTTCGCGAGCAACGCCGCGGTCCTGAGTTCGCGCAGCGTGTTATGTCCCCCCGTGCCGGGTGCCTGATCGGTGCCGATCCCGACGGTCCCGCCGTGTTCACGGTACTCGACGATCGGCGGGACGATCCCGTCGATCGCGGCGATGGAGGACGGACAACCGACCATCCGCACGCCGGCTGTAGCCAGCCGCTTTCGCTCCGCAGTGGTTGCGCCGTGAAGATGTGCAGCGAGCAGGTGATCACCGAGGAAACCCTCGCGATCGAGCACCCCGACGGTGGTCGCGTCCTCTCCGTAGCGGGCGGCCACCGCGCGGCGCTCCCGTTCGCCCTGTGCGACGTGAACGTGAACGGTCCGATCCTGCTCGCGGGCACGGTCGAACACCGCCGTCAGCGTCTCCATCGAGACCATATCGAGCGCCTGCGGGCCGTAAGCGGGGACGACCAGCGGATCATCTCCGTACCGCTCGAACAGCGCTTCGGTCCGGTCGAGCGCTTCCCGCCCCGCGTCGCGGTCGAAGGCGAATGGCTCGTTCGGGTCGAGATCCTCGCGGTCGCCCGGCACCTCGTTGATCGTTTCGGTGGCGACGACGCGGAGCCCGAACGGGCGATAGACGCGGTCGACCAGCGTGGCGACGTCGGCGGCGTATTCGCCGAGCGTCGTCGTGCCGGCGGCGATCGCCTCCAGCGCGGTGAGTTTCGCGCCGACGATACCGTCCTCGGCGGAGACGTGCCGGCCGATCGGGTCGAGCGCGCGGTCCATCCACTCGATCTCCGGAACGTCCTGTGCGGCCCCCCGGATGACCGAGTAGCGGCCGTGGACATGGGCGTTCACGAACCCAGGCAGCGTGAGACACCCGTCGCCGTCGATCGTCCGGGCGGCATCGTTCGGGTCGATCGCCTCGGTCGGGCCGACGTAGGTGAGCTCCCCGTCAGTCCAGCCGACCGCGCCGCGGTCGACGATCCCCAATTCGCCGCTCCCGCCCGTCGCTCCCGGGTCCATGGAGACGAGCAGGGTGTCGGTGATGAGCGCGTCCATGCGATCTGCTCTCGTCGACCGACAAAGGAACTACCGGCGGGTTCGCTCACCTTCGTTCGCTCACCTTCGTTCGCTCCCGGAACTCTCGGCACCGCACGTGACAAGAGCTAACTCCGGTCGGGTCCCTCATGTGTATCATGCCGACGTTCTCCGACAGGGTCGAGCGGATCGAGATCAGCGGGATACGCGAGGTCTTCGAGGCGGCGGGCGCGGATGCGATCAACCTCGGATTGGGCCAGCCGGACTTCCCGACGCCGGATCACGCCCGCGAGGCAGCGGTCGAGGCCATCCGGGCCGGCAAGACGGACGCTTACACCGCGAACAAGGGGATCGAGAGCCTCCGCGAGGCGATCGCCGAGAAACACCGCGTCGATCAGGGGATCGACCTCGATCCGGCGAACATCGTCGCGACCGCGGGCGCGAGCGAGGCGCTCCACATCGCCATCGAGGCGCACGTGAGCGCCGGTCAGGAGGTGATCGTCCCCGATCCCGGCTTCGTCTCCTACGACGCCTTGACGAAACTCGCCGGAGGCGAACCGGTCCCGGTCGGGCTCCGTGATGACCTCACGATCGATCCGGCGGCGATCGAGGCGGCGATCACCGAGGACACCGCGGCGTTCATCGTCAACTCCCCCGGCAACCCGACGGGGGCCGTCTCCTCGGAGGACGACGTCCGGGAGTTCGCGCGGATCGCGGACGAACACGACGTGCTGTGCATCTCCGATGAGGTCTATGAGTACACCGTATTCGACGGCGAGCACTACTCGCCGATGGAGTTCACCGACGGGGGGGACGTCGTCGTGATCAACGCCGTCTCGAAGCTCTTCTCGATGACGGGGTGGCGGCTCGGCTGGGCGTACGGCGCCGCCGACCGCGTCGACCGGATGGTGCGGGTCCACCAGTACGCACAGGCCTGCGCATCGGCGCCCGCACAGTACGCCGCCGAGGCGGCGTTGCGCGGGGATCGGGGGATCGTCGCGGAGATGACCGACTCCTTCGAGCGGCGACGTGACCTGTTGCTCTCGGGGCTAGCCGACGCCGGGATCGAGTGTCCGACGCCGCGGGGCGCGTTCTACGCGATGCCGAAGGTGCCGGAGGGGTTCGTTTCCGAGTGCATCGATCGGGGCGTCGTCGTCGTTCCCGGCGAGGCGTTCGGCGCGCGTGGGGCGGGATCGGCACGCATCTCGTATGCGACCGGCGAGGACGACCTCCGGACCGCGATCGACGTCATGGCTGAGGCCTACGAGGCGGCCCGCTGACCCATCCGCGGCGATCGGTGCCGGAACCAGCAACACCTAACCACCTCTCCCGACGAATACACCACGAACGATGACCGACGCCGACACCGCCCGTTCGCTACGAAGGGCCGCACTCCTCTGGTTCGGCCTCTACCTCGGGGTCTCCGTCGGTCTCTTCCTCCTCTTTTCGTTCGTTGACGCGCTTCCGGAGACGACGGGTCTCCCGACGCTCTCGTTCGGACTCGGGGCCGTGATCACCGGGATCGCCCTGATCGCCGTTATCGCCGACCGGCTTCTCTTCGAACGAACGCCGACGGACGTCTTCACGCGGCAGTCGCTGTGGGTGCTCGTGCTCGTCGTCGCGACCGCGAGCGCGACCACCTTCTTCCTCGTCGAGACAGCGCTCGTTCCCGGCACGGCGGTCGCGCTCGGCGTCTCCGTCGCGGTGCCGGCGACGATGATCCTCTTCGCGCTCGTCAATCTCCTCCGGCATCGATCGCTCGAACACGGGTGAGCCCACCGCTCACACGTGAGTCGGCGTCCGCACCGCGGCACCGAACGGCAGATATCGCCGTAACATAACTTAGTCGCATGAATTTGACTCGGAGAGTTTCCGCAAGTTATACCGTAGCCCGGGGGGTACGGGAACCCAATGAGTCGGAACATTCAGGTCAGCCGCCTCGACCGCCAGGCGGTCGAGGATCAGGAGGTCGAGATCGTCGAACGGAAGGGCGTCGGCCATCCGGACTCGATCAGTGACGGGCTCGCGGAGTCGGTCTCCCGCGCGCTCTCGCAGCTTTATCTCGACCGTGTCGGGAAGGTACTGCATTACAACACCGACGAAACCCAACTCGTCGCCGGGCGTGCGGCACCCGCTTTCGGCGGCGGCGAGGTCATCGAGCCGATCTACGTCCTCGTCGTCGGTCGCGCGACGAAGTCGTACGACGGTCAACAGCTCCCGGTGGACTCCACGGCGCTCGCGGCCGCCCGCGACTATCTGGAGGAGACCATCCCCGAACTCGAATACGGCACCGACATCGTCGTGGATGTCCGGCTCGGTGAGGGGTCGGGCGACCTGCAGGACGTCTTCGGCGAGGAGACCCAGGAGGTGCCGATGGCGAACGACACCTCCTTCGGGGTCGGCCACGCGCCGCTCACCGAGACGGAGACGATCGTCTACGAGGCCGAGCGTGCGCTCAACACGACCTACTACGCGGACCATCCCGAACTCGGCCCCGACGTGAAGCTGATGGGAAAACGCGAGGGCGACCGCATCGACATCACGGTCGCGGCCGCGATGGTCGACGCGTACGTCGAGGACCTCGACGACTACGACGATGCCGTCGCCGACGTGCGCGAGTTCGTCACCGACCTCGCCGAGGACCATACCGACCGCGAGGTACACGTCCACGTCAACACCGCCGACGACTACGAGGAGGGGTCCATCTACCTCACCGTGACCGGGACCTCCGCCGAGCAAGGCGACGACGGCTCCGTCGGCCGCGGAAATCGCGCGAACGGACTTATTACGCCGAACCGCCCGATGTCGATGGAGGCGACCTCCGGGAAGAACCCCGTCAACCACATCGGAAAGATCTACAACCTCCTCTCGACGTCCATCGCCGAGTCCGTCACCGAGGAGGTCGACGGTATCCGTGATCTCCAGGTTCGGCTGCTCTCACAGATCGGTCGGCCCATCGATGAACCCCACGTCGCCGACGCCCAGATCGTGACCGCCGAGGGCGTCGATATCGTCGATATCGAGGAGGAGGTGACCGCGATCATCGACCGTGAACTCGCCGACGTTTCCGAGATCACCCGCAAGGTGATCGAGGGCGACGTCACCACCTTCTAGTTCGCCCGCCGATCGTCCCGCGTTGGGCGGTGTTCGGGTATGCATGCTTCCAGCAGACGCGCGGTGGGTACGTTCGGGTCCTCTGTGTGCTTTCCAGCGTTGTCCTGATATATACGCATTATCCTCGTCGCTTTATTGCCCGTTCCGCTGCCAACGCGCTCAGGGTGCCGCCTGCTTCGTCGAGACGAGTTCGATGACGTCGCGGTGGGAGAGTTTCCGATCCGTGCCGACCTGACGTCCGGTCCGACAGTCGGTGCCGTGGAGCAGTCCCTCACCGATATCCGAGTGAATGTGAAAGGCGAAATCCTCCGTGGTTGAGCCGGCCGGAAGGAGGAAGCAGTCGCGAAAGACACCCTTTTCATCCCGCGATCCGTTCGCCGAGCCCGGAAAGACCGCGATGCAGCCGAGCACGTCGAAGACCGCCGCCTCCAGTGCGGTCTGCACGCCGGTTCCGCCGTATTCCTCGATGAACGCGCCGATCGCTTCGAGGCCCGCCGCCTGTTCATCGGAGACGTCCCCAACCACGTTGAACCCGTCGTCGCCGGCGACGTACTCGATCACGTCGGCGTCGGCCGCCCGTTTGAGCGCCTTTTCGGCATGGGCGCTTACGGGGACGAACGAGAGGTGATCGTAGTTCGAGTCGGTGGTTATCCGCCCCCAGTTCTCCTGTGCGGCCGGCGTATCCATCTTGTTCGCGGCGACGACCATCGGCTTCGTTCGCTTCCGGAGCTCCCGTGCGAGTTCCACACGGTCCGACTCCTCCCATTCTGCGGGCTCCAACGGGAGCCCCTGTGCGAGGATCACCTGCTTCATCCCGTCCTTGTCGATCCCGAACGCCGACATCTGTTCGGCGAGCTCCTCCTCGATGGCGGCCTCGGATCCGTGATAGCGGGTTTCGTACTTCTCGATCCCCTTTTTTAATACGTCGAGATACCACTCGTCGAGCTCGCGTTCGAGGAAGTCGATGTCCTCACGCGGGTCGTGTCCCTCGGTCGCCTCCCCCTCGATGTCGGTCCGTCCGGAGAAGTCGACGACGTGGATCAGGACGTCCGTCTCGTTGAGGTCGGTTAAAAACTGGTTGCCGAGCCCGCGTCCCTCGTGTGCGCCGGGGACGAGGCCCGCGACGTCGACGAGTTTTATCGGAACGAACCGCGTTCCGTCCGCACAGATACCGACGCTCGGTGTACACGTCTCGTTGAACTCCGGGGCCGCACACTCGACGCGCACGTACGCCTCCCCGACGCTGGGATCGATCGTCGTGAACGGGTAGGCACCCTCCGGCACGTCGTTCATCGTCGCCGCGTTGAAAAAGGTCGATTTGCCCACCGAGGGCTTCCCGACCAGCCCGATCCGATAACTCATTACCTCCGGTGCGGCCGCGGCGAGTAAAAACGATGCGAGACGGCCGTTCGTATGGGCCACGTAGACATCCCGCTCGATACGAGCGCGGTGATTCCTCGCTCGCCGGCTGATGCATCCGGTTGTTATGATCCGTTATCGCCGGCGATCACGCCCGGTTCCTTGCTCGCGATGATCACCATCGCATCCGTGAGGTCCTCCATCGCGTTCGCAAGCTCATCGAGGAGAATGGCAAGCTCCCGTTGAAGCAGTGCCTCGGCCGTCGCCCCATCCTCGAACGCCGCTTCGATGGCGGCGTTGCGAAGCGTGTCACATCGGCTCTCGGCCGCTCGGATCGACTCGATCCCGTCGGTGATGTTCTCACTCGTATCGGCCCGTGCGAGGCCACGGACGAAGCGGACGACCACGTCGGCGAGGGTTTCGGCCATGGCGACGACCTCCTCGCCCATCTCCCGCAGTCGGGCGAAGGGCTCACGTTCGGGGTCCGGGCGCGTCATCACGACCTCCTGCGCGATACGCTCGGTGTGATTCGCGACGATGTCGAGGTCCCCGTACAGATCGAGCAGGGCGGACTGATTGAAGTTGATCCGGGTGTTCAACAGCCCGATATCGTCGGCACCGGCGTCCGTGATCATCGCCGTGATCTCCCGGACGAGGTCGTCCGCCTCGCTCTCAAGCGACTCGATCCTCGCGAGCGTCCCCGAGTAGTCCCCGTCGGAGGCGTACCGTTCACAGAGCTCCGGTAACAACGCCGCACACGCCTCGAGTCGCTCGACGTAGGTCTCCGTCAGTGTCTCCAACCGCTCGCCGAATCCGGCCTCGCTCGTCATGCCCATATCCACGGTGGCGACGTGCAAAAGTCCCCGTGCTGCATCCCTCTTCGCCCGGCTATGACCTCATCGAGGGAGGGCCATTGCGTCGTTCAGAGCCTTGAAACCGCTTCGAGCGCCGCCGTTATCCCGGGCGCATCGAACCGCTTCTCGCCGGTGTAGGCGTTCGTGCCGGCGGCGTACATCGCCGAAACCGTCCCGATGACGTCGTCGGGCAGCGTCGTCGGCGAGACGTCACACAGTCCCCGCCAGTCGTCCGTCTCGCGACCCCTGACCTCGCGTTTCGCCTCAGCGACGGCCTCGACCCACGCCGGTTGGTTCCGTTTATACCACTGCCGGATCACCTCCTTCGAAAGCTGCGTGCCGCCGTAGGCGAACCGATTCTCATCGAACGTGCCGACGACGTCGGCGACGCGGATCTCCCCGTCGAAATACAGGCACTCGATCTTCCCGTCCTCGTGGAGAAACCCCCTCTCTCCCGCCCGTTCCGTGATGACCTCGTTCACGCTTCGGGCGACGGTTTCGAGTTCATCGATGTCGGCGATGCCGGCGATCCGATCCGCCTCCTCAGACGAGAGATACCGATCCTGCCGCTCGTACTTCGTCGAGAACTCGACGACCGGTTCCGGGAGTTCGATCGGTTCCTCGGGCCACGACTCGTGCTCCAGACCGATGTCGGCCGGCATGATCCGCTTTCGGAGGCTCGACCCGACTGGCACGCGGTTACGAAAGACGATCTCGAGCGGGATGAGGTAGTTCTCGCCGCCCGCGTCATGGAACGATGTGTAATCGTACCCTGCTTTTGCTCCCTCATACGGTAGCTCTGGGACCTGCGTCAAGTCGATCGCCATCTCCGTCGGGGCGCCCTCGACGGTCGAAAGCGACGTCACCTCCCCGCCGCCATCGACGACCCCACGGTAGTGGGTGGCGATCCCGTTCGCTTCCAGCAGCTCGAAGTTGTACGCACCCATCGTACAGAGGCTCGCGCCCTTCTCGGGGATCGGATCCGGCATCCGTCCCCAGTCGAAGACCGAATACGCGTCGGTGAACACGAACCGCCCACGACCGAGCGACTCGCTGGTCGCCGGCTCCGAGACGCGGAAGTCCTTGACGCTCGTCATGCCCTATCGGGCGACCGCCGACCCTAAGAACCTTTCACTTCCGTGTGCAACACAAATCGATTGCGGACCCACCGATCCCAGATCGTGGATCGAAATCTCGTCGTTCGTGGTTACTCGCCATCGCTCATTGTCTCCCCCGTCGATCCGTTTCGCTCGTCGTCGCCCTTTGGCTCTCACCGTCGATCCGTTTCGCTCGTCTTTGTTCCCCGATTCACTACGGATCGACCCGGAGCAGCCACGTCTCCGGATGATCAAGCTCGTCGTTTGTCGGCAGGTACTCCGGACGTGACCAGACGACGCCCGCGGCTTCGATCCCACGGGCGTCCGCGACGGCCTCGAAGAATGCCGCCCCGCGTTCGTACTGCCGACGCTTCATTCCGAGCCCGAGCAGCCGTCTGGCGAACCGTTCGATCGGTGTCCCGCCGCTCCGCCGCTCATCGAGCTTCCGACGCAGGTCCGCGTACTCCCGATCGAACGCCCGATCCATCAGCAGCTCCGCGTATCCCTCGACGGCGGTCATCGCGACTTGGAGCTCCGCGAACGCCCCGGGGTCCAGCCCCCCCGCGGTCAACGATTGGATCCCCGATTCGAGCCGTGATTCGAGATACTCGGGGAGCCACGGGGCGGCACCGAACTCCGCTGCATGTGTCACCTCGTGGAAGGCGATCCAGCGCCGAAATCGCGGATAGGGGAGATCCAACTCGCTGGCCGCAGCGGTGATGTTCGGATGTACGAAGTAGAGCCCATGATCCTCGGCCGGCTCGTCGGCGAGCAGCAGGGGGTCGTACTGTCCCAGGACGTTGCGACCGAGGAACCCGAGCGTGAACGCGAGCGACCCCGTGTTGGCGATCCGAGAGAGGTCCGGCAACAGCGGCGTCGCGGCGCCCTCGATCGGACGCATCACGTTCCGTAACGTGTCCACGTTCGCGTCGATCCAGTGGTGCCGGTTCTGGACCTCCACTGCTCCCGGGACCTCGAAGTTCAACCCCGAGACCTCACCGACGCGTCGACGGGCGTCACGGACGTCCGCGGCGTATCCTTCACGCTCGGCGGGGGTGAGATCCAGCGAGCCGGGTTCGGTGCTCGCCTTCGCGGCCTCGGCGGCTTTCTCCCAGTCGATGACGCCGGTGCCGGAGGCCTCGGCAACCGCCCGGAGGCTTCGAAGAACATCCATAACCGTCTCAGGTTCGCCGCCGACAAAGCGCTTGTGTCGATCCGCGTCGAGGTCGCTTACACGTCGCTCCGTATCGTTCCGCGTCGCGATCGCATACAGCTTACTCGTGTCGGTCTGTACCGACACGACCCGTACCCACTCACCCGTTGAGTTCGTCGAGGGCAGTGGCGTCTTCGAGCCCGTTCGCAGCGACCTGCTTCCACACGACCGCCACAACTGCCGCCACCACACCGAGCACGAGAAGGACGAGGAGGGGTGTTCGAAGCGCACACCTACGGTTCTCGGGATCGTCGCTCGCCTCCTCTTCAGTTTCACTCACATCCCGGGTGGCCATCTTCGAGCCGATCGTCTTCGGGCCGATCTGGATCGTGGCGTCACCGAGATGGATCTCCAACAGCGTTAGCGATCTGTCGCTCATGGCTGGGGTTCCTCGGGCAACCGGTTAACGCTGGCGGCGGGTGGCCGTCCGAACGGTTCGCCATCGACCCTTCCTCAGTTAGCGACCGTAATCGGTCGATTCCTTTCCGCCGTGACGCCGAAACGAACGTTTCGACGACCCCACGCCGTCTCAACCGTTCAGCAGGACCCCGGAGTTACCGGTGCCCGAATGGTCGAATTTGCGTATGACGACATCTACGCGTTCGTCGCCGTCGATGTCACCTATGTGATCGACAACCCGAACGTCGCCACCGAGCACCGCGTGACCGTCACACTCGTTCCTGCTTCCGTGATGGGCGACGAGGCGTCAACTGCCGTGACGTTCACCGTTGATGGCTAAACCGGATAGGCCTGGTGGACGGCTCAGTTGAAGTCTCTAATCACACCTGATCGAGTCCATTGAGTCATGTGTTAACACGACAAACCCACACACGGCGACGGTGAAGCGCAACTGTTTTACTCCCTTCGGGTTTAGCCTGAGATGCGTTCAGACGCACGCGGATACGCTCTGGTAGTGTAGTCCGGCCAATCATATTGCCCTCTCGAGGCAATGACCGGGGTTCAAATCCCCGCCGGAGCATCCCAACCCCTCGCCTTCTGTTGATTTTCGACCGTCGCTAACCCGAGGTAAACACATGTTCGAGGGCAATCAAACTCAACACGGGTATCGACCCCGACGCCGTCTGGCGATTTCAATAACCCGCGAGGCATCGAAACTCACGGGGGTAAATCGACCGCCGTCTGGCGATCCGAAAAATCGTGAGGCAAGCATCCGGGTTACCGGACAGAGGGCCAGGCAATGAAAACTACCGACCAGGCAACCAACCCCCTTGAAGGGATCAAACGGCTTCATTGAATCCGCAGAAGGCGTCGGGTTTCATTGTTTGACGGCTTGTTCGACGTTGTAGACGGCGGCGGCAAGCGTAATTTCACGGAACT
>NZ_FZNQ01000041.1 GCF_900188065.1 Halorubrum vacuolatum
TCTCAAACTGTTTCAGCAACGCCGAAGCAGAAACTGCAAACGAGTGGTTGAGATCATTCGCCTTCGCATGGAATCAGCTTATCTGAACACTACCCCCGCGAGGGATACACCGTGTGATTCTCCCGCGGAACATCGGGGAGATCGATCGCATCGATATTTATCCACGTCGCGATACCGCTCCACCGAACGTGCATCAGCGTCGATTCCAGCGGGAGAAACTTCCGCATCGCAGCGATCGATTCCGGCGCTTCGTCCTCGAACAGTTCGGCGGTGAACGTATACTCTGCAACGTCTATCGTGAGTTTGTCTGTCATTGGTTGTTTATCGGAGGTGTACGGGTCCTTTATCCGAGGTGCACCTTTGATTTCCCTCTCCACGGGCGATGACGGTTAGGACGGTGATCGAAGCTGCTCGTCCCAGTCGTCGGATCGGTCGTGTGACGTGTGCAATCACATCGGCGGCCTTGAGCATCGTCGTGGATGGGGTGGATGTCCAGCGCGTCCGGGATCCGGTCCATGTGCGACCCCCCGCATTGACGGGGTCCGTCCGGACGTTCGCGGCCACAGGTAATAAAAACAGAAGCTACGGGACAGATCCGATATCCAGTGAGCGGATCCGAACCGGCTCACAGTGGTATACGATCGGTGACAAGCGGTCGCGTCCGGTGTATGAAAATATAAATTATATATACAATATATGATTCCGATAACTCGCCTCAAAAACGCGCTGAGGTCCGCCAACGCCCATGGGATCACTTCGGCCATCAGAGAATCGAGGAGGATCCCATCCCGATAGCCGTCGGATACGTCGCGGGCGACGGACCGTGTTCGGGTCGACCAGCAGGAATGCCGACTGGATGCCGCTGTCGGTCCTCATGTAGGTGGCGTATCCAGCGGGTCTTTGCGTTCGAGGTCAGCCGTCCCCGCCGTTTTCCCCGCGATCTGTGGGGCGCCTGCCGCGTTGACGATGCGCCGTTTTCCGTCGATGCTGACGGACACTGTACCGCTGCGCTCCTTGTTCCCGATCACCATTCGGATCACTCGTCATGCAACTCGGGAAATCGAATATATAATTTGAATGTTATTAAGTTATTACTATCGATATTTGAATACTTTAGGACGCGGACCCGCTCCGGATTTTCCGACGGGCTGTACGAAACAGCTGCCGACCGCGACGGTGTCTCGCTGTTCGTACCTGCAGATTTGATATCTCCCCCGTCCTAAAGGGCAAAACTTGTGCTCGAAATTCACCATGCACAGACCAGTCCTGAGGAAGGACAGCGAGACCTACAGGGACGAAGCGATCTGTTTTGATCGCCAGTGTCGAGGATCGGCCTGACGGCAGGGTCGTCGAGTACGACGTGTCGTACCTCTTTGGGCTTCACTCGGTGACGATGCGGGTGGAGGCCACCGACCATCCGTCCGGTGACTCGGACGCCGTGAACACGAACGACGTCGATGAACTGGAACCTCTCGTCACGGTCGATGGAATCCAATGGGCGTCGGACACCGTAGCGATCGGGCAGGAGGACGGGTGGACGATCGTCGACGTGTCGTGGTCGACGGACCACCGCGTCGATGCCCGACAGCTGCTGCAGGGGCTCGTCGCCCGGCGGTACTACCCCGATGCACTCGCCGCGCTCGGATACGAGACGGTGTTGCGGGACGGATGGTGGTCGCTGTGATTCCGAGTCACTCGAGACGGTAACCACGAACGCGATCCCGGGCAACGTACATCGAGCCGGCACCGACGAGACATGCGATCACGGCCGAAATGGCGGTTCCGATGACGCCAACCAGAAGTCGGTCGACGCCGGTGAACGAAGCGAGTGCGTGACCAACGGTTCCGGAGTGAGCGATGATCGTTGGAAGCGCAACGAGGACCACGACGATCGAGTAGATCACGAACGCGAAGACGCTTGGAACGATCGCCTTGCTGCTTCGGGAGACGCTGACGGCCTCAAAGCGTGGGAACCCGACGCCGATCCCGGTTGCGATCGCTCCCGACACGGCCGACAGGATGAGCGCCGATACCCCGAGACTCATGACAATCGGTACCGGGTGTGGGCTCAGGAATCCCGTAAAAATGGTCGCCGCGACGGTCAACGGTGCGATGAGAAGGGCACCGGAGACGACGTGTCCGATGACCAGCGAGCGTTCGGGAGTCTCCGAGAGCAGCGTAACGGGGAGCGCTGCACCCTCTTGGCCGACCACGTTGAGCGCGAACAGCGAGCCGGCGACCCACGTTCCACTAATGAGGACCCACAGCGGAAGGCTCGTTCCGACCTCTCCCGTCTGTACAGCGGTAACGATCGGACCGGCGAGAACGATCAGCGGATACAACGCGAACGACAGGGAGATCGGTGACCGTCGAGCGCGTTTCCAGTCGACCGCGACGACACCGAAGACTGGCTGTGAGAGGACTTGTGAAAGCCCGCCAAAACGAGAGGATCTGTCGGCGGAACGCTCGACTTCGTGGGTGACGTGGACGCCGTCGGCGTACCAGAGCCACTCTGCGAGTCGGGATAGCGACGCGACTGCGGCGGCAACGAACACGGCCGAGAATCCCACAGCACCGAGCGCGCGAAGCGGTGATGCTCCTATTCCGAGCCCAATTGCAGCGAGATCGCCGAACCAGTCGATCGGCGTCGGCGCGAGCATCCGGTAGATCGGCTCCATGACCGACGCGAACGCGTTCGTGAAGATCAGCGCGAAGTACCCGATACCGAGCAGGACGAAAAACAGCGTTCGGAGCCGGCTGAGTAGCCGCGACCGAACGCCGGCGTTGCGCACGCCGAGCGCGATGAGGAACCCGGCCGGGATCCCAGTCATGAGCAAGAGACACAGCGTGACAAATAACGCGGGGATCGTGAGAATCGAGCCGGCACCGACGGCGAACGCGACCGAGGCGGCGCTGCCGAGCGTGAGGGCGAACGCGAACCAGAGGACGAATTCGGTGAGGACGAGGCCCCCGATCACGTCTCGGTGTGAGACCGTCGTCAGCAGGCCGTCGAGATTGTCGGGGCGGAGCGCGACGGCGTACGCCCGATAGCCGCCGAACCCGACCACGAAGATCCACCCGTAGACGAGCGCCATCCGCGCCCAGTCGATCAGCGGCTCGGTCTCGCTTCCGGCGACGAACCCGCCAGCGAGGTACGCTCCGAACACGCCGGCGAGCGAGAACGGAAGCAGCATGAGGGCCGCGAACGCAAGCGCCAACAGCTGCGTCGTGTTCCCTTTCATCGTTCGCCAGCGACGCCGGAGCTCGGTTCGGGCGACCAGCCGCGGACGGTTCGCCCGCGTCATCGATCCTCGACCCGTTCGTTCCGGCGGTCGACGGCATCGCCATTCTCACCGCCTTCCGGGCCGGGAGCCGACGCTGAACCCGGTCCGGAATCCGACTTGGAAGCAACCGGACCCCGTTCGGCAGTGACCGAGAGGAACACGTCCTCGAGGGTCGTGCCCTCCTCGGCTTCCATCCGCGCGGTCAGCGCCGCGGGCGAGCCCTCGGTGACGAGGTCGCCGTCGTAGAGAACGCCGACGACATCCGCGAGCTCCTCGACGACCGAGAGGATGTGCGTCGAGAGAAACACCGTGTGACCGTCGTCGGTTAACTCCGAGATGACGTCGAGAACGGTCCGCGCCGCCCGCGGGTCCAGCCCGCTGGTCGGCTCGTCGAGGAAGACGACATCCGGCTCGTGGAGGAGCGCTTGGATCAATCCGACCTTCTGGCGCATCCCCTTCGAGTAGTCCTCGATCCGCTTGTCCGCGTCCCCGTCGAGGTCGAACCGATCCAGCCAATCGTCGATCTTAGTCGCCATCTCGGCGGCGGGGAGGTCACGGAGCCGACCGAAGTACTCGAGCTGTTCGCGGCCGGTGAGCTCGTCGAAGACCGGTGGTTCCTCGGGGAGATAGCCGATCGACGCCCTGATCGCGTCGCGGTCCGAGACGGGATGCCCGTCGATCCACGCCTCGCCGTCAATGATCGATCACAGCTCGCTCTCACGGCGTTTGCCGACGCGATGGAAATTGTGCCGAGAACGCTCGCGACAAACGCCGGCACAGACCCGATCGAGGTGGTGGCCCGGCTACGGACCAGACACGACGCGGGCGACACCGACGCCGGCGTCGGTCCATCGGGGTCGGTCCAAGATATGACTGCAGCCGGAGTGGTCGAACCCGCTGCAGTGGTGTCGGGCTGTCTCACGACGGCCGTCGAGACGGCTGTGATCCTCTTGCGGATCGACGACGTTCTTGACGCGGAGGAAACGGCTTCGGCGGCCACCGACCCCCACGACCACGCGCACGATCACGGAGAAGAACACGGCCAGACCGGTGGCCACGATCATGGTGGCTATCCATGGGCACTCAGTCACTAGCGCCGAGACCGCTCGGTGAGAACGGCGTCCAGCCCGGACGGACTTACCGCAGTTTCCCGGTTTCTACCGGATTGATGAGACAACGGTGGTCGACATGAGTGTACAGACTTTTGAGGTGATTACCCCGGGGCTCGGTTCCGTGAGTGAGCTCATACCCGACGAGACACCTATGACGATGAGACAGCAACTCCAGACCACACGGCCTGTGTTGCATGGAGGGACGAGTCAGTGAGCCGTCTTCCGGAAGGAAGCGGTCTTATCGCGCTCGATGGGTTCGTCGGGGCCACTCTAAGGTACGGTGTTGACGTCCTCGCCGGCGACGTCACCGGTGTCGGCACGTTCGTCGTGAACGTTATCGGTTCCTTCGCGCTCGGCGTGCTCGTAACTCAGGCTGCAGATCGGCAAACGCAACTGTTCGTCGGCACCGGACTCCTGTCGTCGTTTACCACGTACAGCACGTTTGCAAGCGACGTGGTTGTGCTCGGCACGACCATGGGAAGCGTCTATATTGCCGCCAGCTACGGTGTCGGACTAGCTGCGGCCGCAGCCGGTCTTGCGGTCGGGAGGCGACTATGATTGGAGCCGCCGTGTCGATCCTTCTGATCGGCACTGGAGGAGCGGCTGGCGCGGTGGCTCGTCACACTGTCGGCTCGTCCATCGAGGGACGCGAATCGGTAACGACGGTTAACCTCGTGGGGAGCTTTATCCTCGGCGTGGTCTCGGGTGTGCCGGGCGCGTCGTCCGCGATGCTGCTCGTTGGCGTCGGGTTCTGCGGCGCGTTCACCACGTTCTCGTCGTTCGCTGTCGAGACTGTAACGACTGCCGAGTCCGGCGACCCGCTCCCGGCGGCTCAATTCACCGTCGCCAATCTTATCGGTGCAATCGGAACGCTGCTCCTTGGATCACTGCTCGTGTCTGCCGTCTTCTGACCATGGTTGCGTAGAGAGGTACCTGCTACGACGCGTTCTATCGAGGTCACCGCTGCTGACTGCTGCCATAATCATGACCAGATGATTCACCTTTCAACTCCTCAGATAAATCAACGCAAATGAAATCAATATTATCTGTACTGTTCCGATGCTTTGGTGAGTCTAATATAAATCTCTTCCACGATTCACCAACATCATAGATGACGCTGCGGGTGTCGAGTGCACACTTGATCGGGATATCCGGACGACTAATGGCATCGCGCTTGGTATAGTCAGCCTGCCGGAACGATCACGGACGATACGGATCAGGCGTTGTGTATCGCACAAAGCGTCGTGGAACAGCGAGGGTTCGATCCAGCGGCTCTGTTGAAATGCTCTTCCTCTGATACTACACTATAAATGTAACTCTCAACGATTTCTCCTCAGTTTTGCTTGTCAGGCGTTGGAGATGAAGAAAGTCAATAGCCGTGAGCTTTGACGGTGCTAACAATAGTTTTCTGGTTAGCTCTACAACTTATGCATAAATTGCGTTAGGTATATTCATACATAACAGCTATAATCTGTATATGGTAGAGATTCTACTTGCAATCGGCATCGTTGCGTCTATCTTTGTCGGCTTCAACATCGGTGGCTCATCTACTGGGATCGCGTGGGGGCCACCGGTTGGTGCCGGCATTATCAAAAAGACGACTGCGGCAGCCCTGATGACGTTCTTCGTCTTTCTTGGTGGGTGGACCGTCGGACGGAACGTGATGGACACACTGAGCACAGGCATCATCACCATTGATCTCACGCTCCCGGCGGGTGTCGGGGTGCTCTTTTTCATTGGAACGGGCATTCTCATCGCCAATATCTTCGGTGTCCCTGTCCCAACGTCAATGACGACCGTGGGAGCGATAGCCGGTCTCGGGCTGGCCACGGGCACACTCAACTATGTGACGATCGCTGAGATCGTCTCTTGGTGGATCGTCACTCCGGTTGTCGGATTCTGGGTTGGTGGTATTATTGGACGATACATCTACCCGGAAGTTAATCGACGAGTACAGATCGAGAAATCAGATGGTCCATTACTGATTCTCGATCGGAACGCTACGATTCCGAAGCCAGCGTTCGGTCCCAACACGACGTGGTCTGAAATCGGGAGCACAGCAGTCGTACTCGTCGTCGGTTGTTATATGGCGTTCAGTGCCGGGGCAAGTAACGTGCCGAACGCGGCTGCCCCATTGGTGGGCGAAGCAGGGTTAGAAGCAAATATCGCAATCGTCATTGCCACGTTTGCAATTGGACTCGGTGGGTTCACGATCGCCCGCCGGACGATGGATTCTGTCGGGGGCGAACTGAGTGACATCCCATTACTCGCAGCCCTGTTCGTCATGGTCACGGCAGCAACGATCACAACGCTTCTCTCATGGATCGGGATCCCGATCAGCCTCGTGATGGCAACCGTGATGACGATTGTTGGCATTGGATGGGGTCGCGCATCTCGACCGGTTACCTTCCGTGAGGCCATTACCCGAGACACGGAACAAAGCGAAATTATCCCCGGTGCGATCACTGCCGAGGAAATGGAAGGAGAACCGGCCGCGCCGATCGGTGAAGAAGAACCGGACGCGGTGCTTGAGGCAGGTGATCTCTTCAGGCCACGTGCAGTGATGAAATATGTGTCAATGTGGATTATTGGCCCTGCGGTGTCAACACTTCTGGCCTACGGCTTCTTTATGCTCGTCCCGGGTGTTGCCTGACAACGAACGTTAGGTAGCTGGCATCCCTCCTTTCAACCATGGTCTCACGAATCCTTGTTCCAATGGACGACTCCGATCACGCCAGCCAAGCCCTCGAATATGCGCTCGACAACTATCCGGACGGGGAGATCACTGTTCTCCACGTCGTCGGTGTTCCATCAATGCTGATGGGTGAAGCGACGGCTCTCGCCCTCGAAGACGACATTAGTGAAGCGGCTGCCCGACGGTCTGAGCCTGTTTTTGAGCGTGCACACGAGATAGCCAATAAGCGGGATCGAGCGGTCGAGACGGCTGTTGGAACCGGGCACCCCGCTCGCCGAATCCTTGAGCGAGCTGAGGAGTACGATTGTATTGTTCTTGGTGCCCACGGGACAGATTGGAGCCGTGCAACACGCCGATTTCTTGTCGGAAGTATTACCGAGACGGTATCTAAGCGAGCACCAGTTCCAGTAGTCATTGTTCGGTAGCCAAGCGTGCCAGCTATTGTGATGAGGTGAACGTTAGAGAGTCCGATCGAGGTTCTGGACGACACACGCAAGGGCGAGTTCACGAAACTGCTTCCACCAGCGCCGTGAACGGACGAACGGGCCATACTTCCGCTTGAGCGCGGAGTTAACGGTCTCTGATTGACTCCGTTGGCCGTAGAGGTCAGCATCCAAGCGTTCATTCCATGCCTTGTGAAGTGATGTGAACTCACGATGCTTGATTAGTGGGCGAATCTCGTGTTGACGGGCAAGCCGTCTGATTTTCTGGTCGTCGTAGCCTTTGTCCCCGAGCAGGATGTCGATAGCTTCGGCGTTGCGTTTGATCAACGAGGGAGCGATCTGGCTATCGTGTTTCCGTGTCGTCGTCACGTGTAGATCAAGGACTGCGTTCACTTTGGAATCGACCAGCAGTGTTACTTTGAGTTGCTGAATCGTGAGTTTGGCTCGTTTCGTGTAGTGTTTTGAGGCGTGACTGCGGTCGAATCCCGAAGCATCGATTCCCGCAACGCCGTTGGTCGGGAGCAGTGAAACAGAGAGATCGAGCAACACTCGCCAGACGGCCATATCGAGTCTATCGAACGCTTTGCACAGTGTTGATGGGGCAGGCAGTTCAGTGAGATTGATCGAGTTCCGAATACGGGGCATTTCGATGAGTTCGTCGAGGAGTGTACGATAGGTCGTGTTCTTCCGAACCTTGAGACAGAGGAGAACGATGTGCTGATGGAGCGTGTAGCGTTGTTTCGAGAACTTCGAGGAGTATCGAGCTACGGCGCGTTTCGCTAACTGAAATGCTTCCTCGACAAATCGGAGCAACCGGGACTTTGGGAGGGTCTGCATCTACTCAAACTACCGACTGAACCTGTAACTCACTAAGAATTTCAACAGAGCCAACTCAATCAATCTCTTCTATACGCGTGTGTAGACACGGTCTCGGACCCAGCCAACAGTATGTTTAGCCAGCCGGCTAACTGAGCCAATGTATGAAGCGAAACGTCGGAAAGATCGATGCCACAGTTCGCATTGGGGCTGGGGTAGTACTGGCAGTGCTTGCTGTGTTCGCTGCATGGGGGATGCTGACTGTTCCGGTTGTCTCGACGCTGGGACTCGGGACCATTGCCTTGGTGTTGATCGTTGAGGGGGCAACCCGCAGATGCCTCTTATACCGGGCTCTCGGGATCGATCGATGTCCAGTTGATTGACCGTACTGATGATGCCCGCGTGCGCAACGTCGGTCTGGAGCTGTTCGGGTGACACCCTCCGCACCGTTTGAGGTGCGGCTTCCCAGCGTGGGAATACTAGCTAAGTTTCGCTGTTGCTGGCAGCGCAGAGGGTTCCGACCCGTGGAAAATCGGGAGAATCATCTACGAAGGTTCCTCGCTCGTCTCTCGGCGGATCGTGGCGCTGTCACAGGCGTTCCCATCCCATGAGATGCATCGCCCGCCGATTCCAGTGGTAGGCTCTCACCTTACAGTTCATGACGGTCAGCGATGTTGACGCCGAGTTGATGTCGGCAGAAGACGGAACGACGCGGCGTACCGCTGTCCGACCGACAAGTCTCTCGGGTTCTCGGCTCACTCGAGTTGGTGGATGAATACCGTGTCTGGTGGTTGGTCTGCTTAATCGAAGATGGATGAGTTCAAAACCATTTGAACAACTGACCGGTACAATTACATCTCCGCGCGCCCACCTCGGATGTAGCGAACCGTAGGACAGCACCGCCGTATTTCAGAATCGTTCGATAATCGAACGAACTCAAATCCGCACACCGGGGGTGTTTTTATAAACGACCCGCCGCCGTCTGTCGGATTCTAATCGTTCGGAAAACGAATGAGCGCTGGAGGCCTTGGTCACGCGGCGTGACTGCCCTTCCTTTTGGCCGGTGCGGGCGCTGTAGCCGTTGGTCTGTGATCGGTGGTCACCGGCGTTCATGGGATTCGCTTGAGCGGAAACGACCAACCATGAGTCTAGAACCAATTGACGCCGAAACTGCGCTCGAGCTGTATCTCGCAGACACACTCGCTGAATCTTCGATTCTGTTATCTAGGCCCTGTCTCCCAATTTCCATTAGATCAAAAATCCCTGTGTGTAACCTACTATGTGTAACCCCTCGCCGTCTCGGATATTTTAAACATGATATGTCAATTTTTAAAACTCCAGTTTTTCGGATATGAATCGCCAATTATGTTTTCCATATGTTATATGAAACATGATTCAGCGGAAGCTATAACCGATGGAGATCGGCCCTACCGAGTTGGTTGTCGATATAAATTGCTGTGTGGAGTGTTAATCTGTGGATGCAGGTCAACCGAGGGAAGTACATATGCGCCTCTTCAGAGATATCTAAAACAGCGATTATTATAAGCCATAATTCATAAACACAGATTTTAGGCTAGGTCAGTAAAATCATGCGAATATCCAACACCTGTGGAAGAATCATCAGGACCGACTTTTTCACGACTAACATTTGGGAGGTCACCACTGTAATACTCCTTCGCGGGATACACTGAGACACGCGTGGCGTCTAGTGACTCGAATTCGCTGGACATGATCGGTTTCAGGACGACGTAGTCTCTAGTCAGTTGTTCGTAAAGAGGATCAGGTAGGCGCTTGATGATTTGTACGCGCGCGCTACCCACATTGCCCGACTCGAGATCGTCGTTACTGACGTCATTCAGTGACGCGCTCCCTATCAGTTTCAAATATGTGCTCTATTGAAAATGCGGTACGGGAGCGGGATCATAGTGTTTTGGCGAGCTTTTTGAGGTTGTTGAGGGCGAATGAGAGGATGATCTCACGGAA
>NZ_FZNQ01000042.1 GCF_900188065.1 Halorubrum vacuolatum
GGTTCAGGGATCTCAAACACATCCAGAACCAGACACTTTCTCGTGGTTAATTCGACGATTCAATCTGACCGATTACGTCATTCGTGAAGTACCGAAAAGACTATTATATCCCCGTGATATTTCTAATCGCGCTATGGCGCAGCCAGACTCATCAAGCTTGGCAGAAGTGCTGGATCGTGTACTTGACAAAGGCGTCGTTGTCGACGTTTACGCTCGACTGTCACTGGTCGGAATCGAAATTCTGACCGTTGAGGCAAGAGTGGTTGCCGCGTCGGTCGACACCTTCCTCCACTACGCAGAGGAGATTGCAAAGATCGAACAAGCCGAGTTAACCGCCGGTGCTGAGGCAGCACCGACGCCCGAGGCGTAACAGCCGGAGCGTAGCTGGGGAATAGGCCGGCGAAACACCTGATTACCACGTTTTTAACAGGATCAGAGCACATAACCGTCAAAAATTATGAGTGTTAATGAGAAAAAAGAAGAAATGGTCGCGAAAAGTAAAGAGTTTGTTGAGGTCCAGCGTGCGTTCACTGAGTACGCTGCATCCTTTGCAGATGATGTTGAGCAAAAGCAAGATACAAGCAGTCAAGTTGCATCGATCGCCGCGTTCAGAGAAGAGATGCAACAGTCATCGGCGGTATTCGAATCTTACAGTGAAGAGTTCGACGGGGATGTCAACCGCCTCAATGCTGAGATCGCTGAACAGCAAGATGCATTTGCAGAGACAGCTGTAGCTTTTGAGGAATACCGGGAGAGTTTTCACCAACAGGACGTGCAAGCGTTGCTGACGGCAATCGGTGAACTTCAACAGCAGTTCGTTGAGGTGGAAGATGTGTTCGATCAGTACGCCGGCGATTTCGGAGAGGCTGTTGATGAATTCAACGCCGAAGTGAGCGATCAGCGCATCGCCTTCGAAAACACCGCTGCGGCGTTCGAAGAATACAGCGACAAGTTCCACCGTGAGAAAGTTGGAGCATTACTGGCCGCTGTTGATGAACTACGCGCGCGGTTCGCAAACGTTACAGCCGCGTTCGATCAATATGCTGAGGACTTCGAACAATCTGTCGACGAATTCAACTCCAAGGTTGATGACCAACGAGCTGCGTTTGAAATCACCGCTGCTGAATTCAGTGAGTATCGTGACGAGTTCCATGAGCAGGACGTTCGGGGATTACTGATTGCCATAGAGGAACTCGAACAGCGGTTTAGTGACGTAGCTGATGAGTTCGGTCGGTACGCTGATGAATTCAATGGCGAGGTTGACGATACACGCGCTAGTTTTGAAGACACCACTGCCGCATTCGAAGAGTATCGTGATAAGTTCCACCGTCAAGAGGTGCAGGCAGTATTGGCAGCAATAGATGAGCTTGAAAACGACATCGAAGCGACTCGTGCGGAGTTTGCTGCCACGGAAGATGACTTCCATGAATATGTAGAGACTTTCTTTGGCGGGCACGATGACAGCGGGGGACAGCCAGCGGGGGATGTCGAAAAGACCGAAGACCCAAGATCGGGTAAGGTGGTCGAGGAGCAATCCTCATCTACTGCCGAAGTTAGTACCGAAGAAAATTCTCTCGATAGCGAAGTCGAGGACACGGCAGAATCAGTTGAGGATGCCGAACCGGACGGCGCTTCCGCACCGGCAGAACACGAAGTCGATGAATCTCCAGACGGGGGGGGAGTCGAAGTAGAAATCGAAGACGGAGGGGCGTCCACTGGTTCGGTGGATGTCGAAAACGAACAACAATCCACGTCGGAAGTTCCGTCCGACAGTGAGTTATCGGAACAGGAAGAGGAGGAATCGACGGACCCTAGCTCTGATGAAGAGGAGGAAGATGAAGAGGGAATCACGGAACCGGTGGAGGACAAGGGTACTGACGCCGAGCCAGAACTTGAACAAGAGTTACAGTCGGTTCAAGGAATCGGGCAAACATATGAGAATCAGTTGCAAGACGCTGGCATTCTGACGGTTGATGATTTAGCCACAGGCGATGCCGAGACTCTTGCTGAGGAGACTACCATCTCGAAACAGCACCTAGAAAAGCTCATCAAGCGTGCCCAAACAAGCGACGGAGATGAGTGATTTTAGCAATGAGTGATCGTTCACATAACCGAAAAGTTCGTGGGTCGAAGATCCGAGCCTCGCGGAAAGAGAAACAACAAAAGAGTCGACGACAGGAACAAAAAGAGATTGATCGACTCGAAAAACAGAAAGCGAGTAAAGGGCAGTCGCAACAGGGCGCGGAAGACCGTGCACTAGATACGACATTCATTCCAGACGAGCATGCATTTATTGAGACTGATGAGGTTAACCGACTCCGTCACCGGGTAGAGCGTTGGCTCAAAGCAGGACGTCCGACCCACTTGATTGGCCCTACCGGCTGCGGGAAAACCGCATTAGCGATGTATATCGCCCGTGAGCGCGACAGACCGGTTGTGTGGATTAACGGTGATGCGGATCTGACGACAAGTGATCTCATCGGCGATTATGCAGAGAAAGAAAAGATCTCGGAACATGATAAATACATCCATAATGTTCTCAAAAGCAAAGAAGTCGTACGGGATCGATGGGTAGATAACCCCCTCACAATCGCAGCTAAGGAAGGAGCAACGCTGGTGTATAATGAGTTTTCTCGGACAAAGCCGATTGCAAACAACGTCCTTCTGTCCGTGTTTGAGGAAGGCGTTCTTGAACTTCCGGGACAGCATGGAGAGAGCCGATATGTGGATGTCCACCCCGAATTTCGGGCAATCTTGACGTCGAACTCCGTGGAGTATGCGGGAGTTCACAAGCCTCAGGACGCACTTCTGGACAGGCTGATTGGAATATACATGGACTTCTATGATGCGGAGACAGAAGCGGAGATTCTCCGCACACATCTTGACGAAGATGAACTATCTGATGACAGGATCACCGAAATAGTGACCCTAATTCGTGAGTTCCGGGAGCGACTCGATATCACTGTCGGCACCCGTGCGGCGATCATGATCGGAGAAGGTGTTAGCGTAGTAGAAGATCCAACTCAGGCGGAGTTGGCAGAAATCTGTGTTGATGTTCTCACTTCAAAGGTCTCCGAGTATAGTGAAGTTGAAGCACTGCACAGAGATATCGAGGACACTATTCAGGAAACCGAAGTAAGTATTTCTTGAGCCGAGAACCTAGTAGAGCATATGGCTCCCAAAGACACAACAGAGTCCAACAGCATACCACAAGAAGACATGGACGGAGAGACTAGTATTGGCGAGCGACGAACAGACACGGATAAAAGAAATCCCACGCAAGCCCGTACCGACGGTTCAGATGATGGAGCGCCGGATGAGATCATTGGCCTGAGTGAGGCTCAAGATCGCGCTCGGGAAGCAGCGAATGACTTTCTTCAACATGAACTGGAGGGCGTCATCAAAGCGGAAAGAAAGAACGATGACACGTGGCGTGCGGTGGTAGAAGTCGTCGAACGGAGCGCTGTTCCAAATACCCAAGACATTATCGGGCGGTACGAGATTACGCTTGACCAGAGCGGAGAGGCGACCGGCTATGAATTAGTTGAACGCTATCGACGAGGAGAAATGAAGGAGGAGCTATGACTACCGACATGTCGGCTGTGCCGATATTTAGGAGGAACAGTGGACGGCCTACAAAGTTTGTTAAACGATCGGAAGCAATCGTAGCACGCACGGTAAGTTTACCGGGGAGTGATAGAGATGGGCGATAACATCTACACCTACGGAGTAATCAGGCAGGAAGACATCGAAATAGAAACAACTGGGGTTGGCGGAGCTGAGCAGATTTACACCGTCGACTATCGAACAATTTCCGCGGTCGTGTCGGACATCGATACGACCGATCCTGAGCGGACAGACGAAGACGTACAGGCACACAACGATGTGTTACGGGAGGTTATGGAATATGACGGTGGTAGAACGGTCGTGCCGATGAGCTTCGGCATGGCTTTCAAAAATAAACGTGCGCTTAAGCGAGTCCTGCGAGGTGCCCGCGCAGCCCTGCGAAAAGCGCTAAATGACGTTGAAGGGAAGGTTGAACTCGGCGTGAAGATTATTTCCGCATCTGAACAGACCGTGTCCTCGGAAAACATCAAGTCAGATGTCACGGCTCAACTCTCAGAACTAAGTGTGAACGAGACGGAAAACGATCTGTTCTCTGACCGCCTCCTTATCAACAAATCGTACCTAGTTGAGCGTGATCGACGGAGTGCGTTTGACGACACAATCGATGACATCGAAGCACAGTATGGTGATGAGGTGACGGTGAAATACACGGGTCCGTGGGCTCCATACAACTTCTTGGACATACACATCGGTGCTGAACAGCAAAGAGGCTGATAAACCATGTTCCTGATTGACGATTTGTTGATTAGACCGTTTTTCTCGCTACTCGATATCCTACAGACGATGGCTCTAGATGAAATGTATGACACTAGCGAAATAAGAGACAACATCAAGGAAAATCGCCTGCTCTACGAAATCGGAGAGCGGTCAGAGGAGGAGTATCAAACCCGGAAACAAGAACTTGAGGCACAACTCGAAGTCGCCGAACAGATCCAAGCACAACTTGGCTCCCGCATTGAGGTAAAACGCTAATGACACCAGACGATAGCAACGATGAATCAGATGAGACGCCCGATGATGTGCTGTCCGGGTCCGGCGGGCTGTTCACCCAGTTGGAGGCACTCATCGAAGCACTCGCAGAAATTGAGGCAAATGAACGAGGACGCATCCAAGACCAAGGGCAATTAGATCACGGCTCTGCACGTGTCGATTATGGGTATGATATATCTATTGGGTTGGGAAGTTCGTCCCGAGATCCCGAGACGGTAGACCTTCCAGATCCAGACGATATCGATGTTGATGAGTTGGAATCGGTCCCTCGGGTTGAGGTACGCGACCGTGATGACGGCGGTGTCACAGTACTTGCCGACCTCCCCAGTGTCGATGAGAAAAGTCTTGACGTCGATCTAGAGACTGGTGTTCCAGCTATCATCATAAAGCACAAAGACCGAGTGCTAAAACGACTCGAGTTTGGAGAACAGATAACGGAAATTGAGCAAATGGAATACAACAACAACGTACTTGAAATCAGGCTCAAGGGCTCTTCCGAACCCCAAGGTGAAAATGATGACGCATAATAAAACCCGACACAAATTAAAGGCAAGGCATGCTGTCCAGAAGGCAAAAAATAACCGAGACAAAGCTCGACGAAAGTTACTTCAGCAGCGGAAGAGGCTAGAGCAGCGCCGAGAGCAAAATAGAGAACAATCGGAAGACAACAAAACCGACCGGGAGTCACGGAATCCAACCGCGCACTCAACGGTCCCCCCGCAGAAAACAAACGCGCAGAACGCCGCACGGAACTCCCACTCTGCGGTGCCATCGAAGCCCAAATACAGTAAGGTCCCAGCACGAGAACGGCTTTACGGACTCCGACTGCACAGAGCAACATCGACTGATTCCGGTGACAACCAGCCATCAGATCAGGACGGAGATTCTGCTCTTTCCACAGAAATAGAGGACGAAGATGGGTGACCCGAAACCTACTCGTGCACAGGGCGACCTCGCGGAAACGCTTGAGCTACTGCTCGACAAAGGAGTTGTCGTTAACGCCGACATTGCTGTGAGCGTGGGCGACACCGAACTTCTTGGAATAGAGTTACGGGCAGCAATCGCCTCCTTCGAGACCGCAGCTGAATACGGCCTCGAGTTCCCGACCGGTACGGACATGGAACGAGTTCAGTCAAAAGCGGACCACTCGTCGGAGAACTCCGTGCAGCCCTCACCGGAAGACCCCAAAGAGGCTCCACACCAATCAGTAAACCAGTCCGCCAAAGAGGAGCAAACGTCGTCTCAAGATGGTGAGTAACCATGGAAATAGCGGTTGATGAGAATGCGGAAGACGTAACCGGCGGTCTCACCGCACTTGTGGTCACCGTTGTTGAGTTGTTACTTGAAGCGCTTGAACAGGAAGCGGTTCGTCGAATGGAATCAGGAGACCTCTCCGAAGAGGAGATAGAGCAATTGGGCCAGCACCTGCATGCTCTGGAGTGCGAGCTGGAGAAACTGAAACAGGAACAGGAGATCGTGGAGGGTGTAGAGTCATTCAAAACCGATCTCAACCACGTGGTACGAGACGCTATCGTACAGCTCAGAACAGATGACTGACTCGGACTCGCCGGCAGAGAGAATTGAGCAAGCACCGGAAGAAAAGCATACAGAACCGATTTCCAACGGACGATATGTCTACTGCCTAGTCCATATTACTGACCAGTCGGAACAAATAGCTGTCACTGGTATCGGAGATAGTGAGATTACGATTATCGAGCACAGAGATATTGGCGCAATTGTCCACCACTGCGAAGAGCTTTATGATACTGATGACCTCACTCAGTTGAAACAGTGGTTACTGGCACACCAACGTGTCGTCGACGAAGCAAATCAGTCATACGGAACGCCCCTTCCCATACGGTTCGACACAATCTTTGAAGGAGGGGACAGTAGCGTTAAGCGATGGATAGAATCACACTACGACAGATTACAGGAAGAGTTATCCAGACTCAAAAACCGGAGTGAATACCGAGTTCACCTGTTCTCCGTTCCCTCAAAATTTGAAAAACAAATTAAAACGGAGGACGCAGAATTACAGCGACTTCAGCAACAGCAGCAAGACTCTGCTGCTGGAAAGCGGTTTTTGTTGGAAAAAAAGTACGATAATAGGCTGCGTGAATTAAAACAGGATCGACAATCGGAACTCAAAGAGGAGTTGCTTGAGAACATATCACCTCTGGTTGAAGAAATTGTTGAGCAGGAGTCGCAGTCCAGTTTACAAGACGATACCGTTCCAGAAAATAAAGAACGTATCACCCGGGTAGCAGTGCTCGCTGATGAATCCCAAGAAACCGCGCTGGGAGACCAACTAGATGAGTTTGTTGAGCGTGATGGGATTGAGATCCGATTTACTGGCCCATGGGCACCGTATACATTCTCACCAGAACTAGGATGAGCATATGAAACCAGTAAAAAATGATACCCATGCTGTAGTTGAACTCGTCGACGTGCTACTACGGGATGGTGCAGTGATTCAGGCTGACGCAATAATTACTGTGGCTGGCATCCCGTTGGTCGGACTCAGCCTTCGGGCCGCTATCGCAGGCATGACCACGATGACCGAGTATGGACTGTTTGAACAGTGGGACACAGACCGGCGACGGGAATTGAGACATGAGAAATCTTAATCGAGATGAGATTGACGACGTTTTGATCGCGTCGCCGTTCAAAGTTTAGCGCCGTACTGAGCGCCCCTTTATATTGAACGCTCCCAGAACTGCGTGCACCGAGTGTACAGAAATTTAAGACCATGACAGGTCCTACAGCCGTTTTCGACGCTGACGAGCAAAGTCTAAACGACTTTGCGACGCGACCGAATTTTTAATCAGACCGGGCCTACTCCACAATGGGTGAGAGCCGCGCCACTTCAACCGGTTCACTGTCTGGGAACAGTTCCTCCGTCTCTTCTTCTCGTGCCACTTCTTTCGTTCTTTCCCGCGGAACTCGTGTACTTGTATATATCTGATCCGATTTCATGCTTGTTTGATTCGTATTTGATGGTAATATCTGGAGACATAAAAGGTACTTTGTTCGTAGTAAATAATTATACTGAGACTAAGCAGTAGTTGTGAGCCAGATAATGGTTTCCTGCGTGGCGGTTTCTAGGATTCACCGTGGGAAGTTTGTCGCTCACCGGCGACGAATGTGGTCGTAGACTTGCTCAGTGGTCGTGATCGAGCGGTGTCGAAGTCGATTGCGGACGTCGTAGAGTTCGTTTCCGTCTTCAGCAGTCGTCATGCGATAGGCGACACTGTGGCGAAGTGTGTGTGGTGTTACTTGCTCCGGTTCTCCTCGTGACCCGTCGAGCAGGTACGGACGAACACCAGCTTCGGTGGCGAGTTTCTTGACGACGTTTCGCACGCCTTCGGTTGTGATTCGGTCCGACGAGCGGCTGGGGAAGAGTGCGTCACTGTCTTTCCAGCGGTTGGTGAGGTATGACGACAGCAGCCGGCTTACGTCGTTCGCGAGCTCGAGTGTTGCGGGCGGTGGCGACGAGTCAGTGGGGTAGTCTTTCTGGATGCTCGTCGGTAAGTATAGCGCGGTGTTCCCGTCGCGAAGGTGGTCGACGTCGACTTCTTCGAGTTCACCCTGGAGCGGCATACCACCGTCCATGCTGACGACCACCCGCCCGCTATCGTTCAGCTCAATCTCGCTTCCGTATCGGCCTGCAAGATTGCCGAAATCGTCGCGTTCGAGGTCGTTCGTATCGAGCCATTCCTCGACTCCGGTAGCGGGGTTTTGAGTTCCCGTGTTAGAATAGACGCAGGTATCGTATGTAAAGTTACTGATGATTTTGCGTCAGAGCTTGCCTCGGTACTCCAGCGATTTGTCGTTCAGCTCTTCGACGGCGGGGCGTCCCTCCTGGAGCATTCGGTCAGCGATCTCGATGGCCTCCCGTATCTGGGCCTCGCTGAGGTTCTTGTACGCCGGGCTCTCCACATGGCCGTACCATTCGTCCTCGAAGACGTTGTCGAGCACCACGCGCCCGAAGCAATGGTCAAAGCGTATCGGCCACCCGCCGACAGCGGCGGCGACTTGCGGGAGCATCCTGTTCACCTTCCGATCGTATTCGTCTTGTAGGTCAGTCATATCTACCATTTACGCATCTGCGCGAACCATGCCAACAGCCCCGTTGGTTCAGACGCCCCTGAGCGTCTTAACCGACTCGGGCTTCAGGAATCGGGAGACGTCGAGGACATCGTCCTCATCGGCATTCTGAATCGATGCGAGATCTCCGAACTTGGCGTAGAGCTTGCCGGTGGTCGACGGCCCCATACCGGGGACGACGTCGCTCAGGCGTTCCATGCGAATGCGCTCGATCCAGTTAGGGAGCCACTCGGTGACGCCAACGTCGTGCTCAATGCCGGTTCGCGGCTCAAGGATGACGGAGCGCCAGTCGTCGTGGATAGTAGGTAGGGATACCCCAAATTGGTCCTGAGTCGGTGATCAGCGGCGTTCTACAGCAAGAACTGCGTCAGCTTGAAGTCAGCCCTCTGTCGTCGCCACGGTGTTCTGGTGGAGGTAGAGAGTAGCGTTGAAATCGGCCAGTGGTATCTCTTGGAAGTTCTCATAATGAATGATATCACCGGCTTTGTTGAAACCCTCTAGAACTGACACGAGGTCGGTGCTGACTCGATGGAAACGCTGCTACTCCATGAGAGCGTGACACAAGACATGGGGCGCAAGAGACCGACCTGTATTCCGTGCCACAGAGCACGTCGTGCTGACTGGTCCGTGTGCGAAAGAAGCCGAGTCATGGGCGTGACAGCCCGGATGCCGCGCGGCGCGGCATCCGGGAAAGCCCGAATAGGTGAATCTCTGCTTCACGCACTGGCGTCCCGGGTGAACAAGCTATGTACCTCGGAATCGACGTCCACAAACGGTACGCACAGGTGGCAGTGATGGATGAGGCTGGGAAGATCGTCGAAGAGGTTCGCGTCGAGAACGCGAACCTCGACGACCTCGCCCAGCGGTACGCCGGCGCACAAGCCGTGCTTGAGGCGACCTCCAACTACTACCACATCCACGATACGCTGTCCGAGCACTTGGATGTGACCGTTGCTCATCCCAAAAAGATCAACCAGATCGCAGATACCGACAAGAAAACCGACCGCGTTGACGCCAAAGAACTCGCGCGGATGCTCCGGTTGAACTCGGTGCCTGAAAGCTACGTTCCCTCCGAGGAGGGTAGTGTTCAGATAAGCTGATTCCATGCGAAGGCGAATGATCTCAACCACTCGTTTGCAGTTTCTGCTTCGGCGTTGCTGAAACAGTTTGAGA
>NZ_FZNQ01000005.1 GCF_900188065.1 Halorubrum vacuolatum
CTCCGGGTTGTTCCACCCGAGAGAACAGGTGGGTTGCGAATCTTAATATCCCAACGCTCGGGAATCCTCGCCCTTTAGGGCGGGGAGGATGTCAATTACGAGTCGGTACCGGAACCGACGCGCCTCGTGATCTCCCGGCCGACACACCGCCGACACACCGTTCGCGTCGTTTAAAAACGGAGCCGGCATCATTCCGTACATGACGAACGCACTGGAGGTGGAGAACCTTCAGAAGAGCTACGGCGATCTCACCGCCCTCGATGGCGTCTCGCTCACCGTCCCTGAAGGCGCATTTTTTGGACTGTTGGGTCCGAACGGGGCGGGCAAGACGACCTTTATCAACACGCTGGTCGGGCTGGTCAGGGCGACCGGCGGCGACGCGCGGGTCTTCGGCCACCACGTCGTCGACGACTATCGCGAGGCACGCGACCGGATCGGGCTCGCCCCGCAGGAGTTCAACGTCGACCGCTTTTTCCCGATCCGTGAGGTGTTAGAACACAAGGCGGGCTATCACGGCGTGCCCGCGGACGTCGCCGCCGAACGCGCGGATCGGGCGCTCAAACGGGTCGGTATCTATCACAAACGCAATACGCGGTTCGACTGGCTCTCCGGCGGCATGAAACGCCGCTTCATGTTGGCCCGCGCGCTCGTCACCGATCCCGATCTGCTCATCCTCGATGAGCCCTCCGCCGGAGTCGATGTGCAGCTCCGCCGTGACCTGTGGGACCTCGTCACCGAGCTCAACGAGGCGGGAACGACGGTTCTGCTCACCACCCACTACATCGAGGAGGCCGAACGGCTCTGTGATGAGGTGGCGATCCTCGATTCGGGACGGATCCTCACCGTCGCCTCCCCCGAGGAGCTGATGGACCGCGGGGCCGACCGCGTCGTCGTGACGCTGCGCGAGGCGCCGGCTCGCGTCCACGACCTCCCGGAGATCGACGGCGACGAGCGGATCGATTCGGTGGCGCTCGACGGGGGCCGATTGGTCGTCACCGCGCGACAGGGCGGGCTGATCGCCCCCGACCTCGTCCGCACGCTCGACCGTGCCGGCTACGGCATCCTCGACCTCGAGATCAAGCGTACGTCCTTGGAGGAGGTGTTCGTCGAGATGACGCGTCACGAGGACGGAGCCGGATCCGACGACGACTCACACGAGCCACGAGCGTCGACGGACGAAACAGGTGGAGTTGCCGCCGGGACCGACGGGCACGGAGGAACGCGATGAGCGGGTCGACCGGGCGGCTCGATCTGACCGGCTTTCTCACGTTAACGCGTCGGGAGATCCTGCGATTCCTCCGGCGGCCAACGAACACCTTCGCGCCGCCGCTCATCACGAACGTGCTCTACTTCTCCGTCTTCGGCGTCATCCTCGGCGAGCGGGTTGGAACGATCACCGGGGTGCCCTACATCCTCTTCATCCTTCCCGGCCTCGTCGTGTTAGGTGCCGTCTCGAACAGCTTCGAGAACGCCTCCTTCTCCATCTTTCACGGCCGGTGGAACGAGTACATCCACGAGGTCCTCACCTCGCCGCTCTCGTACGGGGGAATGGTATGGGCGTACGTCCTCTCGGCGGCGACCCGTGGGCTACTCGTGGGCGCGCTCATCGCGCTCCTCGGCTGGGCGATCATCTCCGGGCTCTATCAGCCGGTGCCGGTCGAGGAGCCGCTGTCCCTCCTCGCGTTTCTCGTCGTGATCACCCTGCTTTTCGCCGGGCTCGGTGTCATGGGCGGCCTGTTCGCGAACGATTTCGACGATCTCACCGTGATGAACCAGTTCATCCTCAGACCGCTCGTCTTCTTCGGGGCGGTCTTCTACTCGCTGGATGACCTCACGCCGCTTCTGCGCGACATCTCGCTTCTCAACCCGATGGTCTACATGGTCAACGGGGTTCGCTACGGCTTCCTCGGCGTCGCCGAGGTCGACCCGCAACGCTCGCTCGTCGTGTTGTCGGCGATGGCGGCGGTCGTCCTGCTCGTCGACGTCTTCCTCTTCCGGCGCGGCTACGGGCTCACGGATTGAGGGTTCCGATCGGACCGCGCCGGCCGGTCGCTCTGGCTTGAACCGAGTCGGCCGGTCGCCCCCGACCGGACCGCTTATTCGACGTCCCCGTCTATTCGTTCCCGACATGGACGCGATCCACGCCCGGTATCCGTTCTTCGAGGCCGCCCGCGAGGCCGTCGCGGCGGCCTCGGTCTCGCTGCCGGAGCTGATCGCGACCGACGCGCCGGCGGTCGAACGGGCTCGCGAGCGCGTCGAACGGGCGCTTTTGGAGGGAACCGTGAAGTCCGAATCGGGACCCTTCGAGGGTGGTGGGGCCGGGTCGGCGTACGACGTTCGCGCCGAGCTGCTCTCGTATCCGATCGCGCGGATCCTCGTCTCCCTGCTGGACTCGACGCCCGCCATCGAGAAGTACGCGGCCGCCGAGGCGGCGACCGCCGTCGAGCGATTTCGGTCGGATCTCGCGGCAGACGACGACCTCCGCTCTGTCTCGCGGCCGACGGTCGACCTCGATGACGTCCTCGCCGAGTTCGACCTGACCGGCGCGGTTCGACCGGCGAACGGGAGCCCAACGACCTCAACCGTCCGGTCGACCGGCTCGACCGGTTCGACCGGCGGATCGGCCGCTTTCACCCCCGGACGGGACCGCTACCGAATGGCTGTCGGGGCGTATCTCCGGCTCACCTCGCCGTCGTGGGGGCCGTCGTGGCGGCTCGTCAACCGCGAGCTGTCGGACGGCGAGGTGCCACTCGATCACGACGAGCTGCTCGAGGCGCTCACGGTCGCCGTCGAGGAGCGCGTTCGCGAGGGGCTTCCGTTCGAGCTGGAGGCGGGCGAGGGGATCGCCGCCGACCTCGAATCACGGGTGGATGACCTCAAGCGGCTGCTCTCCGAGCGGAGCTACGTCGATCCGATCGACGTCGTCGCCCCCGATCTGTTCCCCCCGTGTATGACAAACCTGATCGAGAAGACCGAACGCGACGTCGACCTCACGGACCCGGAGAGCTTCGCGTTGATGGCGTTTCTCGTCGGGATCGGCATGACGCCCGACGAGGTCGTCGCCTTCTGTGCGGACACGAGCCTCGATGTCGAAGGGATCCGGTATCAGACGGCGTACCTCCGGGACGACCGCGGCACACAGTATCCGCCGCCGACCTGCGAGACGCTCTCGAACTACGGGATCTGTCACAACGAGGAGAACCACATGCAGGTCGCCGCCGACCCGCTCACCTACTATGAGAAGCAGGTGGCGGAGGCGGACGACGTCACCGACTGGCGCGAGGAACACGACGTTCGAGTCGACTCGGAGACGGGATGACCGGGAAGTTGCGGTCGTAGCGGTCCGACAAACGGGACGACCGCAATGGAACTGCTGCCCTCTCGTCAGCAACAGCTGGCTGTTTGAGTGGCTCTCGCGGGTTCGACGCTAAACGCCTGATATCGGATCTGACATTTTCCGGGAAGGTATTATATTGTTGAACCGATCGAGTATTCGACGGTGAAAAGCCAGATGAGCGATCAATCAGCGCGGCGGCACACGGGACATCGTCACTCCCTATGACGCCCACTGGCGGATTCGATTCGAGACGTCAATCCGGCCCGCATGATCGGCTGGTGGCGGATGAGTCGCTGTCAATGACGGCCGCCACCGATCGAATCACGGTCCTCCATGTCGAGGACGACCCTGCGTTTGCAAGCCTGACTTCCGAATTCCTTGAACGGCATGCAGAGGCCCTTTCGGTGCACTCCGCACACTGTGCTGAGGAGGGGCTCGACTATCTCGAACACACCGAGGTCGACTGCATCGTCTCCGATTACGAGATGCCGGGCCGGAACGGGATCGATTTCCTCGAAGCCGTCCGTGAGACGCATCCGGAGATCCCGTTCATCCTGTTTACCGGCCGAGGGTCCGAGGAAGTCGCGAGCGAGGCGATCTCGAAGGGTGTGACCGACTATCTCCAGAAGGGAACGGGAACGGAGCAGTACGAACTCCTCGCGAACCGGATCACGAACGTCGTCGAAAAGAACCGCGTGGAACACGACCTGCGGGCCAGCCAGCGACAGCTCTCGTTGTTCATCGAACAGTCCCCGTTGGGAATTCTCACCTACGATCGCGAGTTCACCATTACCGGCGTAAATCAGGTCGGTCAGGAGATCCTCGGGTACGACGAGGCGGAACTCCGCGGCGAGTCATGGACGGTGCTCGTTCCCGAGGACGAGTACGAACACGTCGAGGAGATCACACGGGAGTTGACCGAGGCGGGGGGCGGCTATCACAGCATCAATGAAAACCTTCGCAAGGACGGTGAGCGCATCATCTGTGAGTGGCATAACCGGGTCGTCACCGACGAGGACGGCGCGGTCGTCGGTATTTTCTCGCTGTTCGAGGATGTAACCGACCGAGAAAAACGGAAACGACAACATCGACGCTTCCAGCGGGCCGTCGAATCGTCGGGGCATGCGATCTACTGTACGGACCCGGAGGGCACCATCGAATACGTCAATCCCGCGTTCGAGGAACTGACTGGTTATACGGCCGCGGAAGCGATCGGGAAGACGCCACGGATCCTCCGATCGGGGGAACACGAGGAGTCGTTCTATGAGGACCTTTGGCGGACCGTTCTCGACGGTGAGGTCTGGCGTGGGGAGGTGATCAACGAGGACAAAGACGGCGAACGCTACATCGTCGATCAGACGATCGCCCCAGTGACCGATGCATCGGGATCCATCACCGAATTCGTCGCCGTCAACGCCGATATCACCGAACAACGATCGACCGAGCGGCAACTGGAGATCCTTCGGACCGCGATCGACAAGGCCCATGCCCCCCTCACGCTGTCTGATCCGACCGAGGAGGACAATCCATTAGTCTATGTCAACGAGGCATTTACGGAGGCCACGGGCTACACGGAATCGGAAGCACTCGGCCGGAACTGCCGCTTCATGCAGGGCGAGGACACCGATCCCGAAACCGTCGCGCAGTTGCGCGAGGCGATCGACGACGAGGAGCCGATCACCGTCGAGATTCGCAATTATCGAAAGGACGGGACCCCGTTCTGGAACGAGTTGACCGTCGTGCCGGTTTACGACGGTGCAGGCGATCTGATCCGATATCTCGGCACGCAGCGGGACGTGACCGAGCGGAGGAAGCATATCCACGAACTGCGGCGCCAGAACGACCGCCTCAACGAATTCGCCGGCGTTGTGTCCCATGACCTCCGTAACCCGCTCAATGTCGCTGCAGGACGACTCCAGCTCGCGAAGGACGCGTGCGACAACGAACACTTGTCTCACGTCGAAGCCGCCCTCGATCGAATGAAGACGCTTATCGACGATCTCTTGACGCTCGCTCGACAGGGGGAGATCGTCA
The DNA here is from genome assembly GCF_900188065.1 of Halorubrum vacuolatum. GTDB lineage: Archaea > Halobacteriota > Halobacteria > Halobacteriales > Haloferacaceae > Halorubrum > Halorubrum vacuolatum. Next base: position 5,372 of record NZ_FZNQ01000005.1, read on the forward strand.
CCGATACCGAACCGATCGAGCTTTCCTCGCTCGTTGAACGAAGCTGGACGGCCGTCGAGACGGCAAACGCCTCACTCGCGGTCGAACTCGAGAGGGGGACCACGATCCGGGCGGATGAACCGCGGCTAACACAAGTGGTAGAGAACTTGCTGCGAAACGCGATCGAACACGGTGGTTCGGACGTTACCGTGCGGGTCGGTGAACTCCCCGATGGGTTCTATATCGAAGACGAGGGGCCTGGGATCCCCGAGCATAAGCGCGACAACGTGTTTGACGCCGGCTATTCCACGGCGCGGTCGGGCACCGGGTTCGGTCTGAGCATCGTCAGCCAGATCGTCAGCGCTCACGGATGGGACGTCTCCGTCACCGAAGGCGAGGCTGGCGGTGCCCGTTTCGAGATCACCGGTCTCGACGAGAAGGGGGCAGCCGGATATGAATCGGCTGGAGGGGACAACGGGGCGGTGAGCTAGCGTGATCGGCGGATCTCGCTTTTGCCTGCATGGGCACGCGCGACGACGGTTATTCCTCGTCGGCCTCATCGGCGGCGTTCGTTCTGATCAGGTACGCCCCGACGAGCGCCATCAACAGAACGAAGCCGGTGAGCAGGCCGAGCAACGCGAGCGCACCCTCCTCCGGGAGGCCGTCCGGTTCGCCGTAGGTCACCCCGAGCGCGATGAGTCCGGCGATGAAGACGGCCGCCGCCAGCATGGAGACGGTGATCTGCCGACGGAGCTCCGCGTCGATTTCCATGGAAGCGCCTTCCCGTCGCCGCTTAAAAAGGGCTTCGAAGGGGGGCCGCCGACACCTCCCGGAAACCCCTGCGCTGGCCCGATCAATGCCCGAAACCGGCCGTTTCACCCGGATCCTTATGCGTATCGAGCGCCTCCGTTTAGGTGAAGCGGGATCCGCCCCGCAGCCATCCATGACGCACACACGAAACTCACCCGCGTCATCCGCTCAACCCACCCCGTTCGCGGCGGACGGACATCGCGACGGCCGGAGCCGTCGTGCACACACCGAGCCGATGACGGTCCGACCGCTCCGTGACCGACGGTACGTCGTCGAGACGGCCGGCGGCGTCTACGTCGTCGCCCTCGATACTGGTACCTGTACCTGCCCCGACCACGCGATCCGCGGATCGCGGTGTAAACACCTGCGCCGGGTCGCCATCGAGGTGACCGCCGGCTCCGTCCCCGCGCCGGACGAACGCGTCGGCATCTGTGCGACCTGTGGCGACGAGACGTTCGTCGCCTTCGAGGCGACCGGCCCGCAGCTCTGTGCCCGCCACGGTTTCGAGCCGGGCGAGACGGTCACCGATCGCGAGACCGGCAAACAACTGATCGTCGTGTCGGTCACCGCCCACCGGGCGGACTCGTATCGGACCGAGGAGGGTCGAACGATCGCCGACTATCCAACGAACGCCGACTACGGCGCACACGAGCCCGTCATCGAGGTCGTCTATCTCGACTCGCTTCGACCGGAACGGGAGCCGACCGACGCGAAACGGTACGGCTTCCCGGCCTCGCGGCTGGTCCGTGATCGGTCCTGATCACGATCAGCAGTTTCGAGGCGGAGCCCCCGGCCTCAAGGAGCGAGGTCTTCCGACTGGTCGGAAGCACGAAGCGGGCAGGCCGGGGAGGACAGCGAGGCACGGAGCGCCTCGGGCCGTTCGCATGGTCCGTGGGACCGAGGTCCCACGCTACCCTCAACGAGCGAGGTCGCAAGACCGAGCGAAGTAGGGAGGGGTCGGTTACATCTCCGCCTGATCTCGATCGATGACCGTGCCGAGGTGGCGTGTCTCAGCGGCGATACGATCCCCGTCCGCCCGCGAGCCGTGGCCGACCGCCCCGGTCGACCGCCTTAAGCGCCTCCCGCGGAAGCGGGACGTCGCCGTGTCGAAGCGTGCCGAGAACCGTCGTCCGGTCGCCGTCGAGGGCGACCCGGAGGGTCGGCGCGAGGGTGCCGCCGAACCGTCTGAACTGCTCGGATTCGGGGAGTTCGGCGATGCCGTCGAGGGTCGCGCCGACGTAGTCGTAGTAATTAAAGAAGCTCACGACGAGCAGCTCGTCGCCGTGGTCGTAAGCGGTCCACGAGTAGGACTGAAACGGCGCGTTCGCCGGATTCGTCGCGACCATCCCGTGGCCGTTGAGCGGCCGATACTTGCCACGGAGATCGTCGGCGACGAAGCCGTAGAGGGCGTCATAGCCCTCGATCCCGGGTGCGAAGGTGTGCTGGTGACTGGAGATGAAAAGGTAGTACTGCCCGTCGCGGACGACGAGGTGGGGCCGTTCGAGCTCCTGATTGACACAGACGGCGTCCAAGAGGGGCGGTTCGAGCTCCCAGGCCATCGGGTCGTCGGTCGGCGATCGGGCGATCCCAATGCTCCCGTTGAACTCGGCGGCGACGGGGTCGCTGTCGCAGGGATTTGTCCCCTCCGGAACCGGGGTGTTGGCCTCGAAGACGAGGTACGTCTCGCCGTCGGCGGGGTCCTCGAAGAACCACGGATCCCGGAAGGTGTAGGTCATCCCACGCGACTGGTCCTCCCGCTCGTACAGGTCGCCGTCGGGTTCGAGGAGGATCCGGTGGTCCCACTCGCCTTCGATCCGGAGGTCGGCGTCGTTAACGGCGACCACCTCGCCGCCGGTCGCGCCCGCGATCCGCTGGGTGTACGTGAGCTCCTCCTCGCCGCGAAAGCCGGATGCGGTATAAAAGGCGTAGACGGCGCCGTCCTCATACATCGCGGAGCCGGCCCACTGGCGCGAGCCGAGGGCGTCGCCATCGAAGAGCGGTCCGCCGTGGATCCACGACCGACCGTCGGTCGAGTGGAAGTAGTGTATGGCGGCGACGTCGTGACGCTTGCCCGGAAGCAGGTCGTCCGTCGCCGTCAACGCGAGGATCACGCGATGTCCATCGATCTCCGCGAGCGAGCCATCGCGATTTCGCAGCGGCCAGGTGTCCCAGACGTGGAGCCCGTCGAAGGCATCCGTCTCCGGCGGATAGATCACCGGCGAGACGGTCCGATCGGTTCGTTCGAGCCGTTCGGCCGCCTCACGAGCCCACGTGGAGCGCCCGTCCGACCGAACGGGTGTCTCCGATGAGTCGGTCATATCGGCCGTTCGCGGGTCCCCGGCAAAACGATTACTACACCCGATGAAAACTGGTCACTGTCACATCAACACGCTTCAGCAAGGGTCGGGCGATCCGCAAGTGCCTAAGCCCGTCCGACGCAGGGACGGGTATGACCGAGATCCATCCGGACCAGCGCGTCGCGGTGTTGACCGACTCACAGAACCTCTATCACTCCTCACAGAGCACGTACTCGCGGAAGATCAACTACACGGCGCTGTTGGAGGAGGCGGTTCGCGACCGGGCGCTCGTCCGCGCGCTCGCGTACGTCATCCGTGCGGATTCACCGGACGAGGGGAGCTTCTTCGAGGCGCTCCGTGACATCGGCTTCGAGACACGCATCAAGGACATCAAGACCTTCGCGGACGGCTCGAAGAAGGCCGACTGGGACGTGGGAATGAGCCTCGATGCGATCACGCTCGCCAGCCACGTCGACGCCGTCGTGCTCTGTACCGGCGACGGCGACTTCGCCCGGCTCTGTTCACACCTCAGACACGAGGGCGTTCGTGTCGAGGTGATGGCGTTCGGCAACGCCGCGGCCGAGGAACTGATCGAGGCCGCCGACGAGTTCATCGACCTCGCCGAGGACGAGGAGACCTATCTCCTCTGAGATCCGCCCGTCGGGTCCGAGGTCAAAGGTTACTTACGAACCGGGCGGCGAGTAGGGGGTAATGAGCAGCGACGCACAGGGGGCGAGCGACGACCGGCGGAAGTACGAGTTCCGCAAGGTTATCGAGGAGCTTCGCGATTTCGAGGGCTCCGGCACGCAGCTCGTCACCATCTACATTCCCGAGGACAAACAGATTTCGGACGTGGTGGCCCACGTCACCCAGGAGCACAGCGAGGCCGCCAACATCAAATCGAAACAGACCCGGACGAACGTCCAGGACGCGCTCACCTCGATCAAGGACCGCCTCCGCTACTACGACACCTTCCCGCCGGACAACGGCATGGTGATCTTCTCCGGCGCGGTGGACTCCGGCGGCGGGCAGACCGAGATGGTCACCCGGACGCTCGAATCACCACCTGAACCGATCGTCTCGTTCCGGTATCACTGCGATTCGAACTTCCTCACGGGGCCGCTCGAACACATGCTGGAGGACTCGGGGCTCTTCGGGCTCATCGTCCTCGACCGACGGGAGGCGAACGTCGGCTGGCTGAAGGGGAAACGCGTCGAGCCCGTCAAATCCGCCTCCTCGCTCGTCCCCGGCAAACAGCGGAAAGGTGGCCAGTCCGCCCAGCGGTTCGCCCGCCTCCGGCTCGAAGCGATCGACAACTTCTATCAGGAGGTCGCGGGGATGGCGAACGACCTCTTCGTCCCGAAGCGACACGAACTGGACGGGATCCTTGTCGGCGGGCCCTCGCCGACGAAAGACGAGTTCCTCGACGGGGACTATCTCCACCACGAGCTGCAGGACAAGGTCCTCGGCAAGTTCGACGTGGCCTACACCGACGAGTCGGGACTGAAAGACCTCGTCGACTCCGGCAGCGAGGCGCTCGCCGATCAGGAGATCGTCGACGACAAGCGGCAGATGGACGAGTTCTTCGAGAACCTTCACACCGGCGAGAAGGCGACCTACGGGTTCGATGAGACACGTCGCAACCTGATCATGGGCTCGGTCGACCGGTTGCTCATCTCCGAGGACCTCCGCTCGGACGTCGTCGTCTACGAATGTCCCGACGGCACCGAGGAGTACGAGGTGGTCGACGCGCGACACTCGACGCCCGAACACGAATGCAGCGAGTGCGGGCAGCCGGCCGAAATGAAAGACCGCGAGGACGCCATCGAGCACCTGATGTCGATCGCCGAACAGCGCGGGACCGAGACGAAGTTCATCTCCACGGACTTCGAGAAGGGCGAACAGCTGCTCGACGCCTTCGGCGGCATCGCCGGTATTCTGCGGTACTCGACGGGCGTCTGAATCGTGTATGAGAACTGTGCGGCGTTGACGAGACGCTTTGCGTCTCGTTTGCACACCAGAAATCTCCGATTTCTGGGGACGGCCTCAGAAACGCTCGCGTTTCCGATGGGCTGCACGAGAGCTTGCTCTCGTGAACGCTGTATCCCCTCCCTGCTCGCGCCTCCCATTCGGTCAGCGCTCGCTGAGGAAGGGGGCTTAGCGCCTCAATTCAGCTAAGCGGCGCACCCGCCTGCACCGGTTCACTCACGTCCGCTGTGTTCCGACTTCGATTTCGACGTCGACCACTCGAACGCTCCATTCCCTTCTTTTTCCATCTTCCCCTCGTCTTCCGTCGCTACGTTGCCATCGTCGTCTTCCGTCGCTACGTTGCCATCGTCGTCTTCCGTATCGGTATTCCGGCCTAGCTCGTCGACCTCGACCCCCTCGAACTCGACGGTGTCGTCGTCATCGAACAGTTCCGTTTGCGCACACTCGGCACAGTAGTGGTTGTGCCGCATCGAGTGGGTTCTGATCGGTACCCCCGCGATGACGGTCTCGTCCCGTCGCCGGCGGAGAAGCCCGCCGCGAAACGACTCGCCACAGACGACACACGGCTCCTCGACCTGCTCGACGGGACGGATCACACGATGATCGACGGTTCGGTGGCGGCCGAACGCTCGCGGGCCATGCCGCCGTTTGAGCCGCGCTTCGACCGGCGGCGCGATGCCTAACCCGACGAGGAAGAATCCAAGCCCGAGGCCGACCGCGAGCGCCGTTCCCACGTTGATGGCGGTTGCACCACCGAGGGAGAACCCGAGGAGCAACGCGCCGACGAGCAGCAACAGGCCGCTTAATAAGTACGTGGAGACGGTTTCGACGGCGGTCGATTCCGTAGTACTCGCGGTAGCCGGCTCGATCCGCTCCGGGGAACTCGGATCCGGATCGTGCATCGAGAGGTAGCGGGTTTCCGCCAGTATCGAGTAGTGATACCAGCCGTACAGCAGGTTGCCCACCCCGCCGGTAAAAAGCAGCAACAGGACGTGGATCGGGATCGATCCGACGTCGCGGTCGACCAGTTCGACACGGTCGCCGTGATCGCGGCGGACCTCCCAGCCCGCCTCGACGTACCGGGCGACGCGTCGTCGAAAGGCGTCGTACTCCCGGTCGGTGTCGTGGTCGGCGGCCACGTCCGATGATCCGGACCGTCCTCGTGTCTTCTCGGCCGTTGCCGGCTCCCCATCGGTGGCCGACCGCGGCTCGCCACACCGCGAACAGTACGCGTCGTCCGGCCCGAAACCAGTCCCGCAGTTCGCACAGTACGCCGGCGGGCGCTTCCCGCCCCGTACGACGCCGCAGCTGGGACAGAACCGGGCATCGGATGGGATCGTCCCGCCACAGTCGTGACAGCGTTCTGCCCCCGCTCCGGGGGCGTTCGTCTCGGAGGGCACGAACGATCGTTTGTCTCAGCGACACATAAGTGTTCGACCGCGTGTCCATCCGTCTACCTGAAAAACGAAATGAGCACGACGGCCCCGAAGAGCAACAGCGTGAGCGCGGCGACCGGTTGGCCGCCGGCCGCGACCGCGTAGGTGCCGTAGACGACCGCCACAGAACCGATCCCGACGAGCAGGTTCGTCCCGGCGTGAACGAGCACGGATCGGCTGGCCCCCCCATCCCGCCCGACGTGCTCCCCGAGCGAGAGGCCGTGATCCGTGCTGTCCCATGCGAGCGCGAGCGCGACGGCGGCGACGAGGAGCGGCTCCGGGGCCGCCCCCAGATAGCCCGCGAGTGCGAGCCCGGCGACTCCCAGCGCGGCCGCCCACGTGAGCAGTCTCGGTGCGGCGAACATGGCACCGATCCAGAGCACAAGCACGCCCAGACCGACGAGTGCACCCCCGATCGGTGCCGCAAGGAACGTCGCGAGAAACGCGACGAGGCCCGCAAGCAGCCCCACGACGACCGCGAGAAGCGGCGGTCGGTCGTCGCGCGCTTCTCCGGTCCCCTGTGTCTCGTCCGTGCGGTCGTTCACGACGCCGTCTTCACTCTCCGATCCCCCCGCGGCGCTCATCGTGACCACCGCCGGGTCGCCCCCGCGACGGCGACCGGAAACGACCGGTCTCCCCACTCGATGGTCCGTATCCCCGCGCCACGAAGCCCGCGGACACGTTCGCGTCGCTCGTGGGCAACGAGTCGTCCGCCGAGCGTCCCCCGTGTCGTCACGTTTGGGGAGAGGACGGTCACGAGGTGGCCGTACGCGTCGATCCGCTTTGCGACGGTGGCCGGATAGCGATCGACGAGCGGGCTGAAAAAGAGGACCTGTGCGTCCGTGGGAAGCCGTCGTCGAAAGCGACGGAACCAGAGCGAGGGATGAAAGACCTCCTCGCCCGGCGTCGGCGCGAGCGCGGGGTCCGTCGCGAGTACGTTTCGACCCCGGACAGCGTGGGAGGTACCGGTTCCGGGTGGGAGCCAACAGTCCGGCGCGCCGAGGGTCGCGACACCCACCCGGTCGCCGGCATCGAGGAGCGCACCGAACGCCTGACCGGCGGCCTCGATCGACGCCTCGACCGCCGTCTCAGCCGTCGGTTCGGACGCGACGTACGCCTCCTCCCGGGCGTCGATGAGCAACACGACCGTCGCGGCGCGCTCCTCGCGCAGCTCCAGCGTGGCGAGTTCGCCGGTTCGGGCCCGTCGGTTCCAATCGATCCGTTTGAGGGGATCGCCGCGACGGTACTCGCGGGTGGCGAAAAACTCGACGCCCGAGCCGCCGACGTTCGTCGACACCCGCCCGTGATACTGCGTCGTCAGCCCCCGCAACGGGAGGTCGCTCCCCGCGGTGAGTTCGGGGGTACAGACGATCCGCGTCCCGTGATCGAGACGGGTCTCGCGCTCCCGCGACCCGGCGGGATTGCGGGTGATCGCCCGCATCGTCCCCCACGTGTGCTCGCCGCGACTCGCGCGAACGGCGTAGCTGAACGTCGCGCTCCCCCCCGGTTCGAGCGCGGTCGCGAAGCGAGCCGGGCCCTCGATCACCTCCAATCCCGGGGGCACGCCGTCGATGAGCCGAAGATCGGCGATGCGTGTGTCGCCGACGTGAGTGACACGCACGGTAACACGTACCTCGTCGCCGGGTTCCGGGGTCTCGTCGCTCACGGTTCGGGCGACCTCGAGCGTCGCCTCGGGAGCCTCCCCGAACCGCGTATAAAGCCCGTATCCGACGCCGACCGCACCGACGAGTATCGGCCCCGGTTGCGTGGTGAGCACCCCGACGGCGATCAGCACGAGCGCCGCGCCGGCGATTCCCACCCATCGCTCCGTGTCGAAGGGGTACATCGACTCGCGCTCGGTCCGTCCCGAACCCCCTCCGGCTTCGTCCGTCCCATCCTCGACGACGGTTCGCTCGCTCATCCCGTCATCCCGCCTCCGTGGTGTGTTTTCCGGCGTCGGCCTCGGCGCCGTCCGTCGTGGCCTCGGGATCGGCGAGCGACCCTGTGTCCAGCGGATCCGCACGCTGGATCGCCGCCATCGACGCCTCAACCCCCGCCCGAAACGTCGATCGGCCGAGCAGCCGTGTCCGTATTCGATGGCCGATCGGCGCGGTGCGCTCCGGGGAGAGAAACGCCGCCGCGACCGGATCGTCGGTCCACTCGCCCGTGGCGACGAGGTCCGCGGCGCGTGCGGTTGAGCAGTTACGCTCGCGAGCCGTCGCGGTGATGGCGACCGCCCGAACACGCTCGCGCAGTCGCTTTCGAAGCCCGTATCGGCGGGGGCTGGTCCCGATCGCACGCGTGAGATCCGAATCGAACTCGGTTCCGGGCACGACCGCCTGCACCCGTCGCTCGGGCTCGCCGGGATCGAGCGAGCGTCGCTCCGCCCGTCGACGCGCGTTCGCGTATCGCAGCCCCTGGACGACGGCGAACGCCCCGACGAGGGTGACCGCGACCGTCGAGAAGGCGATCGTCCCGGCGAGTCCGTGATCGAACAGGAGGATGAAGCCGGCGAGAACGGTCGCCACGCCGACGGCGACGCGCAACCGCATCAGGGATCGCCTCCCTGTCCGTCGTCACGTCGCTTCTCGCCTCTTTCAGGGGTGTGAGCCTTCTCACCGTCTTCCCCATGGGTCGCCTCGATCCGTCTGAGCGCTTCGACGGCCCGATGCTCCCGATCGCCGGTCGGATCCGCGCCGCCGTAACGTACCCGTTCGAAGACGGCCGTCAGCTCCTCGACCGGCTCGGGTTGGACGCCGGCGTCGATCGCTGCCGTGGCGAACTCCCCGGGCGTCGAGGACGCCGGCCGGTCGATGTCGAGCACCTCGGTCATCTCCCGCCACGCGCGATACACCTCGTTTTCGGCAGCCCCGGATTCGATCCGGTCGGCCGCTTCCCCCGCCGCCCGGCCGACGGCGGCGAGGTCCGGCGTCGTCGTGTCCCCCTCCTCGTGGTCCGGCTGGCCGTGGACGCCGTCGTCCTCGTCGTCGCCGCGGGTCGCGAGCAGGGCGAGCAGGCTCACGATCAGGGCGGCGACGACCACGAGGAGAAACAGCGCCTCCGGCGTCGAGACCGCCTCCCCGTCCCCACCGATCCCGGGCACGCCGCCGCCGGGATCGAAGATCGCGTCGTCATCGTCGTCGCCGTCGGCGAAGCTGATCTGCGGGTCGATCTCCAGTTCCGGGCAGAACGCCAGGAAGGCCCACACAAGGCCGACGGGGAGCGCGACGGTCACGGCGACGACGGTGCCGGCGAACAGCGAGCCGGTATCACGGCGGGCGAGCCAGCCGAGCGCGGTGAACAGGGCGAGGAGTACGAGGATGGCCGGCGGCTCCGCGAGCCACGGATAACAGATCCCGCCGAACGAGAAGTCCGTCGAGCCGCCGGGCTCGGCGCCCAGCCCGGTCTCATCGGCGGCGTCCTCCCCGACGGCTCCCTCGGGCGTTTCGCCGCCGCCGAAGCCGCCGCCGTTCGTCGTCACCGCGGTGTCGAGCGTCGCGGCCGCGACGCCGAGCGCGACGACCACGAGGAGGGCGAGGAGGAGGGTGACGATCGACTCGCGGTTCACGCCCGACGGTATCGGCTCCCCGGGCGAATACCTTTCGGCGGCGAAAGGGATCGCCACACGGCCTCCCTCCGACGCCCTTAATCGCCCGAGCGCCCAAGGGTCGTCGATGTCGGACACCACGGGGATGGACGCGTTCACGCACCTCGGGCCGACCGTCCGGGCGGCGCTCTCCGAGCGTGGCTTCTCCACGCCGACGGCGCCACAGCGGCAGGCGATCCCGCCGCTTGCGGCCGGCCGCAACGCGCTCATCATCGCCCCGACGGGCTCCGGCAAGACGGAGACCGCGCTGTTGCCCGTGCTCGATTCGATCGTCGCCGCCCGTGACGCCACCGGACACCCGCCGCGGCCGGGCATCTCCGCGCTGTACATCACCCCGTTGCGGGCGCTCAACCGCGACATGATGGATCGGCTCGACTGGTGGGGCGACCGGCTCGACCTCGACATCGCCGTCCGTCACGGCGACACGAGCCAATATGAACGCGGCAAGCAGGCGGACGACCCGCCCGACGTGTTGATCACCACGCCCGAGACGCTGCAGGCGATCCTGACGGGATCGAAGCTCCGGGTCGCGCTTGCGGACGTCGAACACGTCGTGGTCGACGAGGTCCACGAACTCGCCTCCGCGAAGCGGGGCGCACAGCTGACCGTCGGGCTCGAACGCCTCCGACGGGTCGCCGGCCCGTTTCAACGGATCGGGCTTTCCGCGACCGTCGGTTCACCGGAGGAGGTGGGACGGTTCCTCGTCGGTGGCGGTCGACGCGACCCGGATCGGGAGGGCGACCGGCGATTCGAGACGGTCGAGGTCGACGCCGGGTCGCAGGCGGACGTTCGCGTGCTCGACCCCGAAATCGTCGACCGCGACTCGGCGCTCGCGGGGAAACTCGCGACGGACGAGACGACCGCGAGCCACGTTCGGACGATCCGCGAGATCGTCCGCGAGCACGAATCGACGTTAATTTTCGTCAACACCCGGCAGACCGCGGAGGCGCTCGGCGCGCACTGCAAGCGGCTCGCGGAGGCCGAAGAAGAGAATAACACCGACGGCACAGGCGACGCCCCCGTCGAGATCGAACTCCACCACGGCTCGCTCTCGAAGGACGTCCGGGTCGACGTCGAGGACCGTTTTAAAAACGGCGACCTCGACGGGCTCATCTGCACCTCCTCGATGGAGCTCGGCATCGACGTCGGCAGCGTCGACCACGTCGTCCAGTACGGCAGCCCGCGTGAGGTCGCCCGGCTCCTCCAGCGAGTCGGCCGCGCGGGTCACCGCCGCGATCAGGTCTCGCGCGGGACGGTGATCACGCAGGGCGGCGACGACACGCTTGAGGCGATGGCGATCGCTCGCCGGGCGCGTGCGGGACTCGTCGAACCCGCGAACATCCACCACGCCAGCCTCGATACCGTCGCCAACCAGATCGTCGGGGTCGTCATGGACGAGGACGAGGTTCATGCCCGCGAGGTATACGAGACGATCACGAACGCCTACCCGTTCCGCGACCTCACGGAGCCGACGTTTCAGGAGGTCGTCCGCGAGCTCTCGGGCAACCATCTGCTCTGGCTCGATGAGGAATCGGACACGCTCTCGAAGTCGGGCGGGACGTGGCAGTACTTCTATGCGAACCTCTCGATGATCCCCGACGAGTCGACCTACGAGGTGTACGACGTCTCCTCGCGGCGGGGGATCGGGACGCTCGATGAGCGGTTCGTCCGCACCTTCGCCGGCCCGGGCGAGACGTTCATCCAGCGCGGCGAGATGTGGCGCATCGCGGAGGTCGACGACGACGAGGAGCGGGTAACGGTCACGCCGATCGCGGATCCGGCCGGCGAGATCCCCTCGTGGGTCGGCCAGGAGATCCCCGTCCCGAAGCCCGTCGCCTGCGAGGTCGGCAGCCTTCGCGGGGAGGTCGCAAGCGCGCTCGACGCGGGAAGCACGCCCGAGGCGGTCGCCGGCGACCTCGCGGACCGCTATCCCGTGGACGACCGATCGGTCGCGGCCGCCCTGTCGGCGACCGTGGACCACGTCGCGGCGGGCCACCCCGTCCCGACCGACGGGCGGCTGGTGATCGAGGGCTCCGCGCGGACCGTCGCGCTCAACGCGCCGTTCGGCCACGAGGTCAACGAGACGCTCGCGCGGCTGCTCGCCGCGCTCGTCGGCCAGCGCACGGGCTCGTCGGTCGGGATGGATGTCGATCCCTACCGGATCACCTTCGAGGTGCCCGCGGGCGTCGGTCCCGAGACGTTCCGCGAGGTGTTGGAGACGACCGACCCCGACCACCTGGAGGCGTATCTCGAACTGGCGCTGCGGGACGCCGACACCCTGAAGTTCACGCTGGCACAGGTCGCCGCGAAGTTCGGGACGGTCAAGCGCTATCGGGAGGGTCGCGGTCGGTTCGGCGGCGACCGCCTGCTCGCGGCGCTCGAGGGGACGCCGATCCACGAGGAGGCGCTTCGGGAGGTGTTTCACACCGACCTCGACGTGCCGGAGACGGCGGCGCTCCTCGAAGCGATTCGTGATGGGACGGTCGCCATCGAGACGGCCCGCGAACGGACGCCGATCGGGACGGCGGGACGCTCGGCGGGCGTGGAGTTCCTCGTCCCCGAGAACGCCGACGCCGACGTGATCGAGACGGTGCGCGAGCGGATCCGAAACGATCACGTCCTGCTCGCGTGCCTGCACTGTCTGGACTGGACGCAGAAGACGAAGGTCCGGCGTGTCCGCGAGCAACCCGAGTGTCCCGACTGCGGCTCCACGAGGGTCGCCGCGTTGAACCCGTGGGACGAGGAGAGCGTCGATGCCGTGCGTGCCGGCGACCGCGACGAGGAGGAGGAGCGACTGGCGAAGCGGGCGCATCGGTCCGCGAGCCTGGTGCAGGGGCACGGCAAGCGGGCCGTCATCGCGATGGCCGCGCGCGGGGTCGGCCCGCACAACGCCGCCCGGATAATCAACAACCTACGTGAAGATGAAGACGAGTTCTACCGGGACGTGTTGCGTCAGGAACGCGAATACGCGCGGACGCAGTCGTTCTGGGACTGATCCCAGTTGCTCCCCTCCGGCTCCGTGAACGGGACGGTGTTAGCGGGACTCACCCGCATCCGCCCCGTCCTTCCGATCCTCATCGGCCGCCGTCGCGACCGCCCGTAGCACGCGCGTACTCGTCCGGATACCCTTTTTGAAGTGATCGAGCGCGTAGTGTTCGTCCGCGGAGTGCTGGTTGTTGTCCCGCTGTCCGTGTGGAATGCTGACGTGCGGAAGCCCGAGAACGTCCGTGAACAGGGCATACGGCGCGGAGCCGCCGCTGAGCGGCTTGACGACGGGCTCCGCGCCCCATCCCTCGGCCACCGCATCGACGAGCGGTTTCCGATACGGCGAGTCGACGGGCGTCCGCGTCGGATCCATCTCCCCGTGGCGTGTCAGGGTCGTCTCGAACCGATCGTCGGCGTGGCGTTCGACGTGCGCCGCGATCCGATCGAAGACGCCGTCGGGCGTCTGATCGACCACCAGCCGAGCGTCGATGGTCGCGCTCGCCGTCGAGGGAACGATCGTCTTGTACCCCTCCTCGACGTGGCCACCCGCGAGGCCGTTGATGTTGAGCGTCGGGTAGTACAACGTCTTTTCAAGGACGGTTTCTCCCGGACCGTCCTCGAGGTCGCCGACCCCCAGCTTCGCGGTGAGTTCGTCGATATCGGGTTCGATGGCCGCGATGAGATCGCGGTCCGTCTCCGTGATCGGTTCGATGTCATCGTAGAAGCCGTCGATGGCGATCCGGCCGTCATCGGCATACATCGTGCCCAACAGTCGCGTGAGTTCCCGCGCGGGGTTCGGGATCGCCCCGCCGTAGTGGCCGGAATGAAGGTCGCCGTTCGGGCCCCGGACGCTCACCTCGACGATCAGGATTCCGCGGTTCCCGAAGACGACGGTCGGTCGACCGGACTCATCGACCGGGCCGTCCGAGTTGATCGAGACGTCCGCACGAAGCGCCGACTCGCGCGCCTCGACCACCTCCATGAGATTGGGACTCCCGCTCTCCTCCTCGCCGTCGAGCAGCAACGTCACGTTGACCGGCAGCCCGACCGTCTCCCGCAACGTCTCGACGGCCGCGAGATACGCGACGTGCTGTCCCTTGTTGTCGACGGTCCCGCGTCCGTAGAGGTACTCCCGCCCGTCGATCTCCCGACGGGTCGGCTCGAAGGGCGGATCGGTCCACTCGGCCGGCACCACCGGCTGGACGTCGTAGTGGCCGTAGACGAGGACGGTCGGCGCGTCGTTATCGGGGTCGTTGTCAACGAAGGCGTGGGCGATCACCGCTGGATGGCCGCTCGTCTCGACGATCTCGGCCGTATCGAAGCCGTATTCCGCCGTCAATGACCGCAGCAGCTCTGCACACTCGCGGATGCCCTCGCCGGTCGCGCTGATCGAGGGCTGGGAGACGAGCCGCGTGAGATCGGCAACGTACTCCTCAAAGCGGTCGTCGACGGCGGCGTCGACCGTGTTGATTGGTGTCATGGGTTGTCGTGGTGTCTGGGGGCAAAAAAGCGTGCCTGTCCGATGCGTTTTGCCTCGGTCGGCCTGTGTTCCAACGCAGCAGCCGTTGTGCTCTCCGGTCAGTGGTTGGATCTGTTCCGAAAACGGACGCACACTCGGTGCTCCGCCCCGACCGAGGATTTAGGCGACTCCTCCCCATAGCGAGGGTATGGACCTCCTGATCCTCGGAATCCTGATCGGGCTCCCGCTCCTCTGGCTCGTCGGCTTCGCGGCCTACGTCTACGTCGACGCGCCCAAAAACGGGATGAACCCGCGCAAGTGGGCCGCTATCGCCTTCTTCATCCCGTTTTTCGGCTTCTTTGCGTACCTCTTCGAGCGCGGCGAGCAGGACTATGACCCGTCCGAGGACCCCTATGCGGGCGGGGAGGCTCCGTTCGCCATCCACGAATCCCGACGGGGCGAGAAGCCGCTCGGGCCCGCCGGGACGGAGCGCGAGGAGAACGAGAACGAGTGGAACGACCCGAAGGGCGTGGATCTCCCCGAGGAGTGAGTGGATTCGTGGGACGTCCACAACCAGCTCGCCGTGGGCAACGTTTTCCACCCGTCGGGTCGTTGCCGGCGCATGGAACGCATCGTGCGGGTCGTCCCGGAGGCCGGGTTGCACGCGAGGCCCGCCTCACAGGTCGTACGGACAGCAAACGGCTTCGACGCGGCGGTGACGCTTGAGGCGATCGACGGCGACGCCCCGCCCGCGAGCGCGACGAGCATGCTCGGCGTGACGGGGCTCAACGTGAAACAGGGTGAACGCGTCCGGGTCGTGGCGGAGGGCTCCGACGCCGAGGCGGCCCTTGACGCCATCGAGTCGATCCTGACGGAGTCCGTCGAAGATGGAGATGGTGACTCCGAGTCGGAAACGGACGGTGACGGTGCCGACGACACATGAGCCGCCAGCTCGACGGTACCGGGGTCACCGCCGCCACCGGCGTCGGGACCGCGTGGTGGCTCGACGACAGCGACCCGGCCGATCTCTCCAGCCCGCCGGACCCGGGGACGGTCGATCCGTCGAACGAACGCGATCGATTCGAGACGGCACGCGAGGCGGTTCGCGCAGCCCTGACTCGCGAGCGTGACCGGACCGCGAGGGAGGTCGGCGAGGAGGAGGCGGCGGTCTTCGACGCGCACGTCGAGTTCCTCACCGACCCCGCCATCGAATCGGCCGTGGCCGAGGCGATCGAAACGGGGCGTCCGGCCCCCCACGCCGTCCGCGACGCCTTCGCCGGTCACATCGAGACGTTCGAGGCGATGGAGGGGCGCATGGCCGAGCGCGCCGACGATCTCCGGGATGTCCGTGACCGTCTGCTCCGCGAGCTTTCGGACACGGACGTGACCGACGGCCCGCCCGACGGCGCGGTCGTTCTCGCGACGCGGCTCACCCCGAGCGAGGTCACGCGACTCGACCCGGACCGTGTCGCGGGGGTCGCGACGGTCCTCGGTGGCGGCACCGCCCACGCCGCGATCCTCCTCCGCTCGATGGGGATCCCGGCGGTCGTCGGGGTCGGCGAGGACCTTCGATCCGTCGACGACGGGGCGACCGTCGGTGTCGACGCCGCCACGGGGACCGTTCACATCGACCCGGATCTCGACGTTCGAGAACGGCTCGAATCGACCGACGGGCCGCCGGTCATCCACGATCGGGTGACCACCAGCGATGGAACCGCGGTGGAGGTCGCGGCGAATATCGGATCGGCCGCGGAGGCACGCGCGGCTGCGGAGCGGGGGGCGGACGGCGTCGGCCTCTTTCGAACCGAGTTCCTCTTTCTCGATCGCGACGCCCCGCCCGACGAGGACGAACAGTACGGGGCGTATCGGGACGCGCTGGCGGCGTTCACCGAACCTGTCGGGGGCGACCATGAGGACGCCGACCCGCACGAACCGCCCGACCGCGTGATCGTCCGGACGCTCGACGTCGGCGGCGACAAGGACGTCCCCTATCTCGACCTCGACCCGATCGAGAACGGCTTCCTCGGCGTCCGCGGGATCCGCTTCTCGCTCGGGCCGGGGCGTGCCCTCTTCGAGACACAGCTTCGCGCTTGTTGCCGGGCGGCCGCGGGCGGTCCGCTCGCGGTGATGTTTCCATTGGTGTCGACGCCGGGCGAGCTCGAGGAGGCGATCGCGGTCCTCGACGACGTGCTCGATGGACTCCGTACCGAGGGCGTCGAGTGCGCCCGTCCCGAACTCGGCGTGATGGTGGAGACGCCGGCGGCGGCCCTCTCGGCCGCGGCGCTCGCCCGTCGGGTCTCGTTCCTCTCCATCGGCACGAACGACCTCTCCGGCTACGTGATGGCCGCCCAACGCGACGTGGACGCCGTCTCGTCGCTCGCGGACCCGCTCCAGCCGGCCGTCCTCCGCGCCATCGACCGGACGGTCCGCGGCGCGCGCGAGGAGGACGCGTGGGTCGGCGTCTGCGGGGAGATGGCCGCCGATCCGGATCTGACGCGGCTGCTCGTCGGACTCGGGGTCGAGGAACTGAGTATGGCCGCACCCGCCGTCCCTGCCGTGAAGGCGGCCGTGACTGCGATCGACGACGATGAGGCGCGTTCGACCGCGGAGGCGGCGCTCGATGCGGAGACACCGGCACAGATCCGATCCATGCTCTCTCCGGACTGAGCCGGACGTCGCCCACGCGGTGTCAGTCGACCATTCGTCCTCTTATCTCCACCTCAGAGCTTCCGACTGTCGTAGGCTCCCTCCGCGATCGCGACGACGTCATCGAGGGACGCGTCGGGTGCCGTGGCGGCGACTGCGGCCTCGACGGCCCCCTCAAGCACGGGCGCGTCGGCGATCCGCGCGGTCACATCGCCCGTTTCGATGGCGAGTTCGGCGTTCATGACGGCGCTGCCGAGGTCGACGAGGACGGCGACGCCGTCGCCGTCGTCCGCCTCCTCGATCGCCGACTCGATCCTCGGTGCGGAGGTGCCGATTCCCCCGTCCGGTCCGCCGCCGGCCGCGACGATCGGGGCGTCCTCGCCGGCCATCTGTGCGGCTACCTCGACGATACCCGCCGCGGCGTCGCGGCTGTGGGAGACGACGACTAACCCCACCATCACTCCGCCCCCTCGGGTTCGTCTTCAACGGCCTCCGCGAGGTCCAGTCCCTCCTCCTCGGCCCTGATGACGGCGGGGTCGCGGGCGTCGCGCTCGACGTCGCCATCGAGATGCTCGACCGCGACGTCGAGGATCGCCTCCGCGAGGATCAGCGTGCTCGTCGCGCCCGGATCCTGATGGCCGACGGACCGCCAGTCGAGATACGACGCGCGTCCCTTCCGCGCCCGGAGCGGCACCGTGTAGGCGACGCCGCGCTCGGCGGCATCGACGGCCTTCGCAAGTGCCTCCACCGGCGGGAGCCCGTCGATCTCGATCGACTTTTTATACGTATGGACCGCCGGCGTGAGCGCGTCGACCATCGTCTTGTCGCCGACGCGCGCGCCGCCGCGGTCGGTGAGCTTTTCGAGGTACGCCTCCGCGAACGCGACGGTCGTCTCCGCGGTGACGCCGTCGGCGAGTGCCGTGCTCGCGCTCATGATCGACCCGCCGTATAACGGCCCCGCCGCCCCGCCGACCTCCGAGATGATCGTCGTCCCGACGGTTTTGACGATCTCGGCGGGGTCGGCGTCGTCCATCCCTTCGACCCGCTCGGCGACGGCCCCGAAGCCACGCGCCATGTTGGCCCCGTGGTCGGCGTCGCCGATCGCGGAGTCGAGGTCCGTGAGGTATGTCCTCTTCTCCTCGATCCGATCGGCGGCCTCGAGGATCGCCTCGCGCACCGCTTCGCTCTCGTCGGCGTGCTCCGTCATGGGCGTCCGATCGGCACACACCCACAAGAGCGTAGCGGCGGGGTCGCCGTTTCCGCGTCGGTTATAGGTGCAGCTGATGGACCCATCTCACCGCTCGACGGTAAGACGAAGCGTCGCGTCTCCACCCTCCGCGAGCGCGGCGACGAGGTCGCGGTCGAGGTCGGCCGCCGCCTTGTCGGCCTCCACGAGGATCGTCCGCTCGTCGTCGGTGTAATCGCTCGTGCGCCCGACCATGGAGCGGTCATCGAGCAGCGTCAAGTCCGGGTCGCCACGGCCGACGATCGCCTCCTCGTGGGTCCCTTCGGACGTCTCGACGACGATCGTGGCCGTGATCGTCGCCGCAGGGTCGCGGCATGCGTTTTTAAATTCGGGGGCGAAGTCCCGCGGCGTCCGATCGGCGTCGACCGCGAGAATACAGTCGCCGGCGGGCGTGAGCCAGCCGTCGGTCGTGAACTCGAACGTGCTCGCGTGCTCGGCGGTGACGTTCTCGTGTCCCCTCGCCCGTATCTCCTCCGTGAGACGGTCGCCGGTCATACCTGTGGGACGGTCGGCGGTTATACGACGGTTTCGACCGCCCGCAACGGGTCGGCGGTCGTCGCGGATCGCTTTAGGTCGTTCGGCTCCGATGGACGGTATGGAGTCGCTCGAAGCCGAGTTGGCCCGCGCACGCGACCTCGACGTCGACGCCCTCGCGGACGCCATCGAGTCGATCGGTTTCGAGTGTACCCGTTGCGGGGCGTGTTGTAAGGGATATGACCCTGGGGCCGACCCCGAAAGCGTGCAGGAAGGCGACGGAGCGACCGAGACGGGCGAGCGCGACGAACACGGCGACGGCTGTCACGATCCAACCGAACGTGAACCGCATACCGCGACGGTCTTTCCGGACGAAGTCCGTGACCTGATGGGGACGGCAGCCGTCGACGGCGACCCGTACGACTGGCGGGACGTGGCGCGGCCGATGCCCTACGGGTTACACGGGACCGCCGCCGGCGACGTCGCCGGTGAGACCTTCGAGTGGGCGCTCGCCGTCGACGACTGCGGCGACTGCACCTTTTATACCGAGACGGACGGGCAGGGGGCCTGTACCGTCCATGAGGATCGCCCACTCGTCTGCCGGACCTACCCGTTCAGCGTCGCGCTCGGCGGCACGAGCCAGCCGATGGGCGAGCCGGTCGATTCGGTCGGCATGGTCAGGGCTCACGAGTGTGAGGGGCTCGGACGGGCGATCGACCGGGCGGAAGCCGAGGAGTTCGCCGCCCAACTCAAACGACGGGCGATCCGTGAGCTGGAGGAGGCGATCGGCGTTCGGGATCGATACGACCCGCGGGTGGGAGCCGAAAGCGACGCGGACGTCGTCGTCTTCGACTCCGAGGGACCGAAGCGGGCGGACGGTACCCCGATCGATCCCGTGAAGTGATGCTCCGGTGTTCCGCCGAGCGTCGTTCCAGTTGTCACGTGGCGTCCGCCGAGCGTCGTTCCAGTTGTCACGTGGCGTGGCGGACTGTGGCCGGCTCGATCGCCCGCTGCGGGTGTACGTCTGCGGTAGAGCTATATCGAACCGCCTCCCACATCAGGTGGAGTCTACGATGGAAATCTCCGAGAAGCTCCTTTGTCTGTTCAGTGCCGAAGTTCGCGAGGACGACGACGGATACGTCGTCGAGATACCCCGCCGGGAGATCGAAACCGGCGCGGTCGAGCCCGGCGAGACGTATCGCGTCGCGCTCATCGCCCGTTCGGACGAGGCGGGCGACTCCGTCGACGGCGACCGGTCCACGACGACTACTGCCGACGGTCCGCAACCACCCGTCGAACCGGGGGAGATGCGATACGTCGAGATCGAGGACCTCGGCAAGCAGGGCGACGGCATCGCCCGCGTCGAGCGCGGCTACGTGATCATCGTCCCCGGCGGGGAGGTCGGCGAGCAGGTAAAGATCGAGGTGACCGAGGTCAAATCGAACTTCGCGGTCGGCGAGATCGTCGAGGAGACGATCTGAGTCGGTCGCCGTCTTTTTCCGCCGGTCACTCCTCGGCCGATCCGTCGTCTATCGAGATCCGCGCGTCCCAGTAGGAGACGGACGCGACGTAGTCGCCCGGGATCGTGTTTCCGATCAGCTCGTCGACGAGACGGAACGGCTTCGCGACGGGGCCGGGAAGCTCACGATAAAAGCCGTAGGGCAACACGAAGTCGTGCTCCTCGTTCGCGAGCGTGAGGTCGGCGGCCCGCAACATCTCGACGACCTGGCGTTCGGAGTAGAGCCGCGAGCCCATCGGGAGGAGCCAGGTATAAAAGAGCCGGAGGCTCCGTCGGTTGAACGTATCGAAGAACACCTGATCCTTGCTGACCCGTCGCAGCTCCGTGATGAACGGATCGGGGTCGTCCATGAGGTGGAAAAACCGCATCGCGACGACCGAATCGAAGTGGTCGTCCGGGAACGGGAGCCGCGAGGCGTCCCCACGCATGAACTCCACGGTGCCCGAAAGCCCCGCTGCCGCCGCCTTTTCACGTCCCTGCTCAAGCATCTCCCGGGAGATGTCGAGCCCGATGATGTCGGCGCCCTGATCGGCGAGCATCGTCGTGAACCGGCCGGTCCCGCAGGCGACCTCCAACACGCGTTGCCCCTCCTCGATCGGGCCGAGCGCGGAGAGGACGGCTTCCTTCTCGCGCCGGTCGATGAGCACCCCGCCGCCGGAGAACCGAACGTCGTCGTACTCCTCCGCGACCGCGTCGGCCTGATACCAGTCCTGTCCCTTCACGTTACTCCGGATCATCGCCCGACTCACAAAACCGTACTGGATGCGACCGACGCCGACCGACGCCGGCGGAGAGCGACCGGTGGGCCCGAGAACGGCGGCCACCGACGACCGTCAGTGGCGATACGTGGCATCGGATCGAGAATTTGTTGATCGATCGGTATCAAATCCGACCGACAGGTGATATTATTTCCTTATATAATCACTATTGGATTGGCCCATATGTAGCCAACCTTTACCATCCGCCGCTTGGATTCCCTCAACGATGAGTACCAGTCCAGTAGGGAGCCCGGAGGAAGGGCAGTTGTCGGAGAATGAGTTCCGCGACCGGCTCCGTGAACTTCCGCCGAGCGCGAAACTCGTTGCGAAAGTGTTGGAGGGTGAGGCGCCGCTCTCGCAGGGCGGGCTCGCCGAGGAATCGTTGCTGCCGGACCGAACCGTCAGATACGCGCTCAACCGGCTGGAGGAGGAAGGACTCGTCGAGTCACGATATAGCTTCAAAGACGCCCGCAAGCAGGTCTACTTCCTGACCGTCTGATCCCCCTCCCGGTCAGGGGCGCGAAGCGGCTCAGCCGCCGGCTCCCCTCCCGCAGCGATCCACAGACATACGGGGCCCTTTTTAGGTCTCCGGACCATTGCGGGCACGTATGGACCTCTCGGTCGTCGTCCCGACGCTGAACGGGCGGGACCAACTGGCCGCCTGCCTCGACGCGCTGGCGGCGAACGCACCGGGTGCGGAGGTGATCGTGGTAAACGGTCCCTCCGCGGACGGCACTACCGGGATGGTACGCGATCGCACCGACGTCGACGTGTTGGTTGAGGTCTCCGACCGGACCGTCAACGTCGCGCGCAACGCCGGCATCGAGGTCGCCACCGGCGACGTCATCGCGCTCGTCGATTACGACACGCGGATCGACCCGTCGTGGTACGCGGCGGTTACGGCCGGCCTCGACACCGGTGACGTCGTCACCGGGCCGGTCAGGGGACCTGCCTCCAACGACGCGGCCGCGCCCGACACGGCCGGTCTAGACGGCACGGCCGGTGTCCCCGACTCGAATCATGCGGACGCATCCGACACGGCAACAGTCGACGATCCGGCGGCGGACGGACCCGAACGCAGGCGGATCGCGCGACGTGAGGTGACCTACTTCGCCGGCGGGAACGTCGCGTTTCGGCGCGAGGCGCTCTCCGACCTCGACGGGTTCGACGAGTATCTCCACACCGGCGGCGCGCGCGACGCCGCCCATCGACTCGCGGGCATCGACCGCGAGGTCGTCTGGGAGCCGGAGATGTCCGCGACCGTCGAGCCGTCGACCCAAACCGCCGCCGACGGCGGCCGCGAAGCCCGCGACTGGGGATGGAAGTACCGCGCGCTCTCGTATCGTCTGCTCAAGAACTACGGGATCCGTCCCGGCGTCCTCTTACGGACCGCCTCACACGCCGTGAGCGACGCGATCGGCGTCGCCCGCGAGGTCGTCCGCGGCGACGCGACCCCCTCAAGTTGGGCCGGGAACGGCCGGGACGTCGTCCTCGGTATCGTGACCGGGATCTCCGATGGCATGATCGCCCGCGCGAACGACCGGTCGCCCGCACGAAACCCGAACGGGATCTCGAAACGCGCCGACCGTGCCGTCGCGCGGTACGACGAGCGTAAGGAGTCGGAAACAGCCTGATCGGTACGCCGCGGTCCCCGTTGATGAACGGTTACGGTGGCGATGGTGTATATTCTGTGGAGACGAACGGTCCCAACGCGCCGGCGACGGCGCTCGACAGCGCACCCGCTCTGGTCAGTCGACCGTCGGTGAGCGCGGCGGCCGCCCCGCCCCGCTCCGCGATGCCATCGGTCCCCAGCCGTTCGTCCATCACCGGGCCGAGTTCCTCGCCCGCGTTGATCCGTGCGGCGACATCGTCGGGGAGCCGCAGAGCCGGGCCGGAACCGACCTCAACCCGTTCTCCGTCGTCGACGGCGGCCCACATGACCAGAAAGCGTCCCTCGACGCCGGGGAACCGTGCCACCCCACCCTCGATACCCACGGCGAAATCGAACCGATCCGCGTCCGTATCGCCGGCGTCATGGACCGCCGCGGCCCGGTTCCGCGCACCCGTGATGGTTTCCTCGTGACCGGTCGGCTGTTCGCTCACGCCCGAGTCGACGGCGACCGACTCGACGGTGATGCCCGTGTCGCCCCCCGCCCCGAGTTCTTCCCCGATTGCGAGTTCGACCGCGCGCCGTTTGACCGGGTTCCCGCTGCCGACGCCGATCCGAACCGTCCCCGATCGCCGCTTCATTGGCTCGATGAACGGATCCGGCTCACGAAAAGGCCTCGGGATGGAAGAGCGCGGCGAGCCGTTCGATCCCGTCGATCAGCGCGGGACTCGGCTGGTTCAAAAGCGAGTCGTCGAGGACGTGAACGGGGGCGTCGATCGCCCATCCGCGCTCGTTGACGGTCGCCGGGTCGACCCGGTCGCCATGCCCACAGACGTGGAGGACGACGTGATCGGGGTCGGCGGCCTCGACCGTGCTCGGGTCGACCTCGCGTGAGCGCTCGCCGGCCTCGACGAAGGGGTAACGGCCGCCGGCGGCCCGGACCGCGTCCGGAACCCAGTTGCCGGCGGCCATCGGGGGGTCCGACCACTCCTCACAGTAGACGACCGGGCGGGGAGCCGTCGATCCGTCGACGGCTGCAGCCACCGTCTCCAGCCGGCGCGTCGCGTCCGCAACCAGTGTGGCACCCGCGGCATCCCGGCCGATCGTCCCTGCGAGGTCAGCAAATCGGTCCAGCACGTCCGCGAGGGTCGTTGGCTCCGCGTGGCTCACGCGCCAACCACGCTCCCGGCAGTCGGCGGCGATATCGGCCTGCAGCCCGTCGCTCGTGCAGACGAGATCCGGGTCGAGTTCGGCGACACGGTCGAGATCCGGGGTGATCCAGCCGCCGACCGCCGTCGGCTCCGTGTCGTGTGCCGCGCCCGCGCCCGAACCCGTCGTGCAGTGATGGGTGATCCCGACGAGGAGGTCCGCGGCGTCCAGCGCGTTGAGGGTGGCGGTCGCGCTCGGCGCGAGCGAGACGACCCGAGGCGGATCCATACGTTCGGTCAGTGCCGATCCGACCCAAACCTTTCGCTCGACCGTGTCGCGGGGGCCATCGCCGGCGACACCGGGGGAGCCGATCGGGAGCCCTGCCGACGACCGACGTCGAGAACCGTGTACGACCGTGCAGTACCATGAGGATTCCGTCGACCACTCGCCGACGTATTTCGAGCCTTTTATGTATTTTTCCCGTGACCGGAATGTAAGACCATCCTCGGGCGCGTTCAGTTACCGGGGGTCTCACCGCTATGAGCGAACGAATGCATCTACGGGGGAGTCGCTCCCGTCAGGAACCGGCGAAGGAATCGGAACGAACGAACGCGGGGCTCTCCTGTCCCGAGTGTGACGGCCAGGTCATCAACGACGAGGAACACGGCGAGAGCGTCTGTGCCGACTGCGGACTGGTCGTCGAGGCGGACTCCGTCGACCGCGGGCCGGAGTGGCGCGCGTTCGACTCCCGCGAGAAGGACAAAAAGTCCCGCGTCGGCGCGCCGACGACGAACACGATGCACGACAAGGGGCTCTCGACGAACATCGACTGGCGCGACAAGGACGCCTACGGCCGATCGCTCGGCGCACGACAGCGCCAGAAGATGCAGCGGCTCCGCAAGTGGAACGAGCGGTTCCGCACGCGCGACTCCAAGGAGCGCAACCTCAAGCAGGCGCTCGGCGAGATCGACCGCATGGCGAGCGCGCTCGGCCTTCCGGACAACGTCCGTGAGACCGCCTCCGTGATCTACCGGCGCGCGCTCGATGAGGACCTTCTCCCCGGGCGCTCCATCGAAGGCGTCTCGACCTCGTGTGTCTACGCCGCCGCGCGGATGGCCGGCGTTCCACGCTCGCTCGATGAGATCGCCGACGTCTCGCGCGTCGAGAAGGCGGAGATCGCCCGGACGTACCGCTACGTCGTCCGCGAGCTCAAACTCGAAGTGAAACCCGCCGACCCCGAACAGTACGTCCCCCGGTTCGCGAGCGACCTCGACCTCTCCGAGGAGTCCGAGATGCGCGCGAAATCGCTCCTCCGAAACGCCAAGGAGAAGGGCGTTCACTCCGGCAAGTCGCCGGTCGGCCTCGCCGCGGCCGCCGTCTACGCCGCCGCCCTGCTCACCAACGAGAAGACGACGCAGGCGGCCGTCTCGGAGGTCGCCGACATCTCCGAGGTCACCATCCGAAACCGATATCACGAGCTGCTTGAGGCCGAGGAAGGCCTTATCGCGTAAGCCGATCCGAGGCGATCCGCGCCGGCGGGCCGATCGAACGACGCTGTTTTGATGGCCCGGTCCGTTTTCCACGCCAGCCATGCAATCGCGTGACCTCTTTCTCGGGCTGTTTTTGATCTTCGGTGCCGGCTGGATCGCGAGTTCGACCGGGGTCGCCGGCGCGAGCATCGCGTATCTCCTCGCGATCGCCGGCTGTGCGCTCGCGGGCGTCGTCTACCTGTTCAGCGACGTTCTCGTCGGACGGGAGGTTGGCGGACGGACCCTGACGCGGCTTCGCACCCGAGCGATCGCGCAGGTGTTTATCGGGACTGCTATCGCGGCGCTTGGGATCGAGGGCTTCCTCGATGCCGGGGACCTCTTTTCGGCCGCGGTCGCCGTCGTCGGCGCGATCGTGCTCGTGATATCGATCGCGTTCTGGCGAGGTGGGTCGTTGGACGGCGAAGGGGACATCGACGGCAGCGCCGAGTGACCGTCCGCGGCCTTTTATATCGCCACCGCGAGAAGTGCCGGACATGTTCGACGACTTCGTGCTCGCGGCTGCCACCGCCGACCTCACGGACGAGCCGGCCGCCCGGGACGATGCGGACGTGCTTGAGTACCGGATGGACCTCGCGGACGACCCGCTCGCCGGGCTTGAGGCGTACGACGGGACGTTGCCGCTCATCGTCACCAACCGTGCGGAGTGGGAGGGCGGCGAAGCGGGCGACCTCGGGCGGTTTGGGGATCTCTCGGACGCGCTTGTCCACGACGCGGTCGTCGCCGTCGATATCGAGCTGGCGGCGTTGCGCGGAAACGCCCCGGATGGGGAGCAGTCGCATGCGACCGCGCTGCGCGAGGAGGCCCGCGATGAGGGCGTCGCGATCATCGCCTCCGTCCACGACTTTAGTTCGACCCCGGAGGTCGGGACGCTCGTCGACCTGCTCGCGGATGCCGCGAGCGAGGGCGACGTGGGCAAGTTGGCGACGACCGCGGAGGTCCCAGAGGACGCGCTGGCGATGTTGGAGGCGACTCATAAGGCGACCGCCGCCGGCCACACGGTCGCGACGATGTGTATGGGCGAGCAGGGACGACACACCCGTGCGGTGACGCCCGTCTACGGCTCGCGGATCGGCTACGCCCCGGTGGACCCGGCGGACGCGACCGCGCCCGGACAGTACTCACTCGCGACGCTCCGAACGCTCGTCGACGAGCTTCGCGGCGGGCACGGGCCGGCGTGAGTGGATAACCGACGTCGGCCGATCGCGGCAACACATTCTCAGTGGGGATGGCTGTGTTCGATGAGACCACCCGTCAGACATGTCTACGGCAAACTACAGGATGCGGGCGAACGAACCGCCGATCGGTGAGCCCGATGACGACACAGCCATCGAACCCGTCAACGGATCGCTCCCGCACCGCTACGGTCGCCTTGGCGGCCTTGGGAGTCGCATACGTCCTCGCCGGCGTCGGCCTCTTTTATGCGCTTGCGATCGACTCGATGGAGCTGTTCAACGCCGCACTCATCGCGATCCTCGTGTTGCTGGCCGTCTCGATGAGCGTACTGATCCGAACCGAACCGGTTCGATCCCGCGAGAACGCCACCATCGCGGTCTGTGTGTTCCTCGCGATGGGGCTGTATCTCGTGTTGTGGACGTTCACGGCGCTTCCGTTCGTCGTGCTCGTCGGCGTGCTCTTCGTCGTCGGCGTCCTGCTGCCGACAGTGGTCCTCCAGTATGTGCTTGAAAAGGAGGCCTAACCGCGGTGCGCCCTCGCCGCGTTATCCTGTGTCGATCAGTCCGGCACCCACTCTGGCTGATCCACCGATGACCGCTCTGACCTCGCCTCGAACGAGATTTCCTGTGTCATCGGCGCTGATGTCGTCATCCGGACGCCGAGATACTGGGCGTACGAGCCCGCGGGGTTCGTCACCTCCCACGTCACCGAGGCCGTCTGCACTTCGTTCGTTTCGGGGTCGACGGTCACCGACCCGGCCGCGTCCGTGACGCGATACGTCTCGGCACCCTCATACCACCCCGACCGCGGTTCGAGGGTGTCGCCTGCGGATCCGTCGCCGCTCTGTCGCTCGTCGCCGCTCTGTCGCTCGTCGTCGTTGGCTTCGTCGTCCATGGGCTCGTACGCGACGAGATGGAGGCTCCGTACGACCACCGCCGCCGGGTTGGCGAAGGCGGTCGAAGGGTCGGACGCCTCCTTCGCGACGATGAGGACGGCCCGGTCGCCGTCGGCCTCCTCCGTGAGGAGGTCGCGTTCGTCGTCGTCGACGATCCGATCCCGCCTCTCGTCGATGTTCTCCGTCGAATCGATCGTGTGTCGTTTATAAACCGTCGCGTTTGATCCGGGCCGATATCGCTCGATGGTGGCCCCGTCGTCTTCGATCCGTTGGTACCGCGCTCCGTCCGCATCGGTTCGATCCTCGAACGCCAACGCGGACTCCCCGTCGACGACGATCTCCCCCGTCACGTGGTGTGAATCCACGTCCCCGTCGGTTTCCCCGCCCACGTCCTCGACCCAAAAGCGCTCCTCTGAGGGGAGGTCGGCGTGCGGCGTGGCCGTCCCAAGCGGATAGATAACCGCGAGCGTCGAAAGGAGCAGGAGGAACCCGCCGAGGGCAACGAGCGCGAGGACGATCCGTTCACGTTGCCGGGCCATTCGACGTGCGGTCGTTCGAGCGCTGGAAGTTAAATCATGGACGCCCCCGAGTGAGGCCTTCGATCGACGTCCCGAGAGCCAAACCGCTTTAGGAACGCCCCCGTAAGGGTCGGTAATGGCGACGTGCGACGAGTGTGGGGAGTACGAGAACCTCCCGTATCAGTGTCGACGCTGCGGGAAAACCTTCTGTGGGGAGCACCGACTCCCGGAGAACCACGACTGTCCGGGGCTGAGCGAGTGGAACGACCCCGGCGGCGTCTTCGATAGCGGGTTCGACGACTCGGTGAATGACCCCCGAGACGCCGGCGGTACCGCCGACGGCGTCACGGGCCGCGTCAAACGTCGGGTCGCGCGGGAGACGGGAACCGGCGGGCTGGTGAGCTACTTCCGGGGGAACGCCACGTACCTCATCCTCGCGGCGATGTGGCTCACCTTCGTCGCGCAGTGGATCGCCCTGGGCGTCGGCGGCCCCCAGCTTCACAACGATCTGTTCGTCCTCCGCTCGGACGCGTTGGGCAACGTCTGGACGCTCGTCACCTCCGTCTTCTCACACGATCCCGGGATCTTGTTTCACATCATCGCCAACAGCATCGTGATCTTCTTTTTCGGCCCGCTCGTCGAGCGGGCGGTCGGCTCGAAGCGGTTCGTCGGCTTCTTCATCGTCGCGGGCGCGGCCGCGGGCTTGGGTCACGTCCTGTTCGCCATCGTCACCGGCGGACCGACGACCGGCGTGCTCGGGGCCTCCGGTGCCGGCTTCGCCATCCTCGGCGTGCTCACCGTCTGGCGGCCGAACCTGGAGATCCTCTTGTTCTTCATCATCCCGATGAAGCTGAAGTTCCTCACGTGGGGGATCGCGCTGATCTCCGTCGCGCTCGTCGTCGCCTCCGGCACCGGCGGCGTCGGCGGGATCGCCCACCTCGCACACCTGATCGGATTTGCGATCGGACTCATCTACGGGAATATGAACCAGGACCTCGCGAACCGTGCGGGTGGAGCCGGCGGTATTCCGACCGTAACTCGCGGTCCTGGCGGACCACGCGGCCCGGGCGGTCCCGGTGGGCGGTTCTGATCGTGGCCGACGCCGACCCGAACGCGGGTGCGCCGTTCGACCCGAGCGACCTCGCACATCCCGAGTTCACCCCCGATCCGTCGGCTTCGCGGGAAGAGATGGAGGCGCTCCAGCGGGAGATCGCCGCCGTCGCGCGGTTCGAGGACGACCACGGGTTGTTGCCTGAGCGGATCGCGCTTGACTCGCCGTTCGAGATCGGATCCGGACTTCCGTCGGCCACGCAGCGGACGCTCGTTCCGGAGGGATCGGGGGACGCGGGGCCGATCGTCGTCGGGATCGACCAGGCGTTCAGAGGCGGGGGTGGTGCGTCGGGGACCGACGACGGGTCGGGCGAGTCCATCTCCGCGGCGGTGGCGATCCGTGATGGTCGGGTTATCGAGTATGCCCACGCCGTCACGCCGCTTTCGATCCCCTACATTCCCGGGCTCCTCGCGTTCCGTGAGGGTGGCCCGATCCTCGCGGCGCTCGATGCACTCTCCGTTGAGCCGGACCTCCTCGTCCTCGATGGGTCCGGCCGGATCCACTATCGGGAGGCCGGGATCGCGACGCACATCGGGGTCATCCACGACGTGCCGAGCATCGGCGTCGCGAAGTCGCTGCTCTGTGGCGACCCCGATGAACCGATCGACGGGCGACCGGCAGGATGGCGCACGCCGATCCGGGCGGACCGATCGATGTCGACGGTGGCCGAGGACGAGCCGGTCGTCGGGTACGCGTATCAGTCACGGCAGTATCCGAATGCCCGAACGATCAACCCCCTCTACGTGAGTCCCGGCCATCGCGTCTCGCCGTCGACCGCCGTTGACCTCATCGAGGCGCTCTGTGCGGGATATAAACTGCCCGAGCCGACCCGCCTCGCCGACGCCTCCGCCGACGCCGTGACACACGGGTCGCGGTAGCGTGGGTGACGCCGCCGACGGTTTTTATATGCCGCGACGGCAACGCACGTGTATGGCAGACGATGACATGGAGGCACCGATGTCGCGCGACGAGTTCCGCTCGCTGACCGACGGGCTGGTTCGACAGAGCTCCGGGGGCGGGACGACCGTTTATAAAAACGCCGCAGGCGTCGGCTGTCCGAATCCCGACTGCGATGAGGGAACGTTCCAGACGCTGTTCGTCAGCGACCACGGCTGGCAGCGGATCGGCGCGACGCGTGACGGGATCCACCTCTGTCTCTGTAACACCGACTCGAAGCGGCTCGTCTTCATCCACGACGAGTGAGCCCCGGGCCGATCGCCCCGGAGCATCACACCTCCCCTTGCTGCCGACGCACCGCTCGACAGCGTGACGCGCTTTTTTCCCTCCCTCGACCGACCCGCCGATTCAAGACGCTCGCCGCGTACCATAGGGTATGAGCGACTCGCGAACGGACGCCGACGAACTGAGCGGGGACGCCGGGAAGCGGCGCCACCGGGCCGCCGAGCGCAACACCCCGGGGAGGGGGATCACGCCCGCGGAGCGACCGATCGAACCGGCCGCACCCGAGGAGTTTGGCCTCGTGCAGGTCTGGTGGGGCGACGGGAAGGGGAAGACGACGGCCGCGCTCGGGATGGGTGCACGCGCGGTCGGGCACGGTTACCGCGTTCACATGCTGCAGTTTATGAAGGGTGGCGCCGACTCCGTTGAGGCGGTTCGCGGCGAGTACAACGCGATCGCCGCGCTTCCCGGGTTCTCCTACGAGAACACGGGACACTACGGCTGGCACGGCATGGCCGACGGCTCCGCCGAGGCGGATCACGAGCGGAACGCGCAGGCGGGTCTCGAACGCGCCCGGGAACTCGTCGACGCGGCCGGGGAGCGGACCCTCGATGAGCCCATCGACCCGGAGTCACCGCCGGAGGACGGGGTCCATCTCCTCATTTTGGATGAGATCATCTACGCGGCGAACCGCGACCTCATCGACCCCGAGGACGTCCGCGATCTGGTCGGTCGCAAACCCGCCGGCCTCGAGCTCGTGTTGACCGGCGGCCACGAGGAGCCGAGTTACCTGCACGACCTCGCCGACCTCATCACCGAGGTCGCGAAGGTGAAACACCCGATCGACGCGGGACAGCGCGCCCGGAAGGGGACGGAGTACTGATGGGTGCCTTCGACGCCGATCCCGAGGACGACGACTTCGATGCCGCCGCGGCGCTTCACCGGCATCTCGAAGCGACGGAGGAGCGGCCGGTCGCCCGTGAGGCGGGTTGGCATCTCGGGGAGGCGCAGGCGCTCGCCGGGCAGATCGCTGCGGGCGGGCTGGAGCCGGGCGTCGTCCGCGATCGCGCCGAGACGATCCTCGACCTGCTCGGCGAGTTCGAGACGACCGGCGACCCCGAAGCCGACGATCACGTCGAAGCCGCCCGCGAGCTGGCTTCGCGGCTCGCGCGGTGACCCGGGGCGACTTCGGCGGTAGCGACGAGGGCGACTTCGGCGGTAGCGACGAGGGCGACTTCGGCGGTAGCGACGTCGGCGGCGACGAGGGCGACTTCGGCGAGAGCGACGACGGGGGCGCACCGGATGGACGGGCCACTGCACCGTCCGGCACGCGAACGATCCTCGTCGCCGGAACGGCCTCACACGTCGGCAAATCCACCGTGGCCGCCGGGCTCTGTCGACTCCTCGCGGACGCGGGCGTCGAGGTCGCCCCATACAAGGCACAGAACATGTCGAACAACGCGCGGGCCGTGTCGAAGTCCGCCGGATCCATGAGCCGTGAGGAGCGCCCTCCGACGGGAACTGAACCGGGATTCGGCGAGATCGGGGTCTCACAGTACGTCCAGGCCCGCGCGGCCCGCGTGCCGGCGGAGACCGATCACAATCCGGTGCTGCTCAAACCGCGCGGCGAGGGCGAGAGTCAACTCGTCGTCAACGGCGAGGCGGTCGCCCACTACGCCGCCGGGGAGTACTACGAGGACCACTGGCACGCCGCCCGCGAGGCGGCCGTGGCGGCACATCGACGCCTTGCTGGGTCCGTCGACGTGGTGGTCGCCGAGGGGGCGGGTTCGATCGCCGAGATCAACCTCCACGATCGGGACCTCGCGAACGTCGAGACGGCGCGGTTCGCCGACGCGGAGATACTGCTCGTCGCCGACATCGAGCGCGGCGGCGTCTTCGCCTCGCTCGTCGGCACCCTCGAACTGCTCCCCGCTGACCTCCGTGATCGGGTCGTGGGGGCCGTGATCACGAAGTTTCGCGGCGACGTCTCGCTGCTCGATCCGGGCATCGACGCCTTCGAGGAGCGAACCGGGGTCCCGATCCTCGGGGTGGTCCCTTACGAGGACCCGGGCCTTCCCGAGGAGGACAGCGTCGCGCTCCCCGCGGTCGAGGAGCGGGCGGTCCACGGCGCGGACGACGGGGTCCCCGAGTCGCTCTCGGTGACGGTCGCGGTTCCCCGACTGCCGCGGATCTCGAACGCGACGGACCTCGAACCGCTCGCGGCGGAGCCGGGCGTCAGGGTGGCGTACGTGCCGCTCGATGATCCGCTCGGTACCGCGGATGCGGTGGTCCTGCCGGGGACGAAGAACACGGTCGATGATCTGCTTGCCTGTCGGGAAGCCGGATTCGATGAGGCGCTTCGGCGCTTTTCGGGGCCGATCGTCGGGCTCTGTGGCGGCTATCAACTCCTCGGCGAGCGGATCCGGAACGCCGACATCGAGAGCGCCCGGCTTGACGAGTCGGAGGCGGGGTCGGATGGTGCGATCGTCGACGCCGTCGGTCTCCTTCCGGTCGAGACGACATTCGACGCCGACAAACGGGTCGTCGCGACCGAACTGCGGTTCGATGCCGCCCTCGGTGGACCGCTCAGCGACGCCGAGGCGTCGGACACTGACGACGACTCACTTTCGCTCGCGGGCTACGAGATCCACATGGGCGCAACGCGCGGGCTCGTCGACGGACTTTCGACCCCGTTTCGCGACCCGCAGGACGGGCGCTCGGGGGCCGCGCTCGGTGCCGCACGCGGCGACGTACTGGGGACGTATCTTCACGGCCTCTTCGAGAACGGGACGGCCCGAACCCGGTTTATCGCCGCCGTCCGCGACCACGCGGGGATCGATCCGACCGACCTCGCGATGGAGTTGAACGGAACCGACCGGACCTCGCCGTATGACCGCGCGGCCGATCTGCTCTCGGCACACGTCGATCTCGCGCCGCTCGGGCTGCCGCGTTCGGGTATCTCGACGGGCGGACGGTCGGGCCGTCGTTGAGCGGTTACTCGGGGTCGACGGCGAACGGGCTCTCACCGACGCGCCAATCCCAGCCGGGCAGCCGCGTCTGAAACCCCGCCGCGAGGGCCGCATCGAGGTCGTCCGCGCCCGCGACGCCGCGGCCCGTCGCCGTCGCGTCCTCATCGACGTGCACGTCGGCGAAATGGAACGTCGCCTGTGCGAGCAGCGAAAGCGGCTGCCCGCCCGCGATGGTCGCGGCCAGCTCGCGACCGAGCACCTCGTCGACGATGAAGCCGGGGTAGTCGCCCTCGACGTCGAGGTCGCGGAGGAGGCCGACGTAGCCGGCGACGTTGACGGCGACCTCGCCGTCCGCGAAGACGGCGTCGACCTCACGGCGATACGTCCGCGGGTCGATCCGGTCGACGTCCGTCTCGAACAGCTCGCCGAGCCGGTCCCGGGTCTCGTTGAGGATCGGGACGACGACGGGCGCTCGATCGCGGACCCATGCGTGCTCCTCGGCGACGACGGCGGGCGTGACGCGCATGGGTGTCCGCTTCGTGGCGGGTCGGCTTGCACTTTGCGAAGGCTTTTATAACAACCGGCGGTTAGCTCAAGCCAAGCGGGTTTTCGTCGGTTGTTCCCGCATCATCGGAGTACGGACAGAATCTTCCACTATGTTACCCCCGCGACGGTCGGTCGATGCGGAGTCCCGGATCGGTTTCGGATCCGGCGACGTCGAATCGAAGGCGACCCACGCTTCGCAGTGAGATATGAGTCAAGTCGATACGCAACTCGAGAACCTGAAACGGACGATCGAATCGGAGATCCCGAGCGGGATCACCGTCACCGATGTGAAATACGAGGGCCCCGAGCTCGTCGTGTACACCCGCAACCCAAAACGCTTCGCGGGCGACGGCGACCTGATCCGCCGGCTCGCCTCGAAGCTCCGCAAGCGGATCACGATCCGGCCGGATCCCGCCTCGCTTTCGCCCCCGCGTGAAGCCGAGGAGAAGGTCCGATCGGTGATCCCCGAGGAGGCGGGCGTCACCTCCCTCGATTTTCACGAGGACACCGGCGAGGTCGTCATCGAGGCAGGGAAACCCGGAATGGTGATCGGCCGACGTGGCGCGACCCTCCGGGAGATCACCCAGGAGGTCGGCTGGACGCCCGAGGTGGTCCGAACGCCGCCGATAGAGTCCTCGACCGTCTCGAACGTCCGGAACTTCCTCAAGAACGAACGTGAGGAGCGTCGCGACATCCTCGAACGCGTCGGCAGACAGATCCACCGCGAGGAGATGTCCGACGACGAGTGGGTGCGGATCACGACGCTCGGCTGCTGTCGGGAGGTCGGCCGTGCGGCGTTCATCCTTTCGACGCCGGAGACGCGGATCCTCATCGACTGTGGGGACAAACCGGGTGCGGAGGGCGAGGTGCCCTACCTGCAGGTGCCGGAGGCGCTCGGGGCGGGCGCGGCGACCATCGACGCCGTCGTGTTGACCCACGCCCACCTCGATCACTCCGCGCTGCTCCCGCTCATCTTTAAATACGGGTACGACGGCCCGATCTACGCGACGGAGCCGACCCGCGACCTGATGGGGTTGCTCACGCTCGATTACCTCGACGTCGCCGCCAAAGAGGGCCGAACGCCGCCCTACGAGTCCGCACAGGTTCGAGAGGCGATCAAACACACCATTCCCCTCGAGTACGGCGACGTGACCGACATCGCGCCGGACGTGAAACTCACGTTCCACAACGCGGGCCACATCCTCGGCAGCGCCGTGAGCCACTTCCACATCGGCGACGGCCTCTATAACGTCTGTTTCTCCGGGGACATCCACTACGAGGACACACGGCTTTTCAACGGCGCGGTCAACGACTTCCCCCGCGTCGAGACGCTCGTGTTGGAATCCACCTACGGCGGGCGCAACGACTACCAGACGGACCAGGAGGACTCCGAACAGAAGCTGATAGACGTCGTCAACGAGACCTATGAGGAGGGCGGAAAGGTGGTCATCCCGGCGTTCGCGGTCGGTCGCTCACAGGAGATCATGCTCGTGTTGGAGGAGGCGATGCGCGAGGGCGACATCCCCTCGATGCCCATCCACCTCGACGGGATGATCTGGGAGGCGACGGCGATCCACACGACCTACCCCGAGTACCTCCGCGATGGGCTCCGCGACCGGATCTTCCATGAGGACGCGAACCCGTTCCTCGCCGAGGAGTTCAACCACATCGACGGCGGCGAGGAGGAGCGACAGACGGTCGCCGACGGCGATCAGTGCATCATCCTCTCGACCTCCGGGATGGTCACCGGGGGACCGATCATGTCCTGGCTTCGCCACATCGGTCCCGATCCGGACTCGAAGCTCGTCTTCGTCGGCTATCAGGCGCAGGGGACGCTCGGTCGGCGGATCCAGAACGGCTGGGATGAGATCCCGATCTCCTCCGGTTGGGGCAGCGGGAGCGGCCGCGGCAACACCCTTACGCTTGAAATGGGCGTTGAGACGGTCGATGGCTTCTCCGGGCACGCCGACCGGCAGGGGCTCGAAAACTTCGTGAAGACGATGAACCCCCGTCCGGAGAAGGTGCTCTGTGTGCACGGCGACGAACGCTCCGTGCAGGACCTCTCCTCGGCGCTGTATCACGAGTACAACATGCGGACGTTCGCGCCGAAGAACCTGGAGACGTTCCGATTTAAGTAGCCACCTCCGGCACCGGCGCGGTCCGATTCGAGCCCTTATACGGGCTCGAATCGAGCGCGAGGGAGCAGTCGACGGACCGCCGAGCGGTGCCGGCGGTCCGTCGGCTGTGAGGCTGGGGAGGGCTGAGGTCGAGAGCGATCGTGAGAGCGCGTCCGATTCCTCCTGCACTGGTCGGCGGGAGGCGTGGGGGAACTCAACGTCGGCTTTCGGTACCGATCACGGCGACGGCTTTTCCCACTCCACCGGGCCGTCCGACGCCGCCCGCGCGGTCGCGCTCGCGGTGGCGATCGGCTGTTCGTCCTCCGGTCCGAGGAACCGCACCTCGACGGAATCGCCCGGATCCATCGGCCGGTCGCCATCGAAGAGGACGGGATAGCGGTTCTCCACCCGGAAGAACGGATCGTCGTCCCCGCGGGCGACGTCGTTGTCGTTCGACTCGACGTAGCTGAATGGCTCACCCTCCTCGGCGTCGGTCTCTCCCCCCTCTTGGTATCGGTTGTGTGCCATCCGGACGGTCAACTCGTCGCCCGCCCGGAGGGTTCCGGTCGCGAACGCGCCGACGTCCGCATCATGCTCCCGCTGTTCGGTATCCGCACCGAACCGGTTGGGGTTTACAAACCGGACCTGCCCGCCCTCGCCGTCGGATCCCTCCTATCGCACGAGGATCGACCCGATCTCGTCGCCCTCGAATGTCGGTCCCTGTTCGTAGGTGAGACGAACGGCGTCGACGTCGCCGCGGTCGGGTTCGCCTTCCGCGGCATCCCAGCCGTTCCAGCTTCGATGTTCAGCCCCCAACACGACCTCCGCGTCGCCGAAGACGCGGGGCTCCTGTGGCTCGGTTAGCTCATCGGTGACGTCGAAAAAGACGACGGATACGGTCGCGGCGAGGACTACTACGATGGCCACGATGAGGACGATGCCGACCACCGGGGTGACGCCGCGGTCACGGTTCGTGAGGGTACGGGGACCACCACCCATCACGAGTCTCCCATCCTCCTGATCGACCTCTCCGCCGACGCGTCCTTGTCCGGCATATGATCGGCAACAGGGCCCGCCCGATCATATATATTCCGCAGGAACACCCGCCGTCGTCGGTAGGATTTTTATCCGCCGCCGGGAGGAACGTGCATGCGCATCGCGCTCATTGCCCACGACCAGTTGAAAGACGAGATGGTCGAATTCGTGCAGACGTACGTGGACGTCCTCTCGGACTGTGAGATCGTCACCACGGGCACGACCGGCAAACGGATCCACGAGGAGACCGGGCTAACGGTCGATCGGCAGGCTTCGGGGCCGCTCGGCGGTGACCTCCAGATCGGCGCGATGGTCGCGAACGACGAGCTTCACGGGCTCATCTTCCTCCGCGACCCGCTCACCGCCCAGCCGCATGAACCCGACATCTCGGCGCTGTTGCGCGTCTGTGACGTGCGGGACGTCCCGGTGGCGACGAACCTCGCGTCCGCGGAGCTGTTGGTCGAGGGGATGCTCGTCGAGGGGTTGTTGGACATCACGGAGTGACCGCTCGTCGCGTCGACGGATCCGCCGGAAGTATCGCTCCTGATTCTGCGGCCCGGAAGGTTATGTGCGTCACTCGTTTACTTCCGATCGATGGACAGCCGTTCGGGGCCTCGCTTGAAAACGCTCGCCCTTGCGCTCGCCGTGCTCTCATGTCTCGCGCTCATCGGCGCGCCGGTCGCCGCGAGCGTCGCCTCCACCGCCTCCACCGGGAACGCGACCCCAGCAGGTGATCCGGACGAGGAGTTCGGCGATCCGGTCGATCCGCTGACGGAGTGTTTCGTCGGCCAGGGCTACCCGCTCAGCATCGGCGACCCGCCGACGACTATCGACGCGGTCGTCCACCTCTCGGTGCTCACGGACCCCCAGAACGCCGGCGAGTTCGGCATCGAGCTCTCGGGCACGACCGGCGAGGACCGGATCGTCACGCTTGCGGCGGGGGTCCGGCTCGACAGCGCCGGGCTGATCGCCACCGGCGTGAATCCGTTTGCGGCCTTCGACGTTGTCTACACCTACGAGCTCCGCTTGCCGATGTTCGACGGAGTCATCGAGGAGACGGCCTACCGCGACGACGGGTCACCGGTCGGCTCCGCCGCGGGAACGGTCCCCTGTTGAGCCGGGAGGCTTTTTCAGACGCGACCTGATCATCACAAACAATACTTAACGTTCGGGCGAGCGAAGACGACGCCATGTACGACGAGGAGGACCTCGCCGCGATCCGCGCGGATCGCGAGCGCTGGGCGGCCGACACGCTCGAACCGACACGCGAGCGATACGGGGAGCGCCGCGACCGGTTCGCCACCGTCTCGAATCTTGAGGTGGATCGGCTCTACACCCCCGCGGACGTCGCCGACCTCGACTACCGTGAGGACCTCGGCTTTCCGGGCGAGGAGCCGTACACCCGCGGCGTCTATCCGACGATGTACCGAGGCCGCCCGTGGACGATGCGGCAGTTCGCGGGCTTCGGCACCGCAACGGAGACGAACGACCGGTTTCACTATCTCATCGAGAACGGCCAGACCGGCCTCTCGACCGCCTTCGATATGCCCTCGCTCATGGGACTCGACTCCGACGACGAGATGGCGCTCGGGGAGGTCGGCAAGGAGGGCGTCGCCGTCGACACGCTCCGGGACATGGAGGTGCTCTTCGAGGGCATCGACCTCGCGGAGGTCTCCACGTCCTTTACGATCAACCCCTCCGCGCCGGTGATCTACGCGATGTACGTCGCGCTCGCCGACGAGCGGGGCGTGCCGCGCTCGGCGCTTCGGGGCACCCTCCAGAACGACATGTTGAAGGAGTTCATCGCCCAGAAGGAGTGGATCGTTCCCCCGGAGCCCTCACTCGATCTCGTCGTCGACACGATCGAGTTCGCGGTCGAGGAGACCCCGCGATTCAAGCCCATCTCCGTCTCGGGCTATCACATCCGTGAGGCCGGATCGACCGCGATACAGGAGCTCGCGTTCACGCTCGCGGACGGGTTCGCCTACGTCGAGGCGTGTCTCGACCGCGGAATGGACGTCGACGCGTTCGCCCCGCAGTTCTCCTTCTTTTTCAACGCGCACAACTCCCTGCTTGAGGAGGTCGCGAAGTTCCGAGCGGCCCGTCGGCTCTATGCCCGTCGGATGAGAGAGGCGTACGGTGCGGAGACGGACGCGGCGACGCAGTTGAAGTTCCACACCCAGACGGCCGGGCAGTCGCTCACGGCCCAACAGCCGCTGAACAACGTCGTTCGCGTCACGATCCAAGCGCTCGCGGGCGTGCTCGGCGGGACGCAGAGCCTGCACACCAACTCCTTCGACGAGGCGCTCGCGCTCCCGTCCGAGCGGGCCGTTCGGGTCGCGTTACGGACCCAGCAGATCATCGCCGAGGAGTCCGGCGTCGCCGACACGATCGATCCGCTCGGCGGCTCGTTCGCGGTGGAGGCGCTGACGAACGAGATCGAGGAGGCCGCGATCGACTATTTGGATGAGATCGCCTCGCTGGGCGACGGCTCGATCCGCGACGGCGTCCTCACCGGCATCGAGGGGGGCTACTTCCATCGGGAGATTCAGGAGGCCTCGTATGAGTACCAAGCGCGTGTCGACGCCGGCGAGGAGACCGTCGTCGGGGTGAATACATACACCGTCGAGGAGGACACCCGTCCCGACGTGCTTCGGGTCGACGAGGGGACCCGCGACCGGCAGCTCTCACGGCTGGAGTCGGTGAAAACCGAGCGCGACGAGGACGCCGTTGACCGGGCGCTCGCGAACGTCCGTTCGGCCATCCGAAGCGACGAGAACGTCATGCCCGCCATCGTCGAGGCGGTGAAGGCGTACGCGACGATGGGTGAGATCATGGCCGTCTTCGAGGACGAACACGGCAGCTATCGGGAACGGATCGGCGTCGCGTGACGTTCGGACACGAGCGTGACGTTCGATCCCGAGCGCAAAGAACGCGGGCCCACGGGGTGTACGATGTGGTGTCCTATCCGTCGACCGCCCGTGCGTCCGCGGCACACCACGCGTTCCCCCGCCGTCCCGCGCGTCGGAGTTCGAGATGGACGACGGAACCCGCATCCAGCTCCGACAGCTCCTCGTGGACCGCATCGTCGTCGTACTCGACGACGTGGAGCGTCCCGTTGCGTGGATGTTCACGGAGCGTCATCGCTCCATGGTCGTTACACGATTTGACGACGGTGTATTTGCCAGCGCGGTGCATCACATCCGAATGTCTGTTTTACCAGTTGATAATTTTTGGGGCAATTTTCGCGATATGCCAACGCGTCGCTTATCACCCACCCATC
Organism: Halorubrum vacuolatum; assembly: GCF_900188065.1. Classification (GTDB taxonomy): domain Archaea; phylum Halobacteriota; class Halobacteria; order Halobacteriales; family Haloferacaceae; genus Halorubrum; species Halorubrum vacuolatum. The sequence goes on from NZ_FZNQ01000005.1 coordinate 45,711, forward strand.
GCCAAACGGGGATATGATCGACTCGGAGATCCCCCGGGATCACCCTCGATACGCCTCGCTCGTGACTCGACACCGGATCGAGGCGGGCGTCGAGCGGGGGATCACCTCGAAACAGGGGCTCATCGCGCAGGGACGCGGAGAGGCGTTCGATTACCTCCTCGGCGAGCGCACGCTTCCGAGCGCGGACGCGGCCGCCCGGGCGGCGGCGGCACACCTCCTCTCGGCGAACCGGCCGGTCATCTCCGTCAACGGCAACGTCGCGGCGCTCGTGCCCGAGGAGACGATCGCGCTCGCGGGGGTCGTCGGGGCCGACCTCGAGGTGAACCTGTTTAACCGCACCGAGGAGCGCATGGAGGCGATCGCGGACCACCTGCATGCACACGGCGCGACCGAAATAAAGGGGCTGACCGGTGACGGGGAGATCCCCGGGCTCGCACACGCCCGTGGGACGGTCGATGCCGACGGCATCGAGTCGGCGGATGTCGTCGTCGTCCCGCTGGAGGACGGGGACCGTGCGGAGGCGCTCGCGGCGATGGGAAAAACGGAGATCGTGATCGATTTAAATCCCGGAAGCCGGTCGCCGCGGACGGCCGACGTGCCGATCATCGACAACGTCCTTCGGGCGGTTCCGAACATGACCGCACACGCACGGGAGCTGGCTGACGCTTCCCCGGCCGAGCTGCAGGCGATCCGCGAGACGTTCGATCCCGAGGCGACGCTCGCGGCCGCCGAGCGGGCTATCCGTGAAGGCGAGTTCGCCGACGAGGAGTGAGTGACCGGTCCTCGAACCGCTCGCTCTCTGCGCTCCAACCAGCCCGTTATCTCCCGATCAGACGATCCCTTCGTCCAACGGCGACTCGCGGGCGGGCTTGCCCGCCGTGGCGGCGAACTGCATCGTCTCGGCGAACTCCGCGAAGGTGACGACGCCAACGACCTCGCCCGCGTCGTCCTCGACGAGCGCGTGGTTCGTCCGTTCGGTGTTGATCGCGACGAGCGCCTCGAAGGCGTCCTCCTCGCGGCGGATCCGCACCGGCGACTCCGAGAGGATCGCCGCCACCGTGGCGGTGTCGCGGTCGAGCTTTCGGGCACGTTTTAACTCATCGAGCGAGACGACCCCGACGAGTTCGCCGTCGCGCTCGACCGGAAAGACCGTCCGACGGCTCGTGAACATCCGATCCGAGAACGCCTGTAGGGTCGTCTCCGCGGGGATGGTTTCGGGATCGAGCCGCATCAGATCGGCGACGGTGAGCCCCTCCAGGAGGTCGGCGACCGTGGTGATCCGCGATTCGCTTTTCGCCGCGCCGTAGACGAACAGGCCGACGAGGATCAGTATCAGGTCGAACGCGAGAACCCCGAGGACGACGAAGACGAGTCCGAACGTGATCCCGACGCGAGCGGCGATACGGGTCGCGGAGGCGTACGGGCGATTGCGCGCGAGCAACGCGCGAAGGATCCGCCCGCCGTCCATCGGAAACGCGGGGATACAGTTGAACACCGCGAGGACGATGTTGATCACGCCGAGCCAACCGACGACGAAGAGCAGCACGGGCTGGGAGGCGGGCACGACCTGCAATCCGAGCAGGAAGACGACGCCGACCGCCACGCTCGTGATCGGCCCGATGATCGCGATCCAGAACTCCCGGTTCCACTCCTTGGGGATCGATTCGAGCGCGGCGACCCCGCCGAAGATCCAGAGGGTGATCGATTCGATCCCGATCCCGTACCGGCGCGCCATCCACGCATGTCCGAGTTCGTGTGCGAGCACCCCGAGGAACAGCCCGAGCGCCGCGAGCGTCCCGATCAGCCAGCGGAACTCCGCGAGCGCCGCCGGATCCAGTTCGGTTCCGGCGAGCGATCCGATGATCCCCGCATACAGCGTGATCCCCTGTCCGCTGCCGATGAGATACGCCAACAGCGGCAAAAAGAGGATCAGCGAGATGTTGATGCGGATGGGGATCTCCCAGATCCGCGCGACGGTGTAGCTTCGCATGCCCGCATTGGGGAGGGACGCGTACTTAACTACTGCTGGCGGATCGGCCGGTGGTCGCAAGGACAAAGACCGTGCCGCCCGAGGGCCGTGTATGGAATTGGACGAGACGGATCGGAAGATATTGCGGATCCTCCAGTCCGATGCGCGAACCCCGTTCTCGGAGATCGCTCGCCGGATCGACATGTCGAGCGCGACGGTTCATGACCGTGTCGGACGCATGGAGGACGCGGGCGTCATCGAGGGCTATCACGCGAAGGTGAACGCGAAGGCCGTCGGATACGGCGTCAGCGCCCTCGTCGGACTTCGCGTCGAGCAGGGTCGCGAGGAGGACGCGCTGGAGCAGCTTCGGGAGATCGAGGGCGTCACCGAGATCCATCTGACGACGGGCGAGTGGGACGTGATGTTGAAAGTCGCCGCGGCCGACACCGACAGCCTCCGGGACCTGATGTTCGACCGGGTCGCCAACATGGAGGGGTTCTCGCGCTCACAGACGATGATCATCCTCGGCACCGACTACGAGACCGACGGCCTCCCGATCTGAACGGCGCGACGGCCCGACGCGTCGATCACGGTCGGACGGGTCGATCACGGTCGGACGGGTCGATCACGGTCGGCTAAACGGGCTACGGACCGGCCGTCCGCGACCGGAACGCTCAACACCCACACCCCCCGAACGTGGGACATGAGTGGTTTCCTTGAGGAACGCCTCGGGCTCGGCCCCGAGCGCGCGTGGCTTGCGGCGGTCTCGGCGGTCACGGCTCTCCTCGTGATCGGCTCGTTGGTGTTCCCACGGCAGGTCTACGACGCCTTCCTCTGGCGCTACTTCTGGGGTCCCGTCGTCGCCGATGGGCAGGGTGCACAGTGTGCGGTCCGTGAGGGTGGCACGACGGAGCTGTTGACCAGCGGGGCGGCCTGTTCCGACGCGATCGCGGCCGGTCAGATCGTCGCCGAGCCGGGCTATACGACCGTCTCGACGCTGAGCTACGTGGTGATCCTCTTGGCGATGCTGACCGGAGTCGTCCTGCTCCTCCGCCGGCTCGACATCGGGAACGAGTTCCGATTTTTCTACGCGCTCTTCCCGTTCATGCTCTTCGGGGGTGCACTCCGGACCGTCGAGGACGCCGGCATCGCCGCCATCCGCGCCGGCGTCGATCCGCTCGTTCCGTTCCCGTGGAGCGCGCTCCTGATCAGCCCGTTCATCTACTTCACCGTCTTCGCGCTCACCCTCGTCTCCGTGCTCCTCGCGTACGCCCTCGCGGACCGCGGGCTCGTCGACGACTACGCACACGCGCTCTTCGGGTTCGGGACCGGCCTGTTGGTCCTCTCGCTCGGCTACCTCGCATACCTCGCCGCGACGACGGAGTACGTGACCGTCTACCCGCAGATCCTCGTCCTCACGCTCGTCATCGCCACGCTGTCGACGTGGCTCACGTGGAAGCTCATCGAGGGGTGGCGACCGTCGATCAACCAGGGGACCGGCTTCGCCGGCTTCCTGATCATCTGGGGGCACGCCGTCGACGGCGTCGCCAACGTGATCGGGCTCAACTGGATGCCCGAGCTCACCGGCACTTCGAACCTCGTCCCGAAACACGTCGTCAACGAGCTGATCGTGAACTGGACGGGCCGGCTTCTCCCCGACTCCGTCGTCGCGATCACGGGTGACGCGTGGCCGTTCCTCTTCGTGAAGATCGGCGCGGCGACGTTCGTCGTCTGGGTGTTCAACGGCGAGATGTACGACGAGTCGCCGCGGTTTACGATGCTGCTTCTCATCACGGTCCTCGCGGTCGGGCTCGGTCCCGGTACCCGCGACATGCTCCGGGCGACCTTCGGGATCTGAGCACGGCCCCGAACCGCTTGCGGACGTTCCCCCTCGCTCACCGTTCGTGCGGTGTTCACCTTCCGCGATCAGCATGTTATAAGTCGGTTGTACTACGCCCACATACCATGCGTATTCTCGTTACCGGTGCGAGCCGAGGGATAGGGCGAGCCGTTGCACGGACACTCGGAGCCGATCACGATGTCGCAGTCGGTTATCGAACCTCCAAGACGGCGGCTGCACAGGTCGTCGAACAGGTCGTTGAACGGGGCAATAAGGCGGTCGCAGTCGGCGGCGACGTTCGTGATTCCGAGGCGGTGGACGCGCTGATCGCGGAAACCGTCGAGGGCCTAGGTGGGCTTGATGCCGTGGTAAACAACGCCGGTATCGTCGACCCGTCCCTTGCGACCGAAATCGACGATGAGCAATGGGCCCGCGTCATTGAGACGAACCTCACGGGAGCGTTTAACGTGACTCGTGCGGCGCTGCCACATATCGAACCGGACGGTGATATCGTGTTTATCTCCAGCATCGGTGGCACCGGAGGAACGGTGGACGCGAGTTACGCCGCGAGCAAAGCAGGACTCCATGGGCTGACCCGGTCGCTTGCGCGCGAATACGGGGCCGGTGGTCTCCAGGTCAACGCCGTCGCCCCGGGGCCCGTTGAGACAGATCTGAACGATGCTATCCTCGAGTATCTAGAGGCGGTCGAGTTCCGTGGCCACGAGAACGTTGACACGCATCTCCCTCAGTACGCCTGTTCCCCCGAAGATGTCGCTCACACGGTGACATACCTCTTGGAAAACGAGTACGTGCAGGGTGAGATCATCAACCTCAACGGCGGTATGCAGTTCCGATAGCAGCTGATGTTTTTTAGGTGGTGCGTGAAGAGCCGTGCTGACCGTGCGATCTATGCCACGCCCCCAAACGGCTTCCACCCCAACCCTTCCCGGACGCCGAACTCCAGCGCGTTGATCACGTAGTGGACGACGATGACGAGGAGGAGGCTCTCGGTGAGGACGAAAACCGCGGCGAGCGCGAACCCGAGGACGCCGGTGACGAGGACGCCGAGACGGCCCTGCGCGCCGTGGCCGAGCCCGAAGAGGATCGAGGAGGCGACCGCGAGGAGCCACGGATCGACCCCGAAGCCGAGCGCGAACGCGCCGATCAACGCCCCGCGGAACAGCGCCTCCTCGAAGAGGGCGATGACCGGCAACACGACCACGAGGAGGAACGTCCACCCACGGGCGTCATCCGGGGCCATCGCTTCGCGAAGCCGCTCGGAGACGGGCATTCCGACCCGTCGCCCGATCCCCGCGGCGATCTCGTTTCCAGTATAAAACAGGACGCCGAGCGCGACACCGGCGAGCAACACGCCGGCCGCGAGGTCGTCCATGGAGAGCCCGAAGGCGGCCGCGGGGACGTCGGCCCACCACGCGAGCGCGACGAGCGCCGCCAGTGCGATCCCCTGGGTCACCGCGACGTTGATAAGGAGGAGATCGGCGGTGAGCGTCGGGGTCGGGGACGGCTCGACAGGGACCGGGTCCGCGACGTCGCCTTCGGCGGAGTCGTCTCCGTCGCCGTCGCGATCAGTTCCCGCCCGCGGATCGTCGACGCCGACGATGTGTGCGCCTTCGAGCGCCTCGCTCGACCGTCTCGTCAGTATCAACAGCACGAGTGTAAGAACGACGACGCCGACGGCGAAAAGCGTCCAGTCGGTCATGTACTCGGGCATTCGAACCGGGAGCGATGAAAAACGCGCGGGTCGATTACTGTGGGCTCGGGCTGGAGGGCTTCGAGACGCCCTGGTCTTTGAGCGCGGAGCCGGTGATCGATTTGAGCCGGGAGACGAGCGAGTCCTTCTCGGGTTCACCCTCCAGCGCGATGTCGAGCACCTCGCTGATGTGGCTGACCGGGATGACCTCCACCATCTCCTCGTACTCCTCCTCTATCATCACGTCCTGTTCGTTCGCCTGCGGGATGATCACTCGCGTACAGCCGGCCTTCGCGGCCGCCTCGATCTTGTGGGTGACCCCACCGACGGGCAACACGTCGCCGCGAACCGACAGCGAGCCGGTCATCGCGAGGCTCTGGTCGACGCCGACGTCCTCCAACGCGGAGATGACCGCGGTCGCGACCGTGATCGACGCGGAGTCGCCGTCGACGCCCTGTTGGCCGGCCTGCACGAACTGGATGTGGATGTCCATCTCGGAGATGTTCTCATCGGAGAACTTCTTGATGATCGCCGAGACGTTCGAGACGGATTCCTTGGCCATCTCCTTGAGTTGGCCGGTGGCGATCACCTCGCCGGGACCCTGTGAGGGGGCGACCTCGGCCATGACCGGGAGCATGATCCCCGAATCCTCGCCCATGACGGCGAGGCCGTTGACCCGTCCGACGACGTACCCTTCCGAGACCTGCAGCTCGTAGTCCTTCCGGCGCTCGATGAAGTCGTCGGCGAGCTGCTGTTCGATGGAGCGCGAGCGGCCCTTCGCCTGCAGGACGTGATCACGGGTGGTGAAGTCCGCGTCCTCTCCGCGGGCGATGTCGCCGGCGACCCGCACGAGCCCGCCGAGGTTCCGGAAGTGCAGCGTCAGGTGGCCCTTCCGGCCGGAGCGCCGTTTCGCTTCGAGGATGACCTCCTCGATGGCCTCGCCCGTGAACTCCGGCAGGCGGCCGTCGTTGGCGACCTCCTGGGCGATGAACCGGACGTACTGCCGGCGCATCTCCGGGGTGTCCTCGATGGTATCCTCCATGTAGACCTCGTAGCCGTAGCCCTTGACGCGCGAGCGGAGCGCGGGGTGCATGTTCTCCATCGCGTCGAGGTTCCCCGCCGCGATCATGACGAAGTCGGTCGGGACGGGCTCGGTCTGGACCATCGCGCCAGAGGAGCGCTCGGACTGGCCCGTGATCGCGAACTCGCCCTCCTGGATCGCCGTCATGAGGTGCTGCTGGCTCCGGATGTCGAGGGTGTTGATCTCGTCGATGAACAACACGCCCTTGTTGGCTTTGTGGATCGCGCCGGCCTCGACGCGGTCGTGGCTCGGCGTCTCCATCCCGCCGGACTGGAACGGGTCGTGCCGAACGTCGCCCAACAGCGCCCCGGCGTGTGCGCCCGTCGCGTCGCGGAACGGCGCGGATTTGGTGTCGCCGTTGTTCACGAGCAGGTTCGGAACCATCGCGTCGGAGCCGCGGTTCAGATAGCGGAAGACCAGATAGACGATACCCGCGGCGATGATGCCGAGGAGGATCTGGCCGACGATGATGAGCGCGTAGCCCAACACGACGGCGATGATGATCCACATGAGCAGCGACCGCATCTGGTTGCGCTTGCGGGCCTCCTCCTTGTGTGCGTCGACGATCTGTTCGCCCTTCCCGGCCGGGACCGTTCGGACCTTCGGCTTGTTGCCGTCGTCGGGGTTGTGATAGACGAGGACGTCCTGTAGCTCCTCTTTCGGGAGGAGTTCGGACATCGCCTTCGCGAGCATCGACTTGCCCGTCCCCGGCGAGCCGATCATCATCACGTGTCGGCGCTGCTTTGCGGCCTTGATGATCACGTCGCGGGCGTGCTCCTGTCCGATCACTTGGTCGACGAGCCGATCGGGGATCTCGATCTCGGAGGTGGTGTCGATCTTGAGCCCGCCGAGCAAGTCATCCGGGTCCGGATCGTCGGCGATCTCGGCCCCTTCGACCTCGACGGTGCTCCCGAGGTCCTCGATATCGAGGTCCTCCTCGTTCTCGGCCGGTTCCTCGTTCTCGGCTCCCTCCTCGACCGGCCCCTCGGCTGCAGCGCCGTTGGACTCGGCGACCGCACCCTCCTCGGGGTCTTTGATCACGACGTCGTCGTCCCAGATCGAGTCGTTCGTGGAGACCTCGGACCCATCCTCAACCGTGGCTTCGTCATCGGACGTGGTTCCGTCATCGGAGCTGACTCCTTCGTCGGCGTCCGTGGTGTGTCCCTCGGTACCGTCCGTCGGGCGTCCCCCGTCGCCCTCGCCGGGGTCGGAACGGTCCTCGACGGAGGATGGACGGTCCTCGACGGGGTCGTCGCCCTCCCGAGCGGGGACGCCGTCGTCGCGTTCGGACGCGTCATCGCTCGGATCGGGGGCGTCGGCATCCGCCGGGTCGTTCGTGTCCTTTTCGTTGCTCATAGAATCGATTTCGCTACCAAATGTGAGGGGTGCGCTACTGATATACTTTCTCCCCGACCGACGCGCATCGCTCGTCGCGTAATCGCCTACGAGAGGCGTGTAGCTGCCTAAAACCGGGGTCGAACCGCTGTCGCCGTATTTATAACTGGAGCGCGTGCTAGGTGGATCCATGCGGGGGTTTTATATCGGCCGATTCCAGCCGTTTCACAACGGCCACCGCCGGATGGTGGAGGAGATCGCGGCGGACGTCGACGAGCTGGTCCTCGGGGTCGGATCGGCTGGCGATTCCCATACAACGCGAAACCCGTTTACCGCCGGCGAGCGGGTGATGATGGTGACGAAGGCGGTCTCTGACCTCCCGGTGACGGCGTACGTCGTCCCGATCGAGGACCTCGATCGGAACTCGGTCTGGGTGAGCCACGTCCGGAGCATGAGCCCGCGATTCGACGTGGCGTACTCGAACAATCCGCTCGTGATCCGGCTCTTCGAGGAGGCGGGCGTCGAGGTCCGAAGTTCCCCGATGTTCCGACGTGACGTGCTCGCGGGGACCGAACTCCGCGAGCGAATGATCCACGGCCAGGAGTGGGAATCGCTCGTCCCGGACGCCGTCGTGGACGTGATAACCGAGATCGACGGCGTCGAACGGCTCCGGCGCGTCGCCGAGACCGACACCGACGGCCGGCATCCTCCCTCCGATGGCTAGACGGGTTGACGGACCCCGTTCGGACGGTCACTTCCCGGAGATCGGACCGGCCGCGAGGTGCTCCCCTCAATGATCACCCTCGCTACCGACTTCGGCTCCCCGTACCCGGCCGCGATGAAGGGCGTCATCCGCCGCGAAAGCGCCGCCGAACTGATCGATGTCGCACACAACCTCCCCCGCGGCGACCCCCGGGCGGCCGCCTTTTGGCTCCGGTTCGTCCTGCCGGAGTTCCCGCCCGCGGTTCACTGTGCGGTCGTCGACCCCGGCGTCGGCACGGACCGGGCGGCGATCGTCGTCCGAGCCGGCCGACACGCGATCGTCGCGCCCGACAACGGGCTCGCCGTGCCGCCGGCGCGGGCGCTTGCGGCGGCGACCGGATCCGGCCCGGACGACCTCGTAGTCTTCGAGATCGACGTCGATGACCCGGAGAGCGCGACCTTCCACGGACGCGACGTCTTCGCGCCCGCCGCGGCGGCGGTCCGGGAGAACGCATGGGGTGATGATGGCATCGACGACGACGCACTCGCGTCCCTTCGGCTCCTGTCGCCGGCAGCGCGGTATGTCGACCGCACGTTGCCGGAGCCGACCGTCGAGCGCGACGCGGCGGGCGTCCCCACGAGTATCGAGGGGGAGGTGCTCGCGGTCGACGACTTCGGCAACGTCATCACGAACGTTCCGGGTAAGACGATCGACGGGATCGACCGTCTCCGCGTGAACGGGCACGCGTCGGTTCCGGTGGCGCGAACCTTCGACGAGGTCCCGCCCGGCGATCCACTCGTCACGGTCGGCAGCCACGGCTTCGTCGAGTGCGATGTCAACGACGGACGGGGCGCGGAGGCGTTCGGGCTGGCACCGGAGGAACGGGTCCGGCTCGTTCCGGCGTGATCCGCGGATCAGTTACTGCGGTCGGTCGAGGGAGGGCATCACGCGATAACTCCACCCACCACGAGCCCGACGCCGATCGCGAGAAGCGCCGCGACGAGGTTCCCCACCGCGAACGCCGTCGCGACGCCGATCTCACCGTCCTCGGCCGTCGAGACCGTCTCGACGGCGAACGACGAGAAGGTCGTAAACGCGCCACAGAACCCGACGCCGACGAGCCAGACCGCGGTGGTACCGACCGGACCGGCGAGCACGACGCCGAGCGTAAAGCTCCCGAGCGCGTTGACGACGATGACGGACTCACGGCCGTCGATCGAGAGTCCGACCGCGTGTCGGCTCACCGCGCCGATCGCTCCGCCGAGCCCGACGAGTACGGCGGCGACGAGCGGATCGGTCACAGCCGCCTCCCCACGATCAACCCGACGGCCGCGGCGGTCAGCCCGACGGCGTAGCTGGCGAGCACGTAGATCCCCCCGTCGACCGTCCCGAGCGTCACGGCGTCATTCGCGAACGTGCTGTAGGTGGTGAACGAGGCGAGCGCACCGGTCCCGACGAACAGCTGGGTTCGTCGCGTCGTCGCTCGCGTCAAGAGGAACCCCAGCGCGAACGACCCGAGCACGTTCACGGTGAAGGTGCCGACGCCCGTGGCGTCCCCGCTGGCGAGGTCGATCCCGTAACGGGACACGGCGCCGAGGAAGCCGCCGCCGGCGACGAGGAGGAATCCGGCTACGCTCCGTTCCATACGATTCGCTCGTCGGCGACCATGTTGTGGGTTTTGATCCGCACGTCACCGCGTCGCCGTCGACGAGCGCCGATCCGACACCGTGGACGCCTCGACCTCGCTTGCCCGCGGGCTCGACCCGCCGTGCGGCGTTCGCCGCTCACGAACTCGGACGGTGTGTGCCTCCTCCGTGGCGTCGTCGACGACGAGCGCCTCGCCAACCCCCTCCGGCAACCGTGCGGCGAGGCTCCCGTCGAGATAGGTCGCCTCCGCCTCGCGGAGCCGGTCGACGTCGCGCTCGGCGGTGAGACGGTGGGCGACGATCAGGTCCGACTGGGAGATGGCGACCGGCGGGAGCGCCTCCGGCCGCTGTGTCGCACACACGAGCGACACCCCAGGGGCCCGTCCACGCGTGAGTACCGTCCGCAGGGCGGGGTCCGCGATCCCGCCGAAGTAGGCGTGTGCCTCGTCGATCAACAGCCAGGGCAATCGTGGCGCGTCGCCCTCGACACAGGCGTCATAGAGGCCGCGAGCGAGCGAGGACACGACCGCCCCCGCGGCGACCTCGGGCGTCCCCGCGAGATCGATGACGGTCGGATCCCCACCGAGAAGCTCCGTGACCGGTGGGGCGGCGGGGTCGAACACGCCCCATGAGGCGGCGAGGTCCAGATGGTTGCGGACCACGCGACGGGTTTCCTCCGGCGCATCCATTTCGGACAGACGGTCACGGAAGGCCGCGATCGAGGCGGGTCCCGCACGTCGGTCGACGGTCTCGGCGACGACCCGCCAGAGCAGCCCGCCGGGCGCGCCTGCCGGATCCAACCCGAGGAGGTCCGGCCACACAGCCGGCGGCAGCGTCGCCGGCCGCACCTGCGGGGCGATCACGTCGCCGCCGAGCGCCTCGAGCCCACCGAAGACGCCCATCGGGTCCACGATGACGGGCGCGACGCCCGGTGCGTCGGCCAACCCTTCGGCTATCACCCCGAGCGTATACGATTTTCCGGCGCCACGTTTTCCGACGACGACGGCCGCGTGTGGTCGGTCGGCGTCGACCCCGACGGCCGCCCCCGTGCTCCCGTCGCGTGCGAGAAACTCGCCGAGGTGAACCGTCGGCCCCGCCGTGGGGTCCCCGTCGCGTCCGAGCACGTACATGGGGTCGCTTGGTGGCGTCATGGGTGATAAACCGTCGCTCTCTTGGGGCGGTTCGTCTCGCCGACGCGGTAACCGAGCGCTCGTGGGATCTATCCGTCGCCTTCCACGCGATGATCCTCAAGGTCGACGATCCCACGTCCAACGATTTCGCCGTCGCCGAGCACGCGGATCCGGACCGTCGTCTGTTCCGGGTGGATCCAGCTCCGTTGGATATCGACCGTCGTCGTTTCGTCGGGTTCGACGACTGCAAGGTCCGTGGGTTCGATCCGATCCTCGCCGTCATCGAATCGCATCGCCACCCGCTTGACCGGGATCGGCTCGTCGCTCCCGTTATCCAGCCGGCAGCGAAACCGCTCGACGGCGTGTTTCGACCCGGCTGGACGGAGGTCGAGGTCGACGTCCGTGAGGACGCCGCGGAACGTACCCGGCCCGATCTCGTCGGTTTCCCTCTCCTCCGGGTCGACCGGTTCGCCGGTCGCCGGATCGACCCGAAACGTCGAGAAACAGCGGTAGCATTTGTGTGGATGCGGGCCGCCGGGATTCCCGGTGAAGAACCCGCCTCCGCCACGGACGCGAAAGACGAGAAAGCGGCTGCCGCAGTCCGGACAGGAGGGCTTGTCGAGGGGCACGATCGGCTATCGAACGACCGACGACAAATGTCTTGTGCGGCCGATGGCGCCGTTAGACGTCGATGAAGCCGCCCGCCTGCAGCGCCGTGTCGACGTCGGCGTCGTCGTGAATGATCGCGGAGACGGTGCGGGCGATCCCTTCGGGGTCGTCGTGCTGGAAGATCGACCGGCCCATCGAGACGCCGGCCGCGCCGCCGTCCATCGCGCCGCGGACCATCTCGGCCGTCTCCCGATCGGTGCCCTTCGAGCCACCCGCGATGACGACCGGCAGGCGGGTCGATTCGGTGACGCGCTCAAACGTGTCGCCGTCGCCGGAGTAGCCGGTCTTCACCACGTCCGCGCCGACCTCCTCGGCGAGCCGCACCGCGTGGCCGAGCGCCTCCGGGTCGGTCGAGTCGACGCCGGGGCCACGGGCGTACGCCATCGCGAGCACCGGAAGCCCGAGCCGTGCGGCGTCATCGGTGAGTTCCGCGAGCTCCTCGATCTGTTCGGGCTCGTGATCGGAGCCGACGTTGATATGGAAGGAGACGGCGTCCGCGCCGGCCCGAACCGCCTCCTCGGCGGTCGCGGTGACGCGTTTGTCGTTCTCGTCCGGCCCGATGGTCGTCGAGGCGTTCACGTGAACGATGTAGCCGGCGCCGTTCTTGTTGGGGTGTACCCGCGGGGCGATCCCCTTCTGGGTGAGCACCGCGTCGGCGCCGCCACGCGTGACGCCGTCGATGGTCGATTCGATGTCGACGAGGCCCTTTACGGCGCCCATCGTGATCCCGTGATCCATCGGCACGATGAGGTAGCGGTCGTCTGTGGAGATGCGGTCGAGTCGTGCGGCGAGTCCTGCTGTCATGTGGAATGGCTCGTTATGTGACTGTGTGGCAATCGAAGATAAGTCGGTTTCGTTCGGGGACGGATTCGCTCGAACCGTGGAATCGGCTTCGATACCGCCCCTACGGACCCCTCAGCGGGCGTCTCCGGGGCTCGCGGGGTCCGGATCCGCCTCCGCCCCCTCGCCGTCATCATCGTCGCCGGCGTCTCGAGCCGACAGGCCGCGTTCCGCGCCAGCTTTCAACTCCCGCGAGAGCGCCTCCAGCTCGTCGGCGACCTCCTCGACCGATCGGCCCTCCTCATGGCCCGCCGCGACGATGTCGACGAGCGCGGAGCCGACGATGACCCCGTCCGCGCCGGCGGCGACGATACGTTCGGCGTGCTCGCCAGCGGAGATGCCGAATCCGACCGCCTTCGGGACGTCGTACTCGCGGATCCGCGCGAGGCTCTCGGTCGTCTGATCCGAGACATCGCTTTTCGCGCCGGTCGTCCCGAGCCGCGCCTGCACGTACACGTATCCCGAGACGTGCTCCATGATCCGTTCGAGCCGTTCGCCCGCGGTCGTCGGCGCGACGATGAAGACCAGATCGAGCCCGAACTCGTCACACGCCTCCCGCAGCGGGTCGGCCTCCTCGGCCGGCAGGTCGGGCACGACGAACCCCTCGATGCCGACCGCGGCGGCACGCTCGACGAACGGACGGGGACCGTCGTGGCTCGCGGCGTCGCCGCTCGCGTCCGAGGCGCTACGCGCCTCGCTGGCCCCGTACTGGTAGATCAGGTTGTAGTAGGTCATACAGACGAGCGGCGCGTCGACGTCGAGCTCCTCGACGAACGCGAAGAATCGGTCCGGGGTCATCCCGCCCTCCAGTGCCCGGACGACCGCGCCCTGGATCGTCGGTCCCTCGGCGATGGGCTCGGAGAACGGCAATCCGAGCTCGATGATGTCGGCGCCGCCGCGATCGAGCGCCTCCACGTACGCGAGCGATGAGTCGTAATCCGGGTCACCGACCGCGAGGTACGGAATGTACGCCGGGCCGTCCGCGAACGCCGCGGCGATCGCGTCCGAGTTGCCGGTCGAGACGGCCGTATCGGCTGGGTTGCCGGCCGCGCCGTCGTCGGTCGCGTTCCCGTCGATCGCCCCATCGTCAGCCATTCAGAGTCCCCCCGTGAACATCGACATGTCGGGTGCGCCCGCGACGTCGCGTTTGTCCGTCTCCTCGATGGCCGCATCGAGGTCCTTGTCGCCACGACCGGAGACGGTGACGATGACCCGGTCGCGGAGTTCGTCGCCGTGTTCCTCGAGGTAGCCGAAGGCGTGGGCGGTCTCCAAGGCGGGAATGATCCCCTCCGTGCGTGAGAGCCGGTGGAACCCTTCGAGGGCCGCGTCGTCGTCGACCGCGACCGGGTTCACCCGGCCCTCGTCGACGAGGCAGGCCAGTTCGGGGCCGACGCCCGCGTAGTCGAGCCCGGAGGAGATGGAGTGGCTCTCCATGATCTGGCCGTGTGAGTCCTGTAAGAGTTTCGTGCGCGCCCCGTGCAGGACGCCTTCGTCGCCGGCGAAGAGCGACGCGGAGTTTGGCGCGACCCCCGCCTCCTCGTCGACCTCCAACGTGGATCCGCCCGCCTCGATCGCGTGCAGCGCGACGGACTCGTCGTCGACGAACGCCGCGAACGACCCCATCGTGTTCGACCCGCCGCCCGCACAGGCGATGACGTCCGTTGGCAACCGGCCGGTGACTTCGATCGACTGTTCTCGCGCCTCCTCGGAGATCACCGCCTGAAAGTCCCGCACCATCACCGGGAACGGATGGGGGCCGACGACGCTGCCGATCACGTAGTGGGTGTCCCCGACGGTCGCCGCCCAGTCGCGCATCGTCTCGCTTATCGCCTCCTTGAGCGTGCCGCGGCCCGCGGTGACCGGTTTCACCTCCGAGCCGTTCAGCTTCATCCGGAAGACGTTCGGCCGCTGCCGGTTGATGTCGCGTTCGCCCATGTAGACCGTACAGGGCATATCGAGGTGGGCGGCGGCCATCGCGGTCGCGGTGCCGTGTTGGCCCGCCCCCGTCTCGGCGATGATCCGCTCTTTGCCCATGTACTTCGCGAGCAGGACCTGTCCGAGCGCGTTGTTCAGCTTGTGTGCGCCGCCGTGCAGCAGGTCCTCGCGTTTGAGATAGACCTCGCGGTCATAGCGCTCGGAGAGCCGATCCGCCCGCTGCAGCGGCGTGGGCCGGCCGCCGAAGTCCGCCAACCGCTCGCGGAACTCGTCCATGAAGCCGTCCTCGTTCTCGAGGACGTAGCGCTCGTAGGCGTCGGTCAGCTCCTCGATCGCCGGCATCAGGGCCTCGGGCACGTACTGGCCGCCATAGCGGCCGAACTTCCCGTCGGTTCGGCCCCGTTCGCGGCCGGGTCGCCCCCGTCGATTCCCCGTCTCGGTCGTGGTCTCGGTTTCGCTCATGTGCGTATCTGGTGTGGTGTGTGTATTTAACCCGTGGTCTCCGTCCGTGTCGTGTTTACGCTCCTTTCGGCGGTGGTTAGTTCCCGTGTGTTCGCCTCGACGTCGCCGGCCATGATCGCGCTCCCGACGAGGAGCGCGTCGGCACCCGCGGCTCGCATCCGCCGGACGTCCGCGGGCGTCGAGATGCCGCTTTCGGCGACGAGCGTGACGTCCTCGGGTGCCGCGGGCGCGACCTCCTCGAACGTGTCGAGGTCGACGACGAGTTCGGCGAGATCGCGGTTGTTCACGCCGACGAGGTCGGCTCCCGCGTCGAGTGCCGCTGCGAGTTCCTCGCGGGTATGGACCTCGACGAGGACCTGAAAGCCCCGGTCGCGTGCGGCCGTGAGGAGGGAGGGGAGGTCGTCGCCGACGAACCGCGCGATGAGCAGGACCACGTCGCTTTCGACGGCGTCGAGCCCAGCCTCGTCGAGGACGAAGTCCTTTCGTAACACGGGCACGTCGACCGCCTCGCGAACCCGTTCGAGCGTCTCGACGCTGCCGCCGAAGTGTTCCGGCTCGGTGAGCACGCTCAGCGCGGCCGCCCCGCCGGCGACCATCGACCGGGCGAGCTCGACGGGGTCGTCCCCGCGGGTTCCCTCCGTCGTCGGGCTCGTGGGCTTCACCTCGGCGATCACCGGAACCAACCCGTCCGCCTCCGCCGTTTCGAACGCCGCGTGAACGTCGCGCGGCTCGACTGCGACACGTCCGTTCGCTCGCGCCCCACCGCGCTCGCGGGCCGACGCGAGTATCGAACGAACCGCCGGGGCCAGCTCGTCTGCATCCTCCATTAGTGTACACTAATGTACGCATCTGTTCATAAGGCTTCCGGGACAGGGTCGCCGGTTGTGATCGGCGAGGGGACAGCAGGTCAGCCGACGACCACGCCTGCCTACCCATTTATGGATCGGGCCCGCGGACCGTGTACCATGGCCAGTTGGGGAACCTCGGGGGTGTTCGCTCGGACCTACGCCGACCTCGACCGATCGATCGAGGTCGGTCTGGCCGGCGGGCGGGTGATCGCCGTCTCGTTCCCGGATGCGGTTCCCGAGGACGCGGCGGGTCGACACTCGCTGCTCGACCGGTTCGAGACGTATCTCGCGGGCGAGCCGACGACGTTCGCGGACGTCGCCGTGGGCTTGACCGTGCCGACCGACCGGCGGGACGTGCTCTCGGCCCTGCGGGATATCCGGCACGGCGAGGAGGTCTCCGTGAGCCGGCTCACGCGGCTCGCCGGCCTCGACCCCGATGACCCGGACGACCTCGAGACGGTGACCCGCGCGCTGCGTGACAATCCGATCCCGATCCTCGTCCCGGATCATCGCGTGCAGGGCGGGCCGTACGCGACGCCCGCCGACGTGCGGAAGCGACTTCGGGCGATAGAGGGGCTTCCCTGACTGCGGCCGAGTCCGTGACCGTTCAGCGCCACTCAGCTTCCGGGATACAGTCCGCCTTCCTCGCGGTTATCCAGCGGGCCGTCCGTTCGTCGGGGGCGAGGTCGGCCTCGTAAAAGGTGACCTCGATCCGTGCAGCGTTCCCGTTCGTCTCCACGTCTCCCTTTGCGTCCCCCTCGACGTCGACCGTGGTGGTCGTCTGGCGGGCGATGAGCGCCGGTGGTTCCACGGGGAAGGCGGGCAACGGGGACGTGGGCATAGTCGACCCTTGTCCCGTCATCGCTTAAGAAGGAACGGTTTCGATCCGCCCGTCCCGTGAGCGGCCCGACCCGTCGGGATCAGCGTCGAACGGGAACGCCCCGGTCCGCGAGGTACCGTTTCGTCTCCGCGATCGAGTAGTCGCCGAAGTGGAAGATCGACGCCGCGAGGCCGGCGTCGGCGTTCGCCTCGGTGAAGACCTCGTACATGTGCTCGGGGCTCCCACAGCCGGATGAGGCGATGACGGGCGTCGAGACCGCCTCACAGATCGCCGTCATGAGCGGGATGTCGTAGCCGTCCTTCGTGCCGTCCATGTCGATGGAGTTGACGAACAGCTCGCCCGCCCCGCGCGACTCGGCCTCCTTCGCCCAGGCGATCGCGTCGATCCCGGTTCCCTCGCGACCGCCCTTTTTGGTACACTCGAACCAGACCTCCTCGCCGTCGGCGTCGGCCACGAAGTGTTCGCCCTCGTCGTCGTAGCGTCGGCGCGCGTCGACGGAGATGACGATACACTGGCTGCCGAAGGCGGCCGCGCCCTCCGTGATCAGTTCGGGTCGTTCGAGCGCGCCCGTCGTGATGGAGACCTTGTCGGCGCCCGCCCTGAGCGTCTCCTTGATGTCGGCTTTGGTGCGGATCCCGCCGCCGACGGTGAGCGGGATGAAACACTCGTCGGCGACCGCGTTCACGACGTCGAGCATCGTCTCGCGGCCCTCGGCGCTGGCGGTGATGTCGAGGAAGACGAACTCGTCGGCGCCCGCCTCGTTGTACTTCTTCGCCAGCTCGACCGGGTCGCCCGTGTACTCCAAGTTCTCGAAGTTGACGCCCGTGTAGACGGCGGCGTCGCCGTCGTCGTCGAGGTCGACGTCGATACACGGGATGATGCGCTTCGTGAGTCCCATTCGATACCGGGCGTTGACCACGAGTGGGGTTAAAAGGCGCGGGACGGGGCCTCGTCGTTGTCGGGACGGAAACAATAAAAGCGCAGACCCGGTCACCACGTCGGCGGCGAGAACCCCGCGGCCTCCATGATCGGCTTCCAGCCGCTCTGGACGGCGAGTCGCGAGACGTCCATCGCCTCCGCGACGGCCGCCTGTGAGCGCTCTTGGCCGCGGATAAGCGCGGCGGCATAGAGGCTTGCGGCGGCGGTCGCGGGCTTCGATCGCTCGAGTTCGGGCGCCTCCGAGAGGAACAGGTCGATGGCGGTCGCACACGCCTCGTCGTCGAGATCGAGCGTCCTGCAGGCGGCCTCGATCCGATCGATCCACGCCGCGTTCTCGACCCGGTCGCTCGCCCGATACATGCCTGTTCGTTGCCCGTCGCGGTATATAAAGGGTCCGTGGGTACGGATCGCCGTTCGCGGTCGTTCGGTAGGTTCTTGAGTGACTTCGTGTAACGGGATGTTGCGCGCGGGTAGCCAAGCCAGGAAACGGCGCAGCGCTTAGGACGCTGTCTCGTAGGAGTCCGCCGGTTCAAATCCGGTCCCGCGCACTGTGTGGCTCGAACGAACGTGAGAGCCATCAGTGCGCGATGAGGATTTGAAGCAGCGAACGGAGCGAAGCGGAGTGAGTGAGGTTCAAATCCGGTCCCGCGCACTGTTTTTTCTGAGGGCTGTGAGCGGACTCGATAGGACGGCTGTTTATAAACCAGTACGTCGTTCAACACCCGATATTATCAAAACAGATACTTCGGTACTGGCAATTAATAGGGATGATCCCACAGGGATCGTATGGCACGCAGATCGGTGCTGGACAGCTATGGATTGAAACTCGGGGTCGGTTACATCGCGACCGGCGGATTCATCGTCGCTGTCGGGTTGGTGACGGGGGACGTGAACGCGACCATCGTCGCGGCCGTGGCCGGGTTGTTGACGCTCGGCTCGATAAACGCCGCCGAGACGATCGCCAGCGTCGTCGAGATCAACGGGCAGACGGAGCGCATCACACGCGGTGAGATCGACCGCGAGGTGACCTCGACCCGGACCGACGAGTTCGGACAACTCGCACGAACGATCGACGAGATGCGGGCGTCGCTACAGCGCCAACTCGAAGAGATGGAGGAGACGCAGGCGGAGCTCGAAACCGCCCGGAGCGAGGCGACGGAGATGGCCGACCGATACCGGGACACCGCCGAGCGCTACGGCGAGGTGATGGAGCGTGCGGCGACGGGAGACCTCACCCAGCGCGTCGTGGTCGACGACGACGATGCCGCGCTCGCGGCGGTCGGAAACTCGTTCAACCGGATGATGGACGACCTCGAGGCGACGGTCAAGACAGTGACCGAGGCCGCACAGACGATCGAGCGCGACGCCGGTGAGATGGCCGAAATGAGCAACGAAGTTCAAAAACGGGTCGCCGGCGCGGCCGGAAGCGCCTCGACGATCCGCACACGCGCGGAGGAACAACACGAGGAACTGCAGTCGATCGCCGCGGACGTCGAGACCGTCAGCGCCTCCGCCGAGGAGATCGCGGCGACGGTAGACGACCTCTCCGCCCAGAGCGACGAGGTCGCTACGGCCAGCAGCGACGCCCGCGAATCCAGCCAGTCCGCGCTTCAGGAGATGGCGCGGGTAGAGGCCGAAGCCGAGGAGGCGGTCGAACGGGTCGAACGCCTTCAGGATGGGACGGAGGAGATCACCGAGATCGTCGACATCATCGGCGAGATCGCCGAACAGACCAACATGCTGGCGCTGAACGCCTCGATCGAGGCCGCCCGGGCGGGGGGCGACATTAACGGCAACGGCTTCAGCGTCGTCGCCGACGAGGTGAAAAGCCTCGCCGAGGAGACCCAGGCGCGGGCCAACGAGATCGGCACGATGATCGACGAGATCGCCGACCAGACGGAGGGCGTGACGGTCTCCATCCGTTCCACACAGGAGCGGATCCAGACCGGCACCGACACGGTCGAATCCACGCTGACGGACATCGAGACGATCGCGGACTCCGTCGACGAGATCACCCGATCGCTCACGGAGATCCGACGAACCACCGCCGATCAGGCGGAGACGACACAGGACACCGCCGGCTCCGTCGATTCGATCACCGAGTTGAGTACCGAGACGGCGGACGCCGCGACCGACGCGGCGACCGAGATCCAGGAGGGTCAACAGGCCGCCGAATGGATCTCCGATTCGCTTCGGGAGTTCCGTCAGGAGACCGCCGAGGCGCTTCAAGATCACGTCGCCACGTTTAGCGTCTCCGATGGGGCGGCGGGTACGGGAGCACCGGGCTCCGCGCTCGGGGCGACACCGGGGCCGGCCACGACGGACGGAGGTGACCCATGACTGGCGCCATAACCGTCGCTTACGGGCTAGCCGCAGTCGCTTTCGTCTTCGGGGTCGGTATCACGGTCGCGCTCTATCGAAGCTTGGAGGGGTCCGAACATCGCGGCCCGCTCGCCGCGCTCGCGATCATCCCCGCGTTCGCCGGGATCTCCTACGTCGCGATGGCACTTGAGATCGGGACCGTCACGATCAACGGGACCGAGTTCGTCGGGTTCCGCTACCTCGACTGGCTCGTCACGACGCCGCTTCTGGTCGGGTTCGTCGGGTACGTCGCGGGCGCGTCCCGTCGGGCTATCGCCGGCGTGATGATCGTCGACGCGCTGATGATCGCCTTCGGTGCCGCGGCGGTCATCGCCGACGGGACGTTGAAGTGGGCGTTCTTCGCCGTCTCCGGGGCCTTCCACCTCGGCCTGTTCGCCTACCTCTATCTGGTGTTCCCGCGGTCGGTGCCGGACGACCCGATGCGCCGTGGGCTCTTCTCGCTGCTTAAAAACCACATCGGGCTGTTGTGGCTGGCGTACCCCTTCGTCTGGCTGATGGGTCCGGAGGGACTCGCCTTCGCCAGCGTCGTCGGAATCGCGATGACGTACGCGTTCCTCGACGTGTTGGCGAAACTCCCGTACGTCTACTTCTTTTACGCCCGTCGGGAGACGTTCGCCGACATCAACGTCGCCGAGACGACCCGTCGGGAGGTCGAGGTCCCCACCCCGGCCGACTGACGGGACCAAAAACCGGATCTCGGCTAACTGACCGGTCTTATCCCGCGCCGGGGTTTCATTTATTCGTGGACCGTGTCCCAAGAAGATATTTTATAAAGGGTAGCCAGAATTAATTACGTTATCCGATCGTGTTCTCAGATGTCGTTTCACGATAGTCTCAAGCGTATCGATACGATATCGGCTGTAGATGGGGATTTTTGGCGATCTTCGTGATGACGGTCGCCTTCGATTCGGCGCGGGGGAGATCACGGGTGCGATAGGTGATTCGATTACGGTCCTCCCGCTTATCATCGCGTTGGCGCTGCTCACCGACATCTCGCTGCCGCACGTGCTTTTCGCCTTCGGGGTCTTTCAGATCGTCTGGGGGATTAAATACGGGTTGCCTATCTCGGTGGAGCCGATGAAGGCGCTGGCGGCGCTCGCCATCGCCGGCGTCCTGACGTACGCCGAACTGGCGCTTGCGGGGCTGATACTCGCCGGCGTCCTCCTCACGATCGGCCTCACCGGGACGCTCGCGACCGTCGAACGGTGGATCGGGGAGCCGGTCATCCGCGGCGTCCAACTCGCGGTCGGGTTGTTGCTCTTCGAGACGGGGCTCCAACTCGCGCAAGCGGACGTGTTTCTCGCCGGCCTCGGCGTCGGGGTCGCCCTCGGCGTCATCCTCCTCGGATATAAAGCTGCGAGCGCGATCGTCGTCCTCGCCGTCGGCGGCGTGATCGCCGTGGCGACCGCGGGCCTCCCGACGCCACAGTGGCCCGGGCTGCCGCCAACCCCGCCGATAGGCGATGCGTTCACGCGGGGGATGGCCGGTGGCGTGGCCGCCCAGTTGGCGATGACGATCGGCAACGCCGCGCTGGCGACCTCGCTGCTGTTCGCCGATCTGTTCAAACGGAACGTCTCCCCCGATGAGCTGTCGACGAGCATGGGCGTGACCAACCTGTTCGCCATCCCGGCGGGCGGGATCCCGATGTGTCACGGCTGTGATGGCGTCGCGGGGAAGTACGAGTTCGGGGCACGAACCGGCGGCGCGAACGTCGTGATCGGCGGCGCCTATCTCGCCGCGGCGTTCTTCGCGACGACGGCGTTGCTGGGGGCGTTTCCGCTGGCGATGCTTGGGGTGTTGCTCGCGATCGTTTCGGTCTCGCTCGCCTCACACGTCCGCAACTCGTCGAACCTGTGGCTCTCGGTGGGCGTCGGGCTCCTGTCGCTGATCACGAACCTCGGGCTGGCATTCGTCCTCGGCGTTCTCGTCCATCTCGCGCTGGAACGGGGCGCACGCGGCGTGTAACGATCAGGGCGCACGCGGCGTGTAACGATCGGGGCGCACGGCGTGTACCGATCGGGATCCGTCGCGCACCGTCAGGGGTTGACCCGAAGGGCACACCTAAGTGATGGGTCATACAACGAAGGGCCATGCCGCCGAGCGTACTCATGTTGGGATGGGGGTATCCGCCGAACGTCACCGGCGGGCTGGACGTTCACGTCGGGGAGCTGTTCTCCGGGCTCCGGGACGACCTCGACGTCGACGCGAAACTGATCCTGCCGGCCGAGCTCGCCCCACCGGACGAGCCGGGCGTCGAGGGCGTCGAGACCGGCGAGGGCGACATCGCCACACGAGTCAATCGACTGAGCGATCGCTTCGCCGAACTCGCTCCCGACTACGACATCGTCCACACCCACGACTGGTTCGGGTATACGCCCGGACGAAACGCCGCCCGCGCGAGCGACGCCACCTGGGTCTCGTCGTTCCACTCGCTCGCGAGCGACCGCAACATCGACCCGCCACAGCGCGAGGTCGAGACGGAGCGCCGGCTCGCGAACGCCGCCGACTGCAACATCGCGGTCAGCCAGATCACCCGTGGGGATATCCAAGAACTGTACGGAGCCGACTCCCGCGTCGTTTATAACGGGTTCTCCACGCCACAGTTCACGGGCAAGGACGTCCGCGCGGAGCACGGGATCGACGGCGAGATGCT
The DNA here is from genome assembly GCF_900188065.1 of Halorubrum vacuolatum. Lineage (GTDB taxonomy): Archaea > Halobacteriota > Halobacteria > Halobacteriales > Haloferacaceae > Halorubrum > Halorubrum vacuolatum. The sequence continues at coordinate 68,695 of NZ_FZNQ01000005.1, forward strand.
CTTTTTCGTCGGCAGACACACGGACCAGAAGGGGATCTCGCACCTGCTGTATGCGATGCGGAAGCTCCGACGCGAGGACGTGACGCTCGTCGTCGGCGGCTCGGGCCACCAGACCGAGCAGCTGAAGCGGTTCGTCGAGCTCACCGACGTGGAAGACGATGTCGAGTTCGTCGGCTACATTCCCGAGGAGGGGCTCGGCGATTACTACGGCGCCTCCGACGCGTTCGTCTCGCCGTCGCTCGCGGAGCCGTTCGGGATCACGATCACCGAGGCGCTGGAGGCGGGCACGCAGGTCGTCTCGACGCCTTGCGGGGCCGCGGAGATCCTTCCGGAGGGCTGTCTCGTCGAGGTGATCCCCGACTCGGAATCGATCGTGAACGGGCTCGACGAGGCGCTCGACCGCGAGAAGCCACCGACCTACGAGCGGCGCAACTGGTCGGCGGTCGCCGAGGACACCCTCGCGGTCTACGAGGACGTCGCCTGAGGCGGGTCGGTTTTTCCGGCGGGTCCGCGGACACGCCCAGTCACCGAAGAGCTAAATCACGTCCGCCGAGAGCGACCCGTATGCGCGTTCACGTCATCGGACTCGGCGGGGCCGGCTGTCGGATCGCAGATCGGTTCGCGGCCGAGCACGACGACGATCCATTCTTGAGTGGGATCAACGCCTTCGACACCCATCAGGCGACCTTGGACGCCCTCGATCACCTCGATACGGAACGGCGGTATCGCTTCGGCGACGCGGCCGGCGGCGATGGCCTCGACGGCGACCTCCACGCCGGTCGGCGGCTCGGCGAGGCACACGCGGGCGAGTTGAGCCGGGCCATCGACGCCCAGCGACCCTCCCGGGTGGAGGCGTTCGTCCTCGTCGTCGGCCTCGGCGGCGCGGCCGGCGGGGGCGTCGCCCCAGCACTCGTCGATGAACTCGCGAGACTGCACGACGCCGCGGTCTATGCGGTCGCCGTGCTGCCGGCGACCCGCGAGACGGAACCGCGATCGGTCGGTCCGGGGCGACGGGAGGAACGCCCGCCGCGACGACCGCTTGCGATGCGCAACGCGGCACGAACGCTCTCGGCGCTCGAATCGCGCGTCGATGCGGTCTTTCCGTTCGACAACGAGGCGTGGCTCCGACGCCAGGAGACGATCCCCGAGGCGGCGTCGCGGCTGAACGACGTCGTCGTGACGCGGTTCGCCGCGCTGTTCGGCGCCGGCGAGACGCCCGACGGGGTATCGACGCCGCAACAGGTACTTGATGCGAGCGACGTGGCACGCATCGTCGGGAGCGAGGGACAGATCGCCGCGATCGGCTACGCCGACCAGCCCGTAGAGACCGGTGGCGGCTCGCGGTTCGGGCTGGGATTCCTCGGTGGATCACGATCGGAGTCGGTCGATGCGAGCACGGCCGTCTCGGCGATCGAGACGGTCATCCGCAAGGCTGCCCGGGGCAAGGGAACGACAGAGGTACCGGAGGGTCGTGCGGATCGAACGCTCCTCGTCGTCGGTGGACCGCCGGCGTGGCTCAACCGGGAGGCGATAGCCGACGGCCGACGGTGGCTTGCCTCGGAGGCCGGTTCGGATGCGCTGTTGAGCGGCGACGCGCCCGTCCCGGACGGGGACCGGGTGTTCGCGGTGGTGGTCCGGTCCAGCATCGACGAATCGGACCGGATCGCGACGCTCAGGGCGTCGATCGAGTGAGTTCGTTCCGCCCGCTCGTGGCGGCCAAGGCTTAATCTCTCCGGGTACAAATATCGCCGTATGTCCCGGCTTCGGACGCTCCTCGTCCATCCCGAAGAGGGCGCTGATCGGCTCGTCGACGCCCTCGAAGCGGCCGACTGCGACGTCACCGTCGTTCATCACGCGACGGTCGCCATGGCACGGCTCGCCGCCGGCTCCTTCGACTGCCTCATCAGCGAGTACGACCTCCCGGGGGACGACGGGGTGCAACTGGCGGAGGCGGTTCGGGAATCGAGCGTCGACCTCCCGGTGGTGATGTTCACCAGGACCGATGACGACGCCGTCTCCGAGGCGGCCTTCGAGAGCGGCGTCGACCGGTTCCTCCAACGAAACGGGAACGCGTCTATCGATCGGCTCGTCACCGATGTCACGACGATCGGGGCCGACACGACGACGGAGGTCCAACAGGACGTCTCGGGATACGAGCCGGGGATTGAAGCGATCGCGCGGGCGATCGATGAGGCTCCGATCGGCATGAGTCTGAGCGACCCCGAACTCCCCGATTACCCGCTCGTCTACGTCAACGACGCCTGGGAGGACCGGACCGGCTACCCCGCCGAGGAGGCGCTCGGTCGAAATCCACGGTTCCTTCAGGGCCCGGAGACGGATCCGGAGACGACCGCCGAGATCGCTCAGGCGATCGCGAACGAGGAGCTGATCACCGTCGAGATACGGAACTACAAGCGGGACGGAACCCCGTTCTGGAACGAGCTTACGATCGCACCGATCTACGACGAGGCGGGCGAGATCGCTCACTACGTCGGCTTCCAGAACGACGTCACCGACCGGAAGACCGCGGAACGGCTGGCAGCGGAACGGGCTGAGAAACTCGCGACGGAACGTCAGGCGCTCGATCGGGTCCTCGGGCGAGTCAACGGGTTGTTGAGCGCGGTCAGTCGGATCCTCGTCGAGGAGACGGACCCCGGATCGATATCCGAAGGCGTCTGTGCGGAGATCGCCGACGAACCGGGCTATATGGGTGGGTGGATCGGATCGGTCTCCCCCACCACGGGCGAGCTGGAGCTGACGGCCGCAAGCGGTATTCCGATCGATCCTCCGGCGACGTATCCGCTGTCGGAGACGCCGGAGGCCGTCCAGCAGGCCGTCGAGCGTGATCAGCTTCAGGGCTGTTCGGCCGGCAGCTGTCCGGAGGGGCCGCTCTCGCCCGGCGATGTCGGCGCACCGCGGCTGGTCGTCGTCCCGCTCACCTACGGCGAACGACGCTACGGGGTGCTCGGGGTGTACAGCGGCGAGGGGAACGCGCTGGACCGTCGCGAGCGGAAGGTCTGTGAGTCCGTCGGCAAGATGATCGCCAACGGGCTCCACTCCGTGGAGACGACGCGGATCCTCACCACCGACCGCGTGGTCGAACTCCGCGTCCGGATCACCGACCGGAGCTGCAGCCTCTGTCAGATCGCCGACCGGGTCGGCGGCCGGATCGAGCACCTCGGTACGACCCGGCTCGACCGCGACGGCTGTGAGCTGTATCTCAGAACGCCGGGGGAGATCGGGGACCGATCGGCGCTCGAATCGCTGCCGTTCGTGTGTTCGCTTCGTTTCGTCTCCGAGGGCGAAGAGGGGCAGACGTTCGCGATCACGACGACCAAATCGCCCCCCTTCACCGCGCTCTCGAAGCACGGGGGCGTCATCGTCGAAGCGAGCGCGACGGCGAACGGGACGGACCTGACGATCGAGGCTCCTCCCGAGCGGGAGGTCAGATCCCTCCTCGACGTCCTCCGTGCGGCGTACGACGGCGTCGAGCTCCGGTCACGAAGCGACCGGGAGAGCCGTGATCGCAGCCTCACCGAGTTCGCGTCCGCGGTCGACGAGCGTCTCACCGAGCGACAGCGTGTCGCGTTGAAGACCGCGGAGCTGAACGGCTACTTCGAGTGGCCCCGGCCGGTCGACGGTTCGGAGATCGCGGAGACGATGGGCATCACGAGACAGACGTTCCACCAGCACCTCCGGGCGGCCGAACGGAAGCTGGTCGAAGCGTACGTCGATCCCTGATCGAGCCCTCCGACTGTCGCTGCCGACGCCCAAGTGTTAAGGCTCCGTTGACCCTACCGCACTGTATGGATCCTGTACCCCTCCAGTTCGGCTTCGGGCTGTTGAGCGTCGGCCTGTTGTTCCTCATGCTGGTGGTCATCACGCTTTGGCAGTCCTTCGAGATCGTGGACGCCTACGAGAAGAAGGCGCTCACGGTCTTCGGCGAGTATCGGAAACTGCTCGAACCGGGGATCAGCGTCATCCCGCCGTTCGTCTCACGTACCTACGCGTTCGATATGCGCACCCAGACGCTTGACGTGCCCAGACAGGAGGCGATCACCCGGGACAACTCGCCGGTGACGGCCGATGCGGTCGTTTATATCAAGGTGATGGACGCCAAGAAGGCGTTTCTGGAGGTCGACGACTACAAGAAAGCGGTCTCGAACCTCGCACAGACGACGCTCCGGGCGGTCCTTGGCGACATGGAGCTCGACGACACGCTGAACAAGCGGCAGGAGATCAACGCGAAGATCCGCGAGGAGCTCGACGAGCCGACCGACGAGTGGGGGATCCGCGTCGAGAGCGTCGAGGTCCGCGAGGTGAACCCCTCGAAGGACGTCCAGCAGGCGATGGAACAGCAGACCTCCGCCGAGCGGCGTCGCCGGGCGATGATCCTCGAAGCGCAGGGTGAACGCCGCTCCGCCGTCGAGCAGGCGGAGGGTGACAAGCAGTCGAACATCATCCGCGCGCAGGGTGAAAAACAGAGCCAGATCCTGGAGGCGCAGGGTGATGCGATCTCCACCGTCCTCCGGGCTCGTTCCGCGGAATCGATGGGTGAACGGGCGATCATCGAGCGCGGGATGGAGACGCTCGAATCGATCGGGCAGGGCGAGTCGACGACGTTCGTCCTCCCGCAGGAGCTTACGAGCCTCGTCGGCCGCTACGGCAAGTCCCTCTCCGGATCCGACGTGCAGGGCATGGAAGGGCTTGAGGGACAGGAGTTCGACGATGACACCCGCAAGATGCTCGGGCTCGACAACATCGACGAGATCATCGGGCAGATCGACGAGGCGGCCGAGATGGACGTCGAGGAGCTCGAAAAGGAGGCGGAGGCGGTCAAAACGGGTGACGCCGGCGCGAACATCAAATCCGCCGACGAAGTCATCCAGGAGATGGACGAAGAAGAAGCGGAAGCGGTTCAGGAAGTCGAGCGCGAGACGTAGGACACACCGGCGGCCGATCCGCCGAAGCGTTTTTGTCGATACACCGGTTCTCTTTCCTCGTGACTGGGGGCGTCGACGAACGGAAGCGCGAGACGTTGCGGCGGTTCGCCGCCGTCGGAGCCGCCGCGCCGTTCGTCGGAACCGCCGCCGGCGACGAGGACCGATCGGGCCGCGACGACAACGAGACGCGGGAGGCGATCCGCGGATACGTCGCGATGACGCCCGGCGCCCACTTCTCGAAGCTTCGTGATGACCTCTCGCTTGGCACCGGCGAGACACAACACCACCTTCGACGGCTCGTCGACGACGGCGAGGTGGAGTCGGTAAAGGACGCCGACTATCGTCGATACTTCGCGGCCGACCGGTTCGACCGGCCCGATAAACGCGCGCTCGGCTACCTCCGACGCCGAACCCCGCGGGGGATCATCATTACGCTGCTCCGCGATCCGGACGCGACCGGCGCGACGCTGGCGGACACGGTGGGCGTCTCACGTCCGGCGATAAGCGCCGCTGCCGGCGAGTTGGCCGACTCGGGGCTTCTCGACCGGTCGGACGGCTACACGCTTACGGAACCGGAGCGGCTGTTGACGCTGCTCGTGCGGTATGCGGAGTCGTTCGACGGCGACGCGGTCGCGCTGGCCGACGAGGCCGCATCGCTCGTTCGGTACGACCCTGACCGCTTTTGAGCGGGACGTGTCAGCCCGTGACCATCCACGTCGTGCCCGAGGAGTAGCCCCACTTTTCGACCTCGAGTTCCGTCGCGGCGTCGGCGACGGCACCCATGTTCGCGCCGACCTCCTTCGCCGAGAGCCCGAGGTCGTCGGCGATCAGCCGCGATTTAAAGTAGGTCCGGTCGTCCGCGTGTTCGCGAAGGTACGCGAGGATGCGTCGCTGTTTCTCCGAGAGCCGTCCCGGTTCCATCGTCGCGGTGCCCGGCTGCGTCGTACTCATGTCAATCAAAACGAAGGGGGTACGCATAAGCCGGTTGGTAAGTCAGGTTAACACCCTTCAGTATGGCGTTTTCACCGATATGTGAGCCATGAGCGCCCCGTGACTCGACACGAGACGGTCGGATCGGTACACCGGATAAACCGTCACGGACGGGCGGTGGATCGGCGTTCACGGGGCGCGTCGGGTCTATCTCGAAGACCCCGCGCCGGGTCGATAATTTAAGTGTCTCCCCTGCGCGCTGACACCATGGTCGAAACCGGATCCCCCTCCACCGGTGTCGCGTCGCTGCCTCGTCGGATCGTCGGTGTCGTCGCACGGAAGCGGACCTACGCGAACCTGCTGTATCTCCTGTTGGCGTTTCCGCTCGGGTTTCTATACGGGTGGTTGCTCTCGTTCGGGTTTCTCGTCGGCCTCTTCACCACGATCATCGGGATCGGGTTCGTCATCCTGGCACTGACCGTCGGCGGCACGCGGGTGATCGCCCGGTTCGAACGCTGGCTGGCGAACACGTTGTTGGGGACGAATATCTCGCCACCGGCGGATCGCCCGGCCGCCGATGGGATCTGGGCTACCGTCCGCAGTTACGTCGACGCGCCGTCGACGTGGCGGGGGTTCGGGTTCGTCTTTCTGAAGTTCATGGTCGGGGTCGTGGGGTTCCTGCTCGCGCTCGCGCTCGTCAACGCGGTCCAGTTCATCCTCGCGCCGCTGCGCTATCCGACGACCGTCGAGTTCGGCGAGGTCAACGGCGAGCCCGTCGTCTGGGAGGTCGCCACCCAGACGGAGGCGCTCGCGCTCTTGCCCGTGGGACTGGTGCTTCTCCTCTTCGTCTTCCACCTCGTAAACGGCGTCGCCTATGCGACCGCGCGGATGGCGGACGGGCTGCTCGGGGACGTGTCTTCGGCGTCCGACGACGCAGATCCGTCGCCGGTAGCCGTGCAGCCGGACGACCGCAATACCGAAGCGGAGGGAGCTGCGGATCGATTCGAGGGCGACGAGGACCGTTCGCCACCTGTCGACACCGATACTGAAGACCCCGACGCGGCGGACGACTTCGTGTGGGGGCCACGGTGATCGGTCGGTTAGTGTTCTGTCGGCGGATGTCGGTCGATCGACGTCGATCGGGTAGCCACGGTACACGAGCGGGCCGTTTTTAAGTAATCGCCGAGCGTCGACGGTGACGTGTCGTTTCCGATCACGCCCTCGTTTCTGCTCGCGGTCGCGCTCGTCGTCACCCTCGCCGGGGCGGTCAACGGGGTCGCGGGCTTCGGTTTCGCGGTCGTCGGCACGATGGCGCTGGCGACGGTCGTCGATCCCGCGGTCGCCGTCGCGTTCATGATCGTTCCGATCCTCGCGGTCAACGTCTCGCTCGTCCGTGAACTCGACGGCGACCAGGTCCGGTCGTGTGGCCGACGCTTCGGGCCGTTGCTCGTCGCTGCGACCGTCGGCACCGTCCTCGGGATGATACTCCTCGATTTCCTCCCCGAGTCACCGCTTCGGGTGGGGCTCGGCGCCGTGACGCTGGCGTTCGTCGCCGTCAGTCAGCGGATCGTGCCCGTCCCAACCCTCACGTCCGACTCCGCGAACGGACGGATCGAGCGTCCGACGTGGATGGCCGCGATCGGTGGCGTCTCGGGGGTCCTCTTCGGGGCGACCAACGTCGGCGTCCAACTGGTCGCGTACCTTCGCAGCCGGAACCTTTCTCACGAACTGTTCGTCGGCGTGGTGGCGCTCGTCTTCCTCGGGATCAACGGGGTCCGCGTCGCCGTCGCCGGCACGATCGGGCTCTATCCGGACGCGACGACGGTCGCGCTGTCGGTCGCCGCCGCCGTCCCTGCAGCCGCCGGCGTCGCACTCGGTGCCCGGCTCCGACCCCGATTGAGCGACCGGCTCCGTCGCGGGCTGGTGCTCGGACTGCTGACGGTGATCGGCATCCGGCTCACCCTCGGTGGACTCGGCCTCGCGTGAATCGCCGGCGGCGCACCCGGCATCGATCGCCTCGGACTACATCGACTCCGGGGCCTCGACGCCGAGCACGTCGAGGGCGTTCGCCATCGTGTTGCGGGCGGCGACGACGAGCGCGAGCCGGGCGTCGCGAAGGTCGTCGCGCTCGGCGGTGAGCACCGGACACTCGCGATAAAAGCGGTTGTACGCCTCCGCGAACTCGCGCGTGAACGTGGCGACCGTGTGGGGTTCCAGATCCGCGGCGGCCGCCTCGATCACGGCCGGGAACCGGGCGACCTCACGGAGGAGGTCACGCGCGGCGTCGGTTTCGAGGACGGTCGCATCGACGGCGTCGTCCTCGCGGCCCTCACCGCCCTCACCGCCCTCGCCGCCCTCCGGGACCGTCACGCCCGCGGCCTCGGCCTCGTCGATGATTCCACAACAGCGCGCGTGTACGTACTGGACGTACGGGGCGGACTGGCCCTCGAAATCGAGCGCGTCCTCCCACTCGAAGGTGATCGCCTTCGTCGGCTGCTTCGAGACGATGTCGTAGCGGACCGCGCCGATGCCGACCTGATGGGCGATCCGCTCGACGTCCTCGTCGGTCAGGTCGTCGTCACGGATCCGGTCGTCGAGCCGGGTCTCGACGGCCTCCCGCGCACGGTCGATCGCCTCATCGAGGAGGTCATCGAGCATCACGCCCGTCCCGCGCCGGGTGGACATCTTCCCCTCTGGGAGGTTCACGTACGAGTAGATGACGTGGCCGAGCCGGCCGGTGTCGTTGCCGAGGATCTCCAAGGCGGCGTCGAGCTGTTCGGCCTGCAGCTTGTGATCCTCGCCGAGCACCGTCACCGCGCGGTCGTAGTTCGCGAACTTCCACTCGTGGTGGGCCAGATCCCGCGTCGTATAGAGGCTCGTCTCGTCCGAGCGTAAGAAGACGAGGTTCTTTTCGATCCCCCAATCGTCGAGTTCGAGCTGCCAGGCGTCCTCCTCATAGACGGCCTGTTCGGAGGCCCGGAGGCGATCCGCGACCTCGGTCGTCGACCCGTCACGCATGAACCGCGTCTCCTTCACGAACTCGTCGAACGCCGCGGGCAGCCGGGCGAGACAGCCCTTCATCCCGCCGAGCACTCCATCGACCACCTCCCCGACCCGCTCGAACGTCTCCTCATCGCCCGCCTCGAGGCCCTGCAGGATGGCCGAGATCTCGGCCTCCGCGGCCTCGACCGCCTCGGGATCGGCGTCCTCCAGGTAGGCGTTCCCCTTCCGGTAGTAGCGGACGAGGTCGTACTCGATCCGGTCGCGGGCTGGCTCCTCGTCCAGATCCGACTCGTCGAACGTCTCGTAGGCCCACGTGAAGACGGCCATCTGCCGGCCGGCGTCGTTCACGTAGTAGTGACGGTCGACGTCGTAGCCCGCATACGAGAGGAGGGTCGCGACCGCGTCCCCGACGATCGGGTTGCGGGCGCGGCCGACGTGGACCGGGCCCGTCGGGTTCGCGCTGGTGTGTTCGACGACGACGCTCGTGTCGCGGTCGGGTAAGGTCCCGTACGCCACGTCGCCCGCGGCGGCCGCGAGGGTATCGGCGAGGTAGCGGTCGCCGGCGTGGAAGTTGACGTACGGGCCGGCGACGTCGACGGCGTCGAGGTAGTCGTATGTTCCGTCGTTCATCGCCGATTCGACCGCCTCGGCGACGTCCGCCGCGACGACGGGCGGGGCGGCCCCGGCCTCGCCGGCGAGCCGGAAGGCGACGCTCGAAGCGAGCGTCGCGTCCATGTCGTCGGGTGGTTCTTCGATACCGAGGTCGTCGGTCGGGAATTCGAGGCTCGACAGCGCCGCCGTCAGCGCCGACTCCACCTCCGACCGGAACCGTCTAAACATGGTTCCCGTTCGTCGGTCGGGATAAAAGGCCCTTCCGAAGCGCCCGTACCGAGCGACCGCCGGGGAGCGCGGGAGGTGTGTGCTCGATCGACAGGGAGCGCGGGAGGCGTGTGATCGACCGGCGGGGAGGTGCCGTGCGGACGTATGGACGACCGACGCGTTTAGGTCCCCCGGCCCTTGATTTCCACATGAGACTGATCGTCGCCTCGTGTTGGCACACTGTCAGGCCGTTCCAATTTTGAGATGTATCCCATATCCGTTATCCTTTTGAACGCCGCCGGCGAACGATCAGATATGTCAGAACCGACGACGAGGGACCTCGATCCGGCGGTGCTCGCGGCGCTCAAACACGTCGCGCTTGCCGGACGATTGACGGAGACGAAGGTGTCGTGTGCGGCGCTCGCCGACCGGCTCGGGGCGTCCACACAGACCGCGTCCCGTCGGCTCCAGACGCTCGAATCCGTGGGGATGATCGAACGCGACGTCGTCGGCGACGGCCAGTGGATCACGATCACCGACGCCGGAGAGCGCGCCCTCCGCGCGGAGTACAGCGACTACCGTCGGCTCTTCGAGACCGAGGTCGAACTCGTCCTGTCCGGAGCCGTCACCGAGGGCATGGGCGAGGGAAAACACTACATCACGCTCGACGGCTACGCCGAGCAGTTCCGGGAGCGTCTCGGCTACGAGCCGTTCCCCGGCACGCTCAACGTCGAACTCGACGCCGAGAGCGTTCGTCGGCGCGGGGAGCTGGACGCCGTCGATGCCGTTCCGATCGACGCTTGGGAGGACGGTGACCGCACGTACGGCGCGGCGACCTGTCACGCGGTCACGCTCCACGCGGCCGATCGACGATACGATCGGGCCCACGCGATCGTCCCCGACCGAACCCATCACGACGAGGACAAACTCGAACTGATCGCCCCCGACCGCCTTCGTGACGCGCTGGCGCTCGTCGACGGCGGCGAGATCGAGATCCGGATCGCCCAGTCGGGACGTGCCGATCGCCCCGAGGGGACGGACACGGAGGAGTCGCTTCCGACGGAGGTGGCGTGATGCGTGCCGACGTGAACGACGGCGAATCGGATCCCGACCCGATCGCCAGCGACGTGGGCTCCGCCAGCGACCCGCGGGGCGATCTCGAGCGGGCGCTTTCGGCCTTCGCGGCCGGCAACCCCGTCTGTGTCCATGACTTCGCCGATCGCGAGGGCGAGACGGACGTGATCTATCCGGCCGCCGCGGTCGACCCGGCGGCGGTCGCACACATGCGAAACGACGCGGGGGGTCTCGTCTGCGTCGCCGTCGGGGCCCACGTCGCCGACGCGTTCGGCCTGCCGTTCCTCGCCGACACGATCGACCATCCCGCGGCGGAGGACACGCCCGAATACGACGACCGATCGTCGTTCTCGCTGCCGGTCAACCACCGCGACACGTTCACCGGGATCACCGACGCCGACCGTGCACGCACGATCGTCGCGCTGGCCGACGCGGCCGCGGCCGTCGAGCGCGACCCGGCCGCGTACACGCCGACGACCTTCGCCGCGGAGTTCCGCGCGCCCGGACACGTTCACCTGCTTCGCGGCGCGAACGGCGGCGTTCGCGAGCGCGTCGGTCACACCGAACTGGGGCTCGCGCTCGCCGACGCCGCCGGGCTCGCGCCCGCGGTCGTCGTCTGTGAGATGCTCGACGACGCGACCGGCGAGGCGCTTTCGCCGGCGGATGCCGCCGCCTACGCCGCCCGACACGACATTCCCTACGTCGAGGGGGCCGACCTCGTTGAGGCGCTTCGGTAGGTCACGACCGCGGATCGGCCACCCCGGACCGCTGGTTCCTTATCGGTCACCATCGAACGACCCGTCATGACCACGGTTACCGATCTCATCGACCGGCTGGAAGCGGAGGCGGCGGCGGACGTGGATCCGGAAGCGACCCCCGACGTCGGGATCATCATGGGCTCCGATTCGGACCTTCCCGTCATGGACGGCGCACACGAGGCGCTGGCGGAGATCGGCTTCGCCGAGCAGACCGACTTCGACTCGCCGCCGTCGGCCCGCTTCACCTACGAGAGCTACGTCGTCTCCGCCCACCGAACGCCGGAACTGATGTACGCGTACGCGGGAACGGCGGCCGATCGCGGGATCGAGGTCGTCATCGCGGGCGCGGGCGGGAAATCCGCCGACCTGCCGAACATGACCGCCTCCATCGCGTACCCGATCCCGGTCATCGGGGTCCCGGTCCAGGAGAAGTCGGTCGATTCGGTGATCGGGATGCCGACGGGCGCACCCATCGTCGCGGTCGACGCCGGCAAGTCGTTCAACGCGGGGCTCTCCGCGGCGCAGATCCTCGCCCGTGAACACGAACCGATCAGGAAGCGACTGATCGAGTATCACGAGAATTTACAAGGCGATGTTGCAGCGGTCTCGGCGGACCTGCACGACCTCGGTGTCGACGGGTTCCGCGAGAAACACGATCGGTGAGCCACATAGCTGACGCGCCATGGCGGGGAGCAGAAGCATGTCACTGCTGGAGCGGAGCGACGTGAGTATTGCTGCGCCTGCGCGAACGAGAATCAACGCTTATGAGGGGGCGGTCCAAACCCCAGCACGTTACGGAGACCTACATGAGCGATTGGATAGCGATCGGCGCACTGGCGGCCGTCGGCCTCCTCATCCCGGTAGCGATGATGGTAGTGTCGGCGCTGCTCCGTCCAAGCGTGCCGGAAACAGGAAAAAGTACCACCTACGAGTCCGGCGAGACGCCGACGGGCACGACGCGGATCCGGTTCAACATTCAGTACTACATGGTCGCGTTGTTGTTCGTCGTCTTCGACATCGAGACCGTGCTGTTGTTCCCGTGGGTTACGATCTACCGGCCGGCCCTCGAAGCGGGCGTTCCGATGATCGACCTGCTGTGGCCGATGCTCGCGTTCGTCGGCATCCTCGCCATCGGACTCGTCTGGGCGTGGCGGACGGGCGCGGTCAAATGGACCAGAAGCCCCCGCGCGACCCGCAGAAAAACGGAGCGTGAAGTCAACCAATGAGCAGCGAACAGCAACCGTTTATTACCGACGAATCGCGCGTGGTCACCGAGACCCGAGACAGCCGCATGACGGGACAGGGCGACCGGTTTAACTCCCGGCTGCGGGAGGCGTTCGGGTCCTCGCCGTTTATCCTCACCAAGTTCGATAAGTTCCTGAACTGGTGTCGTGGCTCCTCGATGTTCATGCTGCAGTTCGGGATCGCCTGCTGCAGCATCGAGATGATGCACACCTACGCGGTGAAACACGACCTCGACCGCTTCGGCAGCGGGGTTCCCCGCGCGTCACCGCGGCAGGCCGACGTGATGATCGTCCCCGGCACGATCGTCTCGAAGTTCGCCCCGCGGATGAAACGCGTCTACGACCAGATGCCCGAGCCGAAGTTCGTCGTCGGGATGGGCTCGTGTACCATCTCCGGCGGCCCCTTCCAGGAGGGATACAACGTCATCAAGGGCGCGGAGGAGGTCATCCCGATGGACATTCACGTCCCCGGCTGTCCCCCGCGTCCCGAGGCGCTCGTCTACGGCGTCGTCAAACTCCAGGAGCGCGTCGCCAACGGCGAGGCCGCCCCGGTGACCGTCAAGCCCTACGAGCTCGAACAGTTCGGCGACCTCGAACGCGACGAGCTGGTCGAGGCGCTCGTCGACCAGATCGACGAAGACGAACTCGTTATGCGATACAACTTCGCTGATTCGCCATGAGCCTGGAACCGCTCGACTCCCCCGACGCCGACGTCATTCCGGATCACACCCCGGAGGAGCTTGAGGCGCTGCTCGGTGACCTCGTGCTCGCTCGCGACGACCACCTGAACGCACCCGGGTTCGTCATCCGACCGGACACCGTTCAGGAGACGCTCTCGATCCTCAAAGAGCAGGCCGGCTACGATCACCTCTCGCTCGTCTCCGCCCAGGAGTACGAGAACCGCTATGAGTCGATCTATCACCTGAAGAAGTTCGACGACCCGACCCAGGAGGTGAGCGTCGTCGTCCCCGCCGATAAGGACAACCCGGTCTCACAGTCCGGTGAAGCCGTCTTCCGGACGGCCGACTGGCACGAGCGCGAGGCGTACGACCTCGTCGGGATCGAGTACGACGACCATCCCGACCTCCGTCGGATCCTCCTCCCGGAGACGTGGCAGGGCCATCCGCTCTCGCTCGATTACGACATGAACCAGCCGCAGATCGCGGCGCTGCCGGCACACGTCAACCCGATCCAGGACCACCATCGGGACGACGAGTCGGACACGATGTTCCTCAACATCGGTCCCCACCACCCGGCGACCCACGGCGTGCTCCATTTAAAAACGGTGCTCGACGGCGAACAGGTCGTCGACGTCGAGTCCGACATCGGCTACCTCCACCGGTGTGAGGAGCAGATGGCCCAGAGCGGAACCTACCGCCACCAGATCATGCCGTACCCCGATCGGTGGGACTACATCTCGGCGGGGCTGTTAAACGAATGGGCGTACGCACGCGCGGCCGAGGACCTCGCGGACATCGAGGTCCCCGAGTACGCACAGGTCATCCGCACCATGGGCGCGGAGATGTGCCGTATCGCCGCGCACATGTTGGCGTTGGCGACGTTCGCGCTCGACGTGAACGGCGACTTCACCGCGACGTTCATGTACGCGATCAACGACCGCGAGCGCGTGCAGAACCTCCTGGAGGATCTCACGGGCCAGCGGCTCATGTTCAACTACTTCCGGCTCGGCGGGGTCGTCTGGGACCTCCCCGAACCGCGCGAGGAGTTCTTCTCGAAGACGCGCGACTTCCTCGACCAGCTGCCCGGAAACATCGAGGAGTACCACAACCTCGTCACCTCGAACGAGATCTTCCAGATGCGGACGATCGACACCGGCATCCTGCCGCCGGAGGTCGCAAAGAACTACGGCGCGACCGGTCCGGTCCTGCGCGGTTCGGGCGTCGATTACGACCTCCGCCGTGACGACCCCTACGGCTACTACGACGAACTCGACTGGGACGTCATCACCGAGGACGGCTGTGACAACTACAGCCGCCTGCTCGTCCGGATGCAGGAGGTCGAGGAGTCCGCGAAGATCATCGGACAGTGTGTCGACCTGCTGGAGGACTGGCCGGAGGACGAGCGAACGATCCAGGCGAACGTCCCGCGCACCCTGCGCCCGGACGACGACACCGAGGTCTACCGCGCCGTCGAGGCCGCAAAGGGCGAACTCGGGATCTACATCCGATCGGACGGGACGGACAAGCCGGCGCGATTCAAGATCCGCTCGCCGTGTTTCTCGAACCTGCAGACGCTGCCGGAGATGGCGAACGGGGAGTACATCCCTGACGTGATCGCCGCGCTCGGCAGCCTGGACATCGTGCTCGGGGAGGTGGACCGCTAATGGCGGACGCCCCGGCACAGCTGTTCCCCGAGTTCCTCGTCGACACCTTCGGGCTGCCGGGCGTGCTCGGCGAGGTCGTCGCGGCGCTGATCGCGGCGTTCGTCGTCGGCAACATCGTCCTCGCGTTTACCGGCGTCGCCGGTCCGTGGGCGAAACGGAAGATCACGGCGGCGTTCACGGACCGGATCGCCGTCAGCCGGGTCGGCCCGTTCGGGCTGCTCATCATCCCGGCGTCGGCGGTCCAGCTCCTCGCGAAGGAGCTCATCGTTCCCGAGGGCGTCGACCGCCCGACGTGGGACCTCGCGCCGATCATCCTGCCGGCCTCGGCGCTGCTCGGGTTCGCGGTCATTCCGATGGGACAGATCGGGCCGGTGAACCTCCATCTCGCGGATCCGGAGGTCGGATTCGCGCTCGTGTTCGCGTTCGCCTCCATCGCCTCCGTCTCGTTGGTGATGGCGGGCTACGGCTCGAACAACAAGTACTCCATGCTCGGCGGGCTTCGTGCGGTCGCACAGAACCTCGCCTATGAGATCCCGCTCATCGTCACCGCGATGTCGGTCGTGATCTTCGCGGGGACGTTGGAGATGAGCGGCATCGTCGCCGCCCAGAGCGAGACGCTCGTTTCGATCGGTGGCTTCGACATTCCGGCGTGGTACGCGCTCGTAAATCCGTTCGCGTTCGTGTTGTTCCTCGCGGCGAACATGGCGGAGATCGGCCGCAACCCGTTCGACATCCCGGAGGCACCGACGGAGATCGTCGCGGGGTATCAGACGGAGTACTCCTCGTCGTATTTCGTGTTGTTCTACCTCGGCGAGTTCGTCCACATCTTCCTCGGCGGGGCGATCCTCGCGGTGACGTTCCTCGGCGGTCCCGCCGGCCCCGGCCCGGAGAGCATTAGCTTCCTCTGGTTCGTGGTGAAAGTCTGGGGCTTCTTCCTGTTCACGCAGTGGTGCCGCTCGGCGCTGCCGCGTGTCCGCATCGACCAGCTGATCGAGATCGGCTGGAAGGGGATGCTCGTGTTATCGTTCGCGAACCTGGTGCTCACGGCCGTAATCGTGGGGGTGATCGCATAATGATCGGATTAATGAAATCGATGGCAACGACGATGAAACACGCCCTGGACGGCAAGACGTACACGGTGAAATACCCCGAGGACGCCCCGGACGTCAGTCCCCGGTTCCGCGGCGTCCACAAGTTCAGCCAGGAGCGGTGTATCTGGTGTCGACAGTGTGAGAACGTCTGTCCGAACGATACGATCCAGATCGTTCAGGACGACCAGCGCAACGGCGAGCAGTACAACCTCCACATCGGCCAGTGTATCTACTGCCGGCTGTGTGAGGAGGTCTGTCCGGTGGATGCGATCCTGTTGACGCAGAACTTCGAGTTCACCGCGGACGCGAAAGACGAGTTCGTCTACAACAAAGAACAGCTCAAGAACGTCCCGTGGTACAAGGGTATCGACCCGCTCGAATCCCGTAACCCCGATCGCAGCGCGTGGATCGGCGAGGGTGACGGCGAAGTCGACTACCAGTAGCGGGACCGTCTCGAAATCTTCAAAGGGCTTCTCATAGGACACAGATACAATGGTTACTGAAACCATCGCGTTCGCGCTGTTCGCCGCGGTGACGTTGGCGTTCAGCTTGGGCGTCGTCTTGGCGCGCGACACGTTCCATGCCGCGCTGCTTTTAGGCGGTGCCCTGACGAGCGTCGCGGTGCATTACGTGATGTTGCAGGCGGAGTTCATCGCCGCCATGCAGATCCTCGTCTACGTGGGCGGGGTTCTCATCCTCGTCACGTTCGCCGTGATGCTCACGCGATCGGAACGGGAAACGGAGGTGAGTAGCACATGAGCGAGACGCGCGGATCGAACCGGATCGTCGCGGCGGTCGCGGCCGGCTCCCTGTTCGCCCTGCTGGCGATCACGGCGATCACCGCGGAGTTCGAGGAGGCGGCCGGCTTCCCCGAGGGGGAGTCGGTGATCCACAACATCGGCTACGCCCTGTTCAACCTCGGCGGTCACGACGTCGCGACGATCCCCTCCGAGGGGTTCCTCGCGGCGTTTTTGATCGTCGCCTTGGCGCTCGACGTCGCCGTTGACGGGGCGATCTATCTCGCGAAACGTGAGGAGGACGGGACGATCATCTCGGCGGTCGGGACGGCGTTCACCGACGGCGGTAAGGATGGGGGTGAGCGCTGATGGTGCCCGTTGAGTGGTATCTCATTCTCGCCTCGGCGGTGTTCTGTATCGGGCTGTTCGGCGTGCTCACCCGGCGTGATGCGCTGTATTTCCTGATGAGCGTCGAGCTCATGATGAACGCCGCGAACATCAACCTCGTCGCGTTCGCGCTCTACTACGGCGACCTGACGGGACAGGTGTTCGCGCTGTTCGTCATCGCGCTCGCCGCCGCGGAGGTCGCCATCGGCATCGGCATCATCCTCGTGTTATATCGAAACTTCGGTGAGACTGACGTGACCGTTCCGACGGAGATGAGGTGGTAACGATGGTGGACGCATTCGCATACGTTCCGGCGATCGTCTTACTGCCGTTCTTCTCGTTCCTCGTGGCGCTCGGGGGCGGCAAGTACCTCCCGAAGGGCGGCGCGTTCGGCGGCATTGCGGCGACCGCGGGATCGTTCGTGTTGTCGATCTGGGTCGCAGTGACCGTTCTCGGCGGTCGGACGTACAACGAGACGCTCTACACGTGGGCCGGCGGCGAGCAGTTCGAGTTGACCTTCGGGCTGCTCATCGACCCGCTCTCGGCGCTCATGCTCGTCATCGTGACGCTCATCGCGCTGTTGGTCCACGTGTTCTCGCTGGGCTACATGAACGACGAGGGCGAGACCGGCTTGCCGCGGTATTACGCCGGCCTCGGCCTCTTTACGGCGTCCATGCTCGGGTTCGTCGTCGCCGACAACCTGCTCATGGCGTTCATGTTCTTCGAGCTGGTCGGGCTCTGCTCGTACCTGCTCATCGGCTTCCACTTCCGGCAGGAAGGGCCGCCATCGGCGGCGAAGAAGGCGTTCTTAGTCACCCGGTTCGGGGACTACTTCTTCCTGATCGGCGTCGTCGCCGTCTTCGCGACGTTCGGCACCGCGCAGTTCGCCGGCGACGGGTCGTTCCCCGTGCTGGCCGAACAGGCGCTGAACGGCGAGTTCGACGCGTGGACGCCGCTCGGGCTCGACGTCGGCACGTGGTTCACGCTCGTGGGCCTGCTCGTGCTCGGCGGGGTCGTCGGCAAGTCCGCACAGTTCCCGCTACACACCTGGCTGCCGGACGCGATGGAGGGTCCAACGCCCGTCTCCGCGCTGATTCACGCCGCGACGATGGTCGCCGCGGGCGTCTACCTCGTCGCCCGGATGTTCGGCTTCTACGCGCTCACCCCGACGACGCTCGCGATCATCGCGTTCATCGGCGGGTTCACGGCGCTGTTCGCCGCCACGATGGGCGTCGTCAAGGAGGAGCTGAAACAGGTGCTCGCGTACTCCACCATCTCACAGTACGGCTACATGATGCTCGCGCTCGGTGCGGGTTCCTACGTCGCCGCGACCTTCCACCTGATGACCCACGCCTTCTTCAAGGCGCTGTTGTTCCTCGGGGCGGGGTCGGTGATCATCGCGATGCACCACAACGAGAACATGTGGGACATGGGCGGATTGAAGGACAAGATGCCCGTGACCTACGCCACGTTCCTCGCGGGCTCGCTCGCGCTCGCGGGGATCTTCCCGTTCTCCGGATTCTGGTCGAAAGACGAGATCCTCTATGAGGCGTTCATCCATGGCCTCAACGAGCCGCTGTTGCTTGGCGGCTGGATCATGGGACTGCTCGCGGTGCCCGTCACCGCCTTCTACACGTTCCGGATGGTCTTTTTGACCTTCCACGGGGAGCCACGCTCGGCGCTCGCGCGTGATCCCGAGCCGGTTCGCTGGAACGTGAAGGGGCCGCTGTCGGTGCTCGGCGTGCTCGCGGTCGTCGCCGGCTTCGTGAACATGGTGCCGGTCCAGAAGCTGCTCGGCGTCGAGGGGATCGACCTCCTCAGCCAGTGGCTCGACAACGAGTTCGGCGGCATCGAGGGCGTCGGGTACTCCGCGTACAACGACCTGCTCGCGACCTACGCCGGCTACGAGGCCGGCACCATCGCCGGCAGTGAGGAGATAACCCTGATCGTGGCGGCCGGGCTCGGGCTCGGGCTCGCCGTTCTCGGGCTCCTCGTCGCTTGGCTGCTCTACAGGGCCCCGGAACCGACCGAACACACCGAGAAGCTCGGCGGCGCGAAGGACGTCCTGTACAACAACTACTATCAGGACGAGTTCCAGGTGTGGCTCGCCTACCGGACCGAGGACGTCGCCGGCGGCGCGAACGTCTTCGACCAGGGCGTTATCGACGGCGTCGTCAACGGGATCTCCTCGGTCAGCCTTGCGGGCGGCGAGCGGGTTCGCCGCATCCAGACCGGGCTCGTCACCCACTACGCCGCCATGCTGACGCTCGGGCTGGTCGCGCTGATCGTCGTCCTCGGCGTTACAGGGGGGTGGTTTTAAATGATTATCGAAGCACTCATCGGATTCACGTTCGTGGCCGCGCTACTGGTCCTGCTCGCGCCGAACGAGTGGGCCGGCCGACTCGCGTTCGCACTCAGTCTGGTTCCCTTCGTCGGGAGCCTCTACCTGTGGTGGGGGTTCGAAGCCGGCGGCAACGCCCTCACGGGCGGCGCCATCGCCTTCGAGTCACGGATCGAATGGCTGGAGATCGGCGGTCGCTCGGTGTCGTGGTTCGTCGGGCTGGACGGCATTAGCCTCCCGCTCGTCGTGCTCACGACGTTCCTCGTGCCGCTGGCGATCGTCAGCGCATGGACGCCGATCGACACCCGTCAGAGCCAGTTCTACGGGTTGATGTTGTTCATGGAGGCGAACCTCTTGGGCGTCTTCATGGCGCTCGATTTCTTCCTCTGGTTCATCTTCTGGGAGGCCGTCCTCGTGCCGATGTACTTCCTCATCGGCGTCTGGGGCGGCCCGCGCCGGAAGTACGCCGCGATCAAGTTCTTCGTCTACACGAACGCGGCCTCGCTCGTCATGTTCATCGGGTTTATGGCGCTCGTCTTCGGACTCGGCGACTCGGTGAGCTCGTTCGGCCTGCCGGAGATCACCCAGGCGCTCGCGGCTGGCGAGCTCGGCATGTGGTTCGGGATTCCGCCCGAGACGCTCGCGATGGCGGCGTTCCTCGCGATGTTCTTCGGCTTCGCGGTGAAGGTGCCGATCGTCCCGGTCCACACGTGGCTGCCCGACGCCCACGTCGAGGCGCCGACGCCGGTGTCGGTGATGCTGGCCGGCGTCCTCCTGAAGATGGGGACGTACGCGCTGTTGCGGTACAACTTCACCATGCTCCCCGATCAGGCCTCGCTGCTCGCCATCCCGATCGCCGTGATCGCCGTGATCAGCGTGATCTACGGCGCGATGTTGGCGCTGGCCCAGAAGGACCTCAAGCGGATCGTCGCGTACTCGTCGGTCTCCTCGATGGGGTACGTCATCCTCGGGCTCGTCGTGTTCACGGAGTACGGGGTCGGCGGCGCGACCTTCCAGATGGTCGCACACGGCCTCATCTCGGGGCTGATGTTCATGGCCGTCGGCGTCGTCTACAACGCGACGCATACCCGGATGGTCGACGACATGGCCGGCATGGCGGATCGGATGCCCATCGCGGTCGGCATCCTCGTCGCCGGCGCGTTCGCGTACATGGGGCTGCCGCTGATGGCGGGCTTCGCCGGGGAGTTCTTCATCTTCGTCGGCGCCTTCGGCGCTGACGCGGCGCTCCCGTACGCGCCCGTCTTCACCGCGTTAGCGATGTTCGGTATCGTCATCGTCGCCGGCTACCTGCTGTCGGCGATGCAGAAGACGCTGTTCGGGCCGTTCCGGCTCGAAACCGACTACGAGGTCGGTCCCGCACCGTTCCACGACGTCGCGCCGCTCGGCGTGCTGCTCGCGGCGATCATCGTGCTCGGCGTTGCACCCGACCTGTTCTTCGAGATGATCCGTGATGCTGCGCTGCCGGTCGTCGAGGGGGTGAGCGTCGATGGTTGATCAACTCCCGCAGTGGGCGGCACTCGCGCCGGTTCTGGCGCTTGCCGCAACCGGCCTGCTGTTGCTGTTGATCGACGCGATCAAGCCGAGCGCCCGTTCGAACACGTCGATGGCGGTGACGAGCGCGCTCGGTGCGCTCGTCTCGCTCGCGTTGACCGTCTGGTTCGTCGTGGCCGGCACCGGCCACGAGGATACCGGCGGGGCGATCTACCTGTTCGCGGATGCGATCAAGGTGGACACGATGGCGTTGTTCTTCACCGCCATCTTCGCGTCGGTGACCGCGCTCGTCGTCGTCGCGGCACACGACTACTTCCACGACCACGAGAGCCCGGCGGAGTTCTACTCGCTCGTGCTCTTTTCGGCGACGGGGATGGCGTTGCTCGCGGTCGCGAACTCGCTCGCGGTCGTCTTCGTCGCCCTGGAGATGGTCTCGCTGCCCTCGTACGCGCTCGTCGGGTTCTTGAAGAAGAACCGCGGCAGCGTCGAGGCCAGCCTGAAGTACTTCCTCGTCGGGGCGGTCTCCTCGGCGATCTTCGTCTTCGGGATCTCGCTCGTCTACGCGGCGACCGGCTCGCTCATCTTAAGCGACGTCGCCGAGGGCATCGAGACGGTCGATGGGCTCGCGGGCGTCGCCGGGGCCGGGATCGTGATGATGATCGGTGGGGTGGCGTTTAAGACCGCCTCCGTACCGTTCCACTTCTGGGCGCCGGAGGCCTACGAGGGCGCGCCCGCACCCGTGAGCGCGTACCTCTCGTCGGCCTCGAAGGCGGCCGGCTTCGTCGTCGCCTTCCGCGTGTTTACGGAGGCGTTCCCGATCGGCGCGTCGATCTCGGCGGGCATCGACTGGGTGCTCGCGTTCGGTATCCTCGCGGTCGTCACGATGACGCTCGGCAACTTCGCGGCCGCCGTCCAGGAGAACGTCAAGCGGATGCTGGCGTACTCCTCGGTGGGTCACGCCGGCTACGCGCTCATCGGGCTCGCGGCGATAAGCGCCGGCGGTTCGAGCAACGACGCCGTCATGGGGGCGGCGATGGCGCACCTGCTGGTCTACGGCTTCATGAACACCGGCGCGTTCCTCTTCGTCGCGATGGCGGAGCGGTGGGGCGTCGGCCGGACCTTCGCGGACTACGCGGGGCTGGCGAAGCGCGCGCCGATCGCCTGCGTGGCGATGGCCGTGTTCATGTTCTCGCTGGCGGGGCTGCCGCCGTTTGCCGGCTTCTTCTCGAAGTACTTCCTGTTCATGGGCGCCATCGACAACGGCTTCGTCTGGCTGGCGGCCGTCGGGGCGATCAACAGCGTGATCTCGCTGTATTACTACAGCCGGATCGTCAAGGCGATGTTCCTCGATGATCCGTCCTCGGAGAGCGCGCTCGATGCGGTCGACGTGCGCCCGACGGGGCTGTACGGCGCGGTCATCTTCGCGGCGGTCGCGACGGTGCTGCTTTTGCCCGGCTTCGGGCCCGTCATCGAGACGGCCGAGGCGGCCGCTGCGGCCCTCTTCTAGGGCGCGAACCACCGCTTTCACAAGGTTTGTCATCGGGCCCGCGAAACCGCGGGTGTGTCACGGACCAGGCTGTTCGGCTCGCTGTGTGCGATGGTCTTTCTCATCAACTTCGCACGCGTCGTGTTCGCGCCGCTCGTCGGCGAGTTCATCGACGAGTTCTCCATCCGTGAGGGGACCGCGGGGCTCGTGGTTACGCTCGCGTGGCTCGGGTCGGCCTCGCCCCGGCTGCCGACCGGCTGGCTGCTCACCCGCACGAGCCGGACGAAGGTCGTCCTGCTTTCGGGGGTGGTGTTGACGCTCGGGTCGATCGGCGTCGCGGTTGCGCCCGACGTGCGGACGCTCATGGTCGCCGCCTTCTGTGTCGGGAGCGCCTCCGGCGTCTACTTTATCGCCGCGAACCCGTTCGTCTCCGAGCTGTTCCCGAGTCACGTCGGCCGCGTGCTCGGGATCCACGGGATGGCGAGCCAGCTCTCGGCGGTCGTGGCCGCACCCGTCGTCACGGTCGCGCTCTGGTACGACTGGCGGGTCGCCTTCTACGGGCTGGCGCTCGCGGCGGCGGCCACGACGGTCGTTGTCCTCGTTTTCGCCCGTGAGACTGACCTTCCACACGCCGGCGACGCGGACACCGACTTCCTCGCCGGGGCGCGCTCGGCGTGGAAGCTGATCCTCTCGGGGGTTCTCCTCATGGGGCTTACGAGCTTCGTCTGGCAGGGGCTGTTCAACTTCTATGAGCTGTACATGATCGACAAGGGGCTCCCGGCGACGACCGCACGAAACCTGCTGACGGTCGTCTTCGCGGCCGGCGTCCCCGCGTTTCTCGTCTCCGGCGACCTCGCGGATCGGCTCCCGCGGGTTCGGTATATCCTCGCGGTGATCACGGCGTTCATCCTGAGCGTGCTGGCGGTCGTGTTCGCCTCCGGGATCGTCGCCGTCGTGCTCGCGAGCGTGCTCGTCGGCTTCAGCATTCATATGCTGTTTCCGGCGACGGACGCGTACCTCCTCGGCTCGTTGCCGGACGACGTCCGCGGGTCGGCGTACGCCGTCTTCTCGGCGGGTGCGATGACGACGCAGGCGACGGGGTCGTGGGTCGTCGGCGAGGCGATCGAGTTCGGATTCGCGTACGATACGGTCTTTCTGACGCTGACGGCGGGGCTCGTCCTGCTCGTCGTCGCGTTCGCGATCCTCGATCGGGCGGGTCGGGTGCCGGGCGGTTCCGGCGGTGAGATGGCGGTCTGAGGCCACCACGAAGCCGGCATCGGGCGCGGTCAGCTGCGGCCACCGAAGCCGGCACCGGGGGAGGGTACCGTGCGGCTTTAGCCTCTCTGTCCCTAGGGATCGGTAATGGAATACGTCCAGGAGCGCGTTACGACCCTCCACGCGCTGAGGGACCATCGACCGGACGCGCCGACCGACAGGGCGGCCGTCGTGGTGCCGATGACCGAACGCGAGTACGGAACCCTCGCGGCCGAGCGCGTGCTCACCGCGTTGGAGACCGTCGATCCCGCTCGGGTGATCGTCCCCTTGCGTGCGCCGGCCGACCGGGCGCCGGCCTTTGCGGCGTGGCTCGACGGGTTCGACCTCGCGGTCGAGACGCTCTGGTGTGACGGGCCACGGCTCACGGCCCTCCTTGCCGACCGCGGCGTCAACGGCTCGCGGGGGAAGGGGCGCGACGTCTGGTTGGGGCTCGGTCGGGCGCTGGATGCGGAGTACGTCGTCGTCCACGACGCCGACACACGGACCTACTCGCCGTCGTTCGTCCACCGACTCCTGTTCCCGCTTGCACACGGCCACACGTTCTCGAAGGGCTACTACGCCCGTGTCGAGGACGGCGCGCTGTACGGGCGGCTCTTCCGGCTCTTCTTCAGGCCGCTTTTGCGGGCACTCGCACGCAACCGCGACCGCGACGTGCTCGCCTACCTGGAGTCGTTCCGCTACGCGCTCGCCGGCGAGTTCGCCGCGACGACGGACCTGATCGAGCGGCTCCGCCTGCAGCGGGGATGGGGGTTGGAGGTCGGCACGCTCGGGGAGGCGTTCGCCCACGCCGGCTTCGAGGGGAGCGCGCAGGTCGACCTCGGCCGGTACGAACACGACCACCGTTCCGTCGACGGGCCGACCGGCCTCGCGGATATGAGCGAGGCTGTCGGGGCCGCGACGCTTCGGGTGGCCGAAGAACACGGCGTCGAGATCGACTATTCGAGCCTGCCGGAACGCTATCGGGCGGAGGCGAGGCGGCTCGTCCGCGGCTATGAGGCCGACGCGGCGTTCAACGGGCTCGAGTACGACCGCGACGGGGAGCGGACACAGGTCGAGCGGTACGCCGAGGCCATCGCGAAGCCGGGGCCGGACACACGCTTGCCGGCGTGGCGGGAGGCCCCGCTGTCGCCGGCGGCGGTGGCCGATGCGGCCCGTGCGGACCTCGCCGATGCGCGTGAGGGGAGATCGGTGGACCGCCGTCATCACGGCGACCCGGGGGAGACGGTCGACCCGTGAGCGACGACGGCCCGAGCGTCCTCGCCCGTGACGAGCTCGCGGGCGTCGTCGAGCGGTTCGGCGCGCTCACCCGATCGGAGCTTTCCGACGCGCTCTCCGAACTCGCGTTTAAACGCCGAACGGAGGTCGACCCCGAGGCGGTTGACGCCGCGATCTCGCTCGCGCTGGCGGAGTACGTGCTCGTCCCCGCGCCGGCGGACGCGGTTCGGGAGGTGACCGGGGAGTCGGCGGACGGTTCGGGCGAAGATCAGGCGGGATCCCGACACGAGGACCTCCTCGCGATCGGGCCGGCCGCGTTCCCGACGCCGCCGCCGGACGTGGAGGACCTCCCGCACATCCTCTCGATCCCCGATCGACGCGTCGACCGTGACGCGCTCGCAGAGGCGACGCTCGACCGGTTTCGGGACGAGGTCGACGCCGCGGTCGGCACGGACGATGCGGACGCCGCGGACCGATTGACCGTCCTTCTGGAGGTGAGCTACGACATCGAGGCGTGGGCGGCCGTCGACGTCTCGGCGGTTCGCGAGCGGATCCTCGCGGCGATCGACGGCTGAGGGGTGCTTCGGTGGCGTTCCCACTGACTCGGGATCGGAGAAACGTTAAGACCCCCAGCGCACCTTTCTCCCGTATGGACCTGTCGGGGCTTCGTCGGCACGAGCCGGTTTCGATCGCGGGCGCACAGCGGGAGGCCGCGGTGTTAGCGCCCGTGATCGACCGCGCCGGGGAGCCCCAGCTGCTGTTTACGAAGCGGGCTGAACACCTCGGACGGCATCCCGGACAGATGAGCTTTCCCGGCGGCGGTCGCGAGGCGGTCGATGGGACGCTGGTCGAGACCGCGCTTCGGGAGGCGAACGAGGAGGTCGCGCTCGACCCCGCAAGCGTCGAGATCGTCGGCCGGCTCGACGACATCCGGACGAGCACCGATTACGCGGTTCGGCCGTTCGTCGGCGTCGCCCCCGACGCCGAGTTCGTTCCCGACGAGTCCGAGGTCGCGGAGATCGTCGTCCTGCCGGTCGCCGAACTCACCGACCCGGCGAACTACGAGTCCGAACAGCGTGACCACCCGGAGTACGGCACCCATCGTATCCACTTTTTCCACGTCGACGGCTACACCGTCTGGGGGGCGACCGGCCGGATGGTCGTCCAACTCCTGGAGCTTGCGACCGACTGGCGGATGCCCCCCGAGCCGGATCGGGTCGTCGACCCCGACGCCGACCTGCCGGTGTAACGATCTCTGGCAACCACCGAATCCGCTGACCCTTTTTATATTCCATCCATCCGCACACGAGTGAGTATATAAACCGCCGGTCGACACACTCGTGACTACACATACGGATCGGCCGCCTCGGCCAACACATACGGATCGGCCGCCTCGGCCAACATCCTCGGCGCGGTCCGGTGAGCGCCCGCATACGGGCGCGAACCGAGCGCGAGGGAGGCACGGCGGGCGGCGAGCGGAGACCGCTCGCTCGCCGCCCGCCTGCCGAGGCTGGGGAGGGCTGAGGCTCCCGTTTCCATCCCCGCCTTCACTACCGGATGGCCGATGAGTCGTTTATAAGCGATCGAGTCACCCTTCTTACTCGCCCGATGGCTCCGCCGTTCGGTCGATCCCCACTGATCACTTATAAACACCTCCGCTCCTCACCCGTCCACCGTCTCCGCCGGGTCCACGACCGTCCCCGCCTCCGGATCGACGCCGACGCGGTCACAGAGGCTATATAAGGGACAGGCCTCCGGGCCGTCCAGACAGGCCTCCGGGCCGTCCAGACAGGCCGGCTTCCGCGCCGTGCAGTACTCGCGGCCGAACTGGATCATGGCGGTGTGGCCGAATCCACACGCGGCGGGCGGGACGGCGGCCTCGATCGCCTCCCGAACCCCCTCGTGGTCCGCCTCCGGCGGGGCCAGCCCCATCCGCCGCGCGATCCGGTGGACGTGCGTATCGACTGGAAAGACCCCGTCGCGCCCGCCGGCGAACAGCAACACGCAGTCGGCGGTCTTCGGCCCGACACCCGAGATCGACAACAGCGTCTCGCGAACCTCGCTCGGGTCGCCGTCGGCGACGTAGTCGTCGAAGGCGGTCGTCGAACCGAACTCCCCGCAGGCCCATTCGGCCGCCTCGATGATGACCCGCGACTTCTGGTTATATAAGCCGGCGGCGGCGATGACCTCGGCCAACTCCTCCCGATCGGCGCCTGCAAGCCGCTCGGCGAGCCCCTCAGCCGGCCCGTAGCGCTCCATGAGCGCGTCGTGGGCGGGCTGGCTCGCGACGTCGGAGGTGTTCTGTGAGAGGATCGTCCGGACCAGACACTCGAAGCCGTCCTGTCCGCCGTACGCCTTCCGCCAATAGCGGTCGCCGAGCGCGTCAACGACCCTCGCCGCGCGGGTGGGGCCGTCGCCGTCGTCGCCGGCGGTGGCGATATCGAGTTCCCGTCCGCCACCACCCGGGCCGCCGCTGATGTTCACGTCGGGCTCGTCGGGCATGGACGATCGTTCGGCCGCATCGGCTAAAAATCGCCGGGTGATATCCCATCCCCGTCGAACTCGGGATACTCGTGTGAACGCCCGTAGTGGGTGCTATTACGCGTCCAACGCCTCGATCAACAGCTCCGCGACGTCGACGATCTCGAGGTCGTCCTCGAAGCCGCCGGTCTTGCGGCCGTCCTCGAACATGGTCGTACACATCGGGCAGGCGACGACGAACTTCTCGATCGCGTCGCCCGCGGCGGTGTCCTCGACGGCCTCGCGCAGCCGCTCCTCGCTCGGTTTGATCTCCTCGTCGTAGTCGATCCACAGCCCGCCGCCGCCGCCGCCACAGCAGAACGAGGACTCGTGCGAGCGCGGCATCTCGTGCAGCGTCGCGCCGGTCGCACGGATCAGCTCACGGGGGGCCTCGTACTCGTCGTTGTACCGACCGAGGTGGCAGGGGTCGTGATAGGTGACGGTGTACTCGAGTTCGTCGCCCGAGAGCCCGAGCCGACCCGCCTGCACCAGCTCCTCGACGACCTGCGTCCAGTGTTTCACAGCCGTCTCGCCGTCGGGGTTCCACGGCTCCTCGCGGTCAAACGGCATCACCGGGTCGTCGGCGAACGCCGCGAAGTCGACCTCGGGGTACTCGTTTTTGATCGTGTTGTACGAGTGCGGGTCCGTACAGACGATCGTCTCGAAGGAGCACTCCTCGAATGTCTCGACGTGGTGGCCCGCGAGTTCGAGGTAGAGGAACTCCTCGCCGATCCGCCGGATGTCGTTGCCGTCGTTTCGCTCGTCATCGAAGAGGATCCCGAACTCGACGTCGGCGGCGTCGAAGATGCGGGCGAGCGCCCGGGCGACCGCGTGGTTTCGGTCGTCGTAGCTCGGGTAGTCGCCGACGTACCAGAGGTATTCGACCTCCTGCTCGCGGGCGTCCGGTACCTCGACGTCCTCCAGCTCGTCGGTCCAGTCGGCCCGGCTGGCCGCCGACTCGCCGAAGGTGTTGCCGGTCCGCATGACGTCCTGAAAGACGTCCTGCACGTTGGTGTCGACCGCGCCCTCATCGACGAGCTGCCGGTTCATCCGGGTGAAGGAGGTGAGGTGTTCGATGTCGACCGGACAGGCGTCCATGCAGGCCATACAGGACATGCATGACTCCATCGACTCGGCGGCGATCACGCCGCCCGACTCCGCGACGATGGGGACGGTTCCGCCGTCGGAGGCGGTGGCGGAGGCAGCCACGCCGCCGTCGGTGACCGCCCCCTTCGAGCGGCCGACGACCGGGTCGTCCGTCACCGACTCCCGGTATGCCTTGAGATCGAGGATCACGTCTCTGGGGTCGAGGGGTCGCCCGACGGTGTCGGCCGGACAGGCGTCGGTACAGCGGCCACACTTCGTACATGCGTCGCCGTCCATGAGCTCCTTCCAGGTGAAGTCCTCGATGGATTCGGCGTTCGTCTGGTCGAGATCGGCGGGGACGTTCGGGAGCCGCGCGCCCGCCTTCTCGTCGCTGGCGACGACGTTCGCGAACGAGGAGATCATGTGGAACGGCTTCGCGTAGGGGATCCACGCGATGAACGCGAACGCGAGCAGCGAGTGGTGCCACCAGACCACGCCGTAGATCGCTTCCGCACCCGCCTGGGTCAGGCCGGCCCACTGGAGGCCGGCCGCCATCGCCATGCCGACGAACGAAACCGTCTCGCCGGCGCGCTCCGGTTGGCCGACGATCCCGACCGCCTGCACGAGGAAGCCGCCGACGCCGAGCAGAAAGAGCGTCCAGATGAACGCGTCGTCCTCCAAGGAGGTGTGTTTGCCCCAGAGCCGTCCCTCGCGGTTCCGGTATCGCTTGTACATCGCCATCCCGACGCCGACGACGAACAGCAGCCCGAAGGCGTCGACGACGAACTGGTAGGCGAGATAGAAGTCGCCGACCCAGAAGGACTCGCCGGTCAGCGGCCGGTAGACGTCGATGTCGAACCCGAGGATCGCGGTGGCGACGACGAGGACGAGAAACCCCCAGAGGACGAAGGTGTGCATGATCCCCGCATAGAGGTCGCGGTCGTACTGCTTCTCGTTCGAGAGCACGGTCTTCGTCGCGGCGAGGGTTCGCCGTGGGAGCTCGGAGAGCCGGTCCTGAGGGTCGGCGCGCCCGCGGGAGTAGGCGGCGAAGCGCGCGTAGACGCCGTAGAGGAAGACGAGGATCGCTACCGCGGCGAGCCAGTAGAACGCGGCTTTCCCGACGGGGCCGATCGTCCAGAACGTCTCCCGTGTGGCGGCCTGTAAGGGAGTCATGATCGATCACCCGAGTACGGATCGGTTAAAACTTACCACGAGAGAGGATCTCCGGAGAACCGATCAGCGCACTCGATCGGCGGTATTCAGCGCGCAGACGGCGGCTTACGCGTGTTTCGAACGGGATCGGAACGCTAACCGCTCACGTCCCGTGCCGTTCTGCGGCGAACGCCGATCGATTCGTCAAACCGCGATATTGGGGTCGCGGGACGTGTATATCAAACTCCGACGGGGGCGACGAACCTCGATATTTCACTCACATGGGAATTTGTGGACTGGCGGCCGGGTCGGGTGGGCGCCGTCCCGACCATCCCGAACACCATCGGGTCGAACGGGGATGATGATCGCTCATGCCGGCCGACACCCGCACGACGCATAACATTGTTGTCAGATAGGCATCCTTTTAATACCCCTAGCGAGTGTCAGTGTCGAATGATCATGAACCAATACGATAGCGTGCTGTCACGGACGGCCGGTTCCGACGCCGGGAAATCCGTGGAAGGCGGTCTCGACACGGTAGCGGACGCCGAACAGTCACATCCCGTGGACGGTGAGCGACGATGAGCGACGACGAGTTCCCGTCGCACGCGGGCACGGTCATCATCGGCGCCGGGATCGTCGGGAACAGCCTCGCGTACCATCTCGCCGATCAGGGTCGCGACGACATCCTGTTGCTGGATAAGGGGCCGTTACCGGATCCGGGTGGATCGACGGGACATGCATCGAACTTCCTCATGCCCGTCGACCACTCGAAGGAGCTGACCCACCTCACTCAACGAAGCATCGAGCAGTACGAGGAGATGGACACGTTCACCAACAGCGGCGGGATCGAGGTGGCCCGCACCGAAGAGCGGATGGAGGAGCTCAAACGACGGGTCCAATCGGCCAAAGCGTGGGGTGAACCGGGGAGGCTGCTCAGCGTCGAGGAGGTCGAGGAGATGGTTCCGTACCTCAACACGGACATCCTCGAGGGTGGCTTCTACAGCCCGGGTGCCGGCACCTGCGATCCGCTGCGCGCCGGCGAGGTGATGCGAGCGCGGGCCGACGACGCGACCGGCGGCGGGCTGACCGTCTCCCCGAACACCGAAGTGCTCGACATGCACGTCGAAAACGGCGCCATCCAGGCCGTCGAAACCGATCGGGGCACCGTCGAGGCCGACGAGGTCGTCATCGCGGCGGGTCTGTGGAGCCCCAAGATCGCCGAGATGGCGGGTGTCGATATGCCGCTGACGCCCGCGGTCCATCAGATGGTCAGCGTGGGCCCGATCTCGTTCTTCGAGGACTACGAGGGGGAGATCTCCTTCCCCGTCGTCCGGGACATGGACACCCAGATGTACGAACGACAGCACGGCAACGACCTGGAGGTCGGCTCCTATCAGCACCGACCGATCCTCTGGGACGTCGAGGACGTGCCCTCGATCGAGGAGTCGCCGCTGTCGCCGACCCAGCCGCCGCTGACCGAGGACGCGTTCGCACAGTCGATGGCCGACGCTTTGGAGATCGTTCCGGAACTCCTCGACGACCCGCAGGCGGGCGTTCGCCACGAGATCGACGGCTTGCTGTCGGTGACGCCCGACGGCATGCCGCTTTTAGGACCGATCCAGGACGTCGACGGGCTCTGGTCCTGTGCGGCGGTCTGGATCAAGGAGGCACCGGCGATCGGCGAGGCCGTCGCCCAGTGGATGACGCAGGGCTGGTCGGAGATCGACGTCCACGCGTCGGATATCAATCGATTCTACCAGTACGGAACCTCCGAGGAGTTCGTCAAAAACCGCGCACACGAGGGGTTCCAGAAGATCTACGGGATCGTCCATCCGGCCGAGCAATGGCAGAGCTCCCGGCCGCTGCGGACGAGCCCCTTCTACAGCCGTCAAGAGGAGCTGGGGGCTCGCTTCTTCGAAGCCGCCGGCTGGGAGCGCCCACAGTGGTTCGAGTCGAACGAGGACCTCCTCGACACGTACGACGCCGAACTCGACGGCCTGCTGCGCGAGAACGAGTGGGACGCGCGGTGGTGGTCGCCGATCATCCTCGGCGAGCACCTCCACATGCGAGATCACGTCGCGATGATCGGCGATATGGGCTTCGGGAAGTTCGACTTCGTCGGCTCGGACGTCGTCGAGTACCTGGAGCGGATGGCGGTCGGACGGGTCGACGTCGACGTCGGCAAGGCCGTCTACACGCCGATACTCGCCGAGAACGGGGGCTTCGTCTCCGACCTGACGATGGTCCGTCTGGGTCCGGACCACTATCGCGTGATCACCGGCGGGGCCGACGCGGGTGGCGACCGCGCATGGTTCGGGAGTCACATCCCCGACGACGCCGACGTGACGATGATCGACCGGACCGAGTCGCTGTGTACGCTCGGCGTCTGGGGACCGGACGCCCGGAACGTCGTCCAGTCGGTCACCGAGGAGGACGTCTCCCACGAGGCGTTCCCGCCCTACACGGCCCAGGAGATCACCGTCGGCGAGGTCGACGCCTGGGCGATCCGGCTCTCGTACGTCGGCGAACTCGGCTGGGAGATCTACGCCCCGATGGGTCAGGGCCAGCGCCTCTGGGACACCATCGCCGAGGCAGGCGAGGAGTACGACATCCGCCCGGTCGGGATGGGCGTCTACGGCACGACCGGCCGCATCGAGAAGGGCTACCGCCTGCACGGTCACGAGCTCGAACTCGAGTACACCCCGGCCGAAGCCGGGCTGACGTTCCACGGCGTCAAGGACGCCGAGTTCATCGGCAAGGAGGCGTACGCCGACGCCCTCGAGGGGGAGAACGCCGCGACGCTGTGTACGCTTTCGGTCGACGACCACACGGCCGAATCCGGCGAGCGACGGTTCATGCTCGGCAGCGAGCCGATCCTCGATGGGGACGGCGAGGTCATCGTCGACGACCACGGGCGGGAGTCGTACGTGACGAGCGCGGGGACCGGCCCCAGCGTCGGTAAGCACCTGCTGATGGCGTATCTCCCGCCGGAGCACGCCACGGAAGGTGCGAGCCTTCAGGTCGAGTACATGGGCGACCAGTATCCGGTGACCGTCGAGGTCGTCGGCAGCCGGCCGCTGTTCGACCCCGAAAACGAGCGGATCCGCAGCTAGTCGGGGAGACCGATCCGTACCGGCCCACAACCATTCCGATCCAACCCAATCCAACGCATGAACGTCTTAGCCTGTATCAAACGGGTGCCGAACACCGGCGCGAAGATCGTACTGACCGACGACAACCAGCGAATCGACGCGAGCAACCTCGGGTTCACCATGAGCCCCCACGAGGAGTGCGTCATCGAGGAGGCCATCCAGCAGGCCGACGCCCACGGCGGCTCGGCTCACGTCCTCACGCTCGGTCCCGAGGAGGCGACCGAACAGCTCCGAACCGGACTGGCCATGCAGGCCGACGAGGCGAGCCTCCTCGAGACCGACGGCTCCGAGTGGGGACCGCGTGCGACCGCCGACGCGATCGCGAACGTGGTCCGCGAGATGGCCGAAGACGGCACCGAGTTCGACCTGCTGTTGCTCGGCAACGAGTCCGCGGACGCGGCGAACTATCAGGTCGGCGTCCGTGTCGCCCGGGAGCTCGGTCTGCCCTGCGTGACGGGGATCAAGTCCCTCGAGGTCGAGGGCGACACCGCGATCGCGGGCCGTGAGATCGCCGGCGGCGAGGAGATCTACGAGATCGACCTTCCCGCCGTCATCACCGTCAAAGAGGGGATCAACGAACCGCGCTACGCCTCGATGCGCGCGAAGATGCGGGCCCGAAACATGGAGATCGACCGCCGCGAACCGGTCGGTACCGCCGGTGCGGGTTCACTGGAGAAGGTCCGCCTTGAGACGCCCGAGACGGACGACTCGGCCGCCGAGATCCTCGGCGAGGGCCCCGAAGCCGTCCCCGAGATCGTCGAGATCCTCGAATCGGAGGTGAGCGTAGTATGATACTCGCGCTCGTCGAACACGAACGCGGCCTGCCGGCGGAAGCCTCGCTCGAGGCGCTCACGCTCGCCCGCGAGCTGGCGAGCGTCGAGGGGACCGACCTCGATGCGGCGGCCTTCGGCGGGGACGGATCCGCGCTGGCGGACGAGCTCGGCACCTATGGCGTCGATACGCTCCATCACGTCGACCACGACGATCTCGATGGGTATGCGCCGGAAGCCTGGGGCGAGAGCCTGGGACAACTGGTCGAGGAGATCGACGCCGGAACGGTCGTCGTTCCGAGCACCGACCGCGGCCACGAGGTCGCCGCACACGCCGGGGTCACGCTCGACGCGCCGATGGCGACCAACTGTGTCGCCGTCGAGGTCGACGACGCCGGGGCGTACGAACTCGAACGTCACCGATGGGGCGGCAGCCTGCTCGAACACGCCCGTCTCACCGGCGACCGAAAGGTCATCAGCGCAGCCGAACACGAATTCCCGGTGACGCCGGCCGACGAGGCGACGGCTCCGACGGTCACCGAGTTCACGCCGTCGCTTGAGGCCGACCACTTGCGGGTCCGTGTCGACCGCGTCGAGGCCAGCGACGAGGAGGGGATCCCGCTCGGGGAGGCCCGCGTGGTCGTCGGCGGCGGTCGCGGCGTGGGCGGAGCCGAAGAGTACGATCAGCTTGAGGAGCTCGCCGACCTGCTTGGCGGGACGGTCGGGGCGTCGCGTGCGGCCATCAACGACGGCTGGCGACCCCACGACGACCAGATCGGTCAGACGGGTGCGAAGATCAGCCCGGATATCTACATCGCCTGCGGGATAAGCGGCGCCGTCCAACACATGGTCGGCTGCAAGGGCGCCGAAACGATCCTCGCGATCAACACCGATCCCGAGGCAGCGATCATCCAGAAAGCCGACTGGGCGGTCGTCGGCGACCTCCACGAGGTCGTTCCCGAGTTGAACGACGCGCTCCGCGACTCGGCCTGACCGACACGCATCGCGACTCGGCCTGGCCGACGCTTCCGCGGAGGACGAGACGCGTGTCGAGACGTTCCGTATTTAAGTGCGTTCCCGTCCTGTTCGGTACATGGATGCGGATCGTCCCGCCGCCGACCCCGAGCGCTTCGACGCCATCGTGGGGGCGCTCGCGCTCCCGTTCGTCTTCATCATGGCGATCGCGCTCGCGCTCGGACGGTTCTTCGGGAGCATCGCGGTCGGCGCGCTCGTCGGGCTCCTCTGTTTTGCGGTCATCGCAATCGTTCGGGTGCGGCTGTTCCCGATCTAACCCCCTGTGGCGTGGCTCGGCCGACGGTGCCGCACCGGATCGAGACGCCCGTGTCGCTCCGATCGAGACGCCCGTGTCGCAACCGCTTTGCGGCCCCCCGAAAAACGACGGGTATGAGCGATATGGAAACGCTCGCTGACCTCCGCGTGGGCGCCGACTATCAGTTCGGGTCGGGCGCGGGGGACGCCCTCTTTCCACCCGAGACGGCCATCACCATCCGGCGCTCCAGCGGCGGACGCCCGCGACAGATCATCGACGGCGACGTGGACGACACCCCCGGCAGCGCCGAGGGCGACCGGATCGTCTCCTACGGCACCGACGGCCGGTTCACCCTGGGCGAGCTGGGCGGGCGACGGCTCCGGGACGCCTTCGATCCGCCGGCACACCGGGTCGTCCTCGGCGCGGAGAGCGAGCCGTTCGTCCGGGAGGGGCGCAACGCGTTCGCGAAGTTCGTCGTCGTCGCCGACGAGGGGATCCGTCCGGGCGACGAGGTGCTCGTCGTCGATGACGACGACGCCCTCCTCGGCGTGGGCCGCGCCGAGCTGTCCGGCGGGGAGCTGTCGGCGTTCGACTCGGGCGTCGCCGTAAAGGTGCGCGTCGGCGTTTCGGAGGCGTGACCGGGGGCCGCCGTGACGGTGCGCGTTGGCGTCCCGAACGCGTGATCGGCTGTCGGCGTGACGACGCGGGCGTTCCCTCCGGTATCCGTGAGTACATGAGCGCCGGTGACGAACCGCGGAGCATGGCTCTTGGTGCCGCTGATCGGTCGCACCGGCGCTCATCCGGAGGGATGGCGTGAACTGGCGATACCGTCACACGGTGCTTTTTGCGTGTCTGCTCGCCTTCTTCGTCACCTACTTCGCCCGACTGGCGATCAGCCCGGTCGTCCCCTTCATCACCGAGGACTTCGCGGTCTCGAACACCGCCATCGGCGTGGCACTTTCGGGCATGTGGCTGGCGTATGGGATTTCACAGTTCCCGAGCGGCATCCTCGCGGACAGATACGGCGAG
This sequence comes from Halorubrum vacuolatum, assembly GCF_900188065.1. Classification (GTDB taxonomy): domain Archaea; phylum Halobacteriota; class Halobacteria; order Halobacteriales; family Haloferacaceae; genus Halorubrum; species Halorubrum vacuolatum. Next base: position 104,836 of record NZ_FZNQ01000005.1, read on the forward strand.
CGGCGGATCATCCTGATCGCCGTTGGCGGCACGACCGCGATGAGCCTGCTGCTCGCGCTCACGCCCACCTACGGCACGTTCGTCCTCGTCGCGGTCCTGTTGGGACTCGCCGCGGGGCTCCACTACGCGGTGGCGACGACGCTGCTCTCGCGCACCTTCGAGAACATCGGCACGGCGATCGGCTTTCACTCCGTCGGCGGCCCGCTCGCGGGGCTGATCGCGCCGGTCGCGGCGGCGTGGGTCGGCGTCCGCTACGGTTGGCGACCGGCGGTCGCGCTCGCCGCCGTCGTCGGCGTGCCCATCTTCGTCTACTTCGCGTGGCGGGTGCGCCCCACCGAGCCCCGCCGGCCCGACCAGCCGATGCGCGACCGGCTTCGGCTGGGCCCGCTCGTCGAGTTACTCTCGCGGCCCGCGATCATCCTCCCGCTCATCATCGCGGTCGTGGGCACCTACGTCGTGCAGGGCGTGATGTCGTTTCTGCCGACGTTCCTCGTCGACTTCCACGGCTACTCGGCCGGGTTCGCGGGCGCGGTCTTTTCGGCCTTCTTTATCACCCGAGCGATCGCCCAGATCGGGCTCGGGCGGCTCTCCGACCGGTTCGGCCGCGACGTCGCCATCGCCGGCGCGATGGCCTGCGGCGCGCTCGGGCTGGTCGCGACCGTCACCCTTCCGACCGGCCCGGGCGTCCTCGCGGGTGTCCTGCTGGCGGGGGTGGGTTCGAGTTTCTTCTCCGCGATCGACCCGCGGTTCATGGACGCCCTCGGCGACGCCGAGCGCGGCGCGGGCTTCGGATTGGTGCGCACCGTCTACGCCGTCCTCGGCTCGGCCGGGTCCGTCGGCGTCGGGCTCACGGCCGACCTGTTCGGCTGGGGCGTCTCGTTCGCGCTCCTCGGCGGCCTCTTCGGGTTCGCGTTCCTCGTGCTCGCGGGTAACGCCGCGTTACGGACCGGCTACTGAGGGGTCGGTTGCCCGGCCTCGTTTATATCCGATGATGCGGGGCCGTCCGACCACTTATAAAGAGCGACGGAGAGCCGGTGCAGTCGGCGCAGCGACGAGGGAGCGACGAGGGAGGGGCGGGGGCCGACCATTGCCTTCCCACCGCACTCGCGCCACCGCACTCGCGCCGCCGCACTCGCGCTGTTGCACTCTCGCTGCCACATCCGCACCACACCGCAGCCTCAGGCCTCCCCAGCCTCGGCAGGCGGGCGGCGAGCGAGCGGTCTCCGCTCGCCGCCCGCCGTGCCTCCCTCGCGCTCGGTTCGCGCCCGTATGCGGGCGCTCACCGGAGCGCGCCGACCGCCGTGGAGGGTTTATAAATGGCCTCGTCACTCGGTCGGTGGGGGTTATAAATGGACGATCGCGTTCAGGATCGCTCGCTTATTGCGGATTTCGACGGCGCGGCGAACGTCATCTACTCATCTACCCACTACACGAACGGCCCCAACCCGACCGCCTCGATAAGCGGGACGCCCGCGAGGAGCGACCCGATCAGGTAGCCGCCGATCGCGCCGCCGTTCAACAGCGGCAGCCCGGCGTGTGCCCGGCCCTTCATCACCCAACTCATGAGCACGAGCAGCCCCGCGACGATCCCGACCATCGCGAGCAACGCGGGGAGGTTGAGCCCGACGACCGGCACCGAGAGGTGGGGTGCGGGCGAGAAGGTGGCCGCGCTGGCGACGAGGACGGCCGGGATGACCGCGTCGCCGAGGCCGATGAAGAAGGCGTCACGTGAGGGGTCCTCGTCCGGATCGTCGCCGTCGGCGGTGTCATGTTCATCGTCGCTGTCGGCGGTGATTTCATCGTCGCTGTCGGCGGTGATCTCACCATCCTCGTCGCCCTTGATCGGTTCGCCTTCCTCACCCTCGTCATCCCCCTCGTGGACGTCCGCCGCGCCCGAGAAGTCGTCCTCAAGGAGCGAGTACGACAGCGTCGTCGGGATCACGAGCACGACGGGGATGTTGAGGTCCATCACGCCCTCCGCGAGCGTGAGCATGTGTTCGGTGCCGTAGACGGAGATCGCATCGTAGATCGCGAGGAAGACGAGGAGGATCAACGCGGGGAGGATCCCGAAGGTGATCCCGAACAGGCCCGCCGCGCCCGCGCCCATCAACACGCCCGCGCTGTCGATGACGTACCATTCGGGATGCACGAGCAGTCCGACGGCGACGGCGATGGCGGGGATCGCGGCGAGAAGCGGCGGCAGTATGGCTGAGAAGACGTACCAGGAGAGCCAGCCGGAGACGCCGACGATGAGCAGCCGGATCGCCCAGTCGAGTTCGTAGCGAAACGCCGCGAGCATGAAGCCGGTCATAACGACGATGGCGACGATGTAGATCAGGCTGTTCACCGGGTCCTGCGGGTCATCGACCGGCTGATAGCCGCTCTCGGCGAACGAGGGGACGAGCGCGAGCGCGCCGAGCTGCACGAGGACGAACAGGGCGACCGCGAAGGCGACGCCGCGGTACTCGCGGGGAAACATCTGTCCCCCGCTTGGTGATGGGGGGGTTTCGGGTTTGCGCTTCGTGGGGCCGGCATCACCGTCGGGTTCCCGCGGTCAGCGGACGCGACGCGGTCGAACACCCTTATACGGCTCCCGCCCGGAACCGCGGTATGAACGTAGTACCGGACACCAGTGCGGTCATCGACGGCCGCGTGTCCGAGCGGGTCGACGATGGGACCTACGAGGGCGCGTCCGTGCTCGTCCCGGAGGCGGTCGTCGGCGAGCTGGAGTCACAGGCGAACGACGGGCTCGATTCGGGGTGGGACGGCCTCTCGGAGCTACAGCGGCTCGCCGAACACGCCGACGCGGGGACGATCGATCTGCGATACCTCGGCTCCCGCCCGGACGCGGGCTCGAAGGCACACGCGAGCGAGGGCGACATCGACGCGATCATCCGTGAGGTCGCCGCCGAACACGACGCGACCCTCCTTTCGAGCGACATCGTCCAGACGGAGGTCGCCCGCGCGAAGGGGATCGCCGTCGAGTACGTCGAGCCGGTCGCCCGCGGCGTCGTCGACGACCTCCCAATCGAGGACTTTTTCACCGACGAGACGATGTCGGTCCACCTCAAATCGGGGACGCGTCCGAAGGCGAAACGCGGGACCCTCGGCGAGATGCGATACGAGGTCATCGACGACGAGCCGACCGGCGACGAGCGGATGCGCGAGTGGGCCAACGGTATCGTCAACCTCGCACGGCAGTCGAACGAGGGATTCATCGAGCTTTCCGACGACGGCATGGACGTCGTCCAGTACCGCAACTACCGGATCGCGGTCGCCCGCCCGCCCTTTGCCGACGGCATCGAGATCACCGCGGTCCGACCGATCGCCAAGACCGACCTCGACGACTACGAGTTCGCGGATCAGTTGCGCGAGCGCTTCCTCGAACGCAAACGCGGCGTGCTCATCTCGGGCTCGCCGGGCGCCGGCAAGTCGACGTTCGCGCAGGCGGTCGCGGAGTTCCTCAACGGCGAGGACTACGCGGTGAAGACGATGGAGAAGCCGCGCGACCTGCAGGTCGGTCCCGAGATCACCCAGTACGGCGCGCTCGGCGGCTCGATGGAGCGGACGGCCGACTCGCTGCTTTTGGTCCGGCCGGACTACACCGTCTACGACGAGGTCCGCAAGACGGGCGACTTCCGCGTGTTCGCCGACATGCGGATGGCCGGCGTCGGCATGGTCGGGGTCGTCCACGCCTCGCGGGCGATCGACGCCCTCCAGCGGCTCATCGGTCGCGTCGAACTCGGGATGATCCCCCAGATCGTCGATACGGTCGTCTACATCGAGGCCGGTCAGGTCCACACGGTCTATGACGTCGAAACGGAGGTGAAGGTCCCAGCCGGGCTCACCGCCGAGGACCTCGCCCGGCCGGTCATCCAAGTCGTCGACTTCGAGACGGGACGTCCCGCGTTCGAGATCTACACGTTCAACCGACAGGTCGTCACCGTCCCGCTCACCGACGATGGGGACGAGCCCGAGACGGGCGTCGGGCGGATCGCCAAACAGGAGATCGAACGCGAGATCCGGTCGGTCGCCCGCGGCCACGTCGCCGTCGAGCTGCAGGGACAAAACGACGCGATCGTCTACGTCGAGGAGAACGACATCGCGACCGTGATCGGCAAAGGCGGCGGCCGTATCGGCGACATCGAACGACGGCTGGGGATCGATATCGACGTTCGAACACATGATGAACGCCCCGGCGGGAGGGGCGGCAGCGGCGCGGGCGGTTCAGGCGGACGGGGCGGCTCCGGCGGCGCCGGCGGCTCGGGTGCGCATGGCGGACAGATCGGCGAGGACCGCGGCACCGTCGTCCAACCGGAGATCACCTCCCGGCACGTCGTCATCGGCGTCGACGGCGGCGTCGGCGAGACCGTCGAGGTGCGCGCGGGCGGGGAGTATCTCTTTACGGCCACCGTCGGCCGCGGCGGGGAGGTGCAGGTCTCGCGTGGCTCCGCCATCGCCGAGGAGCTGGAGGACGCGATCGACCGCAAGCGGACGATCACGGTCGTCCCGGCGCGCTGAGGCGATCGTTTCCGCAATTATCGCCGTTCGACTGGGGGTGGTTCGACGATCGACGATATCGGTCCCTCCTGAAAGATAACGCTTTTTTGAGGGTGGCAGAAACCATTGGAGCATGTCAGACGAGCTACTGCGTGGGTTGGAGGGCGTCCTCGTCGCGGAATCCGAGTTGAGCCACGTCGACGGGCAGGCGGGAAAGCTCGTGTATCGGGGGTACGACATCGAGACGCTCGCGGAGGAGGCCACCTACGAGGAGGTGCTCTACCTCCTCTGGCACGGGGACCTCCCGACCCGTGCGGAGCTCTCGTCGTTCCGCGAAGCCCTCGCGGCCGAGCGCGCGGTCGATGACGCCGTCCTCGAGACCGTCACCGCGCTCGCGGAGGCGGGCGAGCACCCGATGGCGGCGTTGCGGACCGCGACGTCGATGCTCTCGGCGTACGACCCGGACGTGGACGCCGATCCCGAGGACCGCGAGCGTGCGCTCGCGATGGGCCGGCGGATCACGGCGAAGGTACCCACGGTCCTCGCCGCCTTCGAGCGGGCGCGCCGCGGGGAGGAGCCGGTGGAGCCCGACCTCGATCCCGAACTCTCCCACGCGGGCAACTTCCTGTACATGCTCACCGGCGCGGAACCCGACGAGGTGAGCGAGGAGACGATGGACATGGCGCTCACGCTGCACGCCGAACACGGGCTCAACGCCTCGACGTTCACGGCGGTCGTGATCGGTTCGACGATGGCCGACATCTACTCCTGTGTCGTCGGCGGCATCGGCGCGCTCTCGGGGGCGCTTCACGGCGGGGCGAACCAGGACGTCATGGAGATGCTTCACGAGATCGACGACGCCGACGCCGATCCCGTCGAGTGGGCGACCGCGCGTCGCGAGGCGGGCGGTCGGATCCCCGGGTTCGGCCACCGTGTTTATAAGGTGAAGGACCCGCGCGCGAACATCCTGGAGGGTAAACTCCGCGACCTCTCCGCGTCAACCGGCGACGACAAGTGGCTTCGATACACCACCTCCATCGAGGCCTACTTGGAGGATGAGGGGCTCGTCGAGAAGGGGATCGCCCCGAACGTCGATTTCTACTCCGGCTCCGTCTACGACCACTTCGGGATCCCGATGGACCTGTATACGCCCATCTTCGCGATGTCCCGCGTCGGCGGCTGGATCGCGAACGTCCTCCAGTACCAGGCTGACAACCGGATCCTCCGGCCGCGGTACCGCTACGTCGGCGAGACGGACGCCACGTTCGTCCCGCTCGACGAGCGGTAGGACGACGGTATATATCGGGTCACCTCTGTTGGACTATTTAACCGCTGACGGGTCTCTCGCGTCGTGCTGAATAGCGAGGATGAGTTCAGCACGAGGACCTCACTATTTTCGTCAAGTAGATTTCGAACTAGCCGGTAGAATGTGCCTGCATGTCGTGTGGTCGCCGCGTCGAAAATACCATTTGAAAGTGAGCGCCGTTCAGGTGGACACCTGACCACCAACCCACCCAGGACTGTCGTCGGTGAGATATATGAGATCGGAACGACACGCCGGACAGTAATCAGGGGCACCCGATTCGCTACGGGAACACACACCGCCCCACCACACTTCACGCGGCCGGCCGCACAAGCCGCCCAAGGTCCAGGACGCCGTCTTTAGAGTCCGTTCGGGGGCACGAGGTTCCGGTCGAACTCGTCGAAGAAAGCCACGTTGTTGTCCAGTTCACGGTCGAGTTCCCGGGACGACCGTCTGTCCGTCAGGGGACCGGGATCGTCGGCGACGGACTCCCATCCCGGTTTGACCTTTACTCCTTTAGCGGGGGAGCCGACGGCGATGTGGTGTGCCGGCACGTCCCCCCGGACCATTGCAGAGGTGCCGACCATCGCGTTCTCGCCGATACGACAACCGGCGTTCACCATGGCGTCGTAGCCTAAACGTACGTCGTCCTCGATGACCGTCCGGTAGGTGGTCACGTTGGACTGGTCGACAACGTCGTGGCCGTGGGTGTGGATGTGGGCCCGGTCCGCGATGGAGACCCGGTCGCCGATGACCAGTTCGCCCCGATCGTCGAGCAACACGTCGTTGTGGACAACGGTGTTGTCGCCCATCTCGATGTTGTGGCCGCACTGAATCTTGATGCCGCCGAACAGACGGAGGCCGTCGCCGGCGTCTGCGAAGAGGTGGTTGGCGAGCATCTGACGGAACGGGAGCGCGAACGCGATGTTGTTCGACAGCGGCGAGAGGTCGAAGCCGCGCCAGAGGTACTGGAGGTATTTCGCTTCCTGAAGTTCTTTGTGTTCCTGCTCGGCCCAGTGTTCGGCCTCGATGAAGGCGTTTTGCGGGTTGTAACTCCGGAGCCTGACCCGGGTCATCGGCGGTAGCTCCCGACCAGCCCGATACTGCTCGTACACTTGGCGCTCCCCGAAGAGATCGATGAGCGTCTCCTGAACCGCCGTCGCGGTGTCGGCATCCGATGAGAGCCGTCTATCAATGTGATTGACGGCTTGGTCAATAACATCCTGTGCGTCCGACGGGAGTTCGATGTGTCGTTTCATGAGACGTAGTGATGTTTCGGGTGGTATCCACGTTGGACCAACGGTTGGTCGCTACACGCGATGGCGACCACACCACCTGCGTGGATGGTGTCACACCTACCGATCGGTCCGTGTGGTATAGTACCACGACTCGTGTTAACTAACTTTCGCTGAAACCATCGGATTATTATAAGCCACCGATTTCAGCAATTTCGAGGCGGAGCCCCCGGCCTCAAGGAGCGGGGGCTTCCGATTGATCGGAAGCACGAAGCGAGTAGGCCGGGGAGGACAGCGAGGGAGCAAGCTCCCTCGGGCCGTGCGAACGGGCCTGCGGCCCGTGAGCAGAAGCCGACACTCTACGACACAACCCACGAGACAGTAGCCGACTGACTCCCCGATAGTTAAGTACCGTCGAAACCACATCTGAAACATGGAGGTCAGGCGCACCGCGCCGGTCAAGCTCGTCGTTCCCGACGAGTATCACGACGACCTCCACGAAACCGCCGACCAGTTCCTGTACTGTGCGAACGAGGCCAGTGACTACTGCTGGGACAACACCGACTACGAAGACTGCGTTACCTCGAACGTCAAAGCCAGAGATGCGCTGTACGACCGTCTCCGCGAGGAAACCGACCTGACAGCGAATCTCGTCCAAGAGGCCATCCGGCGTGCCGTTCACGCCGTCGATAGTGGTGTTGACCGCTGGAAGAAAGGCAAACGGACGAACAAACCAGAGTTCACCTCGTGGAGCATGGTCTACGACAAGCGCAGTGCTACCTTTTACCGGAACAAAATCTCACTTTCGACGGTCAACGGACGAGTCGAATGTCACTTTGAGTTGCCAGCAGATAGTCCAACACCATACGAGGAATACGTTCTTTCGGAAGACTATGAGTTTCGCACGAGTACACTCCAGTACGACCAAGCCACCGACGAGTTCTACTTCCACGTCAAAACGCGGAAGGTAGACAACGATGGTGAGGCTGTTGAAATTGAGGGTTCGGACGATACCGGGCACCAAACTGTCCTCGGGATCGACCTCGGCGTGAACAGCCTTGCCGTTTCGTCAACAGGCACGTTCTGGAGTGGTGACGCGTACGACCACTGGATACAGGAGTTCGAAAAGCGCCGCGCAGAGATGCAACAGCGTGGGACACAAGCCGCTCACAACGCCTTGTTGCGGCTTGGAAAGCGAGAGCGAGCATGGCGCAAACAGTATATCCACACAGTCGCCAACGAGATTGTTGCGGAAGCGGTTGCCCACGAGTGCGACGTGATCGTGTTCGAGGAGTTGACTGATATTCGAGAGCGACTGCCCCACGCTGACTGGCATCACGTCTGGGCATTCCGTCGCCTGTACGAATACGTCGAGTACAAGGCTCCTGAGCAGGGTGTGGCGGTTGAGCAGGTCGAACCAGAGCATACGAGCCAGCGGTGTTCCCACACCGATTGTGGCTTCACCCACGAAGATAACCGCGACGGTGAGCAGTTCCGGTGTCTGAAGTGTGGGTACGAAATCAACGCGGACTACAACGGCGCGAAAAACGTCGGATTGCGGTACATGCGGAAGCGACAACATAGACTGCGTTCCTCGCCCACGTCGGGGAGCGCAGACGCACCAGTAGACGTGCGTATAACTGGTGGGACGGTGAACGGCGACGGCTATCGGCCAACCGCCGACAGTTGATCGCCGGGAGTCCACATCAAAGCCCCTCCCTCAAGGACCGAGGCGCGTATGCGCCGAGGGAGTAGGGAGGGGTAGTTTACCACTCGGCTCTTATCAGCGTCGAAGGGCTTCAATAAAGCCGGTCACGTCAACAACCCCTTCTCGCCGATCCGACCGATCAGCTGCCATCCACTCCCGGTTCCTCCTCCGAGAGCGCCTCCAACCCGAGGCCGATCCGCGAGCCGTAGCGATCCCAGACGACGACGAGCGACGGGACGAGCAGGATCGAACAGAGGTATGCATAAAAGACGCCGAGCGCGAGCAACGCGCCGAAGTCCTGGATCAGCGGGATGACGGCAAGCCAGAGGACGCCGAGGCCGGTGACGGTCGTGAGCATGCTGCCGGTGAGCGCGCCGCCGGTGCCGGCGATGGTGACTTCGAGTGCGTCCTCGATCGCCGCGCCCTCCTTGTATTCGTCGACGAACCGGTGGACGAAGTGGACGGTGTAATCGACGCCCAGCCCGATGGAGACCGAGAGGATCGGCGCGTTGATCGGCGTGAGGGGGATGTCGAGCAGCCGCATCGTCCCCACGAGGAGCCCGACCGTCGCGAGCACCGGGATCAGGTTGAGGAAGCCGTAGACCGCTTTCCCCTCCAGATAGCGGTACGAGAGCATGAGGAAGGTCGCGGTCAACACGAACGCGAGGATGAGGCTGTCGACGGCGGACTCAAGGAGCACGTCGATGACGGCCTGGTTCACGACGAACGTGCCTGTTGGAACCGCCTCAAGCGGCGTCCGTTCCGCGAGCGCGCGCACGTCGGCGACCGCCTGTGCGTCGTCGACGCCGGGTTTGACCGTGTAATCGATCCGGGCGCTGCCGCGGTCGGCGGCGAGATACCCGCGGGCGTTCGTCTCGTCGCCCATCGCGAGCAGTTCGTCGTAGACATCATCGACGTTGCGGTCGGGCACCCCGTTGCCGAGCCGGTCGTTCGCCTCGACGGTTCGCCGGAATTCCGGGTCGCTGTCGGCGCGGTCCTGGATCACGGTGACGATGCTCGTCGAGTCGGCCCGCCAGTTGTCGGTCGTCTCGAAGGTATCCGGCGGGTTCCGCGTCGTGCGGTCGATGAGCTCGAGCGAGTCGTCATCGCGAACCGACTGGTCGATATAGAGGGTGACCGAGCCGACGAAGTCCTGTTCGAACTCCTCCTGGAAGATCGAAAGGATGGAGAGGAAGGTGTACTGGGTCGGCGCGAACGGCTCGGGGAGCGCCGCATAGCGCTCCAGCCGCTCCTCGTCGGGGAAGAAGGCCTCCTCGGAGAACTCGGTGTCGACGCCCGTCCCGTAGGCCCCGCCGGCGGCCGCGCCGATCAGGATCACGGCGACGACGACCACGGGGGCGATCCGCGAGAGGTCGACGCCGACGTGGAGCACCCGGTTGAGCGCCGACCCGCCGCTGCCGAGCGGGGTGCTTCCGAACTCCGGGATCGGGAGGCGTTCACGCCAGCGGTCGACGAGCACCTTCGCGGCCGGAAGGTAGATCCCGAAGACGAGTAGCGTGAAGACCATCCCCGCGGCGGCGACGATCCCGAAGTCCTGATTCGGCTGGAACGGGCTCCCGAGGTTGGCCGCGAAGCTGAAGACGGTCGTGATCGTCACGAGCAGGAAGGCGATGAGCAGCTGGTCGGTCGTCGTCCGCATCGACGTGGCGATGCCGGTTCCCGTCAGCCGCTCCTCGCGATAGCGGTTGATGATGTGGATCCCGAAGTCGATCCCGACGGCCAGAAGCAGCGGGAAGACGGTGATGAGCGCATCGGAGAAGGGGACCCCGGCGTAGCCCATGAAGCCGAACGTCCAGAGGACGGCCATTACGAGCGCGGAGAGCCCGAGCCCCATGTCGATCGGGTCGCGGTACGCGAGGAGCAGGAAGCCGAGGATGAGCGCGAGCGCGGCGGGAAAGACGATGATGGCGGTGTCGCTCAACAGGGCGTTGATCTCCGAGGAGAGGATCCCGTCGCCGAAGAGGATCGCGTTCTCGCCGGCCTCGTTGCCGGGGACGCCGTCGACGACCGCGACGCTTCGGGTCTGTAGCTCCGTGACGCGGGCGGTCGTCGCGTCGCCCGGCAGGTCGTAGCTGATCCCGACGATGGCGAAGCCGGCCCGCTGGGCGGTCGGGTTGTACTCGGCCGAGACCTGTGCGCCGACCGCGCCCCCCTCGTCGGCCGCCTCGATGGCGTCGCGGAGCTCCGGCGGCGTCGCCTCCTCGACGGCGACACGCTGTTCGCCGGGGGTCTCCGCGGACGGGTCGAGCTGTGCGCCGACCGCGTTGGCGTGGCTCGTCGTCGAGGCGATCCGAAGCGTCGAGCGCGACTCTAACCGATCCTGAGTTTCGAGGATCCGTGCGAGCGCGGTCCGCGAGAGGACGTTGTCGTCCTCGATGATCAGCTGCGCGCTCGTCGCGTCGCCGGCGATGGCCGTCTCGAAGTCCTCCTCGATGTCATCGAGCGCCTCCTGTTCGGGGAGGTCCTCGGTGAACTGGTCCGCGCCGGCGCTGCTCGTGATCGCCCCGACCCCGCCGAGGGCGACGACGCTCACGAGCAGGAAGACGGCGACGACGGTTGCCGGCCGGCTCGTGACCGCCTCGTCGACGCGCTCGATGAACCGGTCGGCGGCGCTCACGGGCGACGCCCCCGGCGTGTGTGAGGGACCGTGGGGCGACAGCCGACGGTGGAGCGACGGCCGACAGCGGATCGGCGACCGGCGGATCGGCGGCGAACAGCGGTACGGGACGGCGGCGCGATCATCGGCTCACCGACGCCGGCTGTAGACGTAGCCGCCGGCGGCGACGAGCACGAGGACGCCGATGACGACCGGGATCCACGGGATCCCACCGCCGTCGTCGACCGGCTCCGTGACCTCGACGGGATACTGGATCACGTCGGAGATCCGGTCGTTGCCGCGCTCGTCGTCGTACCGGAAGTCGATCTCGACCGGGTGGGTCTTGACGCTCGCGCCGGAGGCGGCGGCGACCTCGAACCAGATCTCCGCCGATTCGCCGGGTTCGAGCTCGGAGACGAAGGCCTCGTCGTCGACGGCCGAGAGCGGCGAATCGGCATACAGCCCCGCGTTGATCGACGAGAGCGTCTCGGGTCGCCGGTTCGTGATCTCGAAGGTGAACCGGCGGGTCTCGCCCGCGGGGACCGTCGTGTTCTCGGAGACGAGGTCGAACTCCGGCTGTCGGGGGGCGACCTCGATACGATCCGTCGACTCGATCGCCACGGTGCCGTCGCCGCTCGTGTACTCGACGGTGAACCGGATCTGTCGGGGGCCGGGGTCGGCCTGGCCGCTCACGTCGGCGTCGAAGCTGAACTCGGTGGCCTCGCCGTCCGCGAGTTCCGGGAGCGCGTAGCGGCTCTCGCCGAACTGGACCCGGTCGCTCTGTGGTTCGGCGATCAGGACCGCGTCGTCGACGTCGAGCGGGCCGTCGTTTTCGAGCGTCCCCGTGACGGTCCCGGCGTAGCCGACCTCCAGCGTACCGAGGACGTCCTCGATCGGGAACGACTGTTTCGGGATGGGGGTGACCCCGGTTCGTGCGGCGGGCGAGTCGCTCTCGGCCCCGTCGCTATCGCGATACCCGACGGTCGAGCGCAACGCATACGCCTCGCCGGCGAAGTCGACACCGACGGTGGAGTCGAAGGTGGCGGTTCGATTCTCGCCGGGCTCCCAGTCGCCGACGAAGACGTCGCTTGCCCCATCCCCGACGGTCACCTCGCTGCCGGTCGCCTCACCCGTGACGACGGCGTCGCGGGCGCGTTCGTCGCCGACGTTCTCCATGGTCACGGTCACGTCGCCGCTTCCGCCGACCTGTGCGTCGGTGTCGGCGTCGACGATGGCGAAGCGGGCCCCCTCGTCGATCACCACCGTGACGTCGAACCGCTCGGTCGCGGTCCGGTCGTTGTGCCGGTTGAACGTCGACGTGATCTGGCCGGTGTAGCGGTAGCGGACGGTCACCTCGACGTCGTACTCGCCGTCGTCGACGTCGTCGGGGACCGCGAGGTCGATCGGGACCGAGGTGGGCGTGCCCGTTCCCACGTCCCCGACGGCGGCCTCACGGCTTTTCACCTCCAGGGGGGTGCCGTCGGCGTCGGCCTCGACGCGGACGCTGCGGGCGGTCGTCACGCGGTCGTCGAGCTCGTTGCCGAAGCGCATCTCGCCGCGGTTGAGCAGGTCGACGGTGACCGTCGACTCGCCGCCGGTCGTGACGGTCGGCTGTGAGAGGAAGGCGTCGAACCGCGGCCGGCCCCGAACCGTGTCGGAGCCGCTCCCCGAGTCGTCGGTCTGTCTGACGATGTCGTTGTCGGGAGCGGTGAGCGAGGGTGACCCTTCGACGGAAAGCGGGGCGTTCGTGGGCATCGGCTCGGGGCTCGCGCCGTCGCTCCCGGCCGCCCCGGCCCCGCCCGCGAGCGCCCCGACGACGGCGACGGCCAGCAGACAACAGAGGACGAGCGAAAGCGCCGGGAGGATCCGCCCCGTGCTCATCGTCCGGTCCCCTGTGTGGGGATGCCGATCCGGCCGGTTGACGGTGTGGGTTCCTCGCCGCGCTCCCGGTGGCGACGTGGTCTTCGGCGGCGACGGGGGTGGAGGTGACACCCCGATCCCCGGGGTCCGGAGGTTCGAATCATACCGCCCCCTCGGGTGACGTGCAGATAAGCGTGCTGACTGAACGTTCAATCAGGACAGCTATGGTCGCCGGGGTGGAACGACGGTCATGTATGCATCCAAGATGCGGGCTGGTCCGGCAGACAGTCCGCGGGTCGGCTTCGACCGGAGGCGGGTCGCGTGAACGACCCGTTCGCCGATCCGGCCGGCTCGCGTGAGGAGATCCTCGGGGCGGCCTATCACGCGCTGTGTCGCCACGGGTATGCTGACCTGACGATCCAGCGGATCGGCGGGGCCTTCGAGAAGAGCCCGGCGCTCATCTATCATCACTACGAGAGCAAGGACGAGCTGCTTCTCGACCTGCTCGAATTCCTCCTCGATGATTTCGAGGCGGCCGTCTCCGGGGATTCGTTCGACCTCCCGCCGCGTCGGCGGATCCGCACGTACGTGCTCGCGGTGTGTGACCCCGAGGCGGTCGAGCATGAGGGGTCGCCGGACGCGGCGTTCCTGCGTGCCGTCGTCGAACTTCGTGCGCAGGCGACCCACGACGCGGCGTATCGTGCCCACTTCGAGCGCAGCGATCGGGTGCTCGACCGGTTCCTCGCACGGAGCGTCCGGGAGGCCGCCGCCGCGCTCGATCCGGCGGAAGCGGGGCCGGCGGACGACGGTGCCTCCGGGGCGGAGCCGGCGGGACAGGCCGACGACGGTGCCTCCGGGGCGGAGCCGGCGGGGGTCGTCCCCGAGGAGGTCGCCCCCGAGGCGGTCGCGACCGTGATCGCGACGTTGGCGACCGGCGGGACGTTCCGTCGGGCGACGACGGAGGGGACCGACTGGGTCGCGGACGTGACCGCCGGCGTGGAGCGATATCTGGACGCGACGCTTCCGGCCGTCGAGCCCGCGTGACCGGCTCGAAGCCGGGCGCCCCGCGGGACCGCGTGGGAACCGGCCGAGCGCCGGGTTGCGGGGGATGGCGGTCGCTCGGTGGGTGAAAAAGCGGGAGGAGGGGGTGATGACCTGTCGCGTGGAGGGCCGTGCGGGGACCGTGTCGTGTCCCGGATGTCGGCCGGTTTCTCAGTCGGTTCGACAGACGCGCCAGGTGGTCGCGCCCGTGTAGGACCACTTTTCGATCTCGAGGTCGGCGACGGAGTCCTGGAGTTGGACGATGAGCGCGCCGATCTCCTTCGGCGAGAGGCCGACGTCGTCGGCGATGAACTTCGCTTTGAAGTAGGTCTCGCCGTCTTTGGCCTCCTGGCGGAGGAACGCCGCGAGGCGCTCGGCCTTCGAGCGCGTGTCCTCGGGTTCCTCGTCCGCGTCGTCCGCGTCGGCGTCCGTCCGCGTGTCGGTTCGCTGGTCGGTCGTCGGTTCCTCGAGGGTCGTGTCGTATGGGGTGCTGGTGGTACTCATGATTAGGCAGCGTCCGGGAGGTTGTGTTCATGACCGAGGACGAAACTGACCAAGTGGAGCGCGAGCAGCGCGAGGAGCGCGCCGGCGCTGTCCGAGAGGTACGCCACGGGGACGTACGCGAGCGGGAGGAAGACCGCGGTCCAGAACGCGGCGGCACGGAGGCCGCCAACGGTGAACTGGCGAACGCGCTCGTGGAGGCCCGCGCCGATGGTCCTCGGCAGGCGAACGGCCGGTCGTGAGTTTTGGCTTGACATCGGGATCACGTCTCGATTCACCCAAGGAGCCTATGGGGTATATAAATAGCAGAGCGTTGGGGAAAATTCGCATCAGTTAACGACTCTTTTCGACGTTTTACGCGCCGTTTCCGATCTCGATCGACCGGTTAAAACGGGCGCAGAAACGGCTAGAAATTTTATCACCGCTTCTAACGTTTTATCTCGCTATCCGAATCGATCGACTCGATACCTCTCAGAAATCGGAAATACGTCGTCCATCGGCGTCGATCGCGGCCGGTTCGCGCGGGGCGGTCGCCTCGCGCGCGCCCTCCCCGACCGTCCCCACCCCCCGCTTGTCGACTCGGGGGTTATATAGCCCTCCGTCCATGGTCGGCGGTGGATCGGCGATCGCGGGCGGTGGATCGCTGGTGTTGACCGTGGTCGATCGGCGGGCGTCGACTGTGGGCTGGTCGCAGGTGGTGCGGTGGTAGGCAGCCCTGATCGATGTCGATTAACAATCCCGCGCGTGGGCGATATACTGAACTGGAGCGTGATGGAGATAAAACGGACCGTGATGGAGAAACTGCGAGTATGAACCCGACAATATCAAGACAGCCAATTCGTCGGGTGTGTTCTACCTTGTGGCGACACAACACATAATGAGATCATTTCGACAAATCATCGATGAATCCATCTTTTTGATTAAAAAAACACAATAAACGATAGAAACCACATTTTGTGTGGTTATACATATCCAACTTAGAATATATTTTGATGGCTCTGTATGATATTTTCTAGTTAGATAATTGATGATAACCGACTCCAACTTACGATAGATTCGGATGACGTCGGGCCTGTAAACAGGATATGGCAACTTTGGGTTTTGATAGCGGAAAATTATTCCCATCTCCCTTGGGTTTATAATACCTGCATCCTGACAGACTGAGGTATCACCCGGAATGGACAACACAGTAATGGGTGCGGGAATCGGGCACCGGGCGTGTAGCAGGTTAGGTTCTGAATTCAGACAGATCAACCAGCCAGTTGTACGTGCGGGGAATCACCGACAGTCGCGATCGAGTGCCGTCGGTTCTGACGAGGTGTGGACCGCCATGCAGGTCCGCCTCGACGATTCAGTCGCTGCCGTATGCAGCACAGTGCGTGAGTACACAATCACATGACAGACAGACGCATACAAGTGCAGGCCGTAGTGTTCGCCGTGATCATGGTCATCTCCATGATCGCTGTCGGAGCAGGTGGGATCGCAGCGCAAGAAAATGGTGAGCAGATAGCATCGCCGTCGGTTGAGTCAGGCGACACCCTGACTGTTGACGGGGAGGGTGATGAACCGGATACGTTTGCAACGGTCTCTGACGCAGTCGATGAGGCTGATGAGGGGGACACGATTTCCGTTGAGCCCGGTACATATAGTGAAGAGATCATCAGTGTCGATACGGCTGATCTCCGGATCGAATCCACCGGGAATGCCGCAGAGACAACGCTTGACACCGAGCTCGGGGTAGAGATAGACAGCGATGATGTCGTTCTTGAGGGAATGACGATCACTGTCGACGACGACATTGTAGACAACGGCGCAGCGCCGGGAGCGCTGGTCGTCAACGGCGATGACACCGAGATCACTGACAACATTATCAACCCGGCTACAGACCCGAGCGCGAGTGGCATCCTCGTCGAGACGAGTGCAATAACCATTCTGGGTAACGAAATTACCGGCGTCGAGGCTGGTAACTCCGGCGGGGACGTCTCGTTTCCCGACACTGATGAAACGGTGAGTGTTAACGATCGGTCGTTTAGTGCCGAAAATCGACGTGGTATTGCGAACGAAATTTTCCGTGAGAACGACGCCGTTGATACGTCCGATCCCAACATCGGACTCGTCCAGGTCGAGGATGCCGAATTTGAGACTTTTCTTGGAATCGAGCATAATCCTGGCGGAACGACTTTCACAGATGACCAGACCACAGAGGTGCTAGGCGTAGAGGTGCAGGGGGCTGAGCAAATGGAGTTCGGCGGGAATGTCGATCGGAGCATTGAGATCCGTCACCCCGATACCGGATCACAGATCGAAATCACCCCCGAAGATGGCGAACCAACCGTTGAAATGAATTCCGTCAGGTTCTTTAACCTCCTCAGTGGTGACGGTGAGTTAGATGATAATCCTAATCTAGAAATCGAGGATGAAGAGATTTCTGTATCCGTAACGGGCGATGAAGACATATTCACCGGAGTTGAATCGACGTTCACAGAGTTCGAGCTTGCGCTTAGTGAGGACGGAAAGGTCGTGGATACGACTGAAGGACGGCTGATTGGTGTCACATATCCGAGCGATATTGAACTGGAAGGTCCCACACCTGACGGGGAACTCACAACGACTGTCACCCGCGATGATGACGTAAGTGAGGACTATTTCATCGAGTTCGTCGTGAGTCCGCGCCAGGATGTTGACGCAGGGATCGAAACGGAAGTTGAGAACACTGACGGCGATGATTTCCTCGAGGCGACCGTCGACGTGTCGGACCTTCCGTCGGCGGAATATAATCTATTCTTCGATATCTATGAAGATGAGGCAGGTGGCCTCAACAATCGGATTATTTCGCTCCCTGAAGTCGGGGGGCTCGAAATCATCGATCAAGGTAACTTTGAGATCCAAGAGGTCGAAATCGATGATGATGACGTTACCGCCGGTGAAGACGAGATCGAGACAACGGTTACGATCGAAAACACCGGCGACGAGGATACCCAAGATGTAGAGCTACTTAAGAACCGCATCGGAACTTTTGACGACGAACGCGTTGACAGTGAGTCGGTTTCGCTTGAGGCTGGCGAAACAACGGAAGTCCCACTGGCGTATGAAACGGCAGTTGGGGATGATCCGGGCGTTCAGCTCGATGTCCAGACCCAGACCAGCGTCAGACGCGGTTTTATTGCAGCTGTCGCCCCTGGAGCACCGGAGTTCCGGATTACTGAGGTAGACGCTACCGGTGACAAAACGCAGGGAGGGGATGTTGATCTTGAGGCGACTGTTGAGAATATCGGCAACACAGACGGCTCCGTCGATGTCGAGTTTGCATTCGCGCGTGACATTGACTTCGACGACGGGAGCACGACTGAGATCACTGTCGATCCCGGAGAGACTGAAACCGCAACAGTCAGCGGGACGATCGAGCAAGAACCCCGCGCAGGGGATCATTCGGTCCCGGTCGACGCTCGTATCTCAACGGAAGAGGGAATCATCAGTAGCCCCAGTACCGTCGGCACTACGGTGGCCATCGATTACGGCGACATTGAAAGCGGTGTCGACGCGGCGACTGCGGGTGATCAGGTCCTCGTGACAGCCGGCCAGTATACTGAGGCGGTCACCATCGACACCGATGATGTCGTCGTTAGTGGTGTCGAAAGCGGCGTTGAGGTCGAAGCGGACGGAGAGACTCCATTCACGCTCGCTGCCGATGGCACTGGGGTCTCAAACGTCGCGATAGAAGACGACGTTGACACGTCGGCGGTCTCGATCACAGGTGACGACGCTGCAGTTGTGTTAGCTGACATTGCCGGATTTGACACGGCCGTCGAGATCGACAACGGGGCAACGGGAGCGACGCTGATCGGTAACGACGTCACTGTTGACAGGATGGACCCGGCCGTTGATGTCCAAGGGTCCGATACGAGCATTATTTCGAACGTGTTCGTCCCTGATGAGGAGGCCGCGGCTGGCGATGTGATCCGGTTAGATGAGGCGGCTTCGGACACGGAAATTCGAGATAATACGATCCTCACGACCCCGCTCGGCGGTAACAGTCCTGCTGCGATCTCTGTCGGCGATGATGAGAGTCTGGCCGGCACCGAGGTGATCCGAAACAACTTCGATGCGCTCGCCGAGGATGACCTCCCCGTCGAGGGTGAAAGCCCGGTTGATATCGCCGTCGATCCTGAGGAGCCGGCTAACGAGCTTGATGCGACCAACAACTATGCCGCTGGCGGATCCCTGACGCTTGAAAGCGCCGGCATCAATGAGCAGGACACGAGTGATGAACCACTGAGTGCCGACTTCGAGATCGCCGATTTCAGTATCGAACCGGATGACGATGTAGAGGTCGGTGAGGAGGTCATCGTGAGTGCGACGGTTGAGAACGACGGTGACCAGACCGGGTCGGACAATGTGCAATTCGACGTTGACGAGACCGAGTTCGGATCCGGGTCCGTGACTGTTGATCCCGAGGAGACGGAGCCTGTAGAGTTCAGGTTCACTCCCGGTAGCGACGAAGCTGCTGTGAGTCCACTTACACTAGGTATTGGACTGGAAGATGCAGCTGTAGAGGCGAGTGACGAGATTGATGTGATTGAGCCGGCAGACGTGACCGTTGATGAAACGAGCGTGGATCCGAGCGAAGTGCAAGCCGGTGAGCCGATCACGGTTGGCGCTGAGCTCGAGAATATCGGCGATATCGAAGCATCGCCCACGGTGGAGTTGCGCGTCGGCCCCAACATCGATGGAGTCGAGGGAACGGATTATGTCGTAGTCGCCAGTGACGATCCGACCATCGCTGATGGCGACACCGAACCGATCGAGTTCACGGATGCAACCGTCCCGTCCGAAGCTATTGGTGATGACATCGTTCAAGGCGTGAATCAGGTCGGGGTCGCGACTGCTGCTGACAGTGATGCTGACCTGTTGAATATCGTCTCGACACCGGGTGTGTTCGACGTAACGATTGATGACTTCGATGACACCGTCGAGGTAGGTGAAACAGGTAGCGTCGATGTAACTATCTCGAACACCGGCGACGAGGCCGCCCAGCAGGATGTTGAATTTGTTGTGGACGGTGAGCGTGAGTCGCTACAAGAGTTCGACCTTGATGAGGGAGCGGATGCATCGGAGACGTTCACGTATCAACTCGACAGTGATGATGTCGGCGAGATACCCATCGAGATTCAATCCGAGGATGACATTGATACGCGGACAGTGACTGTCGAAGCGGATACGCCAAGTGGTAGTGGCACCGGTGGCGGCGGCGGTGGCGGCGGTGGTGGTGCTGACGCGGCGCCGGCCGGCCCGACCGCACCCGACACCGCATCCGTCACCGCGAACGCGCGCGAGCGGATCCTCGATACGGAGCCCGACGTTGATGGCACGGGCGTCACGGTCGAGGACACTGCCCTCGATTCGATCCGGTTCGACGAGGACACCCTGCGTGGCTCCGTCGACGTCTTCGAACTCGACGAGGTGCCCACGGATGCGCCCGCGCTCGCGGATGGCCAGCCGTTCGTCTCCGGGTTCATCATCGAACTCGACGATGACGAGCTGACCGACGAATCCGCGACGCTGACGGCAACGCTCCCGGCGGATCAGGTGAGCGATGCCGGCGCCGAGCCCGAGGATCTCGTCGTCCTCCACGCCGGTGATGACGAGTACGACGAGCTCGAGACGAGCGTCGAGGCGAACGGTGACGTGACCGTCACCGCCGAGACGCCCGGCTTCTCCACGTTCATCGTCACCGCCGACGTCGACGAGCCCGAGGAGGCTGACGACGTCGAGGAACCGGACGCCGATGATGATCCGGAGCCGGCCGACGACGCTGACGACATCGACGAACCGGCTGACGACGAGCCAGACGACGTCGACGACGACACGCCCGGATTCGGTGCGCTCGTCGCGCTCGTCGCGCTGCTCGCCGCCGCGCTGCTCGCGACCCGCCGCCGGCCCTAACGGGCGCGTGAGTACGTCGCGGCTCTCGAATCGCCCGCCGGTCACGGTGGCCGGCGACCCGACCGCGGATTCATCCCCTTTTTCGGCGACACGCGCTTTGTAAGCTGCTGGTCAGGGTCGTCGGTGAATCGCGTCGGCCGAGAGGTCGTTTGCCATCGTCCGGGGGTCGATCGAACGTCGGGGTGCATCGAGGTGATCACCACGTGCCGGCGTACGGCTGTTCACCGCTGGCGTATTCGATCCGTTCGCCCGTCCCGGCTGGCTCTCCGTCCGTTCCCCGGTCGCTTGGCCGTCCGTCCGTTCCCCGGCCGCTTGGCCGTTCGTCAGCTTCCCGCGTGGTACTGTGAACAGCATTTTCCTCACACGCGCGTGCGAGGGCGCGAGGGAGCGCGAGCGTCCGCCCGGCCGGGCGTGCGGGTATCAGTTTATTTCCTCCCGCGTGTTCCGGATCGGTATGCGGTATCGTGACGAGGAGCTGCTCGATGGGATCCGGGCGGTGGCCGACGAGGTGGGTCGCCGGCCGACGCTCAAGGAGTATCGCGAGCGGGGGCCGCACGGCGTGTCGACGCTCTTCGCGCGGTTCGGATCGTGGCGGGGGGCGGTGGCGGCGGCCGGGTTCGACCCGCGGGAGCCGACGAACGAGGTGTCGGTCGAGGAGCTACTCGCGGAGATCGAGCGGCTCGGGGAGACGAAGGGGCGGCGGCCGACGGCGGTGGAGATGGACCGGGAGGGGGCGTACGCGGTCGCCACGTACCGGCGGCGGTTCGGGACGTGGAGCAACGCGGTGGAGGCGGCGGGGTACGAGCCGATCCGGCTCGGGCGGGCGACGGACGACCAGCTCCTCGCGGAGTTACGGCGGGTCAACGGGGTGTGTGCGGACCCGCCGCCGAGCTTTACGCAGATGCAGCGGTTGGGTGTGTATGCGCCGCGGACGTACGTGCGGCGGTTTGGATCGTGGCGGGCGGCGGTAGAGGCGGCGGGGTTCGAGCCGCGGGGGGTGGCCGGGCGGATCCCGCGGGGGGAGCTGCTCGCGGACCTGCATCGGGTGTGTGAGCGGGTGGGTCGGCGGCCGACGGCGGCGGACGTCCGCGAGCATGGGGCGTATGCGCTCGCGACGTATCAGCGGCGGTTCGGGTCGTGGTCGGCGGCGCTGGAGGCGGCTTTCGGGGCGGATGGCGACACGTTGGCGGGGGATGACGATGCGATCGGGCCGGAAGACGGGCGGATCGACTCTGAAGCCGACCCAACCGATCCAGAAGACGATCCGACCGACGCCGACGACGAACCGGCAGAAACC
Organism: Halorubrum vacuolatum; assembly: GCF_900188065.1. GTDB lineage: Archaea > Halobacteriota > Halobacteria > Halobacteriales > Haloferacaceae > Halorubrum > Halorubrum vacuolatum. Next base: position 126,841 of record NZ_FZNQ01000005.1, read on the forward strand.
GCCGTAGAGGGCCGTAAGCGTGACGGTCCGGCGGAGTAACCTCCAAGCCGCTTTATATACTCATCTACTTCGCTCGACTCAGTTCCGCAGGATCGTCGATCGCCGAAAACGGGCGTCTCACGTGCGTCAGACGCTTGGTAACGATTGACACGATCACCCCTTAATCACACAAAGTATTTATAACCGGCCCTGTAGGTTTCGAGTGTACCCCTACCCAAGTGGCAGGAGATGAGTATCCCTCGGACCGAGTCCGGCCGTACCCCTGATGAATGAATTGGTGCCGTATGCGACGATCGGGCGTGGCTCGAAGGTCAGGAGAAAGCTGCTGTCGCGGTACAGAAAAACGAAACTAAACATGACACGCGACAATAACGAAACACGAAAGAAGGCCAATGCGGTCTTCTTCTCGGTTATCATGGTTGTATCCATGGTGGCGATTGGCTTTGCCGGCTTTGCCGGTGGGGCCGCCGCGGTTTCATCCAACGCCGACAACGTCGACATCGAGTACGACGAAGTCGAAGACGGCGATGAAATCGTTGAAGGTACAGGTGTAGATCAAACCGAACTTGCTGAGTCTCCTGATCTTTCGTACACGGTCAGTACGGATCAGGAAGATGAAGGCGATGCATTTGCTGGAACTGACGAAGTCGCCTTCGTCATCGAAATTGAGGACACAGAATATGTTCTCGAAACACAGGAAGGAGATCTTGACGACCTCCATAACGAGGATGTTACTGGAGAATTCACCGCAGCAGCAGACGCCATTGAGGACCTAGATGGCGACGATGTTGGCGATTATGATCACCGTATTGTGATCGTTGACGAGACTCAAGAATCAAGCACAAACTTTGAGGACTTGGAGGAACTCGACTCTGCCGTTACGGATGACACCGAGGATGAGAACGAGTTCACCAGCGAGACGCTGACGCTCAGCATCCTTGAAGAGCCTGACCTGCAGGTTACGGATCTCGATGCACCGTCCGAAGTCCAGCCTGACTTCGACATGACGGTCACTGCTGAGATCACCAACGAAGGTGGGGCTGACGCTGATGCTGACGACGCGTCTAACGACATTGAATACAACTTCAATGACGACACCGATGAACTCTCGCATGGTGACGACGGTGGTATCGAGCACCAAGACCTGCGCGAGGATAACATCGAAGGCGGCGAAAGTGTCGAAGTTGAATTCAATTACGCCGATCTTCTCGGAGAGGGGACGTACTTCCACTCTGTAACGACTGGTGACGACACTGATGGCCTGTCGACCAGCGTGGAGGTCACGTCTGAGGCAGAAGAAGAGCCTGAGGAAGTCGAAGAGACCGGCGTCGAATACGCTCCTGACCGCCCGTGGACTGGCCAGGACGTCTACGCATACGGTGAGCCGATCAACGACGCTGGCGAGGAAGAATACGACCTCCGTGAGGTCGATGACTTCGACGACGGCATCGTCGACTCCAGCTCGTTCGTTGAAGAGCTCGACTCCCAGCAACTCATCTTAGAGGGTGAAGATGCGTCCGACGCTGATCAGCGTATCGCAGACATCATCGAGGCACGTGATGACGAAGCTGACATCGAGCATGAGGACTGGGTCGTCGAAATCGACACCGACGGTCTTGACTCGAGCGACTTCTTCCTCCGCGGTGGCGACCTCGAACGCAACCCTGTTGAGGAAGAAACCTTCGAAACCCGTATCATGGATCTCGACACCGAGTTCGACGATGATACGGTTTCTGACACCGGCGGCGACGCGCTGACGGACCTCGACATCGACTCCAACCGTGGCACCTACACGCTGAACGCCAGCGCTGGCGGTGACCTTGACGACTACGAACTCTTCGGCATCCTCGTCGACGACGACGAGACCTTCGAAGACTACGGATTCGACGCCGACACTGACCTCGAAGAGATCCGCGATGACGGCGATCTCGAGGACCTCGTCGACAACATCCGTGAGGTAGGCGACACCTCGACTGAAGATGAGGTCGAGGACGCAGTCATCGGCGTTGACGGTGTTGAAGATCCCGAGACGTTCGGTACGTTCAACGTCTTCCTCTACGATGAAGACGAAGACCAAGACGACCTCGATGGTGACGAACTCGTTGGCCTGTTCGGTAACCAGGACCTCGACGAGGAAGTCAGCTTCAAGGACGTCGACGATGACGACTACGAGTTCCTCTTCGAAGGCTTCGACACCGACGCTGAGGACACTGCAGAGATAACTGTCGAAGACGTTGACGACGCTGAACTCGAGTTCGTCGACGGTACGGTCGACGTCGCACAGGGTGGCGTCGCTGGCATCACCGTCGGTGCGAACGAGGCTGCCGACTCCGGTGTCCTTGTCATCGGTGAGAAGGAGGACTTCGGCTACCAGATGAACGTCTCCATTGACGAGTTCAACGAGGAGACTGACGAGATCACCGTCTACTTCAACACCTACGCGGCTGGTACGACCGGCCACGATGTTGGTGTTGACGACGACACCATCGTCTGGGTTGACGAAGACGACGAAGACGAAGGCGCTGAGATCAGCTTCGAAGATTACGGTGATGTTGACGAAGGGACCGAAAACGACGGTGGAGAGTCCTTCGACACCAACACGCTTGACTTCATCCTGAGCGACGGTGACTACGACATGCAGGTCCTCGCTGAGGAGGACTACGAAGAAGCAGTCGACGATCCGGATGACGTCGGCTCGCTGCTCATCGAAGACCGTGACGAACACCAGGTGAACACGTGGACGGCATCGGACGACACGTTCGATGACATCGAAGACGATGTCGACGATGTCTTCGCAGGCATCGAAGCCGGTAACGTCACCGAGCGCGACCTCGTCGCGCAGGAAGACGTTATCATCCACGAGCTTGGTTCGAACACCGGCCTCGATGGCGTCTTCGCCTACATCGAGCGGTCTGACGCCGAATTCGCAGACTTCGTGACGCCAGTCACCGATGATGATTTCGGTCAGGGCGACTTGAAGGACTCTGGCGATGCTGACAACCTGTTCGAGTTCAACAACGCTGAAGACGCTGGCGACGATGAGAACCAGCGCGCCGCACGCTTCCGCATCCGCGAGACGCGTGCCAGCGCTGGTCCGAACGTCGACCGCCGTGTGATCGGCGGCTCCAGCGAGGACGGTCTCTCCGCGCTCGAGGAAACGGACATCTCGTTCATCACCAGTGATGGTCAGAGCGAGGCGTTCGTCGCCATCGAGACCGAGGACTGGGACGACGACGAAGATAGCCCGTTCATCGGCCAGGATGAAGAAGAACTCGATGACGAAGACGACTACGAGTTCAACACCAACATCCGACTTGAGGACAACTGGCTCCTCGAGTTCGACGATGAGGACGACGACGATCTCTCGGACCTCTTCCAGACCGCTGACTCGACGTACGACGTCGAGGAGCGAACTGGCGAGTTCGAGCAGGACCCGTACAACGCAACGCCAACTGACGGCTTCGAGTTCAACGCCGACACGAACATCGCGCCTGGCACCGAAATTGACATGCGCGTCCGTTCGTCCGGCGACACGCGTCCGTCGTTCATCATGACCGACGACGACCTCGAAGTCACGCAGGACGAGGACGTGACCGGCACGTTCAACCTGAGCGACACGAACGTCGGTGACACCTACGACCTCGAACTGCGCGGCGGGGACTACCCCGACGACGTTGAGGCCGAAGGTGAAATCGTCGACGAAGTCGTTGAGCCTGCCGTCTTCGAGGTCGACGATCTCGACCCCGCAGAGGCAACCGTCGATGAGGGCGACCTGATCGACGTCTCCGCGACCGTCACCAACACCGGTGGGGAGGAAGACACGAAGGATGTCGAACTCCGCATCGACGGTGACACCGTCGAGACCGAAGAGCTCGAGCTGGACGTTGACGAGGACGCCACGGTCGAGTTCACTGACGTGGACACGACCGGCCTCGACGGCACGTTCACCCACAGCGTGTGGACCGAGGACGACGAAGCTGAAGGCACGTTGACCGTCGAAGTCGACGACGACGAACCCGACGTCGATGACGACGACGACGTCGACGTTGACGACGACGACGATGTCGACGACGTCGACGACGACACGCCCGGCTTCGGTGCCATCGTGGCACTCGTCGCGCTGCTCGCCGCCGCGCTCCTCGCGACCCGCCGCCGTCCCTAACACGGACGACAGCGAGTCACGAGACGCGCGACACGCGGGCTGACGCGAGTCAGTCCACTTCGGTTTGACCACCGGCCCACCCGGGCCGGTCCCCTTGCGGTATTTTTATCGGACCCACCCGGTGAGCGACGGCGATCCGCCACCGCCGTGAACGCCGATGCCACCGCATTGAACGCCGACGCCACCGAGTGAACCGACCGCGCTGTGCGGGCTCCCCCGTCTGGACCCGACCGTCTCTTCACGTGTGCACGCCTGCGAAGACACGTGCGTAAGTATATAAGGGGACGATTCGGTCAAAAAGCTAACCAGTAGATAGAGGGTCTGAGAAGGCTGGTATCGACGTTCTAGCGGATATACACGATAGAGAAAGTACTTATAAACACCCGGCATCGGTTCGGCTGTACCCCTACCCAGGGCCGCAACGCGACGCACCGTTGCCGGAGTCAGGGACCGTTCGTTCCGAACGACCGGGAGCCGCTGGCTCGGCGACCACGAACGCGCCGCTGTGGTCGTGAAACCCAACAGCAACCATGACCCGAACACACAACCATACGCGCACGAAGGCCGTCTCGGTCTTTTTCAGCGCCATCATGGTCTTCTCCATGGTGGCGGTCGGCGTTACCGTCACACCCGCGGCGGCATCGCCAGCCATCGACTCGTACGACCCGGAAAACCCATGGCAGGGACAGGCGGTCACCGCGACCGTGGACGGCCTCGACCCCGGTGACGAGGTCGACCTCCGCCGCGTGACGGACACGTCGAACGGCGGCAGCACGGTTTCCTCCAGCACGTTCATCGAGGAGCTCGACGTCGAGGCCGACAACGGCGACCGCGTCGTCCGCATCGACACCGACGACTTGGACAGCGGGGACTACTTCCTGAGCGGAAGCGGCCTCTCATCGACGCCGAGCATGGACGACACCTTCGAGGTGCGGATCCAGCGCCTCGACGCCGCGTTCGACGACGACGTCGTCACCGACTTCGGCGCGGACTCCGAGACCGACCTCGACATCTCCTCGAACCGCGGCACCTACACGCTGAACGTCAGCGCCGACGGCGACCTCGACTCCGAGGAACTCTTCACGATCTTCGTCGACGCTGACTCGGAGAACCACCCGGCGGGGGATAACTCGATCCGGGAGGATCTGATCGATCCGGACAACGACATCGACGACCTCGGTGACCTCTACGAGGCGATCCGTGCCGGTACCTACGACGGCGAGTTCGACACCGCGGACGACGTCACTTCGGGCGACATCTGGGGCGAGTTCAACGTCTTCCTGTACGCCGAGGGCAAGGACGACGACCTCGACCACGACGAGAAGATCGGTCTCCACCGGATCACCGACCGCGAAGAGGCGGTCGACTTCGACGGAATCGACGGCGGCGACTACGAGTTCCTGTTCGAGGTAACCGACACCGCCGCCGAGGCGACCGCGAGCATCACCGTCGACGACGTCGACGACGCGGAACTGAGCTTCGTCGACTCGACGGTCGACGTCGCACAGGGCGGCGTCGCCTCGATCACGGTCGAGGCCAACGACGCGGCCGACTCCGGCCTGCTGGTCATCGGCGAGATCGACGACTTCGGCTACCAGCTGAACGTCACGATCGAGTCGTTCAACGACGACGATCGGATCACGCTCTACTTCAACACCTACACGGCCGGCACGAGCGACGACGGTGACGGAACGGACCTCGAAGACATCATCTGGGTCGATGAGGACGACGCCGACGAGGATGCCGCGATCGACTACAGCGAGACGGAGGAACACGAGGACTCCGATACCCTCGAGTTCATCCTGAGCGAGGGCGACTACGACATGTCCGTCATCGCCCTCGGCGACTTCGACGATGCCGTCGACGACCCCGATGACGTCGGCTCGCTGCTCATCGACGAGCGCGAGACGACCGGGCTGAACGTCTGGACCGCCGCCGCCGACACCGTCGACGACATCGACGCGGTCGACGACGTCCTCGCCGGCGCGGAGGCCGGCAACGTCACCCAGCGCGACCTCGTCACCCAGGACGACTGGGCCATCTTCGAACTCGACGCGACCGGCCTCGACGGCATGTTCCAGTACGCCACCGATAACGGCGGCCTGAGCGCCATCACGAACACGAACAACGCCGCCGACGACACGCTCTTAGCACAGGAGGAGAGCGACCGTGCGGCCCGCGTCCGGCTCCGTGAGACACGCGCGAGCGCCGGACCAAACGCCGACCGCCGGCTGGTCGACTGGGAGCAGGCCGACTACGAGATCATCACGACGGCCGGACAGTCCACCGTCTTCATCGCGGTCGACACTGACAGCTGGAACGACGACCATGACGTCTTCGATCCCGGCGCGGCGCTCGATGAGGAGGACGACTACGAGTTCATCATGAACGTCCGGATCGAAGACGAGTGGCTGCTCGAGTTCGACGAGGAGGAGGATGACGACCTCGACGATCTCTTCCAGACGATCGAATCGTCCTTCGACGTGGAGGAACGGACGGGGCAGTTCCGGCATGACCCGTATGAGGTGACCGCGACCGAGGACGTCGAGATCGTCGCCTCGACGAACGTCGCACCCGGGACGGAACTCACCATCCGCGCTCGCTCCAGCGGCGACACCCGCCCGTCGTTCATCATGTCCGACAGCGACCTCGTGGTGACCCAGAATGAGGACGTGACCGGCACGTTCGACTTCAGCGGCAAGAACGTGGGCGACACGTTCGACCTCACGCTCCGACCGACCGGTCAGTTCCCGGACGATGTCGAAGCTGAGGGTATCGTCGTCGACGAGATCGACGCGACAGCCGTCTTCGAGGTCAGCGACCTCGACCCCGCGGACGCTGACGTGGAACTCGGCGACGTGATCGACGCCTCCGCGACGATCACCAACACCGGTACCGAGGACGCGACGAAGGACGTCGAGGTCCGTGTCGACGGCGACACGATCGCCACCCAGGAGATCGAACTCGAAGCCGGTGAGGACGTCACCGCCGAGTTCGAGATCGACACGTCCGACCTCGACGCTGGCGACTACACCCACAGCGTCTGGACCGAGGATGACGAGGAGACCGGCTCGCTCACCATCGTCGACCCCGACGCTGACGACGACGATGTCGATGACGCCGACGACGCTGACGACGCCGACGCTGATGACGAGCCTGCCGATGTCGACGACGACACGCCCGGCTTCGGCGTGCTCGTCGCCCTCGCCGCGCTGCTCGCCGCGGCGCTGCTCGCGGTCCGCCGTCGTTCCTAACCCGGACGACTGCGGAACACAGGACGCGCGACGCACAGACTGACGCGAGCCGATCCATTTCGGTTTGACTACCGGCCCACCCGGGCCGGCCCCCGTGCGGAATTTTTTATCGGACCCACCCGGCGAGTGACGACGTTCACGCCTCCGCACACGACGCACGCGGCCGAGCACACGGACGCATCGTTGAAGACAGCGCACGGACGCATCGTTGAAGACGATCCATCCCTTGTGACGTCTATGAGGCCTTCCGGCCCACCGAACCCCTCCCGAGATCGCCGAGCAACCACCTCACGCCGTCCAGACGATCCACCGGGCGGTCGACGTTCTGAGGACCCACCGGACGGTCGACATCCCGACCGGCTCGATGACCGGTCGGCCACAGCCGGAACGCCGACACCGAGCCGCCGAGGGCTCCTGACGGGTCTCGGGACGGTCGCCGTCCTCGGATCGACGGCCGCGTCCGCCGCCGGGGACGACGCCGTTCGGCTCCGGCTCTCCGCGGTCGGCTCCACGGCTTGGGAGGCCGAGAGCGAGGACGACCCCGCGGTCGTCGCGACCGACGGGGAGAACCCGGAACTCCGGTTCGCGGTCGACACCCGATACGTGGTGGAAAACCCGTCGTTCCGGCCCCACCCGTTCGAGCTGCAGGATGCGGACGGGGAGCCGCTTCTCAGCCAGGACGCCGGCGGCCGCTTCGAGGACGCCCCCGACGTCGACTGGAGCGACGACGGCGAGACGATGTCGTTCACCGTCACCGAGTCGCTGGCGGCCGACCTCGACGGATACGTCTGTACCGCCCACTCCCGCATGTCGGGATCGGTCGGGACACATCCCGACGACCGACCGGAAGCGAGCGTCACCTTCGATGACGGCTGGACCCCCGGACGAACGGTCCGAGTTGCGGCCGCGGAGCTTGAAGACGGCGGCTACCTCCGGGTCCACGATCCGGACGACGACACCGGGACCCGTGGCGTGACCGAGCCGCTGTCGGCCGGCCGTCACGAGGACGTCAGTATCGAACTCGACTCATCGCTTTCGGGGCCGACGACGCTCGCGGTCACCGCGCATCTGCAGACGACCGAAGAGGCGTTCACGTTCCCCGACGACGGCGACGGGCCGTATCTCGATTCGGACGACGACCCGGTGACGGTCACCGCGACGGTCTCGCCCATCGCCTACGATGACCCCGAGGGACGGGTTTCGATCGAGCGCCCGGAGCCGGACGCGACGGTCGAACCGACGGTCACGGTCGCGATCGACGTCGACGGATTCGATTTCGCTGTTCCCGATACACCTCCGGCACCGGACCGTGGGGGCTTCGTCGTCCTCGTCGATCGCGACCCGGTTTCACCGGGCGATCAGGTCCCGGAGGCCGACATCGCCGCCCGGATCGACGATCCGGAGGCGACCGCGGAGCCCACGCTCGATCCCGGGGACCGAACGGTTCGCGTTCAAGCGGTCGATACCGAGCGACGGGCGTTCACGCTGACCGACGACGTGGCCGTCACGGTCGCCGATGACGACTCGGTGGACGCCGACGACGTGTCGGATGACGACGATTCCACGGACGATGGCGCCCCGGATGAAGACAGCACGGGAGAGGACACCACGGACGACGACGGAACCGACGTCGACGCGCCCGGCTTCGGCGTCGGCGTGACGCTCGGTGCGCTCGGCGGAGCGGTCGCATATGCCTATCGACGCGTGAAGGGCGTGAGCGACGACGGTACCGAGTGACGCCGGATGTGAGCCGACGGGTGTGAGCGTCGACGGGCATGAGCGTCGACGGGCATGAGCGTCGACGGGCGTGAACGATATCGGGTGTACCTACATTGGCCTCCGACGCTGGGAGCGCCTCCCGTCGGATGGAACTGTCGTTCCGCCCATGATTGGGCGTCGGCCGACCGCCAGAGTGACAGCGGTGTCGCCGAGTAGTTCTTATTTACCCGGTTCATTCGGGCAGCACCGATGTCGACACGATCCACCCCGATCCTCGCGGTCGGGGCCACGCTGCTTGCGACGGTCATGCTGTTGTCCGTCGTTGCGATCCCCCTCGCCGGCGCCGCCCCCACCGCAGCCGCACCGTCCGATACGACCACCGCCGCGCTCGACGGCACACAGACGGCCGCATCCGTCTCGCCGCCGCCGGTCGAGCGAGGTGGCGTCGACGCCGCGCTCCGCTCCGGCGGACTTCACTTCGCCGGTCAGGAACTCGGCGCGGCTATCCCCGAGGAGGTCACCGACGCCGAGGCGGTCGAGCTCCGTCGGTATGACCGCAGCGCCGACCGGGCCGGCTCGTTCGTCCGCGAGTACGGCCTCGATGACGACCGCTCGCTGCGGATCGCGACGGGTTCGCTCCGCGGCGAGTACGTCCTCGTCCCCGACGGCGACCGCTCGCAGGCGATCCGGTTCGGCTCCGACGGCGTCGCCACCGAACTCGTCGACGCGCGGGACGCCCGCCCGTTCGAGGTCGCCCACCAGTCGCTCCGCGTCGAGTGGGGCCAGGACCGGATCACCACCGCCGATGACGACGTTGACCTCGAGATGCGCTCGAACCGCGCGCGCTACAACCTCAACGTGAGCGCCGACGGCCTCGATTATGCGGACTTGGAGAACCTCTTCCGCGCCGGCGGGGCCGCGGACAACCCCGACCCCTACGAGGACCGCCAGCCGTTCGCCGTCGACGGCGTGGTTCACGACGCCCACGCGGACGAGGACGTTCTCGTGCTCCGCGGCCTGCGCGACGGCTCACTGACCGCCGACTTCACCGAGATCGACGCGGGCGACTATCGGTTCACGTTCGAGGTGACCGACACCGGGGTGACCTCCGGTGCGCCCGTCGGCGACGACGACGCCGACGATCCGCCCGCGGCCGACCCCGCGTTCTTCAACGTGACCGCGCTCGATCCCGCGGCCGCGACCGTCGCGCCCGGGGACCCCCTGACGGTCTCGGCGACGGTGACGAACATCGGCGGGACGGAGGCGACCCAGACCGTCGAGCTCCGGTTCGGGAACGAGTCGATCGCCACCGAGGAGGTGTCTCTGGCCCCCGACGAGGACGAGACGGTCTCCTTTGACGTCGACGCGCCCGACACGCCCGGCACCTACGTCCACGCGGTCCATTCCGCGAACGCCAGCGTCGCCGGCGAGCTTATCGTCGAGGAACTCGAGGCCGACGACGCAGACGACGCCGACGATGCGGCTGACGTCGATGATGACGCCGACGACGCGGACGACGCGGACGACGCGCCGACCGATGTGGATGACGGTGAGGAACCGGTCGATGACGATGCGCCCGGCTTCGGCGTGCTCGTCACACTCGGCGCGCTGCTCGCCGCCGCACTGCTCGCCGGACGCCGTGTGACCCGCCGCGATCGCCGCGACCGTCGCGACCGTCGCGTCTGATCCGCGTCGCCCCCGCTGACGCCTTTTTTGCCGTCCCATGATGGGTGGCTCTCCAGACATCGCGACGCGTCGCGAGCGTCGCGGGCGCGCCGCGCGTCACCGCGAGTATATAAACACTCGTGGGCGGAACCGACCGTTTTTGCCGCCGGCGTCGGCCGGCCGTTCGCCGGGCGGCCAGTCGGTGATGTTTCGGCCGGCTGGTAGGCGGTTCGGCGGTCGGTCTTCCCGTGGCGGTCTGGAGGGTGATCGTGGCGTCATCGGTCGATTTTCGATCGTTTCACCGGCGGCGACACTGTCCGTGATTCGAAAGCTGCGTGTTCGGAACTCACTTATATACCCGATCGACTCGCTCCGCGTGCGTTCCACGACCGCCGACCGACGGTATTCGTGACGCCCGCCGGCTCCCATCGCGTGTGCCGATCCTCGGTCCGGTCGGATGTGGAAGGAGATGCCGACCATGTCGTTCGAATCCGCACGCCGTCGCCGTATCGTTCTCACGATCACGCTCCTCACCGCCGCCTCCCTGATCGGTGTCGGGATGTTTTCAGCGGTTGGGGTAGGGTCACAAGATTCTGAGATTAAAATAACGAACACACCGGAGCCAGAGCCGCTGACGTCCGGTGACACTACACATTATATCGGAGATGTTAGAATCAACCTGGACAATGACTATCCCGATACTCATGATATGATCCATCTCCATCTCGGTCTTCCCAACCTAGCTGATGGAGATGTTTCAATCGAATCAGCCGAGCTCAAATCTGCCTCCGTTAGTGGTGGGACGATATCCGACGCTTATGTCTATTCTATTGATGAAGACGAGCATATTTTAGGCATTTCAGTCGATGTTTCGGGATCCGACACCAGCGTTGAGGTCCGTGATTTAAAAATTGACGGAATTAAGCTTGATCAGGTAGATCAATCCCAGAAACTGTCATATAAAATCGTAGTCACAAAAGAATATTCACCTGAACTATCTACATCACCTAGTTCTGTGTCTCAATCTACCAGTTCCTCCGACTTCCCTGTATATTTCTCCCAATTTGATGTCTCCGATCAGGGAACCGTCTCTAGTACAATAAAGTCTGATCGGACATTGTCGTTTCCGTCCATCACCGTTTCTGATTTCAGTTCTAATGTTGATGTAAAACTGCTCGCAACATACGACAGGGATGGAAAAACGAAGAAAGCGGGTGGTAAAGAGGTGGATCAGAAGTCCATAGCCGATTCGACCTCTGTCACTGTTCCACTAGATGATTTTTATTGGTATCCTGGCCACATTAGAATCAGCGCGATTCCCCAATCAGAATTTGAAGATACTGATCTCGATGGATCCAGTGTTCCTGAGGATTTAGTGAATGCTCAAACTGAGACAGCAGAAGCTTCGGTATATGAAGGAAGAGTTGGGTTCAATGATATAGAACGAGATGTCTCAATCTCGGATTATATCGAAATCCAGGAGGCTAGTCTAGAGGGAGCTTCTGGAAAGGATCATCCATTCGTTGTAGCATTATATAAATCAGATACTGAAGATTACCACCCAGAAGACTTGGTCGGTAGTTCAGATGTACTTGTCGGCACGAATGAAAATATTCCTCTCAAATTACGTGATCGTGAAGACAATGCGTTGGCGATTTCGGAAAGTGGAGAGTATGTTGCTGTTCTACACTCTGTTTCGTCAGAGGTTGATGAAGGTGATTATGTTCCACCAAATAGCGATACTCTAATAAAGAACTCAGATGAGCACTCCGGTTTTGTTGATGGAGGTATCGCTGACGCTGCCAGCATTTCAATACGATCTGGTGGAACGAGCGGAATAAACACAGATAGAACGTTTACTACTGACGAAGATATTCCTGACGTCGTATTTAAGGGACAATCTTTCTCCTACCCTGCATCAGATGTCGACAGATCCATTGGTCTTTATCAAGTTAAAAACGACAATGAACCATCTAAGGTTTATTCGGAACTGCCTGAAGGTGAAGGGTTGTTTGCGAAGTTTGAGACTACAGGACTTGATTCTGGAACCTATTATTTGGACGATGGATATGTTCAGAGCGAGACTTTCTCTATAAAAGAGAGCAACACTGATTACGATATAAATGATGTTTATATTAATCCACGTAACTCACTCACATCAGTACTGACTATCGACAACTCAGACAGAGACGGTTTTGTCTCTGAGATTCAACTCCTAGATAGTAATTCTGAACCTATTCCGTCATCCAAGATAGTTGATGTTTTTGCAAACACAGATGATTGGAAGACTGTATCTGAAGAAAAACAATATTATACTGATGAGAACTTCGATGAACTTGATCGTGGTGAGATATACGGTGATCGTCACTTAGAAGATAAGTATCTCCTGTTTGACGGCGGTCTGTATCTTTTTAACCCTACTGGGTCTGTTAGTCTCGACTTTAGTTCACTTGAATCGGGAGAGTATCAACTCGTAACTAGTGACTTTGATGCAGATCGTGAAGTTATCTCAAAAATAAATGTGGCGGATTTTGAGGGAGATAAGGCATTTTTCACAGAGCCAATACCATCTGCTTCTCAGGGGGATATCTTTGTGCAAGATGTCTACGTTCCAGACTCGACGAGTGACGCCCGACTCCATCTCTCACACGACGAGTACGAGGCGTCGGTCGCGCTCGATCTCCCCACGGCGGAGCCGGTGACGCTCGGGGTGAACACCTACGCTGCCGGTCATCCGGATCACGGGGACGATTTCGTGACCGTTCTCGACGGCGAGGGGAGCGCCACGCTGCTCGATCAGCCGACCACGGACGACCTCCTCGCGCCGGGCGAGTACGACCTGACGGTTCAGGCCACCGCCGACGGCGACCCGGACGACGGAATGACGCTCACCCTCGACCCCCGCGAGACACGGTCGCTCACGGCGTTCACGAGCGACACGCTGACCCCCGCGGATCTCTCGGATCCCGAAGCCGTTGCGGCCGCCCGCGAGACGGGGGCCCTCGAACCCGCGGACACGGTCTCGGAGGACGACACCCTCGTCTTCGTGGCGAATGCGACCGGGCTCGACGGACTCCTCGACGCCGGTGGCCCGATCGACGGGGTGGACGACCTCGCGAGTCACGAGGGCCTCGCCGTCGAGCTCGTCGCCGAGCCCGACACGACGGACGATCCTCCACGTGCGACGCTCACGGACGACGCGCTCGCGAGCGCCTCGACGGCCGGCGTGGCCGACGACCGGTTCCACGCGGCCATGCGCTTTGCGGACATCCCCTTCGAGAACGGCACGCCGGACGCCGACGCCGAGCTGCGGCTTTCGGTCGCGGTCACCGACGATCGCGTCCGGACGACGAACGAGCCGTTCGAGGCCGACGTGACCGACGACCCGGACCTCGTCTCGACGACGCTCATCCACGCCGGCGACCCATCGGACGGCGAGGATTCCGATGTGGACGACGGATCGGTGGACGACGGATCGGCGGACGACGAATCGACGGACGACGGGTCGACGACGGGCGGATCGGGCGGTGGCTCCGGCGGCGGATCGACGGGGAGTTCCGGCGGAACGAGCGGGAGTGACGACTCGACGCCCGAGGGTGCCGATGGTGACGAGACGGGCGACGAGGAGGCGACGGACGGCGACACCGAGGGTGACGACGCCGAGGACGGTGACGACGACGTGGCGATCGATGACGATGATCTCGAGTCCTTCATCGAGAACGTGACGGATGCCGGGGATCCAGAGAACGTGACGGCCTTCGCGAACGCCACGGACGCGGAGAACGTGACGGCCCTCGCGAACGCCACGGACGCGGAGAACATCACCGAAATCGCGAACAGCACTCACATTGAGAACGTGACTGACGTGGAGAACGTCACGGACCTCGCGAACATAACCGCTGCACTGGGCGTTACCGACACGGATGCTGAGGATGACGCAAGTGGGGGCGGCGGCGCGGCCGGTGGCGGTGCGGCGGGCGGCGCGGCCGGTGGCGGTGCGACGGGCGGCGCGGCCGGTGGTGGTGGCGGTAGCTCCGGAACGGACCGGTTGGGTGGTGGTGCCGCCGGCGACCCCGACGGACCGCCACCCATCGAAGGGACGGTCCACGCACGGTCGCTCCCGCCACACGTCGCGTCCGTGGCGGGTATCGATCTCGACGCCTACCGCGACGATGTGGCCGGTTCTCCGAGGCGGCCCCCGGTTCCCGGCTGGGACGGGATCCATGCGGACTCCGCCGACGAGGGAGGATCGGACGATGACGGCGTGATCTCGCTTTCAGATCTCAACCGTGTCGACCGCGACGGGGACGGCTCCGGCTGGATCACGGCCGATGAGGTTCCCGGATTTGGTCCCGGACAGGCCGTGCTCGCGCTGGCGCTCACGCTGTTTTTCGGTCGGAGCGTCCTTCGACGACAACAATAGGCAGTCGTGTTGTGAGGCGGACATCGATAGGCACTCGTGTTGTTTCTTTCACACGTATTTCCACAATAAGCTTATATACGAGTGGCTCAAAAGTATCATCACCGGAGCGTCCATCCCCCCCCCTTCCGTCCCCCGGTTTCGCTCCGGTGGTCACGTCGTGTCCGCCCGCTCGGGCCGTCGATTACGGCGGGTCGATCCGGCTGGCACGACCGACACCCTTTGTCGACGGCACATTCTGCCCGCGAGCGGCAGCGCTCGGCGGGGTCGGTTAGATCGGCCGGGGTCGCTCGGACCGACCGATCGGACGGCCGGGCCATCGCGGCGATCGCCCCATCGGTCAGGTCGTGAACAACTCCGTTTCCTCGGGGACGGCGAACAGTCCCATACGGACCCCGGCGTCGAGCCACCCGTAGCCGTAGGAGTAGGACGCCAACGCGTTGACGAGGTCGCCTTCGGCCCGAAAGTGTCTCCCGTCCTCGAGATACGAGGTCGCCATCTCGACGACGTCCGCGGCGGCGTCGCCGAGCGGCGTCTCCGCCGGGGGCCGCGGCTCCGCGGCCGCGAGCGCGTCCGCGAGCATCCGCTCGTATCGATCCGTCTTCTCACGGAGGTCCGCAGCCATGCGCCGCGTTCTCCCTCGCGAGTCAAAAGCCCGTCGGGACCGCCGATCGTCGCCGAGGCGACGTGAAGCGCAACGCCGAAACCCCTCCGCCGAGAACGACCCCCATGTACGAAGCGGTCCACGCGTATCCGGACGGTGCCTCGACGGTCGCACGTCACGCGCGGACGGCCGCCCGTCACGGATACGACGGGATCGTCGTCCGAACCCGCGATGCGGTCGAGGTCGACCCCACGGCCACCGACCCCGCGACGACGGCCGCGCCGAACGCCACGCGCGTGGCGGCGATCCGTGAGGAGTACGGGATCGACGTCGTCGACGCGGTCGAGATCGACGTCGACGGGCCGGCCAGCGCGGGTGGCTCCGTCGGGAACTACCGGCCCGATCACACGGTCGTCTGTCTCGTCGGCGGCGATGACCGGCTGAACCGGTTCGCCGTCGAGGAGCCCCGAGTCGACGTTCTGACCCGGCCGATGGCGGACGGCGGCGGGTTCAACCACGTCCTCGCGAAGGCCGCCCGCGACAACGGCGTGCACGTCGAGGTCGACCTCGGGCCGCTGCTCCGCGCGACGGGCGGCCGGCGCGTCCGCGCTCTCTCGAACCTCCGAAAGCTTCGTGAGATCCTCACGTACTACGACGCCCCATACGTCGTGAGCGTCAACGCCCGGTCACAGCTCGAGCTTCGCGCGCCACGCGAGCTCGTCGCGGCGGCGGCGGCCGCCGGCTTCGATCCGGACTGGATCCGTGCTGGGCTCACGGCGTGGGGTGAGATCGTGACGACCAACCGGGAGCGGCGCTCCGGGAGCTTCATTGCGCCCGGGGTCCGACGGGGGAGACATGAAACGGAGCGTTGAGGAACACGCCGAGCGTTTCTCGGCGAAGGCCGCGGCGTACGACGACTCGAAGAGCGCGGAGTATCACGCCTGTGTGAACCTCGTGATCGAACACGCAGACCCGTCCGCCGAGGACGTCGTCCTCGATCTCGGCGCCGGAACGGGGGCCATCACGCTCGCGCTCGCGCCGGAGGCGAAGCGGGTGATCGCCCGCGACATCAGCGAGGGGATGATGGCGGAGGGCCGCCGGAAAGCCGAGGAGGCCGGCCTCTCGAACGTCGAGTTCGCCTACGGCGAGTTCCGCGACCCGAACGTCGACGCCGACGCGCACATCGATATCGTCACCTCGAACTTCGCGCTGCATCACCTCGCGGACGAGGAAAAACGGGAGGCGATCCGGGTTATGGCCGAAACGGGTGCCCGGCGGATCGTCCTCGGCGATGTCGCGTTCTTCGAATCACCCGACCCGAGCGAGCCGTTTTATAATCCGGACGTCGACGACCCGGCGACCGTCGGCACGCTCGTCGAGGCGTTCACCGACGTGGGGTTCGCCGTCGTCGCCGTCGAGCGCGTACACGATCAGGTGGCCGTCATCGTCGCCGAGCGGATCGGGTCGGGCGATGCGGTGCCCGGCGCGGAGTGACTCATGTCCGTTCATAGGGTGTCCTCGCCGCTCGGGGGTCGAACGCGATGAAACACCTCCCGAAACACCTCCGGCAGCGCTGGCGATACCTCGCGGTCGGGATCGAGGCGTGGCCGGACGCGTCGATCTCGCGCCGTGGGTTCCAGCGGGCGCTCTGGTACGCCGCGGGCAACCTCCTCGGCGACGCCGGCAGCGCCGACGTCGACCTGACGCTTCTGGGATTTACCCTTGCGGACGGCCGTGGCGAGGCCGTCGTCCGGACGCGTCGCGGACACGTCGAGGCGGCTCGGGCGGCGATCGCCTGTGTGCACGCCGTCGACGGTGATCCGATCGGGATCCGGGTGCGGGGGATCTCGGGGACGGTTCGTGCCTGTGAAGAAAGATATATGGGTGGCGCGGGCCGCGATCCAATACAGCGAGCCGTCGCGTTCGCTGGGGCCGAGCGATCCGCCGTCGTGCGCGGTGACGCACGCGACGTCGCGGTCGAGTCGGACCACGTCGGCGCGACGGCGTTCGACACCGAGTGATATCATGCAGGGCCAATCCCAACAACAGGCGTACGACCGCGGAATTACCATCTTCTCCCCCGACGGTCGGCTCTACCAGGTCGAGTACGCGCGGGAGGCGGTAAAACGAGGGACCGCAAGCGTCGGCGTCCGCGCCGAGGACGGCGTCGTCCTCGCCGCCGACAAGCGCGCCCGCTCCCCGCTCATGGAGCCGGCGAGCGTCGAGAAGCTGCACAAAGCGGACGACCACGTCGGCATCGCGAGCGCCGGCCACGTCGCCGACGCCCGCCAGCTCATCGACTTCGCCCGCCGGCAGGCGCAGATCAACCGCCTCCGCTACGGCGAGCCGATGGGCATCGAGACGCTGACGAAGACGATCACCGACCACATCCAGCAGTACACCCAGGTCGGCGGCGCGCGACCCTTCGGCGTCGCGCTCATCGTCGGCGGGATCGAAAACGGCGAGCCACGCCTCTTCGAGACGGATCCCTCCGGTACCCCCTACGAATGGAAGGCGCTCTCGATCGGCTCGGATCGCAGCGACCTCCGGGAGTTCCTAGAGGAGCACTACGAGGAGGGCCTCTCCACCGACGAGGCGCTCGGGCTCGCGCTCGACGCGCTCGCCCAGACGAACGACGAGGGGCTCACCCCCGAGGGCGTCGGCGTCGCCACGATCACCGTCGAGGACGAGACGTTCACCGAACCGAGCGAGGCGGAGCTGGAGTCGATCCTCGCCGAGCGCGACCTGCTCGCGGTTGACGAGGATGCGGACGACGACGGCGACGACACAGTCGACGGCGACGACGCGGTCGACGCGGACGAGGAGTAACGTCGCATCGCCCACGACGTCTGCCGCCGAGACGGAAACGAGCCCGTATGACCGATCCCATCAACGGTACCGCTTTTATGCTCCCTGACGGCTATCGCCTCCGAGAGGGGACGCCGTCGATATCCGAATTTCGTCGAATTCGGCGGCTGGCGGGAATGACCGACCGACCACCCGAGGGGCTCGAAGTTGGCCTCCCGAACACGACCTACGGCGTCTGCGCGGTATATAAGGGGGACGGACAGGACGGGAACGCCGAAGTCGGTGGAGAGGCCGGAGACGCCGAAGTCGGCGGAGAGGCCGGAGACGCCGAAGTCGGTGGAGAGGCCGGAGACGACCGAACGGTCGGCATGGCACGGATCGTCGGCGACGGTGGAACGGCCTTCCTCATCGTCGACGTCGCCGTCGAGCCGTCCCATCAGGGGCAGGGCATCGGGAGCGCCATGTTCGATGCGCTCATGACCTGGCTGTCCGATCATGCGCCGCCCGGCGGCTACGTCTACCTCTTCGCGGACGTTGACGGCTTTTATGAGCGCTGGGGGTTCGAGGAATCCGCCCCGGCCTCGAAGGGGATGTGGATCCGGACCGGCGACCTCTGAGGCCGTGGCGCGCGACCACTTTTAAGGATACCCCCGACCCGATCCGTCCATGAGCGACCGATCCCCAGCCGAACCGGAGACGTCCGAGCCGGCTTTCTCATCGTCCACCGATGCCGACCCAACCCCGGATACACCCGGGGACACCGACGCAGCGCCCGAGACCGGTCTCGACCCTGAACCGGCCCCCGCCACCGCGGCCGAAGCGCTCGACACCTACGAGGTCCTGATCGTCGGCGGGGGCGTCTCGGGGCTGATGGCGAGCGTCTACACCGCCCGCGCGAGCCTCGATACCGTCGTGATCAACGCCGGCGAGCCGATCCTCGCGCGCAACGCCCACCTCGAAAACGTCCCGGGGTTTCCGGCGGGGATCAACCCCCGGCGCTTCCTCGACCTCCTTCGCTCGCAGGCGACCCGGAACGGCGTCGACCGCCGGGCCGGCCGAGTGACGGGACTCGACATGGACGACGAGGGGCGATTTATCGCGACCGTCGAGCGCGAGGCGGACCGCCGTGGTGGACGGGTGAGTGACGACGGGGACACTGGAACGGAACCCTACCGGATCGCCGGCGAGCGCGTCATCGCCGCCTCCTGGAGCGACGCGGACTACCTCGACGCGCTCGGCGTGGAGATCCGCGATGCGGGATCGAAACGCTACGTCGACGACGACGGGCTCGGCCGGACGAACGTCGAGGGGCTCTACGTCGCCGGGCGGCTGGCCGAGCGATACCATCAGACGGTCATCGCGGCGGGTCACGGCGCGGCGGTCGCGACGACGCTGATCCACGACTCCGCGGTCCCCTTTTATCACGACTGGGTCGTCCCGGAGGGCTACTTTACCGACCGCGGACGGGACGTGCCGCCGGGCTGTGAGGAGATCACGGAGACGGAGCGTCGGGCCCGCGAGCGGGAATCGATGGCCGCGATGCGCGAGTACTTCGCCGAGCCACATCCCGAGCGCCAGCGAACCCATCCGAGCCTCGTGGACGATCCGCTCGGGCGCGTCCCGAAGCGCGAGCGTGAGGAGTGAACCGGGCGTCCCCCGTATTTAAATCGTCAGCCACACCGCCGCCGTGGTCGCGAGGAGCCCGGCGAGGAGGAAGAGGTAGTTCGCCCGTGGGTTCTTCGCGGGCGTCAGATCGAAGGTGAAGTGGACGTCCGAGAGCGGGCGGAACGGGCGGATCCCCATCGGCGTGATGGAGTCGCCCGCGAGGTGAGAACAGAGCGTGAGCGTCACCACGCCCGCGACGAAGGCGGGCGTCCAGCTCGGCGTGTCGGCGACGGCTGCGACGCCGAACGTCGTGCCGATGGCGAGGACGGCCGCGGCGAGGAGTCCCATCAAGAGGCCGGCCCCGACCGCGAAGGCGATCGTATGGGTCGGGCCACGATGGGGGATCGGCAGCGACTGGTCGGCGTCCGGCAGGGTGGCGAACACCACCGCGAGCATGCCGCCGAGGGCCGCCAGCGCCGGCTCGCCGCGCGAGAGCATCGCGGCGGCGATCGGCGCGTAGACCAACAGCCCGATCCCGATGTGCCCGCGCCAGTACATGCTCAAACGGTGCGCGGGGGGTGAGTAAAAGGGCGTCGTCGTCGCATCGCGATCGCTCGAACGGCGGTTCCGGTCGTAACTTCTCGAACGGCGGTTCCGGTCGTGACTTCTCGACCGACGGATCCGGATCAGTCGTCCGCGGGTGCCGGAGCCGTCGACGCCGAGAGCGACACCTCGGGGGCGTCGACGTTCAGTTCATCGAGTGCGGCCTGGGCGGCCCGCTTGCCCGAGACCAACATCGCCCCGAAGGTCGGACCCATCCGCGGGAGGCCGTGGGCGGTGGCGACCGCCATCCCGGTCGCGATGAGCCCGTCGTGGACGCGACCGGTGTGTTCGACGACGGCATCCTCGCTTTCGGCGACCCACATCGAGTCGTGGCCCGGCGAGTCGTGTCCGGGCGCGCCGTACTCGTCCTCGCCCGTCGTGTCCATCCCCATGTGGTTCTCCTCCGCCTCGCGGATCCCGGCGGCGTCGAGGGCGCCGCGTTCGGCCAACTTCTTGAGCACGACCGCGTCGTGGCCGGTCGCGTCGATCACGAGGTCGGCCTCCACGGCGATGGGGTCGACGCAGGTGATCTCGCGCGGGAGCGCGTGGACGGGCGTCCAGTTCATCACGATCCCGCCGACGCGATGGTCCTCGCGGACGACGATGTCGGTGAACTCCGTCATGTTCTGAATGTGCACGCCGGCATCACAGGCGGCCTTGATAAGCCCCGAACAGGCGTGTGGCCCGGCGGCGGTGAACAGTCCCGGCGTGTCGGCGACGGGATCGTAGTCGACGCCGAGGTCATCGAGGATCTCCTGGGCGGGATCGCGAACCGTCACCACGTTCATGAGGAAGCCGCCGAGCCAGAAGCCGCCGCCGAGGTAGTTGTTCCGCTCGACGACCATGGTGTCCACGTCGCGCTCGGCGAGCTCCATCGCCGCCGTGAGCCCGGCTGGGCCGCCGCCGACGACGATGACCTCCGTATCGGCGAACTCCATGAACCCGTCCGTCCACTCCTGGCCGATCGCGCGGGTTACGGTCGATTCGTCCACGTCGCTGAAGCCGTCGAAGCCGGTCAACTCGGACATACAACTGAGTGATAACACTGGAGAATATTAAGTCGTCCGCTGTCGGATTCTCCGCCCCCGACTCGTAGCCTTTTTAGGCGTGCTGGGGGTAGAAGGGGACACTATGGCTGACGAGAAGGCTCGAAGCACCGGCAGTGCGGGCCGATTTGGCGCCCGATACGGCCGCGTCGCACGAAAGCGGGTCAAAGAGATCGAAGCGGAGATGCGGAACGCGACCGTCGACGGCGACGACGTCAAGCGTGTCGGCACCGGCATCTGGGTCAACGAGGAGACGGGCGAGACGTTCACCGGCGGGGCCTACCGGCCCGAGACGCCGGGTGGACGCACCGTCCGCCGCTCCATCCGTGCCGCCCTCGCCGACGAGGAATAACGGAATGAGCTACAAGTGCTCCCGCTGTAAGCGCGACGTCACCCTCGATGAGTACGGCGGCGTGCGCTGTCCGTACTGCGGCCACCGCGTCCTCCTGAAGGAGCGCGGCGGCGGGATCAAGGAAGTCGACGTCGAGTAACACGTCATACGAGCGCTTGACCCGATCCCCCGTGGGTAACTTCCCGGCGTTCCTCGACAGCCCGTGAGCACCGATCCGTCCACCCGCGAGCACACCGCCGCCCTCCGATTTCGATATCCCGACGAGCCGCGGGCCCGCGTCGTCGGTGCGGCGCTCGCCCCTGAGGTCGGCGAGATCGACGACGATCGCTCGGCTGCGACGGTCGAACGCGACGGTCGCGATGTCGTCGTCCACGTCGGGGCCGACGACCTCGTCGCGCTTCGTGCCGGGATCAACAGCTGGTCACGGCTCGTGGCGGTCGCGGAGACGGTCGCCGAGGGCCCCGGGAACGGACACGCCGGGACCGGCTCCCGGAACGACACACGTTAGCGCCCTGCTCGCGCTCGCTGCGGTGAATTCCCGTGCCGTCGCTGTTCGACGGAGAAGTCGGGGGTTTTTCCCTCCGGGTCACCACCCTCAGTCCATGCAAGGAAATCTACCGCCGGAAGCACAGGAGAAACTCGAAGACCTCCAGGACCTCCAGGAGACCGCACAGAAGGTCGCCCAACAGAAAGAACAGACCCAGACCGCGCTCAACGAGTCGAAGACGGCCCTCGACGCCCTCGAGGACGTCGATGCGGATGCCGAGATGTATCGCGAGATCGGCGAGATCCTCGTCGCGACCGACTACGAGACCGCCTACGACGACTTGGAGAACAAGGTGAGCTCGCTCGAGATCCGCCTCGAACAGCTCACGAAACAGGAGGACCGCGTACAGGAGCAGTTCGAGAGCCTCCAGGGCGAGTTACAGCAGCTCCTCCAGGGCGGCGCGGGCGGCGGTGGCCCCATGGGACCGGGCGGTCCGGGCGCCGGCGCGTAGATGCCGGAGCCGAGCGACGAGGAGGTCGTGCAAACCGCCGCGGAGGCGGCCGAGGGTGTCGTCTTCTCGCACTACGCGGGCTCCACGGTCACCGATCTGGACGTGACGGTGACGTTCGAGGACGGCGTGCTCGACGTGGACGTCTATCTCAACGTCCCCGAGACGGACGATCCCGAGACCGACCGACCGGAGGACGACCCGGAGAGCGACCGACCGGATCCCGATGCGGTCGCCCAGGAGGCGGTCGAGGCGGCCGGCGAGGCCGTCGACGCGCTGTTCGGGGTCGAGTCCTGAACCTGCCCGCCGGAACGTTCATTTTCCGCGTCGACGACGTTCGTTCAGGATGTACGATGAGATTCTGCTCCCCACCGACGGGAGCGCCGGGATCACCGAAGCGATCGATCAGGCGTGTCTCCTCGCCGACCTCGCCGACGCGCGGATCCACGCGCTCTTCGTCGTCGACGAGGGCATCGCCGGCGCGGGCGAGTGGGACATGGTCGTGGAACGCGAGGAGGGCCGCGGCGAGGCGGCGGTGGAGACGGTGGAGGCGGCGGCCAGCGAGCACGATGTCGCGGTGGAAAAGCACCTCCGTCGCGGCCGTCCATACGAGGAGATCCTCGCGGCCGCCGACGCCTACGACGCCGACCTGATCGTGATGGGAACCCACGGTCGGACGGGGATCGGCCGGTTTCTAACGGCCGGCTCCGTCGCCGAGCGCGTGGTTCGTTACAGCGAGTGCCCGGTGCTCACCGCACGGACGTACGAGGACGACGGCGCGTAGTTCCGACGCGGACGTACCGAGTAGATCATCAGCAATCAATCTCCCACATTCAACTTACTTTTTGAAGCCGTGCAAGCGACGGCGTGCGAATCCATCACGGTCTGTTCCGGCTCAGACCGACACATCGAAGGCGACCGCCACGGCTTCTTCCTCGCCGAATTGATTGGCAAAGACGAACCGATACCGATCCGACTGTAGCTCCGGACAGACCCGAGTGCTATCGGGAAAGAAACTTTCCGCCTCGATCCCCGCTTCGGTCAGTTCGATCTCCCACTGTCACGCCTCCTCGGGGTCGTGATCGGTGCCGTCGTCAGGGAACGCACGTGGCTCCTCAGGCACCGTCTCACCGCGTACGTCCTGCCAGCCATCCTCGGTATAGATCTCGAAATTGAACCAGCGGTACTCGGTGATCTCCTCGGGGGCGCTCCCGATGTTCGTCAATGTAAGGTCTATCCTGTCTCCGTATTCGTAGGCCGTCTCGGCAACCCGGAGGGCGAGAATCTCGGCGTCACCCCAGTACACGTCGTCTGGCTCGTACTTTGCTTTCAATCGACGAACTCGCCCTCCGCACACTGGAGCGGCTCGGGTACCGATTCTGGATCGTCGGCGGGACAGATCGCCCCCTCGAGTCCGTCGTTCGTTGCCGTCTCGAGACAGGTCATCGGGGCAT
The DNA here is from genome assembly GCF_900188065.1 of Halorubrum vacuolatum. GTDB lineage: Archaea > Halobacteriota > Halobacteria > Halobacteriales > Haloferacaceae > Halorubrum > Halorubrum vacuolatum. The sequence continues at coordinate 151,528 of NZ_FZNQ01000005.1, forward strand.
CTTCCGAGGTCTCATCATCCAGACACCCCGCCGTGAGTGTAATACCCGATCCAGCAAGAGTGGCCACCAGGTCGCGACGATGCATTCGTGGATATGAGTGGTCATCTGTACGCAAAATGTGTTTTCATGAGTCAAAGACGCAGTTGATTCACGGGCCAAAATCTGCCAATCAGAGTTGATCCTATGTTCACAGAAAGCATTTAGCGGCCCAATTGATCGAATGAATTATGAACCGTCGAACTTTCCTTGCCAGCGCAGGGGGACTCGGTGCCTGCGCGGGTCTTGCCGGCTGCTTGGAAAGGGATCTATCCACTACCCCACTGCAGGGACCGGAGTCGTTCGATCGATGTCCGCGGTGGAATATCCGAATCGACAATCTTCCAAATGCCGCCAAGAATGAGGTTGAGACCGCTCTTGAGGAGGGGTATTACGAGGCATCACCGCCACTTTACCTTCCGAACGTCCTTGATCCACAGAGTTCCTATCTCATCACGACTGACCCTCTGACCTATTACCGGGCACAGATCGACCAAGACCGTGATCCCGTACGACTTACTGTTGATCGCACGGTTCCGACAAAAGGCAACCACGGGCTAACGATCGAAAACAACACCGACGACCCGCTGGATTTTGCATTACTGATTGACTTCGTCGAACCAGCGGTATCGTACGCCGAGGTTGAGACGCCTCAGCAGGTACTCAGCGAAGCGTTCTCCCTTGATCCCGGAACGAGTGTAGAAACGAGCGCATATGAGAAATTATATGGCAGGTACGAACTGACCGTTGTGGCAGACGAATATACCGAAACAATCACATATAGAGAAACGCCGACAAATTCCGGTTCAATAACTGGAATCCAGTTCCATATGGACGATGACCAGCTTTCGATAAGGGCCTCTGAACCGCCGGTGCGAGACGATATTTACTGTCCCGACTATTGGTACGGCGATCGATCGTAGTTTGTTCTGATGTCGCCACGACCGTTGAGGCGGTCCGATAAGGTGTAGAAATCACGTAGAAAAACATAATAATTGACATTTTTCGCTTTAGCTACAGTAGTATGCAATTACTGATGCTTGTTTGCTACATTCAGCCGCTATATTCAGCACGACGCGAGAGACCTGTCACCGCTTGCGGATTTCAACAGAGCTGAGAGCTATTCATCGAGCAACTGCTGGGCGATCGTGTTGCGTAACACCTCGCTCGTCCCCTCGTAGATCTCCGAGAGCTTCGCGTCGCGGTAGAACCGCTCGGCGGGGAAGTCCTTCGTATAGCCGTAGCCGCCGTGGATCTGTATCCCCTCGTTTGCGACCTCACGGGAGATCTCCGAGGCGTACAGCTTCGCCTGGGCGGCCTCCTTGATGAACGGCTCGTCGCGCTCCTTTAGATCGGCCGCCTTGTGCATCAACAGCGTCGCCGCCTGGATCTTCGTGTCCATGTCCGCGAGCTTGTGGCTGATGGCTTGGAAATCGCTTATCGGCCCGCCGAACTGCTCGCGCTCGGTGGCGTAGGTCCGGGCGGCCTCGAAGGCGGCGCGGGCGATGCCGACCGAGCGCGCCGCGATGGTGATCCGCCCGCCGTTGAGCGTTTTCAACGCCTGTACGAACCCCTCGCCCTCCTCGCCGAGCAACCGGTCCGACGGCAGCCGGAGGTCGTCGAATCGAAGTTCGGCGGTCGGACAGCCCTTGTCCCCGAGTTTCTTCTCCGTTCCCTCGACGACGAAGCCGTCGTCCTCGCCCGGACGGACGATGAACGCGGAGATCCCGCGGTGGCCGGCCGCCGTGTCCGTCTTCGCGAAGACGATCACGGTGTCCGCGACCGAGCCGTTCGAGGTCCAGAGCTTCCCGCCCGAGAGCACGTAGCCGTCCCCGTCGGGCTCGGCGGTCGTCGTCATCGCGGCGACGTCCGAACCCGCACCCGCCTCCGAGAGCGCGAACGCCCCGATGTCCTCACCCCGGTTGAGCGGCGAGAGGTACGTCTCACGCTGTGTCTCATCGCCAAAGGCGTACACCATGTTGCCCGCGAGCGACGTGTGGGCGGCGACGACGGTTCCGAGCCCGCCCGATCCGCGGGAGATCTCCGCGAGACAGGCCGCATAGGCGTGGTAATCGAGCCCCGCGCCGCCGTATTCCTCCGGAAACGGCATCCCCATGAGGCCGAGGTCGGCCATCTCCGCGATCAGGTCCGCGGGAAACTCGTCGGTCTCGTCGATCGCCGCGGCGCGGGGGACGACCTCCTCGTCGACGAAGTCGGCGACGACGTCACGCATCTGCCGCTGTTCCGCCGTGAGCGTGAACTCCATGGCTGGGGGTTCATCCCGTCGCCCTTATCGATTTCTACACGATCGACCACGCACGTGTCGTTTCTGTTCCGACGTAACGTTGCAGTCCGTCGATTTTCCACGAATGGCCGCGTTCCCGACGCATGAACGGGGCGTGGCGGTTCCACGAGGCTTTTTTATCCGCCATGCCGTACGTATCGATAATCGAATGAGCGGACGAGCACACGCTTCCATCGAGCCCGACCTCGCGTGGTGTCACGAGGCGGTCCAGGGGGTCTCCCGGACCTTCGCGTTGACCGTCGACGTGTTGGATGAGCCGATGGCCTCGCAGATCTGTTTGGGATATCTCCTCTGTCGCATCGCCGACACGGTCGAGGACGCCGGTCACATCCCTCCCGACGCACAGACGGACCTCCTCCGGACGTATCAACGCGCGATCGACCCGGAGGCCGACGTCGACATCCACGAGTTCCGGGCGGCCGTCGACGAGTGGCTTCCCGACCCCGCCGATCGAAACGACGACTGGCGTGTGGTCGCCGAGTCGCCGACGGTCATCGCGACCTTCGAGGACGAACTCGCCGCCGACGCCCGGGGGGCGATCGTCCCGCCGGTCGTCGAGATGGTCGACGGGATGGCGATGTTCGTCGACCGGCACGCCGAGGAGGGTGGCCTGCGGATCGACGACCGCGACGAGCTCGAACAGTACTGTTACTACGCGGCCGGCACGGTCGGCAACCTCATCACCAACCTGCTCACACGCGGGGACCTCGCCGAGGAGCGCGCCGAGCGCCTGCGTGCGACCGCCGAGGAGTTCGGGCTCCTCCTCCAGCTCGTCAACGTCTCGAAGGACGTCTACGACGATTACACGGAGGAGAACAACGTCTACCTGCCCGCCGAGTGGCTGGCGGCCGAGGGCGTCGATCAGGAGGAACTCATCGCGCCCGAAAACCGCGAGTCCTCCGCCCGCGTCGTCGGCCGGACCGCCGAACACGCCCGCTCGTTTCTCGACGACGCACAGGCGTATCTGGAGACGATGCCGCTTTCGAACGGCAACACGATGGAGGCGTGGTCGGTGCCGTATCTGCTCGCGGTCGGGACGCTTCGCGAGCTCCGGTCCCGCCCCGAGGACGCGCTCACCGAGGCGGGCGTGAAGATCTCCAGACAGGAGGTCTTCGCCGTGATGTCCGTCGCCGGCGACGCGGGTCGGGACTCGCTCGCCGAGCTCCGCGAGGTCATCTCGCGGACGCCGTTTCATCGGGCCGTCGAGCCGGCGGACTGACGCCGGTCGTCGGCTCGATCCCGTCGAGTGGCCAGCCACGCACCGATCGTCCAACGTTTATACGTGACCCGGACAAACGCCGCGTATGACTCTCGGAGCTTCGATGGAGGGTGGTCGATGACGACACAGCGTCTCCACCCGCGTGTGCGGATCGTGTGGGTGGTCCGGGCGATCGTCTTCGCCGGGCTGTTCACCCTCCCGTTCGTCGCCGGCTTCTATCTCGGCTATCTGCCCGAATGGGCCCCGACGGTCGCCGGCGGCGTCCTCCTCGTGATCGGCGTCGTCCACGCGCTGTTGCGGTATCGTCGCTGGAGCTATGAGATCCGCGAGGACGAACTCTACCTCGACCGGGGCGTGATCACCCAGGTCCGCACGACCGTCCCGCTCGTCCGAATACAGCACGTCGACTCGCGCCGCGGGCCAATAGAGCGGGCCGTCGGGCTCGCCTCCTGTGTCGTTTACACCGCGGGGTCCCGCGGTGCGGACGTTCGGATCCCGGGTTTGACGCCCGACGGCGCAAACGACCTCCGTGGGGAGTTGAAACGGCTGGCGATCCGTGCGGACGGGGAGGACGCGGTGTGAAACTCGCCCCGCAGTCGGTTCCGTATCGGGCGCTTCAGCGGGGATTGGGGTTCGCCGTACTGGCGTTTTTCATCCTGAACGCGAGCGACGCGGGCGGGACGGGCCTGACGGTCGCCGTCGCCGCCGGGATCGTCCTCGTCGCGCTGGCGTACGAGGCGGCCTACTACCAACGGTTTGAGTACGTCCTCACCGAGGACACCTTCGATATCAGCTCCGGGGTGATCTCCAGACGCGAACGCGAGATCCCCTATCGGCGGATCCAGAACGTCGACGTGAGCCGAAACGTGGTCCAGCGGGCGCTCGGGATCGCCGCCGTCGACCTCGAAACAGCCGGCGGCTCGGCCACGGAGGGCTCCATTCGCTACGTGACCGTCGCGGAGGCGACCCGGCTCCAGCGGGAGCTCCAGCGGCGAAAGTCGGGCGCGAACGGGTCCCCGGGCGAGCTCGACGAACACGGCGAGCCGGTCGCGCCCACCGAGGAGGACCTCTTCGCCATCACGCCCGGCGAGCTCGCGCTCGTTGGGGCGCTCTCGTTCGACGGTCGGCTCATCGGCCTGCTGGCGTTCCTCGGCTCGGGGTCGGTGCCCGTGCTCTCCGGATTCATTCCGACCGCCTCGGCGGCGATCCTCACCGCGACGGCCATCGTCGCCGTCGGCCTGCTCTTTCTCGCCTCGTGGGTGCTCGGCGCGGCGATCGCCTTTTCGAACTACTACGGCTTTCGGCTCTCACGCGCCGGCGACGAGCTCCGCTACGAGCGGGGGCTCTTCAGGCGATACAGCGGTTCGATCCCGACCGAGAAGGTTCAGACGCTCACGATCGCCGACAATCCCGCGAAGCGGGCGCTCGGCTACGCGAGCCTCTCCATCGAGACGGCCGGCTACGCGCCCGGACAGGGCGGCGATCAGGGGAGCCAGGCGGCGGTCCCCATCGCCCGGACCGATCGGGTATATGACCTCGCACGCGAGGTCGAACCCTTCGGCGAACCGTCGTTTCACCGTCCGCCGCGGCGTATTCGGTGGCGGTATGTGTTCCGGTACACGATGGTCGTCGCCGCGTTGACCGGGATCCTTTTCGCGGTCGACTGGTGGACCGCGGGGGCGATCCCGTGGTACGGACCGCTGCTGCTGCTGCTCGCGGTCCCGCCGGCGGCACACCTGAAGTGGAAACACCGCGGCTACTGGTTGGGTGAGGATCACCTGCTCACGCGCAACGGCTTCTGGAGCCGCCAGGTGAAAGTCGTCCCGTACTACCGGATCCAGAACGTGATCGACACCCGGACGATCTTCCAGCGTCGGTGGTACGTAGCGACCGTCGTCGCCGACACCGCCGGGACCGGGTCGCTCATGGGAAGCAACGCCGCGGCCGTCGATTTCGACATCGACGAGGCGGTTACGCTTCGACGTGAACTGAACGACCGTCTCCAGGACGCGCTGATCGACCGGCGTGCTCGGCGAACCGCCTTCGAGTGGTTCGAGGGTGACCCCATGGAGATCTACGGGGCGTCGGCCGACGCCGGGACGGATTCAGCGGCCGACGCCGGGACGGGTTCAGTGGTCGATGTCGACGCCGATGACGTCGTCATCGACGACGCCGAGGCCGACCCCGCTGTCGGGGCCGCCCTCGACGCCGACGACATGGCCGGTACCGATCGGTTCGCGGGGATCGATGGCGTCGAGGACGTTGTCGACGCCGAGGGTGTCGACGACACCACGGATGTTGCGGACGCCGAGGAGGGTGACGACGGTATGGACGCTGCGGACGCCGAGGAGGGTGACGACGCCGATGACCTCGATATTCCTCCGGACGGGGTCATCCGCCCCGACTTTTCGGTTAGCGACCGCGACTACTCACAGCCGGCCGAGCGGGTCGATACCGGGGACTACGCGGTCGACCGGCACCCCTCGGACGCCGACGTTCCGTTCCGCCCCGACGATGAGTCCTCATCGGGAGGTGCTGACGGGGACGACGATGACACCGAGCACGACGAGGCGTCGGCTGACGACGATGCAACGCCGGGCGACGATCGCTCCGGACGGTAGTCGCTCCGGACGGTGAGACGACCGGTGCTCCGGACGTTCCGGAGCAGTCGCTCGACGCCTCCGTCCGTCGGCGTTCGCTCGGTGTCTCTCAGTACTCCTCGTATGCGAGGTTCATGAGCCACTGTGAGAAGGCGTCCGACTGCGGGTCGATCTCCTCCTCGCCGATGAACGGCGAGAGCATGTCCCCGGCCATGAGCAACGAGAAGTCGAGGTCGCGGGCGGCCGGCTCCAAATAGTAGGTGTTGTGCCCGCTGTAGACCGTCTCCTCGCGCTGGATCAGCCCGGCCTCCTCAAGCGCCTCCGCGATGCGGCTTCCCTTCCGTGAGGAGATGTCGAGTTCCTTCCAGAAGTCGCTCTGATGGATCCCGCCGGTCTCGCGAATGAGATCGAGGCCCGCCAGCTCGTCCTCCGAGAGGTCGGCCTCGAGTTCGGACACGCTCATGTCGAAACACCCGCCCGCAGCACGCTTAAAACTGGCTTTCCGCGTCGTCTCCGCGCCACGAGTCGGAGGCGTCCCCGTCGCCGAACCCCGCCGGCAGCGCGACCGGTTCGAGCGGGGTCTCACACGGCGGCCCGTCCGCGAACTCGAACCGCGGCTCGTCCCCGAGGACGATCCGGCTACACGAGCGCGTTCCGAACCCGTCGCCGTGGAGACACGCGCCGTAGTCGTGGTCGGCGAGGACGGCCGCCGCGCGCGCCGCCCATCCGTCGGCCGACTCGCCCGGCTCCGGCGCGAGCGTGGCGGCGATCCGGCGGGCGCTCGCCGCACGCGCCGCCCCCTCGTCCGCCCGACGCGTCGGAACCTGAAACCGTTCGATCCCGTTGAGAACGCCGCCGACGTTGCCGAGGACGTGCACCCCGGGATCGAGCCGACGAACCGTCGGGTGCCCGTCGTAGGCGACGAGGAAGGCGGCGACACGGTCCGCAAGGAGGAGGGTAAACCCGTCATACGAGTGACGGTCGAGGTCCCGGAGCAGGCCCCGCACGGCGGCCTCCGCGCTCGGCTCACGGAGCCGGTCGTCGACGAGCAGCCCACGCGAGCGGTCCCCGTCGCGGTCGGCGTCCAGCCACCGGTTGGTGACGGCGGCGAGGAGGCCCGCCTCGGACGCGCCGATCCACGTTCCGCCCGCGACCGCGTCGCGCGGGGCGACGACCCGCAGCGATCCCGATCGGACCGCGGGCGGCTCCGAGGGCCGCGACAGCGACTCATCACGGTTGGCGACCAGCACGACCGGCGCGTTCGGGAACACGCGCCAGGCGAGCGTGAGCGTACACACACCTCGGTCCTCGCTTCCGGATCGGGAAAGCGTTCCGCCCCGAACCCTCGACCGGTTTGTACGTGCGGCGGGATCCACCCGGACCAAGGCTTTACTCACTATAGAAGAAATGTTTTGACGCTCGGGGACGAGGGTCGATACATGAAAGCGATCGCGGTCTACGACGACGGGGACGAGCCGGTGCTGATCGAGAAGCCTCGGCCGGAGCCCACGGCGGGTGAGGCGCTCGTTCGAACCCTTCGCGTGGGCGTCGACGGGACGGACCACGAGGTGATCGCGGGGGGCCACGGCGGCTCCCCCGCGGACGACGATCACCTCGTGCTCGGCCACGAGGCGGTCGGTGTCATCGAGGACCCGAACGACACCCCCTTCGAGGTCGGCGATCTCGTCGTGCCCACGGTCCGGCGCTCGCCGAACGGGGCCAACGAGTACTTCGCCCGCGGCGAGCCCGACATGGCCCCTGAGGGATATTATCACGAGCGGGGGATCGTCGGCGCACACGGCTTCATGGCGGAGTATTTTACGAGCCCTGCCGAGTGCCTGATCGAGGTCCCGCCCGAACTCGCCGAGTGGGGCTTCCTCGTCGAGCCCGCCTCGATCACGGAGAAGGCGCTCGATCACGCGGCCGCCAGCCGCTCGGCGTTCCGCTGGAATCCCGAGAGCGCGCTCGTGTTGGGCAACGGCTCGCTCGGGCTGTTGACCGTCGCAATGTTGGATGCGGAGTTCGAGCGGGTCTACTGTCTCGGCCGTCGTGAGCGCCCCGACGTGACGATCGACGTGATCGAATCGCTCGGGGCGACCTACGTCAACTCGAACGAGACGCCCGTCCCCGCCGTTCCCGGGGCGTACGAGCCGATGGATTTCATCTACGAGGCGACCGGTTACGCCCCGCACGCCTTCGAGACGATCGAGGCGCTCGCGCCGAACGGCGTCGGCGCGCTCCTCGGCGTCCCCGGCGACTGGGAGTTCGAGATCGACGGCGGGCGGCTCCACCGGGAGTTCGTCCTCCACAACAAGGCGCTCGTCGGGAGCGTCAACTCCGGCTATCACCACTTCGAGGCCGCCGTCGATCGGCTCGGCGGACTGGACGGCTCGTTCCTCGAGGACCTCGTCACCGGGGTGTATGGCCTAGACGAGTTCGAGGCGGCGTTCGTGGATGACGATACGACTATAAAAACGGCGGTCGAATTCGCCGAGTATGAAGAACGTTGACGACCTCATCGACAGCGCGGCCGAGCTCGCCGACCGGGGGCTTTCGAAGGGCGAGATCGCCGACGAGCTGAACGTCTCACGGGAGACGGCGAGCTGGCTCGTCGAGCGTGCCGGCGCGGACGGGTCGAAGCGATCGACGGCCGCGTCGAGCGCCCCGACGGGCTCTGACGCCGACATCCACGTCGACTGGTCCGCGCTCGGACGGGACTCGGCCCGCCTCGGCTACGCCGCGATGGCAATGGCGGATCTCCTCACGAAGGAGGGCGAGGAGGTCGACCTCACCGTCGGGATCGAGAAGGCCGGCGTCCCGCTGGCGACTGCCGTCGCGAGCGAACTCGACACCGACCTCGCCACCTACGCGCCGGCGAAACACCAGTGGGAGGAGGGCGACATCGCCGACCACGGCGGGGGGTTCTCGCGCAACTTCGCCAGCATCCGCGACCGCGACTGTTACCTCGTCGACGACATCATCACCAGCGGGACGACGATGCGCGAATCGATCGAGGCCATCCGTGACCGGGGCGGCGATCCCGTCTCCTGTGTCGTGCTCGTGGACAAGGTCGGGCACGACGAGATAAGCGGCGTCCCCGTCCACTCGCTCATCGACGTCGTCCGCGTCGACCGCGAGTAGTCCTCCGTACGCGTTCATATCCACCCCCGCGTCCGCAACCCCTTTGGAGCGCGACCGTCTATCGGAGGACATGACGTTCAGTCCCGAAGCCGATGCCGACCCGGAGGAGATCACCGCACGCGTCGACGAGGCGATCGAGTCCAACGACGTGGTGCTGTTTATGAAGGGGAACCGGCTGATGCCGCAGTGTGGCTACTCCCAGCGGGCGCTGGAGCTGATCGGCAAACACGTCGAGGAGTTCGAGACGGTCGACGTGCTTCCGGCGCTTCCACACTACCGCGAGGCGCTTTCGGCACACAGCGGCTGGGAGACGATCCCCCAGACGTACGTGAACGGCACGTTCATCGGCGGCAGCGACGTCCTCGCCGAACTCGACGAGCGCGGCGAGCTCGCCGCGGAACTCGACGCCGAGTAGATTTACGCACCCTTTTAAGCTGTGCGGGCGGCCGATCGAACCATCTTATACGCGCCGCAGCCGATCGGCAGTCACGTCGATCGGATCGGCACAGAGGAGGTGTGGGTCGGCCGTGGGTCCGTTCTCGACGGTTCCACCGTCCGCCGGCGCATCGAACCCGTTCGCCTCGAAGAGCCCGTTGCGGCGGATCGTCGCGCTCGCGTCCCGCAGCCGCCACGGCTCGTGGCCGATCTCGCCTTTATATAATCGATCGCCGTCGGCGTAGAACCGGTAGTTCTCGACGAGGAACGCCTCGAGCGATCCGGGTTCGGCCGTCCGTGACGGCCCGCGAGGCTCGTAGGTCGCATCGAAGCCGGCGGGGGGGACGCCTCGATGGATGCGGTGGCTGAGAAAGTCGATCCGGGGGCCGCCGGCGTCCGTCGCGCCCTCGGGTTGTTCGGTTCGTCGCACCCGCATCTCGGCGCGGTAGTAGGGGAGCGCGAACAGCCGGCGGGCGACGGCGACGCCGATCGGGTCGTCCGCGTCGAGGTTATAAAAGTAGACGCCCGGACCGTCCGGCCCCTCCACGTAGGTCCGGAGGTTGAGTTCCGGGAACGAGAGGCCACGCGGGATCCCCCGTGGTCGAATGTCGTCCATGACGAACGCGACGACCCCGAGGTAGGCGTCGCCGTCGTAGGTGGCGACCGAGAGCCGGTCGGGGAGGGTTTCCGCGACGACCGCCGGATCGACCGCCCAGTGGGCGAACAGTCCGTCACGCCAGGTCATCTCCAGCCAGCGACGACCGAACATATCGATCATAGGGTCGCGACGCGGTTAACGGCCACGTCCGACGACCTCGTTATGGAAGTTGCAAGGCTAAAACCCCGCCCTTCAGGGCGGGGATACAGCCGACAACGCCTCCACTAACCACACTCGATGGCACTGCTGGATATT
>NZ_FZNQ01000046.1 GCF_900188065.1 Halorubrum vacuolatum
ACAGGCTCTTAATTCACCATCACAACCCCGGTGATACAGTCGCGTCCGATCTGTATCACGACCCAATGCTGACTACACCCTCTGTATCTTGCACGGATCTATTGTCTATTTCTCGATAAAAATAAGCTCATTGAGCGACCTCGCCTCTTAATTGCTTACAAGGAGCCAACGACGAGTGCTGTATTCGAGCCCGGTGCTGACCACTGAGAGACTACTGGTAGTTTTGCCGTGTTGTGACCACATAGTTGGAGGGTGACAGCACGAGGTACGGCGATCCACGTTCAGAAACTACTCGTAGATCGTATTATTGCGAATAAATACGTGAAACGTGGAGAAATCAGTCGATGATCGACGCGTAGTTGGATCTTCAAATATTGAACCAGACGCTTCTACCACCGGTTTCCCTTCCATAGAATCGCCGGCTCAACCAGACCATAGCTCACAGCCTTCGCTGCTCTCCACAATGCGACGCTCTAACCTTGACACCCTTCGCCGTCAAGAAAACAAAACCGTTCACAGCACGAGCGAAAGGTAGAGGCCACCGACGAGCAAGGCGTTATAGAGGCCGTGAATCGCCGAGACGACGAAGAGGCTCTCCGTCCTGACGTAAATTACGCCCCACAGACAGGAGATGGCAAACAGGAGGGTAAGCGTGACTGCTAGCGCAGAGAAGCCAGCTGTGAGATAGGCCGGAATGTGGAACAGCGCAAAAGCGATGCTTGCGATAGCAATCGCTGGAATCGTCGAAAACCACTCGTGAAGGTATTTTTGAACGATGTTTCGATACAGTAATTCTTCGACCGGTCCGTTCACGAGCAAAAAGAGCGGAATCAACGCAAGCAACAGGCGAGGATCGGCATCTTCTGCATTGAAAAGCGCGTGGTCAGAGACAGGTAAGCCAAGTCCCTCAATGAGAACCAGAGCCGTCGCCCAGATTGCGAACGAGGCACCTACGCCCGCGATGATGATACCGATTTCGCGCATCGACGGCCAGCCAAGGTCAAGGTACGACAGTCCCCGCCGAGTCACCCAGAGGAAGCCGAAAGCAACCAGTATCAACCCGAGATACTCAAAGACAAACAACATCGGAAGGAGGAGTTCAACGGGGCGGTCAAAGCCGACGACCAGCGCTGCTGTCAGCCCTGTCACCTGTCCAAGGATGAGCGAGCCACTAGCCAAGAGGGAAACCGTATAGATTGCAAACAGGCCGTCGACGCGGACGGCTTCAGCACCATACTGAGAGAGGCGAACAATTGCATACCGGCGTGACCCATCTGCAATGGCGATCAAGACGAGAACGAACACGCCGAGCCCAACGGTTCTTTGAAGCGGTGACGCTGGACTGTCGGGAAAGGCAATGAGCACGGTCAGTCCGACAGCCATGAACCCAAGAAACAGCGTCAGTGCGCCGTGGACGAGTGCGGCGACGACCGAGGGAACAAGTGTCTCGACGTTACCAAAGACCTCCGCCGTCTCGAATTTTGGGAAGGCGGCCCCGATTCCGAGCGCAAAGCTGGCACTGGTGATGACGACGCCGGTGAGGAGGACAACTCCCAGCGCCGCGAGCGCAGGCGTGGTAAACGGCCCGGTTGCCGCAAAGAGCAGCGTCCCGGAGACGACCAACACGAACCCGAGCGCACTCCCGGCAAGTAATCGCGCATGGGCAAACGTGTGCCCCGGTGTTTCCGAGAGTACAAGCTGTGAAAGCATTGCACCTTCCGTTCCCAGTGGGTTCAAACAGAAGAGACTCCCTGCGAACCAGAGCCCAAGCATGACGAGGCCGACACCGAGTGCTGGCGGGAGCGAACTCGGTGATTCGAGCACAAGCGGCAACAAGAGTGCCATCACCAGAAAGAGATAATATAGCAGGTAGACGTACTGGTCGGGCCGACGGACCGCCGTTCGAACGTAACTCATCGCCAGTCGAAGCGTTCGGGAACGAGCGGTCAGACCGCTGTTTCGACCGATTGTATTGCTGGCACGGATCGTGTCGGGAATTGGTCGCCCCTTTTCTGGAGTTACGTGTTCACTGGACTGGTCACCTTCTTTCCTCTTTTCGCCGGGCGTTGCGTACCAGAAGACAGGTGACACGCGCATTTTCACTGCAAAAACCGCAGGGATACCAAGCAGGACGAACACGGCGGCAAGAGCCGACTGCAGCCCAACTGGTTCAGCCATCGGTGAACCAACAAAGAGCAAGTCGGCGTACCACCCGATGAAGAGAACCGGCTCACCCGTCGGGACCTGTTCGGCAGCATCAGTGGGCTGTCCCGAAAACAATCCGGCACCAACCGCTGCGCCGAAGATACCAATCGAAAGCGAGGCAGTCACCAGTCGGCGTACCGCGTCAGGCAATCTAAGACGCTCAATCGCGAGCCAGAGGAGGTACGCGAGGAGTAACCCGGTAAGCATCGCAAGCAACAGCAGCGGAATCCCGGCTACCACGAGCGCAACCGGAAACAGCGGTGACTGCGCACCGACGGCGTACGCACTCACCGGGACGAAGAAAAAAACCAGCGGAGCAAGCCACGTGCCAAGAAGGTAGAGGAGTTTCCCGATGACAATTGCTCGGGTGGGTGCGCTGGTCAACAACAGCTGTCGGACGGAGTCCCGTGCCAGCGACTGTGCCGCGCTCAACCCAGCGATAACGGCAAAAACCAGCAATCCCGGTAGGATGAGGTTTCGACCTGCCGCAACGATGGGAAAGTCAGTGCCATCTCGCGTTTCGATACCGATGGCATAGCCCTGCTGGAGTAACACCAAGCCAACGGGCAGCATTAACAACCCAAAAAGGCCATAAAGGGTCTGCTGTCGACGGGTGTTGTTCAACCGCCAGAGGTCGATGGTATCCGCCCAAGCAATCTGCATTCCGAGTCGGATATCCCGCTGAATGGCAGTCAGCGTCTGTTCTCTCGTTGAACAATCCTCACCTGACATTGGCGGTGGTCGTGTAGTCAGTCGTTATGTCGAGGAATGCCTCTTCGAGCGTACCCGCGCCATCGGTGCATTCGGTTCGTGTGACCAGTTCTGCAGGCGTATCCTCAGCAACCAGTTGACCTTCGTAGAGGACACCAACGGTATCCGCGAGTTCTTCGACAACGGAGAGAATGTGTGAGGAGAGAAAGACGGTCATCCCGGCTTCGACCTGCTCGGTTATCATCTGCATGACGGTCCGCGAGGCTCGCGGGTCCAGCCCGTTGGTCGGTTCATCGAGGAAGGCCACGTCAGGCTCGTGAAGCAGCGCTTGGACGAGGCCTACCTTGCGGCGCATTCCCTGCGAGTATGTGCCGATTCGGTCATTAGCAGCATCTATAAGATCGATGCGGTCAAGCAGGGTCTCGATTCGCTCATCTGCAGCGGCCGCTTCCATTCGGCGCAAATCAGCGGCGTATGCAAGTTGCTCTCTCGCGGTAAAGGACTCATAGACGGGCGATTCGTGGGGCAGGTAGCCGATATGTGATTTCACCCGGTCGCGGTTGGTGATAGGAACGCCCATCACCCACCCAGCACCGGATGAGGGTGGTAACAACGTCGTCAACATCTGGATCGTCGTCGTCTTCCCTGCTCCGTTCGGTCCGAGAAAGCCGTAGACCGTTCCCCGAGGGATAGAAATATCGATGTCGGAGACAGCGACGGTGGAGCCAAATCGCCGGGTCAACCCATCTGTCCTGATGGCAGCGTACTCAGGCGGTCGGGTGGCCGGGTTCGTCTCAGTCATCAGCCGTTGTGCATGCAGGTGACGGCAAAGACGGTTTTACTTGTCTCGGCTGATCTGTTTTGTGAAACGTCCTCGTTTCGGATCGCGGTCCGTCTACGACTTCCATAATGGAACGAGTGAGCGGTTTTTGATTCAATCTTACCCCAACATGTTGGATCAGGAGTGGTGAAGAACGTTTCTCATATCAAGGTGTCGCGGCTGACGAGGAAGTCGGCGACACAACCACAGTCGATGACGACGGCGCTGGTTCGGGGTCACCGTTCTGACTTGTTCACAGGGACACAGTCTGCTTTTGCTTTGGTACCGGTCGAAGTTACACCACCAGTGAAAGCCCCTTCACTCTGCCAGTGCTGTGGGGGCCAACATGTTGGTGTAAAACTCATTTTGGTTCCATTAAATTCGCCTGATATGTCCATAAGCGACGTTGGATGCAGCGTCCTAATCGAGAGAAGTGAGTTCAGCCAACCGCTTTTTTTCGAGGCAAGCGGGGACTCTGCGATTGCAGACCCGATGTTGTGGATTCACATTCTAGCAGGTGCAATAGCATTACTCGCTGGTCTCGCTGCCATCGTGACAGTAAAAGGCGGACATCGGCACAATCTGGCTGGGAGAGTTTACGGGACGACGATGGGCATCGTCGTCGTGACATCCTTCCCACTCGCCATCTGGGCGGATAACTGGTTTCTGTTCGCAATCGCAGTGTTTACTGGGTATCTGATCACTGCCGGTTACCGTGTCATCACGCGCCGTCGTGCAGGGATGACGAAGCCCACACGTTCAGACTATCTGCTCCAGTTCACGATGCTCACTGCAAGCGTTGGTATGATCGCAGGCGGTGGGTACGGAGCCGTAACCGGTGTCATGGAGCTTGGTGAGGTGCTCGTGGTGTTTGGCGGGATTGGCGGGATTCTCGCTGCTCGCGAACTCTACCAATATCGCGTACCACTGGCTGAACAGACGCCATGGTTCGAACGCCACATTGCGTTCATGGGCGGAGGGTACATTGCGACGGTGACTGCGGTGGTTACCGTGAATCTCACAATGCTTCCAGACCTACTCCGCTGGCTAGGTCCAACTCTCGTGGGGGTACCGTTGATCTTCCTCGCTATTCGGAAATACCGACCGCGTTTTGGAGGAAAGACTGCTTGATTCAACCACACACTAATGATACTGGAATGAACCAATACAAGCGAGTCAACATGTTGGGAGCAGTACCACGGGGTACGTAGATGGGTGTTATAGAGATTCGAGGAGAATACCTGACCCGACACTGTCTAGTTAGCTAGCACCTCGGCGGGTGTTCGCTGATCTAGTGCTTGATGCGGTCGCTGTCGGTTGTAATAATGTACGAATTGCAAACACCAGCGGCGAGCGCTCGACCGACTGCCGACCCATGAGCTATGGAAGCGGTCGATCCTCATTTTGAGTGTCTGAAACCACTTTTCGATCAGGTTTCGGTCGGTATAATCACGCCGACCGCTGAGTCCTAATCGA
>NZ_FZNQ01000043.1 GCF_900188065.1 Halorubrum vacuolatum
GAAGCTAAACAACCCTCTCCCGGTCGAAAAACGCTGTTAGAGGAGGTGTGTAGTGACCTCACCGCCAATGCGGGGGCTTAAACGAATACGAATGGTTCTGCTGTCTGTATCGAAGCTTCACGGCCTCCGGCGAGCGGCCTCCCACCCGCTTCCAAGAGCTCACGCCGGCGATGGACGCAGTGTGAGACACCAGCCACCGGCGGCGGCGCGACATCGCCGGCGGTAGGTCGTACAACCCCCAACACAGACGTTGGATCGTCCAAGGTGACCCACGTCATCACTCCTGTCAAACGAATCTCCTTAATCGACGCCAGTAACGAATATACGTGACGCCGGCGGCGACAGTCACCGCAAGGCGTGAGGGGGAGTCTCGGAAAGTCGGCTCGTGGAGGCGCTCAAGAACGAGCCGTGAGCGTCGCTCGCCGGCGAAGTGAGGAAGATTGTCCATACGCTATCGAAACGACTGCCCCGGGGGGCGTGACCTCGGGGAAAGTTCACGTTTGGCGAAAGATTGTTGCATAAACAAGTTGAGCAGATCAGTACATGGGAGTCCGGTTTCTTCACGCTGCAGACCTCCATCTCGGGAGCCCACTGGAGTCAGTCACGGACAAGCAACGCACAGATGAGCTCCACAGAGCAACACACGACGCACTCAAACGGATCATCTCTCTCGCGATTGACCGAGAAGTTGAGTTCGTGGTTGTCAGTGGAGACTTGTATGATAAACGCGCCCGTTCAGTGGAGGCAAACGACTTTCTTGTCCAACAGTTTGAACGGCTCAATGAACGTGACGTTCCCTGCTACATTGTACACGGCAATCATGACCCACTGTATGACGGTGCAGAGCGGCTTGACTGGCCGGAGAACGTGCACGTCTTCTCTGCTGATGGTGTTGAAATCATCGAGCACCCGGGCGAAGAGCACACGACGGCGAGACTACTCGGCCAGTCATACGGTCAACAGTGGGTAAGCGAAACCCTGTCTGATGAGTATACCCCGCCGGACAGCACGGTCCCGAATATCGGACTATTACACACAGGGCTAAATCCCGATGGTCGAAAATATGCACCCTGTAGTCCGAGCGATCTCGCCGCAAAAGAGATTGATTATTGGGCGCTTGGACATATCCACACGCCGGGTCGAATTGCTGGAGCGAACGCAGCATATGCCGGGATTCCACAGGGCCGTCACATCGGCGAGGCAGGCGTTGGTGGCTGTTACATTGTCGAGGTTGAGCCAAATGCGTCGCCAGAACTCGCGTTCCTTCCGACGAGTCCGGTCGTATGGCACGAAATAGAGATAGATATCGGAACGGCAAAAACAGGCGATGGAAAGCAAGTTGGGACGCTGAGTGAACTCGTAAGTTGCGTCGTTGATCGGTGTCAGGAAGTGAGGAATACAGGCTATACGGAACTGGCCGAGCGTGTTCTTGACGTCCCGGTATCCGATGTCGAGTGGGAGCCAACGGGCGTCATATTCAGGCTCAACCTCGTTGGGCGTGGGGCAGTCCACGACCAACTTGACGAGGAGGCAATACCGTGGCTTCAAACACAGATTGGTGAACGGCTGCCATCAGGGACCTCGACGGTATGGATCGAATCGATACGAGATCGAACATCACCCCCACTACCAGATGATGAAACGTTGCGAGAAGAAGACGAAACCATCGATGAACTTCACGCGCTGGTTGAAGAACTTAGAACACAACAAGAAGTTCAGCAAGACCTCAGAGAGACGGTCGGGGAAGTTTGGGAGTGGACTCCCGCTGAAGAAACAGAGGATCTTCCCGAAGATCGTCTTGTGTTGAACGAAGACCGTCTCGATGACCTGATCGATAGCGCCCTCCGACGTGCAACCGATAGAATTGCTCTGGAACACTACAATGTGGATTAACGACATCACGCTTGGCGACTTCGGCTGTTTCGATCATGAACAAGTGACCGACCTACAAGAGGGGGTCAACGTCATCGTGGGCCCACAGCGAGCGGGCAAAACGACGTTTATGCAGGCATTACGGCACCTCGGATATGGGATTCCACGTGATGGGAGTGTGCCGCCGGCGACAAACACGTACTCGCTGGGCGCAACCGTAACCATACCAGAGGGTGAATACCGAATCGATATTGACGGGCATGGGACTCCTACGGTGTCACCGGTGTATGGCCCTGAGCAGTCGGTTGAAGACCTGTACGCGAACCTCCAGACGACACAGTATCACCAACTGTACACAATTAGTCTAGATGAGCTTCGACGAACACCGCGAAGCCTCGATGACGATCACTCGCTTGCAGAGGTGCTTCTTGGAGGCGCCTTCGGTGATGTGGTTAAACTCCCCCAGTATCGAGATGAATTTAGCAGCGATGCAAAAAGCATCGGCGGGAAGCACGGCCGCGGTGTCTACCAGCTCAAAGATCCGATAGAGACGATCAACGATGGGGTTCACGAACGCAAAGAAGCAACGGCACAGGTTGATGAGTACGAAGCAATCGAGACAAAAGTCGAAGCGAAGACTCAGCGGCTCGAAGAAATCCAGTCACACACAAACGAGTTAGACACAGAGCAGGTGCTCTTGGAGGCCATCTCGTCGAATTATGAGGAGATTCAGCGACTCAAACAGCTCAATGAGGAGCTTGAACACGTCGATGAATCGAAACTCGATGCGTTCCCACTCGATAGACAAGACGCAGTGACACAGCAGTATGAGGCGTATAAGGAAGCACGTGCTAACGTAGCCGAGCGTCGTCGGGTGTTTAGCCAAGAGACAAGCCACGATGCGACGGATGCGTATCTCGAAAGTTTGCAAGCGCACGAGGATCGTATCCGACAACACCTCGCCGATCTATCGGGATTACGAGAGCGTCACAACCAGCTCGTTGAAAGGCAAGATAGCCTGCAGCGTGAGTGGGGTGGTCTCTCTCGGCAAGCGGCAGCGCTTAATGAAGAGTGGGATGGTGATCTTGATGCTGTACAGGAGATCGAGGCTGATACAATCGCGCGCGACCGAGTGAGACAAATCACCAGCGACTATGCTGATGCTATTGAACAGCGCGAGAGCGCACGAGAGGAATTAAAAGAGGCTCTCAATCGTAAGTATGCACTGGAAGAGCAACTAGAGGACGCGAAAGCAGAGCAGACCGAGAATGAGAGTCCATCATACATAGCCGTCGCAGGTGGAGCGGTTATCGCGCTGTTGCTCGGTACGGGGGTAGCGACAATTGTGAACCCGGTGGCTGGGGTATTCGTAACGTTCCTTATCCTTGCAGTGACAGGAGCGATGGCGTATCGGCAGTTTGATCCCAGTTCTGGAACGGAAACAGCAGTCCAGAATCTCGATTCGGACCTTCGACAGGCAAACGCTAACGTTGACCAAAAAGAAGCCGCTGTCGAAGCAGCTGAGGAGTCCGTTGAGACGAGTGAGGGCGAGTTCATTGAGCTGTGTCAATCGCTTGGCCTTCCGACGACGGTAGAACCGGAAGCCGTCGCAGCCTTCCACGACGATGTCCAAAATCTAAAAACGAACATTCGACGTGTTGAGAGTGAAAAAGGAAATTGTGAGCAGAAGATAGCAGAACTGCGAGAAGATCTCAAACCTCTTGGGCAAACGCTGGTCAACGTTGGGGCTCTCGAGACTATTCCGGATGATCCATTTGAAGATGTCAATCGACTCTTTGAAACGATAGCGCGGGTCGGCGAGCACACCCAAACTGCACGCAAAGTACAGAGAGCTGAGACGGAGGTGACGGCCGCTCGACAGAAACTGATCGGTGAGCTTGAGACATGGGATGAGATTGAGAATCTTGAGGGGGCAACGTTCGATGAGTTAGCTGCTCTTGTCGAGGAGTTTCTTCAGAGGGCCGCAACGGTAGATAAGAACCGGCGAAAACGAGATGACCGTGACCAGTGTCAGTCGAACTTACAGGCAGTGTTCAGACAGGAGTCGGTCGCCGTAGCGTTGTCAGATAGCTCGACACTGGATACCGCTGCAGAGGGTGGGATTTCGTACCAATCGGACACGGATGAGATACTGGGCCGCGTCATTGATGTTGTGGAGAGATACGGTGAGAAGACTCAGATTACAGACCGACTCGAACAAGTTCAGATCGAGTCTCAAGAGCTCGAAAAAGAAGCGGAGCAGTTGAGAGATACGCGTGCGGAGCTGCTTACCCAGTTGGATGATCTTCGTTCAGCCGACGATGTCAATGAGGCGTATACGACGATACAGGAGGGAAAAAAGCGTTTAGAGCCGCTTGCAGAGGAGTACGCGACGAATCGGATCGCCGAGTACTTTTTAGATGAACTGTATGACCGGTTTATTGATCGTACGACTGGACCGCTGCTTGATGATGCCAGCTCAATATTCGAACGGATCACCAACGGCACCTATGAGCGTGTCGAGACACACGACGAACTCGAAGAGCTCAATTTCGCTGCACTGCTTGCTGAAGGAGGAAGACACTCACCCAACGAACTCAGTCGAGCAACCGTCGAGCAGCTATTCTTAGCTATTCGTGTCGCGAGAATTAAGCGTGAATCACAGCCGCTACCGGTCATTCTCGATGACTCATTTACTAATTTTGATCCTAGCCATCGAGAGCGAACCATGCAGGTCATCAAAGAGCTCGCGAGTACCAATCAGGTGTTTATTCTTACTTGCCATCCCGAAATCGTCGAGGCGATCTCGGGGCTTGATGTTGGCGCATCCTACTGGAAGCTTGACTCTGGACGCTTCGATGGACCGACCACGGATGTTGAAGCCGAGCAGATTCTACGTATCAACTAGGTTGGCACAGACAACTAATTTCAATTTCTCGTGGGAGGCAGTATATCGCTGACTCAGTCAATTAGAAGAAATTTCACAGCGAAGATCGGGCCTGTTTGGAATGGAATTACTGTTGGAATCACATTAGGAGAGTCGCTCAATTTTGTCCTTGTCGGCGTCAGTGAGGAGCTGGACGTCGTATTCCTCCTGAAGTCCACCTTTTCTAACGGCGCAAGCCCTGACCCACACACACCACCCTGCAAGTGTTTTAGGAGAAATAATCGTGTCCCCCTACATCAGTCGTTCACGTGTCTGGGTCTGGATTGTATATAAAGTCGGCTGGTTAAGAGCACGAGAAAGTGGTTGCTAAATACAAAAGTCCAATATAGAGAGCCCATCTAGCCATCCAAACAACCGGCAACAACAACAACAACAACAAACTATATAATATAATAAATAAGGGCCAAGTTCCATACGAAACCACGTCCAGCTCGGTGAGCAGTTATGACGTTCAACACGCCATACATTTGTCGTGAACCCAGCTCACCCTACCCTTCCGTTCGAGAACGAGAACACTTGCAGGGTGGTGTGTGTGGGTTCCCTCAACAGACGTGTTTCATCAGGGTACCAACAGGACGAGAACACATGAAACACTTGCAGGGTGGTGGGTGGTTTTATATCACATCCAAGAGAAAGTGCTAACAAGATGGTCCAGACGGACGAGAATCCGTTTGAGGGAACAGACGCGATCTTCGAGGCCAAACAACCGCTAAAAAAGGATAGTTTCGATCCAGATACGATCTTTCACCGTGAGGATGAGATAGAGTTGTATGTTAATGCGCTCCAAGATGTTGTCGTAGGTCACGATCCCAACAATGTTTTCGTGTATGGTCCGACTGGTGTCGGAAAAACGGCTGTTACCAAGTGGGTAAGAGATAAACTGCTTGAAAAGGCCACAGAGCAGTCCGTTCCGCTTGAGATAATCGGCCCAGTAAATTGCCGGAATTACAAGTCATCATATCGGCTGGTCAGCCGGCTCGTCAATGAATTCCGTGATCCGGGTGACGAGTTGCCAAAGAGTGGTTACAGCACGGATACCGTGTTCGAATTTCTGTATGAGGAGATTGAGTCTGTCGGCGGAAATGTTGTGATAATTCTTGACGAGATTGATAATATACCTCCCGATGCGCGTAACGACTTTCTGTACGATTTACCCCGTGCTGAGGCCTCGGAGAATGCCGCAATTGATGATGCTCGGATTGGACTTATTGGGATCTCGAATGATCTCAAATTCGTGGATTCACTTGAACCGAAGGTGAAAAGCACGTTAGGGGAACGGGAAATCAAATTTGGTCCATATGATGCTGACGAACTGCGAGACATTCTTGGCTACTATGCTTCGGTTTCGTTCCACGATGGTGTCCTGTCTGATGACGTCATCCCGCTCGCGGCTGCATTTACTGCACAGGAACGTGGTGATGTCCGTCAGGGGCTCAAAATTCTGGAAAAAGCAGGAGAGTACGCGCGGATGGATGATTCTGAACAAGTTACTGAAGCGCACACACGCCGCGCGACTGAGACGATCGAGACGGACGAAATTCTTGATTGCTTTGATAACGACCTCACCCGACAGCAAGCACTTACATATATCGCGACGACACTCGCGATAATTGAACCGGAACACGATGCCCGCACCAAACGCATTTACCAGCTGTACACTTCACTTTCAGAAGCTATTGGCAGCGAAACTCGATCTGAACGGAAAATATATGAGTTCCTTGACCAGCTTTCGATGCAAGGGTTCGTCCGATCTGAAGATCACAATCAGGGGCGTGGGGGCGGTCGACGGTTTATCTATGAAGTGACGGATGATCCCGCAGATATCATCAATGCCGTATTTAAATCAGATTACCAAGAATCTCTTCCAAACAACATCTGGGATATACTTCAGGTATACAAGGAGGGTGAGGCTTCCTCATTTGAAGCGCCCGATCCTAATGATGATGTCCAGCGCCAAATCTGGCAATTCACGTAACACGAACATCGAAAACACTTGCACGGTGGTGTGAACAAAGCTGGTTGTATTCCGTGATCGTAGAACACTTGCAGAGTGGTGTGTCTCTATGAATCAGTCGAGCAGAACACTTGCAGGGTGGTGTTGAAAACACTTGCAAGGTGGTGTGTCTCTCTACACCGATTGAGCAGAACACTTGCAGGGTGGTGTGTCTTTCAACCTAAAGTGATGAGTTCATTAGTGGATAACTGACGCCGACGTGTCTATCCATTCCGACATCGACGGAATGGCGAGAGCGACACAACCACCAACGGTTACGGAGAATCGAGGAGAAAGCCTCGCGCTTCAGCGCGGGGAGGATGTCAACCAGATGATCTTGACTGCACCCAAGCAATTATCTACAATACGATTTTTTAGCCGCTCCGCGTGAGACAGAGGAACCCGCCACAGACGGCGTTGAATCATTATCTCGTCTACGGGGTGCTGGTTGCGTTATCACCCACAGGCACCCCGTTACTCGTCGGGATTCACTGGCCCTTTATATTTAGACTTCACCGATTCGCCTTCCCGCCATTGCCAGTAGTAATAGCGGTTGTCGTTAATCTCCTTGATTGTGATCGTCGCTTTTGTGGGAACGTCGTCCGGGACGTCATCAGATTGCCTGTCGATATCATCGTCATCGCGTTTCTCCTCAAGACGAGCCTCTCGAGTTTTATATTCCGCCAGTGCCTCGGTGTAATGGGCGATCGCTTGGAGTTTTTCTGGAGTGTAACCGTTGAGTGCAGTGACGAACTCTGCCGGGAGATCTGGTGGAGTTGGTGGTTCATCGTCCATCGACAGTCATCTCGCATTAACCAACAATATGCGCCTTATAATGGGTTTGTTGGTTAAATTAGTGGCAACGTATCACGATAATCCGATGAATCAAATACCCTGTCCAGTCGGATCACCGACGCCTCCATCTCCGCCGATGAAGTCTTCTACCCGAGCTAACAGTAAGTCGGCGCCAATGGCAAGCAACGCACCGGGAATTGCCCCGGCGATGATCATCGGAATATTATAGCCTTGAATCCCGGCGACAACCCAGTACCCGAGTCCTCCGCCACCGATGAATACTGCCAGATAGGCAGTTCCGATGACCAGCACGATACTCGTCCGAATGCCCGCAAAGATCACCGGCAGAGCAAGCGGAAATTGTATCGATCGAAGAATTTCCCAATCAGTCATTCCCATTCCACGAGCCGCTTCAACAGTACCGTCATCAACATTCTCAATTCCTTTGATCGTATTCATAATAATCGGTAAGATCGCATACGCCCACAACCCGACGACCGATGGCCAAAAGCCGAGTCCGATCAACGGAAATGCTAAAAACAGGATCGCGATTGTCGGAATTGTTTGGGCAGCATTTCCAAACCCAAGCACGACCGACTTAGCCCGTTCATTACGAACGGCCAGTACGGCTGCTGGGACCGCAAGGGCGATAGCTGCCAGCTCCGAGACAGCGGTAGTGTTCAGATAAGCTGATTCCATGCGAAGGCGAAGGATCGAAGCCAATCGTCGGCGGTATCTGCTTCGGCGTTGCTGAAACAGTTTGAGAA
>NZ_FZNQ01000048.1 GCF_900188065.1 Halorubrum vacuolatum
AATCTCGTTCAAACAGCCGTTGAGGCGGTCGTTTTCGGGCATAGATCACTTTGAAAACGCACCGCCTCACTCTTCATCCTTATCTGAACACCGCCGAGAGGACAAAGAGAACACTGATACCGATATCCACCGAGCAAGCCCGAGATGAAGTATATTTTTGGGCAGGTGATTCGGGATCAGAAGAAGCGGAGACGATCTTGGAGGAGGTACAGGTCGCACTCGATTATATCCAGTCCGCCCTTGAGGTACCGCTCTTTCTCAACCCACCAGAAGACACCGTAGAAATTGCCTTCGATCCGTTTGAGGTCGTCTCAGTCCAGCACGACCTACTCGTGTTGCTTGATACGACTGGGGACGGATGGAAGCAGCTCTTTGAGGGGGCTGGCGTCACGGACGAAACGATGCGAAAGATACTGCAGTCGGTTCACATGAGAGTCGGGAACGAACTTGTTGACCGTCCGGCAGAGCAGGGATACGTCGTCGTTTCAAAACCGGAGTGGGCCAATTACGTTCCCTCACAGAATCAGTTTGTCCTGCGGAACGAACGCTCACTTTCGATCGGATAGTGCTGACTCACATTCGTTCTCCGACACTTTCCGTTAATATCTAATACGAACTCAGCTAGTTGACCGCTCATTCTTTATACTCCTATACCGAAATTGTATTATGGGACAGAGACTGGCAAACGAGAGTGAAATCCCGGTCACGGTCGAAAACATCGGTGGTATCGAGCGTGCTTCACTCGTTTTACACGATGGGATAAACGTATTCTATGGGGAGAACGCGTCCAATCGTTCGTCACTGTTCTCTGCAATTGCTGGTGCTCTGGGTGCTCGTGTTCCTGAACCCAAAACGGACGCCGACGAGGGGCGGGTGAAGCTGGTAGTCAATGACGAGGAATACACGGTCGAGATCGACCGGACAGATGGAACCACAACAGTCCAGTCGCGTACGTTGACAGACCAGACAGACATCTGTGATCAGTTCGTTCGATTACTTGAGGACAACCCTCTGCGCGAGAGCGTCGAGCGGATGGATGAAACCGAACTGTACGAACAGCTCATGAAACCGGTTGACACCGACCAGATCGACGTCGAAATCAAGCAGGTTAAACGAGACCGTGCCGAGACAGAAGAGACACTACAGCACTACGACGAACTCGAGAAACGGCTCCCAGAGCTCCGGTCTAAGCGGTCGGAATTACGCAACAACCTCGACGATGTCGTCGAAACTATCGAAGAGACGCGAGCGGAAATCGAATCACTAGATGACGAACGAGACGGGAGGGACGACGACGTGCTTGAACAACTCGAGGCGAGACGGTCGGATTACCGTGACGTCGCGAACACCGTAGAGACACAACGGCAGGTACTCGAGAGTTATCGAGACGAGATCAAAACCGTAGAATCTGATCTAAAAGACAAGACTGGAGATGTCGATCCGAAGGATGAAACTGAACTCGAAGCGCGCATTGACGACCTCCGTTCGCGTAAGCGCACCATCGACAGTACGATCCAGTTACTCCAGACGATCGTCGACGCGAGTAGAAAGACACTCAGTCGCGACGAAATTACACTCCCGAAAGCAGACGACGCCGACGATGCTGAACACTTGACAGATGCGTTGCACCGAGACGATGAAGTCGACTGTCTCATGTGTGGAGGCACCGTAACGGAAGACGTAATCAACGAACAGGTCAAGCACCTCCAGGACGCCGTTGCGGAGAAACGACGCACGCGTGACGACATCGAAAACGAAATCGACGAGCTACAGACAACGCTACAACGACGACGCGAGCAGAAACGCGACATCAAACGATTGCGGGAACGAATGCGGACACTCAAAAACGAAATTGAGGGAACTAAATCGACGATTGATCAGCTCGAATCTCAACAGCGCGATCTCGAATCCGAGATCGAATCGCTGGAAGCGAAAGCTGCAGATGTTGAAGACGAGACGGACAACGCGTACGTCGAACTGCACGAGCGTGTGAACGAATTGACCTACGAACGCGGCCAGATCGAGAGCCAGATTGAGGACATCGAAGCTAAAATTGAGGACATAACGGAGACGGTTTCGGACCGTGAATCACTGGAGACCGGATACGATGAACTCAACGACCGTCTGGAACAGCTCCGGACGCGGATCTACGACATCGAGTGTGAGACGGTCGATACAATAAATACAGTGATGGCCGAGGTTATCGACGAATTAGCGTATGATAACATCAAGCGCGTCTGGGTAGAGCGGAAGGTCGGCGAGTACACGACAGGACGTGCTGACGGGTTCGTACTCCACGTGGTCCGCACGACCGAAGATGGACAGGCCTACGAAGATACGATACGAACATTGAGCACAAGCGAACGTGAGGTGATCGGAATCGTCCTCGCCGTTGCAGGCTATATTGTCCACGACGTCAGAGAATCTAT
Source organism: Halorubrum vacuolatum (assembly GCF_900188065.1). Classification (GTDB taxonomy): domain Archaea; phylum Halobacteriota; class Halobacteria; order Halobacteriales; family Haloferacaceae; genus Halorubrum; species Halorubrum vacuolatum. The sequence goes on from NZ_FZNQ01000048.1 coordinate 2,430, forward strand.
CCCATTCATTCTCCTTGACGCGATAGAGTCCATTGACGCCGAACGAACGAACAAACTGACATCGTATCTTTCAGAGCATACTGATTATTTGCTGGTGACGGCGCATCCAGAAGACAGCGGTGCGTTCCCCGACGGTATAAGACAACTTCACATCGAAGATGTCCTCGTTTGAAGTGATTCTCTCTGCTGTTATGCCGAATTTCCATTGATAGCAAGCCGGTTGGTATCTTGCTTCTGTATGGGATCTTTGACCAGTTCGATTGCTTGTTCGATTCGGTGAACGAGTAGATCATATGACGCTTGGCATATTTGTGGCGTGACGTAATCAGTCAGTTCTGCGTCGAATGCATCCCTGATTATGTCTGGATGTAACTCGTCTGCCAGGAGAAGAAATGGCAGTGTTGGGTGATCTTCTCTCACCTCACGCAGGAATTCAAGGCCTGTGCTGTTCCGGTACGTGTAGCCACTGATGACGCAATCATATCTGTCCCGTAAGAGTTCAGATCGAGCTTCAGCCACATTTGTGGCCATTTTTACTCTAAGCTGAGTATAGGTGTTCAGTATCTCTGTGCGTGCTTCTAGTGCTGCAGCATTATCGTAGACGAATAGAATTTGATGCTGTGTTTCCATACCACACCTGCACATGCTCTGTAGATATAATTACTCTCTACACTTGTAGAATAGCATGCGAATTTGTCTATGATCATATAAATATCTGAATCTAGTAATCGAAATAATTACTGCAGTGATTCAAGTTCCTTGATATACTGCTTCGTTTGACAGTGTTCGACTGCAATAACAATTCGTCTACTGAGGAGATGGTGAGAAACCGTACCGATAGACTTTGGAACAAAATCGGTCGCCTCCGAATTGAGTACTTTTTTGATCATTTCTTCCGACTGAATAGAGCTATAAAAGATAAATGGAACGTTCGGATGGCTTTCCCTGATCGTTTCGAGGAAATCGAACCCATCCTGTTCCGGCATCTGTATATCACTGACAACGCAGTCGTATTCAGTCTTGTCAAGCAGTTTTTTGCCTTCTGTAGCGGTAGTGGCAGTTTCCAGTTCAATTCGCTCGTCTTCTGCCAGCTGTTGTCCGCTCACCGATAGAGACCGAGGGTTGTCATCCACATAGAGAACGTTAATCCGCTCATCCATGTCAATCCTTGTGTGTCGTATTATCTTAAGTATGTTTGAGTACGTTTCTCGGCTTTGTAACGGTGATCCAGACGCACCTGATCCTCTCACACCCCGACGACATTCAAAGAACCAGGTTCGGAATTCTTCGGACGATCTCGTTTACCGTCGGCGCGATGAGCCCGGTCCTCGTCGGAGCGGCGGCCGACCGCGGATTCTTCGAAGAGGCGTTTCTGGCGCTTGCGGCGCTCGCCGTACTGACGGTCCTTTCCGCCAAGTGACGCCAGCCGCTAGCGACTGAGCCGTGACAGTCGGAGCCTCCGATCCTGCAGTTTGATGATGACCGTGCAGGTTCCAAGCCGCATACACACCTTCGGATAATGTAGACGGATGTACTGGCTATCTTTGTGCAAGGTACGAAGAAGACTGGCACAAGATCGACGACTGACCTTTCCAATCGAAACGAAGGGGGGTTTGGGAGCGTGTGACATGCATTTCCAAACCCTTTTAATTTATTTAAGTCCCTGGAACAAGTTAGTTCTCTCTTCATCTGAAGATGGTACGTGCTCTGTACTGAATGATCAACAGTCGCGGTGAATTGGGTATTCGAACTGTTCGATGACCCCTTACACGTCCATCCATGAGTCTCGGCTCTGTAGTTTCGCTAGACGCAACGGCTACGACTGCGTTATTGCTGTAGAAAGCGAAGAGACAGATTGGTTTGACATCCGAAATCCGTCTCT
>NZ_FZNQ01000045.1 GCF_900188065.1 Halorubrum vacuolatum
CGAGGCGGCGAACTGCACGTCCCAGAGGATCTCTCACTCCAGTACCATCCAGTACGCTGGTGAGCTTAACTTCCGTGTTCGGGATGGGTACGGGTGTGACCTCACCGCTCTGGCCGCCTCTATGTCGACGTCCGGACTCGAACCGAACATTATGCAACCTGCGTCGATGGCTCCGACGATACGCGCCGCGTGCGTCTCTCTGCCAACCGTCTATACGTGCGATCCAGTTACCGCCTGAACTCATGCGAGTCGCGAAACCTCAGTCAAACCGTATGACTGTGGCTCGGTCTGTTAGTGCTCGTGGACTCAACGCCTCGTTGCCTCGGCGCGTACATCCCGAGTCTATCGAACTCGTCTTCTACGAGTGACCTCCAGGGTACCTCTTTTTCATGTGGGTTTCGAGCTTAGATGCATTCAGCTCTTACCCCGTGTCGCGTGGCTACCCGGCATCTGCTCTCTCGAACAACCGGTACACCAGTGGCGACCAAACGTAGTTCCTCTCGTACTATACGTTCGTTCACGTCAGGTACCTCAAACACCCCCAATAGATAGCAGCCGACCTGTCTCACGACGGTCTAAACCCAGCTCACGACCTCCTTTAATAGGCGAACAACCTCACCCTTGCCCGCTTCTGCACGGGCAGGATGGAGGGAACCGACATCGAGGTAGCAAGCCACCCGGTCGATATGTGCTCTTGCGGGTGACGACTCTGTTATCCCTAAGGTAGCTTTTCTGTCATCTACGGGCCCCATCCGGGAGCCTCGTAGGTTCGCTAGACCACGCTTTCGCGTCAGCGTCACTCGTTGGGAATGACACTGTCAGACCACCTTCTGCTCTTGCGCTCTTCTCCGGGTTCCCGACCCGGATGAGGTGATCTTCGGGCGCGCTCGATATCTTTTCGAGCGCGTACCGCCCCAGTCAAACTGCCCGGCTACCGGTGTACTCCTCCCGGAGTGAGAGTCGCAGTCACCGACGGGTAGTATTTCAATGACGGCTGGGCGACGCGCTGGCGCGCGCACCTCTGTAATGCCTCCTACCTATGCTGCACATCGGCGACCACGTCTCAGCGACAGCCTGCAGTAAAGCTCTATAGGGTCTTCGCTTCCCCTTGGGGGTCTCCAGACTCCGCACTGGAACGTACAGTTCACCGGGTCCAACGTTGGGACAGTGGCGCTCTCGTTTATCCATTCATGCAAGCCGCTACTGAAGCGGCAAGGTACTACGCTACCTTAAGAGGGTCATAGTTACCCCCGCCGTTGACGGGTCCTTCGTCCTCTTGTACGAGGTGTTCAGATACCCGCACTGGGCAGGATTCAGTGACCGTACCAGTCCTTACGGATTTGCGGTCACCTGTGTTGTTATTAGACAGTCGGAGCGCCCGAGTCACTGCGACCTGCTTCGTCGAAAGCAGGCATCCCTTCTTCCGAAGGTACGGGACTAACTTGCCGAATTCCCTAACGTCGGTTCTCCCGACAGGCCTTGCCTTGCTCTGGCAGTGCACCTGTGTCGGATCTCGGTACGGACATCATGCTCGTCTTTTCACGGGCCCTGTGTACGGCTGACTTGCGCTCTCTTGAGCTTCTCTCGCTTCCTGCCATGACGGCTTCCACGAGGTTCCTCAATTCGACCGGGCGAAAGCCCGGCTCAGCGGTCCACACGGCGTCGACTTTTGTTGCATGATGGCACTGGAATATTAACCAGTTTCCCGTCGTCTCGGTCAAGTTATGGCGAGACTTAGGACCGGCTGACCCTCGGCTGATTGGCAGTGCCGAGGAACCCTTGCACATCAGGCCGTCGAGGTTCTCACCCGACTATCGCTGCTACTGTGACCAGGATTGTCGTTACTGAACGGTCCACACGAGCTCTCACCCGTGCTTCCATCCGGACAGTACGCCGACCTACGCGGTCATCCGTTGAAGGATGCGGCCAGGTCTCGGTGGTAGATTTGAGCCCCGATCATTTTGGGCGCCTCAAACCTCGGCCGGTAAGCTGTTACGCTTTTCTTAGAGGGTAGCTGCTTCTAAGCTCACCTCCCGGCTGTTTAGGGCTTGAGACCACCTTTCGATTGCACTTAATCTACACTTTGGGACCTTAACCCGGCTCTGGGTTGTTCCCCTCATGGTACACAGGCTTACCCCGCGCACCGGACTCCCACCATCTACGACGCCTGCGGGTTCGGAGTTTGACAGGATGGTCGACTCCTCTCGGAGGCGAGTCATCCAATCGGTAGCTCTACCCCGCGGGCTATCTCTGGTGAGGTCATGCTTCGACATGTTTCGGTCGGAACCAGCTGTTGCCAGGCTCGATGGGCCTTTCACCCCTATACATAGATCACGAGAGGGTATTGTAGGACACCAACTCTAACGGGCCTTCACGTGGCTTTCGCCACGCTTCACCCTGCCTATGCATAGATCGCCTGGTTTCGGGTCGTACCCACGTGGCTCCCCGCGCTTGAACACGGTGGCCCTGGTCGGAAGACTGCGGCCGTATCGGTTTCCCTGTGCCTCCCTCGATACACGAGTTAGACTCGCCATGTAGGTACACTCCCTGGGTCGTTTTTCAAAACGCACGACACGACGCCGGCTCGTCTCAGTTCCTACTGAGAGATCGCTCTCTGTTCGTTTTCTGAGACGCCTTCTACGCCCTGTCGCTCGATCGCCAACTGATTTCAGGCCCTATTGCACCGCCCTTCTCGGGGTGCTTTTCAGCGTTCGCTCACGCTACTTGTTCGCTATCGGTCTCGAGGAGTGTTTAGCCTTCTCAGGGGATGCCTGAGTCGTTCACGGAGGATATCCGACCCCCGCTACTCTGGAACTGACGCCGGTTGTACTGCACTAGCTTACGGGGTTGTCACCCTGTTTCACGCTCCGTTCCAGGAGACTTCAGCTAGCGGGTCAGTGCTTGGTTGTCAGCCCGAACACCACATTGGTCGTAAGACCTTCGGTTTGGGCTGTGTCGGGTTCACTCGCGGTTACTAGCGACATCGCGGTTGCGTTCTCTTCCTTCCCCTACTGAGATGTTTCAATTCGGGGAGTTCCCTATTGCGCGTGGCAATTGTGATACGGATTCCGATTGGGAGATCCTGAGTTCTTTCCCTCCATGCGGGTCCCTCAGGCTTTTCGCAGCTTGGCACGTCCGTCGTCGGCTCTCGAGCCGAGCCATTCACCAGCTGGCACAGTAGCCAGTAGTGTGTCTGTGACTTCGAAAAGTCACCGACTGTATATGGTTTACTGACGTTCCACGAACTCGGATGAGTTCAGTGGACGTCTGGATCGCACGTATACACGGTCGTCATCGAATCGCCCTGGCGGGGCGTTCGTCGAACCCTTCCCATTCGCGGTTTCCCGGAATGGTGCATCGGTCGTCTACTTCAACCGAACCACGCCGCCTATGTAAGGGCGACGGATTCGCTTGAAGGCTGACATGGACTCACTGGGATTCGAACCCAGGGCATCCTCCTTGCAAGGGAGGCACTCTACCGCTGAGCTATGAGCCCACCTTCCTACGCGTCGTAGAGAAGGGTTGTTCGCGTGTTTTGTGAGCCTTGGTAGTTCTGAAGTGTCCGGAACGGTGGCTGCGTGGACGCCAGTGACCGTGCAAATGAATAGTGACCGTCGTGGTGACGGTCGAAGGTGGGCTCTCTGTAGCAGAGAGTCCCGGGTCAGTAGGAGGTGATCCAGCCGCAGATTCCCCTACGGCTACCTTGTTACGACTTAAGCCCCCTTGCGAAGCCCAGATTCGACGTACGTGGTACGCCTCATCCGGACCTCACTCGGGTGCTTTGACGGGCGGTGTGTGCAAGGAGCAGGGACGTATTCACCGCGCGCTGCTGACACGCGATTACTACCGAATCCAGCTTCATGTGGGCGAGTTTCAGCCCACAATCCGAACTACGATCGGGTTTCTGAGATTACCGTCCCCTCTCGGGGTAGGAACCCTCTGTCCCGACCATTGTAGCCCGCGTGTTGCCCAGCACATTCGGGGCATACTGACCTACCGTTGCCCGTTCCTTCCTCCGTGTTGGCCACGGCAGTCTCCCTACTGTCCCCAACCGCTTCACAGCGTTGCTGGCAAGTAAGGATGCGGGTCTCGCTCGTTGCCTGACTTAACAGGACGCCTCACGGTACGAGCTGACGGCGGCCATGCACCTCCTCTCTGTAGCTCGTGGTAAGGTCATCAACCTGACCGTCATGACTACAGTCGATGCTGGTGAGATGTCCGGCGTTGAGTCCAATTAAACCGCAGGCTCCTCCGGTTGTAGTGCTCCCCCGCCAATTCCTTTAAGTTTCATCCTTGCGGACGTACTTCCCAGGCGGCCTGTTTAGCGGCTTCCCTACGGCACAGCACCCACTCGTAGTGGGAGCCACACCTAACAGGCATCGTTTACGGCTAGGACTACCCGGGTATCTAATCCGGTTCGAGACCCTAGCTTTCGTCCCTCACTGTCGGATCCGTTCTCGCGACGTGCTTTCGCCATCGGCGGTCCGTCCAGGATTACGGGATTTCACTCCTACCCCGGACGTACCCGTCGCGCCTTCCGGTCCCAAGCCACACAGTTTCCACCGGACGTCCACCCGTTGAGCGGGTGGATTTCCCGATGGACTTGTGCGGCCAGCTACGGACGCTTTAGGCCCAATAAGATCGGCCATCACTTGGGCTGCCGGTATTACCGCGGCGGCTGGCACCGGTCTTGCCCAGCCCTTATTCGTACACCTCCCTACGGTGTACAAAAGCGTAGGCTCTATGCCTACGCACTTGGGATCCCCTTATCGCACTGGCGTGCAGTGTAAAGGTTTCGCGCCTGCTGCGCCCCGTAGGGCCCGGAATCTTGTCTCAGATTCCGTCTCCGGGTTCTGGCTCTCACCACCCGTACCGATTATCGGCACGGTGGGCCGTTACCCCACCGTCTACCTAATCGGCCGCAGCCACATCCTTCGGCGCCGGAGCGTTTGTCACACTCGCCATTCCAGGCTGAGTGTGGAATGCACTATTAGCCTCAGTTTCCCGAGGGTATGGTGCTCCGAAGGGTAGTTTGGCCACGTGTTACTGAGCTGTTCGCTACGAGTCTGAACTCGTACAACTAGCATGGCTAAATCGGATCCCAATAGCAATGGCCTCCGGCAGGATCAACCGGAATGGTTCCTCGAGCTTGATTCCCAGCTCGAGGGGGTTATGGCGGGTTTTGACCGAACGAGGTGATCGTTCGGGTCAAAACACCATTGCATGGTCTATATGGTGTCCGATGCATCCAGCGTTCCGGATGACACCGAACTACCAAGGCTCACATCAGAT